>JBMNQH010000014.1:0-39450 GCA_050944035.1 Oscillospiraceae bacterium | reverse complement strand
GTTATGGAGGTCAACGAGTATGGATAGAATCTTTATGGACGAGTATTACGAGCATCTGAGAGCTGACAATATCGAGGCATTTTCCAAGGAAAGGAACGACGAATATGTTGGCAGAGCTGAGGAATACAAAGCAGCAAAGTCGGCATTGCTTGAAGGATTGGGACTTGAGCATTTGTTTGACCATAGCCATGAACTGACTCCGAAAGAGAAAGAAATATGGATGCTGTTCGATAGGGTTGATGTAGCAGAGCTTCTGGCAAGGGATGCTTTTGCCAAAGGTGCTTATATGCTCGGCGCTGAGGATAGAGAGATTATGCTGAAATAAAAAAAGACCTGCTTCGGCGGGTCTAAATTACATAGAATCATTGAGTCTGAAAAAACCTTTGAAATTCTTGATAATTCTGGTTGAAAAATTCGTTTTGAAATGATATATTAAACAGACTTAAATAGGTATCCAAAACACCATCACCCCTGCACGGGAATGAATAGGATTTCCTATCATTTCGTATAACGAGAGGTTACATAGAGGAATTTGCTTGCACTTGCAACGTCCACCAAAAATCGAAAGCCTTGCTAATTTCGAGCCAATCGGACGGTGTAAAATCCCTATGAAAATGCTTATGAAGCGTGATACCAGATAGGATTTGAAACAGTGAAAAACCTTGTATTTCCAAGGATTTTCTTGCACTGTGTTGCACCTGGTTTCATCGCATCGGGTCTACTCCTAAGCGCAAGGTAGTGAGTTCGAGTCTCGCCGGGGGTGCCAAAATGCCGGGTTCGACTCTAATCAAGTTGGATCTGGCTATTCTTTAAACTTGTATGGAAGGAATAATATCATGAGTAACGAAAAGCCGTTACGACCATACGCAAAATTAAAACGTAGCAAAATTGACAACTGCATATTATAGAGTAGTAGTTTTTAGAGCCCCTCTCCGAGGGCTGTCTACACTGTAAGGGATGCTGAGGATTGGTTTTACCGTCCTTGTATTTTGCGCAGACGTGATTATGCCTGATTGCATTCTTCAAGGATCATGCATCTGTGATTTGCACAGCGTTGGGATATGAGTTGTTATTTTTGTTTCCAGCACAGTTTTCGGTAAACAGGGTAAAGTTATCGTTCATGCGCTACCTCCCTAATGGCTTCCTTCACGCGCTCTTTTTCCACCATAGAAAGCTCTCAACGTAAGCGTCTGGACATAGTCTCCGGTGAAATGCCGAGGCGAAGCGCAATCTCCCAAATTTTCACGCCATGCTCGAGGGCATATTCTCTGACATCAATTATAATTTTTCATTTGTTTTCCTTTCTGCCTTGCTGGGCTAAGATTAATGGGTAAAGGTGTCACCTAATGTCGTACTTATAGCAATTAATGCGCTTACCTAATGAGTGCAATAAACTTCAATCAATATGAGTGCAGCCTAATTGCCTACTCTTTGCTTTTGTGCGTTTAGCGCAATCATTAAACCTGAAAATTATTTTCCGATTTAATGATGTTTTTCCCTTCGCGTGAGCAAAATAGCATTTAATTCGGTCACCTAATGACGGGATTAAAAACGACCAACGATATTGCGATTATGTAATACCGCTCAAATGGGACACCAGATGCCGGATTTAGCAAACCTAATAAGTAAGCAACCTAATTACCTGCTTTTTGGAAAATATCAATTGTTGTGTTCATTAGGTGAACACAACAAAAAACTTTTCTGTGTTTTCGTGATTATAAAATTCAAAGAACTCACTTAATGAGCTGTTTGAAAAAAGTTTTCTATGGATGATATTGACCTTGAGCGCCTCGCCTAATGAACATCGCGTTTTTGATCATTGTGATTTTCAAAGTGTATCCTATGTAACGTCGCTTTGAATTGAAATTATCAGTTAAACCCCGCAGCTAATGCGGGTGTCCAATCGTTAGTTCTCCTATTGAACGATTCGTTTTAATACTGGAATAAGCGACATAAAAAATCGCCGGCAGCAAAAATAGCTGCCAGCGTTCTCGTCGGGTCAATTTTGAATTTATGCTTCGATGATGTCCATTGTGATATTGCTATAACCGTCGGTTTTGAGCTCATTGAGCTTGATTTGCTTGGCTTCCTCGGCGCTGCACGCCATCACATGTTCCGTGACGTATGTCCATTCTTCACTACCGCCGCTAGTGATGTAGCTCGCGCTGATGTGAATTTCATATTCTTTCATGGTCGTTGTTTCCTTGTTTTTCGTAAGGATATTAAGCCAGAAGTAACGCAAAATATCCAGAGAAAACAATGTTTACTCACAAAATAGTATTCGCGCATGAAATCAGAATTCTGTTTAGGGCACATCTACTAATATGGCGTAGTATACTGCGACCCGTCTTTGGAGGAATTCTGCGGGAATACATAGTTTCGCAGTTTTCCTCATATGTGTTTATGGCCGATGCGTGGCATCATCGCTCAGACGCACTTTCATCTGTCGGTTCGCTTATTGGAATTGCGGGAGCAAGGATGGGATTTCCGATCATGGATGCCATTGCGTGTGTGGGCATCTGCCTGTGCATTCTGAAAGTGGGGTTTGACATTTTAAAGGATGCAATTGTGAAGATGCTGGATACATCCTGCGGTGAACAGTGGGATACCGAAATGGCGGATTTTACCCTTTCCCAACCCAATGTCGATCGAGTGGATCTGTTACAATCCCGAAAGTTTGGCAACAAAATCTATCTGGATGTCGAAATTTCCGTCAACGGTGATTTGAATCTTACAGATGCTCACAAGATTGCCGATCGGGTGCACGATATGGTTGAAAAAGAGTATCCGGATATTAAACATATTATGATTCACGAAAACCCAACAATTAACACCGAAAACGACGATGGTGAACAAACAGTAAGCGTAAAAACTCAATAAAAAGCGAAAAAACATGCCCACCCCGGAACATAATCCGAGGTGGGCATGTTTTTCTGCGCATTGAGATCAAATCTACAAAAACAACGGAAATAATCGTTTTATGGGGAAAAATGATGCCGAATTAATGAAATTTTATCCCCCTGGGTAGGTTACACAAAGAAACACGGAATGGTATAATCTATTCACTAAACGAATTCTATTCTTCATGCCATATGTCTTATCCCTCCGAATATCCCTCATAATTGGAGCGTAAATAAGGTGTATGCCATTCCCAAAAAACATTTCGAAAATACCGCTTACAGAAAGCGTTATTAATAACAAGGACAAGAAAGGAAAGATTATGAAAAGAAAAGGAAAGATTATGAAAAGAAGAATAATGGCATTGCTACTGGCCGTTTTGATGGTGGCTGCGCTGTGCGCCTGTGGAACTAACGGGCAGTCGACCGATAACGGTGACGTAGCAGCATCACCTCGTGAGGAGCGTATTGCGAACAAAGAGCTAATAGTTGCTATCGGCGAAGAGCCTGAAGCAGGTTTTGACTCCACAACCGGCGGACACGGTTCTATTACAAAGCTTGTATTCTCAACCATGTTTGCCCGCAACAAGGAACTGGGATGGACCGGCGACCTTGCAACTGGATACGAGGTTTCTGAGGATAGACTAACCTGGACAGTTACCCTTCGTGACGATGCTAATTTCACAGACGGCACTAAGGTTACAGCACAGGATGTAGCTTATACTTATCAGACCGCAAAAGATTCCGGTAGTGATATCGACCTGACAATAATCGATTCCATCGAAGTATTGAACGATACACAGGTTGCATTCCACCTGACTCGTGTTTATTCTCCGTTTATTGAGCGTTTGGCTTATCTTGGCATCGTTCCCGAACATACCCATGATGAATCCTTCAAAGACGCACCTATCGGCTCAGGTCCTTTCAAACTGGTTCAGTGGGACAAGGGCGAGCAGATTATCTTCGAGAAGAATGAAGACTATTACGGAGAAGCTCCGAAACTGAATAAAATTACTATTGCTCTCCTTGGTACCGACGCTGCGGTTGCCGCACTGGAGAACGGCACTATCGATGCAGTTGAGATTAACGGAAACCTTGCTTCCAAAGAGATTGAAGGCGCAAATGTTGTCGATATCCCCAGCATTGAATGCTACGGTGTTTGCTTCCCCATGGTTCCGAATGAAGGCAAACTGGCTGAAGACGGTGCTGTAATGGGCAACGATGTAACCAGCGACCTTGCAATCCGCCAGGCTTTCAACAAGGCTTTTGACAGAGAAAAGATTGTTAACGGTGTCATGAACGGATACGGTTCTGTTTCCACAACCGGTTTGGAAAAGATGCCTTGGCTGAATAAGGATACCGTTCTTGATCCTTCTGAGTACAACGATATTGACGGTGCAAAGAAGATTCTTGCAGATGCAGGTTGGAAAGATACCGACAACGATGGCATCATTGAAAAAGACGGTCTGAAGGCAGAATTTGATCTGCTTTACACGGAAGGCAAATATCGTCAGGAAATGGCGCTTGAATTTGTTAATGTCGGTAATGAGCTTGGCATTAAGGTAAACCTTCAGCAGGTTACATGGGATACGATTCTTCCCATAATCCACACTTCTGCAGTTATGTACGGCTTTGGCTCCGGCGACCCCTCGGAAATGTACAATCTGTACTATGGTGCTAATGCCGGTGGCCCTGTCGCCTGGGATAATGGCGGCGTATACAAGAACGAAAAATGTGACGAAGCCATCGACAAGGCTCTGCAGGCAGAAGACGAGGCAGACGCACTTCAGTACTGGCAGGAAGCTCAGAAATACTGCTCCGCAGTAGGCGATGCTCCCTTCTGCTGGTTTGCAAATGCCAACCATGTATACTATGTTGCTGACGGATTCTCCTTCGGACAGCCTGTTGTTCAGCCTCACGCCGGAAGAATCTTCGACAATGTTGTTGAGTGGAACTGGGAATAAAAGGATGATCTGATGAATAAAAACATAGGTTCATTTCTGGGGAAAAGACTTGGGCGACTGTTGCTGCTTCTTGCAGCAACCATGCTAATCACCTTTTTTCTAATGGAATTATCGCCAATCGATCCGGTAACGGCCTATGTTGGTACAAGCACAAAAGTAAGTGCTGAGCAAAGAGCACTTATTGCCGAAAAGTGGGGGTTGAATCAATCTCCACTTGTTCGGTTTTGGACTTGGTTTTCCAACATGATTCGCGGAGATTGGGGTACCTCTATAATTTACAGACGACCTGTCATGGAGGTCATAGGGCAAAAGTTTTTAGCTTCTGTTGCCTTAATGTCGGTGGCGTGGATTTTGTCCGGTGTTCTGGGTTTTGTTCTTGGCATCATTGCTGGAATCAAAGAGGACAAGTTTTGGGATAAAATAATTCGCGGCTACTGTCATATTTTAATTTCCACACCTACTTTCTGGCTTGGAATCGTATGTTTGATTATCTTCAGTGTAAAGCTCGGTTGGTTTCCCGTGGGCTTAAGTGTCAACATTGGCGAAATATCAGAGCATGTCGCATTGGGAGATAAGATTTTGCATATGATTCTTCCGGTGTTTACGCTCGCCATGGTCAGCGTGGCCAACATCTGCATGTACACTCGTGAGAAGACAGTGGAAATTATGAATTCGGACTTTGTCCTTTTTGCCATAGCAAGAGGAGAAAGCACAAAAAGCATTATTAAAAACCATCTTCTTCGCAATATTTCACTTCCTGCAATTACACTTCAGTTCCTGTCCTTCAGCGAACTGTTCGGCGGTGCCATTTTTGTAGAGCAGGTATTCGCTTATCCGGGTTTGGGACAGGCAACTGTACTTGCCGGACTGCGTGGCGATGTGCAGCTTCTGCTTGGCATCACTATTATCAGCTTGATTTTTGTATTTGTGGGAAATACCATCGCCGATGCTCTCTACTATAGCATTGATCCGCGAATCCGCGAGGGAGGCACGATCAATGAATAAGAAAAAGAAAGTATTTGCGTTAGGCCCAAGAGAAAAATCTCTGATTTCCGTAATACTCTTCAGCCTTGTCGTTATTGCGGTAATGATAGTCGGAAAAAATATTCCGGACTCGTCAATACTACCGGATTTTTCGAATATCAATCAGGCGCCTCAGTCCGATCATCTTTTCGGTACTGACTGGATGGGACGCGATATGTTTCTTAGAACATTGAAGGGGCTTTCGTTGAGTATCTGGGTTGGATTGATCAGTGCTGTTACCAGCTCCGCTATTGCCGTTGTTCTCGGTATTATCGGTCCTGTATTCGGAGGTAAAGTCGATTCCTTTATCTGCTTTATGGTTGACTTGGTTCTTTCTATCCCTCATACCATATTGGTAATTCTCATTTCCGTTGCCTGCAGCGGCGGTTTCAAAGGTATTGTAGTCGGCGTTGCAGCCACGCACTGGACTTCACTTACGCGAGTAATCCGTGCGGAAATCATGCAACTTAAAGAAGCGGAATATATTAAGACTGCTGAGATGTTCGGGAAATCAAAGCTGAATATCTGCATCCATCATATGCTTCCGCATATTCTTCCGCAGCTCGTTGTCGGAACAATCTTGGTTTTCCCTCATGCAATTATTCATGAGGCCTCCATTACGTTCCTTGGATTCGGACTGCCTGCCCACGAGCCAGCTATCGGCATCATTCTGTCAGAATCCATGAAATATCTAACCAGCGGACAATGGTGGCTTGCAACATTCCCGGGCTTGACTTTGGTACTGATTTCACTGGCAGTTTCCAGCGTCGGAAGAAATCTTGAAAAAATCATTGATCCGGCAAGCGCATACAAGATTTAGGAGGAAAGATGAGTAGTAAAACAATTTTTCAGGTTGTTGATTTCGGAGTCTCTTTCTCCCAGTATGTGAAAGGAATGGAGCGAAAAGAACTTCATGTAATTACCAATCTTGATATCAATCTGTACAAGGGAAAAATCCTTGCCGTACTTGGTTCCTCGGGTTCAGGAAAGAGCCTGCTGGCTCATGCTATCCTTGGAATTCTGCCATACAACGCAACGACTTACGGTAAAATGTATTATGACGGAAAAGAAATCACCCAAGCAGACAGAGAGCAGCTTAGAGGTACTACAATTTCGCTGATTCCCCAGTCCGTAAACTATCTTGATCCGTTAATTAAAGTAGGCAAACAGGTTGAACTGTCCCTGATGCGGTTTCCGGCAAAAGAGCGAAAGGAAAAAGTCCTGAAGCAGTTTGAGAAATACGGACTTGCTCCCGAAGTTTATGATTACTATCCTCATCAGCTTTCTGGCGGAATGGCAAGGCGAGTACTACTTTCCACAGCACTCCTAGCTGAGTCAGAGATTATCATAGCAGATGAACCTACACCCGGTCTGGATGAACAGACATTAAATGAAGTTCTCGCGAACTTCCGTAAGGTTACCGATGAGGGCTGCGCTGTTCTTATGATTACGCATGACATCAACGCCGCGAAAAAGATTGCGGATCAAATCGCGATTTTTTATGCAGGCAGTACACTGGAAATTGCAAATGCAGATGAAATGACCGGTGACGGTTCAAAACTGCGGCATCCGTATACAAAGGCATTGCTGAAAGCTATGCCGGATACAGATTTTGAACCGACCGACGGTACACAGCCGATGCCGGGAGAGATTTCCAAGGGATGTCTATACTGCGACAGGTGCCCCCAAAAGACAGATGTCTGCAGTTCTCAAACGCCTCCGATTAGAGATCTGAGAGGTGGAAAGGTACGGTGCTTCCATGCTACTTAAAGCAGATAATATTTCATTTGGATACGAAAAAGGTAAACCAATTTTAAAAAATATCAGCTTTCAGATTGAGAGTGGGGAAATAGTTGGGGTAACTGCTCCGAGCGGATTCGGAAAATCCACTTTGGCGAAACTCCTTTCGGGTTATCTGAAACCTGATTCAGGGGCTGTCACTTTAGATGGCAAGTCATTGGAAAAAGGTTGTTATAATCCTGTACAGCTCATTTTTCAGCATCCGGAGAAAAATGTAAACCCGAAGTGGAAAATGCAGAGGATTTTGAGCGAGGCATGGGAGCCACCTGCAGAAATGATTGATGAGATGGGCATAAAGCCCTCTTGGATGAACCGTTGGCCATCGGAGCTCTCAGGAGGAGAATTACAACGATTTTGTGTTCTCAGAGCCCTGTCACCGGAGACAAAATTCCTGATTGCCGATGAAATGACCACCATGCTGGATGTAATTACTCAGGCTCAAATCTGGCAGGTGGTGCGAAAATTCGCGGAACAGAATAATGTGGGAATCATAGTAATCAGCCATGAAAAAGCACTGGTAGAAAGACTGTGTACCCGTGTGGTTTATCTGGAAAACGAAAATGATACCACGGTCACCTGCATAGATAATTAAAAACCATAACTTTTTTAATCTGTTAATTTGAATCCACCATTGTTGCAATGGTGGATTCATTATTTAGATGGCGGATTATGATCGGAAGAATACTTTCCTTTTGAATAAATAATAATCTTTGGGGCGAAATAAGCCATGAACAATTAAAAACACGAGAGGAGAAACATATGGGACACAATCACGAAAAATGCGCGGAAGAGTATGTACAAGACCACTCTCATACACACTCAAACGGGCAGACACACAGCCATCCTCATGAACATGCGCCCGGAATTGTAATGGATAACCCAAAAGAATTTCTGGAATATATGATTCATCATAATGAACATCATACGGAAAACCTTTCTGAGCTTAGCGGAAAACTGACATCAGACGCACAGGAGAAGGTCAGGTCATCAATAAGAATGATGGAAACCGCCAATGGACAGTTGGCAGAGGCACTCAAATTTCTCAAATCTTAATTACAAAAACAAACAGAAATAAGATCCCTGGGGGATAAAATAATGCACAAATTTCAACGCCACTCTGAGTGAATGTGCACATCATGTAATAAAATCGCATCGATTACAATGGGAAATGTGAAAGAATGCGAATATCAATCTCTTATGGCACCATATTTGGTGCCATGCGTTTTCTTTGTGCGGTGGAAGCTGCGAGAACTATAAAAATAATAAAAATACCGCGAGATGGAGTACCAAATCGCGGATTTTACGCAAAATATCGAAAGTATGGACATAGCACACCCTATCCAAGCGACAGCACAGTCTTTCTAAGCGGTAGGTCGGACGTTCGAAGCGTCTCTGGGGTGCCAGATCGGAGCAAGCATTGTAACGCTTGCTCCGATTCTTTTTTGATCGTGTTTACAGGAAAATAGAAAAAATAAAAGGAGATGGCGGAACCATATGGTTCCGCCATCTCCTGGGGTTTTGTTTCAGAGGGATGTTGCATCATGATTCATTTTGTAATAGCGTCAGTTTTATGGACGAATTTTACAGTGCCGTCCATATTATCAGAGCGACCAGAGTAGGAATCGTAGGACAGGTCAGTCAAAGCCTGGAAACGGTCCAGCAGGGCAGGAATTTTGTTTCCCAGGGCATCCGTCAGTACGGAAATTCCCTCATCATAGAAGGTCTGCATCCCTTCACTGAGTTCCTTGCTGCCGTCGCGCAACTGGGTTACGCCGTCGACCAGTGTACCGGTTCCGGATTGCAGAGAGCCCAGGCCATCTTTCAGGGAAGAAGAACCGTCGGTTAGCTGGTTGACACCGTCAGCCAGATGGTCAGCGCCGGCCTGCAAGGTACCCATTCCCTGATTTAGTGTTCCGGCACCGTTTACGAGTGCACTGGAACCGTCTGCCAGAGCATCTGCGCCGGAGGCCAGTTTGCCAGTACCCTCTAATAGGGAAGAGGAACCGTCCTTGAGCTGTCCAATGCCGGAAGAGAGCGTGCCGGCACCGGATGCGAGAGAACCTGTGCCACTGACAAGACGATTGGAGCCGTCGCGCAACTGATTGACGCCATCGACCAGAGTACCGCTGTTGCTGTACAGATTTGCCATACCGTCAGATAAACTTGAGGCGCCATCGGCCAGACTGTTGGCACCACTTACAAGTTGACTGCTTGCATTGCTGATGGACTGGCTGCCGGAATGGACTTCCTGGCTGCTGCTATATGCCTGATAGATGCCGTCACGTAGATTGGAAGTTCCGGATTGCAGAGAACCAAGTCCGTTCTGTAAATCTGACGCACCGCTTTGCAGGCTGCTTGCGCCGCTTGCAATCGAAGCCGCGCTGTTTGACAAATTGCCGCCGGAGCCCAAACTGGATGCAACAGACTGCTGTCCGGAAATGGCTTGTTCCAATGTACCAATTGCGCCATCATAGATGCTGGGATCTTCGGCGGTATCGCGCAGTGCATAAAGGCTGTTTAAAGCCTGTTGGCTGGCGCCGATTGCCTGATACAACCCGGCAGATGCGGATTCCAGGCCGCTTTGCAGACCAGCTGCACCGGATGCGACACTGGACGCGCCGTTTTGCAGATTTGCTGCGCCGTCGATGACCTGGCCGTAGCCGTTTACAAGAGAATCAGCGCTTTGGCTCAGCGTTGCAAGGCCGCTTTCCAATGCCTGTGTGCCGTCGGCCAGAGAGGTAGCGCCGTTTTGCAGGCTGCTCGCGCCGCTTGCAACCGAAGCTGCACCGTTATAAACTGAGCTGGAACCGTCATTGAGTTGTCCGATGCCGGATTGCAGCTGTCCGGTTTTACCCTGTAATGCGGAGATGCCGTCATTCAGCGCATTGGCACCGTCATCGACCTGAGAAATGCCGCCGAGCAATGTCCCGGTATTGTCCTGCAAAGTGGCCAGGCCGGAATCCAAAGCTGCAGCGCCACTGTTGACCTGATTGGCACCATCACGGAATGGTGCTGTACTTTGATGGAAGGTTTGCAGACCACTGTACAGGGTCGAAGTGCCGTCGGCCAAACCGTTGATACCAGTCAGCAGAGTGGGACAATTGCCCTGTAGCGCCAACAGACCGCCGTTCAGTGCAACGGACCCATCATACAGGGTATCCACACCGGACCGCAGAGTTCCACAGGATGCCATCAATGTTTCCAGACCGGTATACAGTGTATTACTGCCTGCTACCAATTGCTGTGCTGCCTGGTCAAGTTCTTCGGTTGCGTCGGCCAACTGGTTCAGAGAGTCGAAGTTGTCAAAGTCAGTATTTGAGAGCAGATCCGAGACCATAACACTCAGGGTTGTATCCAGAGAGAAGTCTGTAACGTCCGCGGTGATTTCCAAAGAACTGGGAAGATCGATATCCTCTCCATATTCTCCGAGATTTTCCTGCATACCGGGAAGGGCAAAGCCAACAACGAGGATGTGTTCTCCGTCCTGGATCGCTTGGCCATTGGAAACCGAAACATTGGAGAACTTGCTGCTATCTAAAATCATGCCGCTCAGAGCGAGAAAGGGGACATAGAGATCCTCGATGCTGTCTCCAACAGTGACGGATTGTCTGGTATGGTTCTGGTAGTCGAAGCGGATTGTGACAGTACCACTTTTTCCAGCCAAATCCTCCGCTTTGATCGGTTTGCCATCGAGGAGATAGGAGATGGTAATGTCGACTGGCAGTGCTTCTTCGGAAGTGCCGCGGTAGTAGACATCCTCGCCATCTGCCTGCCAGATCAACATATTGTCTTTGTCAATCGAATAGGAGGCGTCGCCCTTGACGACCTCTACATCCTTCAGGTTACTGTCATCGGTCAGTACATCAGCACCCGACGTATTCTGAAGCCAGTTGCTGACGATGATGGTATCAGGATTGCCGGTTGCATCGGCAATGACGTAGACGGTTTCCTCTTTGTTGGCTGCGGCATCGGCAGCCGCTTTCTTTGCATTCGGAGCGGCCAGTGCTGTAGTACCCGCAATCATCAAAGAAAGCAGTAACGCAACGATTCTTTTTATTTTCATGTCAAACTCTCCTTTTGCTGTTTTTTTGGTCGGAATCCAATGCTGGTTGCACAGATAATCTGATCCAGCAACATAAACATGGATGGCAAAACCAGTGCAACGCTGAACATACTGATGATTGCGCCGCGTGCCATGAGATTGCACATCGAGCTGATGATGCCGACATCTGAGTACAAACCCACACCAAAGGTGGCGGCAAAAAAGCCACAGGCGCTGACCAGAACGGAGGGGAGCGCGGCTTCCAATGCGTAGGAAACAGATTCCTGCTTGCCTTTGCCTTCCGCACGCCGTTTCTTGTAACGGGTTGTCATCAGAATGGCATAGTCGACCGTTGAACCCAATTGGATTGTACTGATACAAATCGGCGTGATAAAAAACAGGGAAGTGCCGGTATAGTATGGGATGCCGAGATTGATGAATACTGCAAGTTCAATTACGGCAACGAGGATAAAGGGCAATGTTATGCTCTTCAAAACCAAAGCGATGATAACGAAGATTGCAGCAATGGAAATAGCGGTAACAACGGAAAAGTCGTGGTCAGTAATTTCTATTAAATCCTTGGTACAAGGACCTTCACCGATCAACAAGCCATTTGAGTCGTATTGTTTTATAATAGTATTGATTTTGTCGATTTGTTGGTTGCATGCGTCAGTAGAGACTGCAAGGGAAGAATTGACCAGCATCAGTTGATATCGGTCACTTTTCAAAATCTCAGTCAGACTGTTTGGCAACACTTCCTGCGGAATCATACTGCCAACAATGGAGTCCATTCCCAATGTATACTGCACACCGTCTACGTTGTCGATTTCCTGCATCATTTCCTTGGCCTCTTTTGGAGGAAGCGAAGAATCGACCAGAATCATGTGGGTAGATGAGACATCGAAGTAATCGCTGAGTTTCTCATTTGCAGTTAAAAATGGGATGTCACTGGCGGAGTCATGGGAGAAAAGACTGGAAAAGTCGTAAAATACCGCTGTCCGATGATAGCCAATAAAAGCCGGTGTGATCAGCAGTGCAAAGAGCACCAGGAAAATCCAGGCATGCTTGGTAATGCGGCCGGCAAGTTTGTGCATATTGGGGATCAGGGATCTGTGCCGTGTCCTTTGCAGGGGTTTATCCAGCAGAAGAATCAGCGCCGGCAGGGTAGTGACGCTGCCAAGCACGCCAAACAGAACGCCTTTCGCCATTACAATGCCCAGGTCTTTCCCCATGGTATAGCTCATGAAGCACAGTGCAATGAACCCCGCAATGGTTGTGATGGAACTGCCGGTGACGGATACAACCGTTCCCGCGATGGCATGTGCCATTGCCTCCTCTTTGTTGGGATACTGCTGTCGTTTGTCGCAATAGAAGTGCCAGAGAAAAATAGAATAATCCATGGTGACACCCAATTGCAGGACGGCAGCCAGCGCCTTCGTGATATAGGAGATTTCACCAAGAAAATAGTTGGATCCCAGATTCAGCAAAATGGCCATGCCGATGCTGATCAAAAATACAAAGGGAATCAGCCAGGAGTCCAGGAGCAACACCATGATGGCACAGGAACAGGCAACGGCCAAACCGACATAAATAGGTTCTTCCCGTTCACATAGTGCTTTCAAGTCTGTAACCAATGCGGACATACCAGAGACGAAGCATTGCTTTCCGGCAATGTTACGAATTTCAGTAATTGCGTGCATGGTTTCGTCGGCAGAGGTAGAAGTATCAAAGAATACTGCCATCATCGTGGCCTTCTCTGTGTTAAAAGCATTGTAATATTTTTCTGGAAGCAGTTCTTTGGGGACAGAGGGATCCAGAAGGCTGTCATACCAGAGAATGCTTTCTACATGATCGATCTGTTCAAGTTTTTCTTTCAGAGCGGAGATATCTTGATCCTCCATTCCTTCTACAATAATGAAAGAAAATGCACCTTTTCCGAAGTCTTTTAGAAGAATATCCTGCCCCACAAACGTATCGATATCCTTCGGTAGATAATCCAGCATATCGTAATTGATTCTGGTGCAAGCCATCCCGATAACGGACGGAATCAACAGTAGGACAGAAAGAATTAAAATAAGGATATGGTGTTTAACAACCGCTTTGCCGAATCGGATCATGTTTCAGATCCCTCCATTCTGCAATACATGATTATGAGACCTCCTTACAGTCCTGACAGCGTTCCGGGCTCCGGGGAGCTTTCCACAAGCGGTCAGCCGTTGGTGCCCAGTCTGCCGCATATGCTTTGCATTTCTCGCAAAGGTGCTCCACAGGTTCCGGAGACTGAAGATCAGTTGTATGTGCACCACTTTTTCTAACCATTTCCTGTAGTTTGTCAGGATTTTCGAGCATAGGACACGGGCGAAGGGGATTGTCGTTGAAAGGCTGTCCGTCATGGTATGCCATAAACAGTGGAGAGCGCAGTGCTTCCAGCAGGGTTTTTTCCCGAATGTTGGAATCCGAGTAGTGAATGAATACACAGGGCTCAATGTCGCCGTTGGGATTGATGTGCAGATAGTTTTTGCCACCGGCAATACAGCCGCCAACATATTCGCCGTCATTCTGAAAGTCCAGTGTAAAGATGGGCTTCGTTTTGCGGTATGCACGAATTCTCTGATACATCATTTCGCGTTGATGCGGAGTGGGTAACAGCTCCATGACGGCATCATTGCCAACCGGCATGTAATGGAAGAACCAGGCGAACTTGGCACCCCAGTCGATCAATTGATCGAAGAAATCTTCAGAGCTGATGGAGTCAAAATTCCGGCTGGTATAGCAGCAGGAAACCCCAAACGGGAGCTTTTTCTCTTTTAGAATTTCCATTGCCCGAATGACCTTTTGATACGTGCCATTGCCACGGCGGTTATCCGTGACCGCTTCAAACCCTTCGATGCTGATTGCAGGAATGAAATTGCGCACGCGGAGCAGCTCTTCTGCAAATTCCTCATCAATCAAGGTTGCATTGGTGAAAGAGAGGAAGATGCAGTCGTTGTGTTTGTTGCAAAGTGCGATTAAGTCTTTCTTTCGCATCAGCGGTTCACCACCGGTATAGATGTACATACAGATGCCCAGTTCTTTGCCTTGTTCTATGATGGCATCCATTTCATCAAAGGACAGATTCAAGCGGTTTCCATACTCCGCAGCCCAACAGCCGGTACAGTGAAGGTTGCAAGCTGAGGTGGGATCCAGAAGAATGGCCCATGGAATATTGCATCCATACTGTTCCATTGCTGCCCGACGTTTGGCTGCCCAATCAAAATTTGCATTGAGAATGAAGTTTTGAAACAGGGTCTTGCGCACCTCGTCGTCAATATCGGTCCAGAGGCTTCGAATCAATTGGTACCAGTTGTTGTCCGGTTGATCGATGACGCGGTGAAACGCTGCAATCTGATTGGAAAAATCCCCTTTTGGGACGATTTTTTCAGCCCAGTTCAAAAGTTTTGGTATGTTTTTGTCCGGGTCTTTGTCTAAATATTCGTATGCTTTGATAGCACCGAATTTCTTCATAGAACTGCTAAGACTCATATCTCTATCGTCCTTTCTACAGCAGTGGTTGTTATATTTCACATTTATTGAAACACAATTTGAAACAAAGTGGTATAGACAAAAAGGGGCCTCTGTTCAAATTTTGAACAGAGGCCCCTTTTTGTCAAAATTTTTGACAGATGGCTTCAATTGTCTAGTTTTTCTGTTGAGAAAATTTTTTCACAACATATTCTGTGCTGCCGTCAATCAGTTGGAAGAATTTGTCCAGCGATGTTGCATATTCCAGCTCCATGTTGTTGTCGATCCAATTCAAAGCTATTCCAATTAAACCAAATGTATAAATGTCCACGATAAATTGCCGATCTTCCTCACAGATCGGGGTGTCCCCAATGAACGCATCTACCAGAGGTGCAATAATTGGTCTTACCGTTTTTATTAAATATTTTCGTAATATTTTGATGTTGACCGAGTGATAAGCGTTTAAGACAAGAGTGCGGTTTTCCAGCAACATGGAAAATACATCCCGAAAGGCCTCTTTCCATGAGGCGTAATCCGTATGGTCTTTGATTGCTTTCTCCAATTCTTCCTCAAAGATCCATTCCAGCAACGCATAGACATCCTGAAAATGATAGTAAAAGGTCTGACGATTGACTCCGCAGTGATCGGTAATATCCTTTACCGTAATTTTATCCAGCGTCTTTTTGGTCAGCAATTGTTTTAAGGAAGCAGCCAGCAATCTTTTGGTTGTATTAGCAGACATATGCGTACCTCGCGTAGTGGGATTCGTTGATAATGATTCGTGTGTTTGAATGCTTTTTCTGATACTATATTATATATAGTAATGTTAATGTGAATATAACATTCCACAATTGTATTGTCAACTTTGTGCAATGCAGAATCAAAACTGGAAAATATAGAAAAAAGTTTCGGGATATTCCCATACCTGTCAGAAAATCGGACGGGAAGAAGAGCACCCCGCTTGCAAAGATTCTATATCTGTGATACAATCCCCTCCGATAAAAGGAAGTAACTGGAACCTGCAAACCTTTTCGGTATGCGTTCCGTGATTCCATCCATTTTGTATGAGAAACAGCAAGACTTTTATTGTGTAAGGGGGTTCTTATGCAATAGGAGTCTTTTTTATTGCATCAAAGGGGTGTTGCGATATGTATCTGGCGTTGCTTTTGTTTTTTCTTACCTATGTGCTGATGATTGTGTTCAGCAGGAAAAGACCGCTGATTGCGGTCAGTGCCGCCGTCCTGTTTGTCCTGCTTGGAATTTTGCCGGTGTCCAAAGTGGTCGATGCCATTGACTGGAATGTGCTGATGATGCTGGCCGGAACCATGGGAACCGTGGGGCTGTTCATTGAATCCAAAATGCCGAATCGGATGGCAGATTATCTTTTGCAACGATGTCCCAATGTAAGATGGGTCATCGTGGTCATGTCGTTGTTTGCCGGCATTGTTTCCGCATTTGTGGACAATGTCGCTACAGTTTTGATGATTGCACCGGTTGGGCTTGCCATCGCCAAAAAGCTGGACATTTCCCCGGTCGGTATGCTGATTTCCATTTCGGTTTCCTCCAATTTACAGGGAGCGGCCACATTGGTTGGAGATACCACTTCCATCTTGCTGGGCGGCTATGCCAATATGGATTTTATGGATTTCTTCTTCCTGAATGGCAAAATCAGTATTTTCTGGGCGGTGGAGCTTGGTGCGTTGGCCACCATTCCGGTGATCCTCTTTCTGTTCCGGAAAGACAAGGCCGCTGTCCAAGCCGGGGAAATGACGGAAGTGACAGACTTTTTTCCGACCGTCCTTTTGCTTTCCAATGTCCTGCTTCTGATTGCCGCTTCCTTTCTTCCCAGCAAACCGGCTCTGACAAATGGCCTTATCTGTCTCGGACTTTGTCTGATCGGAGTCCTCCGGCTGCTGCTCAAAGGCGGAGATCGAAGCTTTACCTGGAAGATACTGAGAGAAATTGACTATGCAACCTTATTCCTGCTCGCCGGACTGTTTGTTGTGATCGAGGGAATCAATGAGGCCGGGGTTATTGCCGCAGTCAGCAAATGGTTTGTCAGAGCCGGCGGAGACAATCTGTTTCTGATGTATACGCTGATTGTCTGGGGTTCCGTTCTGCTTTCTGCCTTTATTGACAACATTCCCTATGTTGCAACGATGCTTCCGGTTATCAGTGGGATTGCCTCTCTGATGGGATGTGAACCCTATGTTCTGTATTTTGGTTTGCTAACGGGGTCGACGCTCGGCGGAAATCTGACGCCGATCGGTGCGTCGGCCAATATCGCAACCATTGGAATTTTACAGAAAAATGGATATACCGTTCCGACCAAAGCGTTTTTGCGGATTGGCGTGCCGTTTACTCTGACCGCTGTGTTGTGTGGTTATTTCTATTGCTGGTTTGTCTGGGCATAACTTCAAAATACATACCAAAGATGGGAGATGGTGGCGCTGTATTATCGGGCCTTCAATCAGGCGATGCGGGAGCGGTTTGGCTGCAAAGTCTATAAACTGGCGCTGGACGGGGGCATGACCTGCCCAAACCGCGACGGGACATTGGACACACGCGGCTGTATCTTTTGCAGTGCAGACGGCGGCGGCGCCTTTGCCGCGTCGGCCTGCGGAGACATTCATGCGCAACTGGAAGAGGCAAAGCGCAGGGTGGCCGCCAAAATCAGGGGAGAGGCAAAGTATATTGCCTATTTTCAAAGCTTTACCAATACCTATGCCGCACCGGAACAGCTGGAAGCCATGTTTTTGCCCGTATTGGAACAACCGGAAGTGGTGGCATTGTCCATAGCGACCCGACCGGACTGCCTGCCGGACCCGATCTTGCAGCTTCTGGGGCGGCTGCGCAGGCAAAAACCAATCTGGGTGGAACTGGGATTGCAGACCATCCATCCGCAGACTGCTGAATATATCCGCCGGGGCTATGCCCTTTCTGTCTATGATGAGGCGGTTCGGAAGCTGAAAGGGCTGGATATCGAAGTCATTACACATATGATAATCGGGCTGCCCGGGGAAACACAGGATATGATCTGGGATACTGCGGCATATATTGGCCGCTCCGGCGTCGATGGTATCAAACTGCATCTGCTGCACGTACTCGCGGATACGGACCTTGCCGCGGCATATCGGGCCGGGACGTTTGATGTGCTGTCATTGGAGTGCTATATTGCCATACTGGAAGGATGTGTGCGCAGACTTCCGCCGGAAATGGTGATCCACCGCTTGACGGGAGACGGCGCAAAGGCAAACCTGATTGCACCCCTTTGGAGCGGCGACAAAAAGCGCGTATTAAATGCCATTCGCGTGGCGTTTGAGCGGAATCATGTGGTGCAGGGCTCCGCGTGCGGTTTCAACAATCCAGAGAAAGAACGTGGAAAAACACAGGGGGGTGACACAGAATATGACAACAGAACAATAATTTCATGTAATCAAATAAGAAAAAACGACTGATATTTCAACAGATTCTGAGATAACAGCAGAAATAAAGAAGTTTTTCTTTACTAATTGTAGGGAATGGGAGTATAATCAAATAGTAATTTTACTTTGGCAGGGTTGTATGGACCATGTGTTGAAACAGAACTACAACCCAAAATCGTAAGAAATGAGGGGAAATCATCATGGCGCGTGGTAAGTACAAACGCAGAAGGGAAAACAAGACGAAGCGTGATCTGTTGGCATTGCTCGATGCCCAGACTTTTGAAGAGGCAGGTTTGCCCACCCGGATCGTCAACCTTTTGGGTGGTGCTGAAATCAACACCATGTCCGTTCTTGCCGGAACATCCGACGAAGAACTGCTTGCAATCAAGGGACTGGGCAGCAGCTATCTGGAACAGATTCATCAGGTTCTGGAATCGAATAAAACTTATCAGAAATTCAAAACGCTCAATGTTGAGTAGTGCCGAACGGCAATAAAAGACAGACCGCAGGAAAGAAACGCCATGCGGTCTGTCTTTTTCTTTTTATTCTATTACAGCCTGAAAGCTGTTCAGCAGATCCTGGGCGGCTTTTCCTTTCATCATAGTCCCAATGTCCATTTTGTTCTTTTCACAATAAAACAAAACGGACAAGATGTTGAATTCCCTGTGCTGTAAGTCAAAGAGAATTTCACAGTATGCTGTTTCGCCCCCTTCGTAACACAGGAAACATCCACTGATCCCATGGTATACAAACGGGGTTACGTTACCCAACCAGCGGAACGCTTCGGGTTCCAGCATCTCTTCAAAAAAGCCTTTTCCCGGAAATTCGCTTTCATAGCCATGGATGTCAATGCGGTAGCTTTTGTCAGGTGCGATCAACTCCAATCCGGTGTTAAAGACGACTTCATCTGGCCTGAAGAGACAGATGTTGTCGGGCAGAGAAAATGATATGTTACCGAAGTAAAACCGATTGTTTTGATGTAGTATCATAATTTTACCTTCTTTCTCAATTTTAAACGTTTAACCCTTTTGAGTTATTTTAACTCAAAAGGGTTAACGTTTTCAAGAGAAAGTTTGTATTCTTTTTACAAGCTATTTGAGAAATGGAGGTGGCTTATATTACAGTCGGTGAAGCAATTAGAATTCGGATTTTGGATTTATGTGAAGAGCGAGACATCTCGATCAATAAGCTTTGTATTATTAGCGGTGTTACGCAATCCACAGTGAACAATATCGTTAATGGGCGAAACAATAGTGCAAATGTTGCGACAATAAAAAAACTATGTGATGGGCTTGATATTACTGTGGATGATTTCTTTCATTCTCCGTTATTTCGTGGATTAGAGCAAGAAATAAAATAGACAGAAAAGATTTTTAAATCAACTTAACCCAAGAGAGTTAAGTATTTTGAATGGAATTAGCTACTCTTTATTTAGAGAGTAAGGTGATTCACATTACAATTAATGAAGCAGTCAAAGAGCGGATTTTAAGCTTATGCAAAGAACGAAATATCTCAATTAATAAACTCTGCACTATCAGCGGTGTTACGCAATCTACGGTGAACAATATTATTAATAGACGAAATAATAGCGTAACTGTTGCAACGATAAAAAAGTTGTGTGACGGTCTTGATATAACGATTATAGATTTTTTCAACTCAGACCTGTTCCTCAATTTAGAACAAGAAATAAAATAATACAAAAAGCAGAATCCCACTATATTTATTGTTTTATTCATAGAACAGTATGTTTCTGATAGCAAGGATGAGACGGATGGATCAAAAGGTATATGCACAAATTTTAATCAATCGAATACAGTCTCTTTGCAAAAAACGTGGTATTACCATCAATAAGTTGGCAGATATGAGTGGCATTACGACTTCTACTATTGACAGTTTAATCAATGGAAGAGCTTTTAACCCTAGAATCCAGACGCTGCATAAAATTGCGATTGCCTTTAATATGACCGTGGCAGAATTTCTGGATTATGAAGAACTCAATGAATACTCCTTTGAAGATACATCCGACGAGGATGAATAAGACAGATGCAGTAATAGTTCTGTGTCTGTCTTTTTTATTTATGACCTCACAGATAGCCGACAAAAAACAATGCTGATGATTGTTGACACATTGAGGAACGAATTTCAAAAAGATGGGCGATTCACTTATATAGTACAAACTGCGGGATTGGTTTCCCAAAATAGAGAAGTACAGAAAAGAGCCTTGAATTCCAATTTCAAGGCTCTTTTCTGTTGTTTTCCGCGATGAGAAAGGAATGAAACAGGGCGTTTCATTCATCGGTTTTGGGATAAAAATCCCAGCCGAGGCACTGACCACAGCGATCGCAATACGCCTGATATTCTCGCACAAGCGTACTGCTACAGCGAGGACAAACTGGGAAGCTGGAATAACCGAGTGAGGAGCGAAATATTTTTGCGGTTGAGACTGCCATAGGAAATCGGTATGTAACAGCTTGCTGCTCGTCGATTTTGGACAGGAGTTCGTTCGGTGTTTTTCCAAACCCCTTACACAGTTTTTCAAGAGAAGCAATCGACGCAACGGATCTGCGGCAAGCAATGTTACAGATCGTTCTTTCACTTAAATGGCAGAGCTCGGAAGCAGTTTCATAGCTCATGTTTGTCTCGCCAAAGAATCGGAGAAGTGCGTCGGCTAAATTATCTGAAAACATTGGGCTCACACTCTCTTTCTTTTGTGATGTAATCAGACTAATCGTCAAGTGCCGATAGCTCTAGGAAGAGGAATTCCTTGACAATTTGGATGAAAAAACAAAAAAAGAAAGAAATTACAGGTTTTCAGGCCTATAAGGTTCAGGGGTAATGGCTGTTGAAAGCTGTAAGATAAGGGATATGAGGGGGTATAAAGACGAAGCGCTTTTATTTGTTAATAATTTATCATAAAAGAGGAGAGACTACAATGAATAATCAGTAATTTTCTATAAGAAATAGAACTATGTTGCGAAGATGATTCTATATATGCGCAAAAAGAGACGCTCTATCCATTGAATAGAGCGTCTCTTTTTTGATCCGAGAAAACCCCTTATATTATTGGCAGTAGTGTGTTTTTAGAAAGTCCATCAATCCAATCACATTTTTGTCCTGAATGCGATAGATAACCTTCATACCTTGTTTATCAGACTCCAGTATTCCTGCTGTTTTCAGTTGGGATAAGTGCTGAGACAGTGCCGAAGATGAAATGTTAGGCGTGAACTCATGAATTTTTCCGACGCTCATCGGCTCCTGGATCAGCGCACATAAAATCAACAGTCGGTGTTCATTTGCCAGTAGTTTGAGTAACTCCGCAATTTTCTTTGCTTTCTCCTCCACAGCCGGTTGTCTCCTTTCTGTGCTTTAGTTGGCAGATTCCCTGTGTCATTGTACCCATTGGGCAGTAGACGCACCAGGAACGGGGACGGAAGAAGAGCATAGTAATCAAGCCGAGAACCGTGGATGTCATCATCATACCAAAAAATCCAAATGCAAACTGGGCAAACCACGGGGCAACCATGCTGACATCTGCCCACTGCCAAGGCAACTTGATTGTCCACAGAAGCGTTACGGTCTGCTTCAGCGGCGCACCGGTGAAAACCTGATAGGTGCTGAAAAGCATCAGGCAGAACATGGTCATAAAGAACGCTAAAAATCCGTAACGGAACCACTTGCTGCTAAGAAATTTCGGGGGCTTGTGATGAAGGGATAATTTGAGTTTACCCCCCAGCAATTCAAAAAGCTGTCCACGGCCGCAGTAACGGTTGCAGTAGGCTTTGTTGCCGCCGATCATCGCAATCATAAGCGGAATGATAAAGAACGCAAGACCGAGCCATGCAAAAAGAATATTTGTCAATCCCAGAACCCAGTAGAGGATTTCTGCAATCCAGAGGTATGTATACCATTTCTTTTTCATATTGCTGCCTCCCGTTCCGAAATCGTGATAATGGCAGCCGGACATACTTTTTCGCATTTGCCACAACCAACACATTTTTCGCTATCTACTTGTGCTATCGCGCCGAGATGAATCTGTATTGCGTTCCTCGGACAGACTTTTACACAACAACCACAGGCTACACATTCTCTGCCGACGCGGGCGATTTTCATAGCTTTTCCCATAGACACCTCCAGAATAGCTAAGCATTTAAGATATTACTAATATACTTCACTTGCTGCGGTTTGTCAAGAGAGAAACGCATATAAGTACAACACCCGACCGGGAAATTATCCTGGCCGAGTGTTTGTTGTTGAACCTGAATTGCTGAAAATCCTTTTTTCGGGCAAAGTGAAAGACCGTTGTTTGGATACACTTTGTACCAAAACAACGGTCTTTCTTTGGGAAAGGTGCTCCGTTTTGATAGAAAATCCTCCGAGGGGGTTCACCGACCCTCTTGGGGGGTTCAAACGGGGTCAAGGGGGGTCACTTTCCAAAGGGGGTTCAAAGTGAACGATTGGGCATCTCAGCAAACCGGAATTTGTATCACTCTTTAATAAGAGCGTACATTTTCATATCAACAATATTTTCGCATTTTATAGCATTGCTACGCAGGACTCCTTCACAGAGAAATCCCGCTTTTTCTAACACTCGACACGATGCGATGTTATGAGCAAATGGCTCTGCATATATGCGGATGATATCTGTATGCTTAAATATATACCGACAAACCTGTTTTACTATGTTTGTCATATAGCCGTTACCCCAATATGGCTCTCCGATATAGTAGCCCATTTCAGCCGTTCGATTATGAATGTTCTCTTGACGAAACACGCCGATGCTTCCAATAACCTTATCGTCTAATGTGATAGCAAACGCGAATGTCGTATCTGTATCTGCTGACAACATCGCTCGAATATAATCCTCTGCATCTTCTGCGGTGTATGGATATGGCAAACCATTCCGCAAATTGTTAAGCACATTTTTATTGTTTAGATTTTTGGCTAAATCGTATTTATCTGCAATACGCCATTTCCTTATTCCACAATCCATGCTTCACACCCCCACAAATACCGAGTTGTCTACATCGTCAGATTGCCATACACATGGACAAAATGAACTACTTCAAACACAATTCCTGCAATTAATAATATCCAGTTCTGACGCCACAGACCAATAGCAGCATAATAGAGTGGTGGCAACGCAACTATAAATAGCATCATAACCCAAAGGGTTTGGTATCCGCTGAAATACAGTCCCCATCCCAGAAAATTCAATAACAGGATGACAACAGCTAACACAAATCCAGCCTTGTTGATCCCATCACCCATGCTAAATGCAGTCGCCTTTTCCTGCACGATAAAGCACATTATTGCGATACATAATGAACCCAGTATCTTTTCGCAAATACCCAATATAAAGGATGATTCTTGCATATTCATAATAGAATTATCTGTCATCCTGAATAATGGCATCACCATATAAGGAATTTCCTGCAATGCAAACAGAATAAGCCCCAACGTCCAAAACCCAACATATTGATCTCTGAAAAGCTTAAACCATCTGAACATATAACACCTCGTCAAATCCCGATTTGTTTTCCTGTTTACCAATTATCATCCAGAATGGCGGAGAGCCCTTCGGCCTCGTCCACCCGGACCATATTTTAGCATAAAAGAATTAGCACGGCAATTCTATCAAAATTACCGTGCTAATATGGCGGAGAAGGAGGGATTCGAACCCTCGAACGGCTTATGACCGTTACACGATTTCCAATCGTGCGCGCTCGACCAAACTACGCGACTTCTCCACATAATTGCTCTGAAAACAACTTGGTATTCAATTCCTGACATGATCAGTCAGCTATTGCATTATAGCGAACAAGTACAGGCTTGTCAAGTAGAAAAACAAAAAAACTACAAATTTTTCTTGTCGGGCAGCAGACGAAAACAGGGGCGTTGTTTGGTATCCATGAATAAAAAATCTTGTCAATACAGGAAAAATAAGGGGAAGTTGTTGCTTGACTTATTTTTATAATCGTGTATAATAAAAGGGCTTGTTTGTAAGACAAGCTACCCTTGCTCCCCAATGTTGGGGGCCATTAGTCCAGAAGGAGGTGCTCAAATGGCAAAGACAACCGAAAATTATGAAGTGATGTATATCATCAATCCGAACCTGAGCGAAGAGGCAATTGCTGCAATCGTAGAGAAGTTCAAGACTCTGGTTGAGGAAAACGGTACTTTGGTTGAGATGGAGGAGATGGGCAAGCGTAAGCTGGCTTATGAAATCAACTACATTTCCGAAGGTTACTATGTACTCATCAAGTTCACATCCGCTCCCGATTTCCCCGCAGAGCTGGATCGCGTACTCGGTATCACCGACGGCGTCATGCGTTCCCTGATTACCCTGAGATACGAATAAAGAGGGAGGGCAACTATGCTGAACCACATTACCCTTATGGGTCGCCTTACCCGCGATCCGGAACTCCGGTATACACAGTCGGGGACCCCGGTCGCATCTTTTACACTTGCTGTTGACCGCGACTTTGGTTCCAGAGACGGCGGCGACAGGCAGACAGATTTCATCGACATCGTCGCATGGCGGCAGACCGGTGAATTCGTTTCCAAGTATTTTACCAAAGGTCAGATGGCAGCGGTTTCCGGCCGCTTGCAGATCCGTGAGTGGACAGACCGTGAGGGAGGCAAACGCCGCAATGCAGAAGTTGTCGCCGACAGCGTCTATTTTGCCGAGAGCAAACGGAGCCGTGAGAGCGATAACAACAGTGGTGACTACTACCGCGCAAACAGTGGTGCGCCGTCTGGAAATAACAGCTATGGCGGGAACAATTACAGCAGTTTTGATCCTGCATCAAAAGCCGACAGCGCTTTTGCAGAGCTGGATGACGGTGATGGAGAATTACCGTTCTAATTGAACGAATCGAACAGGAGGATACAGTCTTGGCTATTGATAGAGATCGTAACAACAAGAATCGCAAGCGCAGAAAAGTGTGCCAGTTCTGTGTTGACAAGTGCCAGCACATTGACTATAAGGATGCTGCAAAGCTTCGCCGCTACATGTCCGAGCGCAGCAAGATTCTGCCCCGCAGAACCACCGGTACCTGTGCAATGCATCAGCGTCAGCTGACAGAGACCATTAAGAAAGCACGTCAGATCGCGCTTTTGCCTTATGTCACTGACTAAGTGAAAAGAAACAAAGGGCACTATCAATTTTGATAGTGCCCTTTTCATTGTCTATATATAAATGTAGAGATTCCGATAGAAGCAAAAAGAAATGGCACAGCGCAAGACGCTGTGCCAGAAAATGAAGATGTTAGCAGTCACAGAGACTCTGCAGATCCAAGGTGTCATCCTCCTGTACCCACTGGTCTACCAATACCCGCTCGAACTCGGTATCGGTTAAGCGGATGACCACATCGCGAATACCGGAGTTGATAATCAGGCGGCGGCACATGGAACAGGACGTGGTGTTATGCAGCAAATGGTTATCTGCGGCGGAGCGGCCAACCAGGTACAGCGTACCGCCCAGCATATCACGCCGGGAAGAGGAAATGATTGCATTTGCCTCTGCATGCACGCTGCGGCAAAGCTCATAACGTTCCCCACTGGGAACGTGGAGATATTCGCGGTAGCAATGCCCCAGGTCAGAACAGTTTTTTCTGCCACGGGGCGCACCATTGTAACCGGTGGAAAGAATTTCATCGTTGCGGACAATAATGGCGCCGTATTTCCGGCGCAAACAGGTAGAGCGCTTTAGAACAGCATCTGCGATATCAAGATAATAGTTCTCTTTGCTGACTCTGTTATCCATAAATACCTCCCGCAATCTACAACAATATCTGGCGTCTCTGCTGATATTAGAATATCACATTTCAATAATTTGTCAATCATTCTGTTGAAAATGCTAGAGAGGAACGGTGAAAAATTATGATAAAAGTCAATTATCAGAAAGAACTGGATGACATTCTTGCACATCTGCATGATATAAAATCCGTTCCACGGCTATTACTCCATAGCTGCTGTGGTCCGTGCAGCAGCTATGTTCTGGAATATTTGACGCAGTACTTTTCGGTAACGGTGCTGTTTTATAATCCCAATATTCAACCGGAAGCGGAATATCAGAAGCGGTTGGCGTGGCAAGAGCGATTGATTGCAGCGTTGCCGGTTAAGTACCCGGTGACATTGCTGAAGTCTGATTGGGAAGGCGCAGCGTTTACCGGTGCAGTACAGGGACAAGAGAACGAACCGGAGGGCGGCAGCCGTTGTACGAGCTGCTTTGTTCTGCGGCTGACCAAAACCGCAGAATTGGCGAAAAGTATGGGGTTTGACTATTTTTGTACCACGCTGACAGTCAGTCCGCATAAGGACGCCCAACGCATCAATCATCTGGGGTATGAGATTGGAGAACGATTGGGCGTCGCCTGGTTGCCATCGGATTTTAAGAAGCGGGAAGGGTACAAACGCAGTATCCAGCTCTCTGCGGACTACGGTCTCTACCGGCAAAATTACTGTGGTTGTCTCTATAGTAGACCAAAAACAGAGGAATAGGGCTTGCAATCTGCCGAAAAAGTGGTATAATGACACGGATTCATCGGCAGGTTTCCACACCCTGCCAACGTGTGTTTTGATTCTTGCGGCAGCACGAAAAATAAAAAATGGGAGGAATCACACAAATGGATAAACGCACAAGAAGTCTCGTAATTGCCGGGATTACCGGCGCAGTCTATGCGGCGCTCACGATGTTTTTAGCGCCGATCAGTTATGGAGCAGTTCAGTTTCGGATCTCGGAGGCCTTGTGCATCCTGCCGTTTTTCTGCCCGGCAACTGCGGTTGGACTGACCATCGGTTGTATGGTTGCCAACTTGCTCAGTGCTGCGGGGATTCTGGATATTGTGTTTGGTTCTATGGCCACCCTGCTTGCATCAATCTGTGTTGCATGGATCGGAAAATCCTATCGGACAACTGGAAAGATTCCAACGATTGGTGAATGTATTTTGAGTTGTGCGATGCCGGTTCTGTTTAACGGTCCGATCGTGGGTGCAGTTTTGGCTGCAACTTTGACGCCGAATAGTTTCTGGATGGGGTTTTGGACATTCCTGTTCCAGGTCGCTGTAGGAGAGGCCGGCGTTATGGGTTTGATTGGAATTCCGCTGATGCGTCAACTTCCGCGAATAGCGATTTTTCAGCGATTATTTTTGATAACGCCTTCTGAGACGAAAATCTAAACGGAAAAGCAGGAGAGGCGGCAGAGTTTTGTGGAGAAGCTGTTGACAAAAGTCCAGGAAATACTGTATAATAACCCATCGGTGGCAATGTATTGTGCTGCCGATGGGATTTTTCTTCCACGCAAATCCCGCGGCAACAAATTGCCCGTTTTTGCAAAGTTTGCGAAAACAGACCATGGTTTTGACCAGCGTCGAAACAGGCCAAAAACCGATACTACCAAGCCAACTACTGCGACGCAGTGCGCCGCTGTTGAGTATTTTATTTGAAAGGCAGGTGCAATGAAATGCTTCGTACCTATCAGCCCAAGAAGCGTCAGCGCAAGAAAGAGCACGGTTTCCGTAAGAGAATGGCAACCAAGAACGGCCGCAAGGTTCTGGCCCGCCGCAGAGCAAAGGGCAGAGCACAGCTTTCCTACTAAGCAACCACAAAAGCGTTGGGGAACACCCCCCATTCCATCGGTTTTTCAGGGCGGATCCATCCGCCCTTTCGGCTTATTATAGGCGAAAAACCGTTGTAATGAAATCGAGAAATGGAGTAAGGCATGCTGAAATTTTCGGAGACAATGAAAAAAAATTACGAGTTTCGACGTCTGTACTCCAAAGGCAAAAGTGCCGCAACTCCCGTTCTGGTGATATATTGCCGCAGAACAAAACGTGCTTATAACCGAATTGGCATTACTGTAACCAATAAAATCGGCAAAGCGGTACACAGAAATCGTGTGCGCCGCCGTATCCGGGAAATTTACCGATTAAATGAGCATCGTTTGTTGCCGGGAACAGAACTTGTGATTGTTGCCCGTGTCAGAAGTCGGTATGTGTGTTATCAGGAGTTGGAACGCGCATTTCTTACTGCCTGTAAGCGGTTGAATGTTCTGGTGAAAAAAGAAAGCGGTGATCAAAAGTGAAGAAAATTTTGCTTGCGCTGATTCGTTTTTATCAGAAGTATCTCTCACCGCTGACCCCTCCGACCTGCCGGTTTGTTCCGACCTGTTCCCAATATGCGCTGGAGGCAGTTGAGAAATATGGTGCTGCCAAAGGGGGCTGGCTGGCAATCAAGCGACTGTCAAAATGCCATCCGTTTCACAAAGATGAGCACGATTTTTACGATCCGGTCCCGTGATCGAAACCACATGAGATAGGAGTACCTTGATGTCATTTATTACCATCCCGTTTGCCAAACTGCTTCTTCTCTTCTATGATCTCACAAGCAACTACGGCGTTGCAATCATTTTGTTTGCGCTGGTTGTTAAGCTTGTCCTGTTGCCCTTCCAGATGAAGAGCAAGAAGGGTATGGCCAGAATGTCCAGACTAACGCCTCGGATGCAGGAGCTGGAAAAGAAATATGGCTCCAACAAGCAAAAGTATCAGGAGGAAGTCGCCAAACTCTATCGTGAGTCGAAAGTCAACCCCATGTCCGGCTGTATCTGGACCCTGATTCCGTTCCCGATTTTGATTGCACTGTACAGCGTGATCCGCCAGCCGTTGAGCAGAATGATGAGTCTGACTGCAGACCAGATCAGAACCATTACGACAGCACTGGAAGGCTGGGGACTTTACGATGCTTCAGCGAAATCCGGAGCTTATGTTGAACTGCATATTGCCAACCTGGTGCATGAGAACTTTGCCGCGATTAAAGAGCTGGTTCCCAAAATTCAGGATATTGACTTTGGTTTCCTGGGTATGAATATGAGTTCCATACCCAACTGGAGATTTTTTACGACTGTTGACTGGAGCAAGACGGCAGAGTGGCTCCCGGCATTGGGTCTGTTTTTGATTCCGATCATTTCCGCACTCGCCTCTTACCTCTCTATGAAGGTAACACAGCGGGATTCGCCGCAGACCACCGATCAGCAGGGTAGTATGAAAGTCATGTCCCTGATGATGCCGCTGGTTTCTCTCTGGTTCTGCTTTACCATGCCGGCAGCGCTGGGTATTTACTGGATTGCCAGCAGCGTGCTTGCGCTGTCACAGGATCTGATCCTTGGTAAACATTACAAAAAAATTATGGATGCAGAAGATGCTGAATGGAAAGAGCGGGAACGTCTGCGGGAAGCAGAGCTGGAACGTAAACGTGCGGAGACAGAACGCCTTAAGGCGGAAGGAAATACCACGGTCAATCCCAATACCAGCAAGAAGAAACTGCAGGCCGCTGAGAAAAACCGTAAGGAAGAATTGGCAGCGGCAGAGCGTGCCGCAGAACGTGCCGCCAGACGTGCTGCACTTGGCCTTACAGACGATGTTCCGGAATCCCAGGTCGGGAAACGTCGCTATGCCAGAGGCCGTGCTTATGTCGGCGATCGCTATATCAATCCGGAGGAAGCCGCCGCAGCGACAGAGGCCGCAGCGGCAGCATCCGCAGCCAATGATGCACCGGTTGTAGAGGAGTCTGATGAAGTGGAAGCTACAGTATCGGTTGCAGAAGAAGAGCAGTCCGAATCGGTCAGCGTAGACATGGATATGGACGCTGATGAGGCAATGGACGAAGAAGAGGAACTCTTGGAATCCGATGAGGATGACGAAGAGACCGATGAATAGTTATATACTGGAGAAAAACCTTTATGATTGAATCTATCGTAGTGACCGGCAAGACCGAAGAAGAGGCAATTGCCTCTGCACTTGCGCAGTTGGGCATGGATCGTGACGAAGTTTCTGTGGAAATTGTCGAACGCGCCAAGTCCGGATTTCTTGGACTGGGTGCTTCTCCCGCGGTTGTGAAAGTAATGTACGAGGCGGAAGATCCGATACAAGGGAAGGTTCGGAAATTCCTGGAAGGACTTTTGGAGCATATGGGCGCCAAAGCAGAAATCGAGATTGCCGAGCGTGAGAACGGTAGTATTGGTGTTAATCTGCATGGCGAAAATATGGGTGCTGTGATTGGACGGCGCGGCGAAACTCTGGATGCGATTCAACATTTGACAAACTACGCGGTAAACCGCGGCGCAGAAAAGCGGACGCATATCAGCGTGGATGCAGAAAACTACCGCAGCAAACGCGAAGATTCCCTGGTACATCTGGCAGAGAAGATGGCTGCAAAAGTCATCAAATATGGCCGGAGTATGGCTTTGGAACCGATGAATTCCTATGAGCGCCATGTGATTCACACGGCTTTACAGGATTACGAAGGTGTGTCCACCAGCTCTACGGGGACAGAACCGAACAGAAGAGTGGTTGTTTCTTATGAAAAGCCGCAGCACAAATCGGATAAGCCCATCAGTCGGGAATGGATGTAATCGATTCAAAAATGAGATGAACGGTGCTCCATATAGAACCGTTGGGGTTTAAAGAAAAACGAAAAAACAGACGGGCTAACAGGTTGTGTTGGCCCGTCTGATAATTTCAGGGTGTTTTTTCCGGAAACCGTTGACAATCTGATACAGTTGTGCTAATATAGCAAAGCAACCGATACGGAGAGATGTCCGAGCGGTTTAAGGAGCTGGTCTTGAAAACCAGTGATACTGGAGACAGTACCGTGGGTTCGAATCCCACTCTCTCCGCCAAAAGTTTCTTTCTATATTGGAATTATATGATTCGGTCTGGAGAAGTACCCAAGTGGCCGAAGGGGCTCCCCTGCTAAGGGAGTAGACGTGTCAAAAGCGTGCGAGGGTTCAAATCCCTCCTTCTCCGCCAACGAAAAAGCCTTGAAAACTCTATGTTTTTAAGGCTTTTTTCTTATATCAAAATGCTGTTTTCCCTTATTTTTTCCCTTTACAGATTTATTTTCCCTTCAAAAATAAAAAGCAACCCCGTCTAGACTCCAGTCTTGACGGGGTTTTTTCATGCCTGTTTATCCAGATTATCATAGTAGCTTTGCACACGGTTTGCGGTGTCTTTCATCATCTGTTCAGAGGTGTGGGCGTATACATTCAGCGTAAAACTAGCGGTAGCATGGCCTAGAAGATCCTGTACGCTTTTGATATCTGCGCCGCTTGAAATTGCTACCGTTGCCGCTGTATGCCGTAGATCATGCGGTCTTGCGTCTGGCCGCCCAATACTTGTGGCAATCTTCTTGAACTGTGTATAAAACGTATGTATGGCAAGATTGCTGCCGGTTTCATTCGTAAATACCAGATTTCTTGCATTGTTCCACAGAGTGCCAGCTTTGAAACGGTTCTGAATCTGTCGTTCCCGTTCCGCTCTCAGGTATTCAAATGCAATTAAGGGCGGTTCGATCGTTCGGGGTTTACCACTTTTCGTTGTTGGTGCAATGTAATACTGTCCACCGCGTTTCTTTTCCTTTTGAAGCTGCTGACTTATGGTAATGCGTCCACGTTTGAAGTCTACCTGTTCCCATGACAGCCCCAGGCATTCCCCTTCACGCAGACCAGCAAACAGACAAAGCGCGTAAGCGTTCCGCATGGGACTTTTTTCAATCGCCGCAAGAAATTGCGGAATCTCTTCATCTGTGAGCGGGACAATCTCGCGCCGTTCTGCCTTTGGAAGCTCCGCACCGTCGCACGGGTTTGATTGCATAAGTCCCTGTTTCATGGCAACCCGGAACGCCTTGTGAAGGACGGCAGAAACATTCTTGACAGTCTTTCCAGACAGTCCGTTCCCAGTCATGGTGTTGTATAGCTTTTGGATATGCGTTCCCTTGACCGTTTGCAATTCAACGGAGCCGATTAGCGGATTGATATGGTTTTTGATAATACCCTGATAACTGCTGTAGGTCAATGGCTTTACTTTATTGGTGCAAAACGTGCATAGCCAGTCATCCAACCATTCTGAAACCGTTATCTTATTGGGAAGCTGATACGTGCCTTTATCCAAATCACAAAGTGCAGCAGTCATCTTCTCCCGCACTTCCTTTTGTGTTTTGCCCGTGAAGGATTTTTGAATCTGCTTCCCTGTACCCGGATCCCGGCTAACTGTGGCACGGGCTTCCCAGTAGGTGTATTCCTGTCCATTGCGCGTGATGGTCTTTTTGCGGATGGTTCCCGCTCCCTGTGCGGCTCTTCGTGCCATATATGCCTCCAAAGTTTAGATTTGGACTTTTTGCATAAAAATAAGAAACTATTTTTGTTTGATATCTTCGTTGCTTTATAACTTGGTAATAGATTATGTTGTAATTAAGCAGGTTGGTTATTAGTCTATACAACCAGATTAACATATATCAACCGCACTATCAAGACAGGAGGTGAAAAAATGCGTACCCGCGTAAGGATAGACCGTATCAATTTCGCTGTTGCATTGGTTCGTTCCGATATGACTGTTGCACGATTGGCCGAACTAACTGGCCTGTGCAGAGCAACCATTTCAGCGATAAAGAATGGCAGAAGTTGCAGAAAGGAAACTGCGGATAAGCTCGTCGCTGTGCTGGGTTCCGAAATTCTGGAGGTGACAGAATGAACGAAAAAATAACGCTGTCTGTAACTGAGGCCGCTGCTGTATTGGGCGTTAGTCGGCCAACGGTATACCAGTTAATACATAGATCAGACTTTCCGGCCTTCAAAGTCGGGACAAGAACCATGATTCCCCGTTCGTCGTTGGAAGAATGGGCGGAAAAGCTCGCAGAGGAACGGGAGGGCATGTAGAGTGTGGCAAAATCCGGAAAAAGAAGTCTTTCTTTCTGGCTATCGGGGAAAAAAGACGGCAGAGAAGGACGTTTTATCCAGATAGGGAATTCATTGTTATTGTCAAAGGACTTTCAGCATCTCGGATATGGTGCGCGGCAATTATATTTTTGTATGGCAATGGAGGCCGGCGGCGCACGAGAGTTTGTTTTTCCAAGGGCAACCGCCGGGAAGTATGGTTTTTCATGGTCAACGGCATACCCGCTTATTAAGACGCTGATAGATGCGGGGTATATCGAGCTTGTGAGCAGTGGAAAAAGCATCCGCGAAGCAAACAGATACAGATTCTGTTTTGGATGGAAAGAACGTGCAAAACTTTAGACCCCTCCTGGCTATATATAGTATATGTGTACGAAATCCGTACAAGGGAAAAGACGAAAAAAATTCACTGGTTGTACGAAAATCGGATAGTGCAACACCAGAAAACAGGCTTACACTATCCGATTTTCGTACAAGAAACGCGCTTACACTATCCGAAATTCGGATAGCCAAATAGACTTCACCGGTGATTTATGGGTAAAGCATCACAACGAAAAGGCGCAAACGGAGAGCGGGAGCTTGCACGGCTCTTGCGTGAACATGGTTACGATATCAAGCGGGGTGGCTCCATGTCCTTTGGAGAGGTTCCCGACCTTGTGGGAATACCTGGAATACATATCGAGGTGAAGCGAGTAGAAAGGCTGAATGTACCGGAGGCAATGAAACAGGCCATTCGGGATAGCGAGAGGTTCCATGACGGGAAGCCGACACTGTTCCACAGGAAGTCCCGCTCACCATGGCTTGTTACAATGCGGTTAGAAGATTGGTTGGAGATCGTCCGAACATAAAAAGCCTTCTTTGATTCAGTATATTAGGGAGGAAACAGCATGTCAAATGAAGAGCTGGTACAGGCCATACAGGCAGGGGAGCGGAACCGCATACCGGAACTGTGGGAGCAGGTGGAGCGGTTTGTCAGACAGCAAGCAAACCGCATTGTGAACCTTCTGGGTGGCCGCTGTGGCGTGGAATTTGATGATCTGTATCAAAGCGGGTATCTTGCCATGGTGCAAGCCGTGGACAGCTACAAGCCGGAGAAAGAAAATTCGTTCATTGGGTGGCTGGCGTTCTACCTAAAGACTGCATTTGCAGAAGCTGCCGGATATCGTACAAAGGCCGGAAACGCGCTGAATAAGGCTGTGAGTATTTACAGCCCGCTGGATGAAGATACTGCGTTGATTGACACAATTGCAGACACAACCGACCGGATAGAGGTAGTGGAAAACCGCATTTATCTGGAACAACTTCACAATGTGCTGGAAGAGGCCATTTCCACACTTCCAGCGGAGACAGGCACAGCAATCCATGCGTACTATCTGGAAGGCTGTAATATTCCCGATATCGCGGAACAGAACGGGGTGGAGTGTCGGACGGTACGCCAAAGGAAAGAGACCGGCTTGCGCCAGCTACGGCAAATGAAGCGGACATCATCGGTTGGAAAACGCCTGTACAGCTTTGTAGAAGTGCGCACACCGTATTATTTCCATGTTGGAGCGGAACGGTTCAACATAACAGGCACGTCGGCGGTAGAAGAAGCGGTATTCATACGGGAAAAACTATTGCGAGATTTGCAAGACCCTAAAAAAGCCGATATCGTCCACTAAAAAAAGAGAGGAGAAACACCTTGCAGAGAATCGAACAGGAAACCATACGTGCAAAAGCGAATTTCAGCTAAAAAATGCCGTGTATTATCGGGGCTAATTCGTTTCACACCGTTGCGGAGGGTAGTAATACCCCTAGAGAGCAGAACAGGCGTAGCGCTCGACTGTACAGCTGAAAACAAAAGAGGCCGGTGGGTTTATCCCATCGGCCTTCTTGTGCGTTTATGCTGCGCTGTACTCGATAATAGCAACCTCTGTCATAATGCTGTGCTTGACGGTGTCAACGATCTTTTCAAGCTGCTGTGCAACTTCGTCGCTGAATGAAGTTTCTCCACACTGCTGGCATACCTTAGCCGGTACGTTCTTAACAATCACAACACAGTTTCCAAGATCGACAATAAACTTTGTAGTTGTTTCCACAGTTTGCCCTTTACAAAAGAAACAGGTCATTGCAATACCTTCTTTCTAAACTCATTGTCCCATTCGCCGGGATCTGGATAATACGCGGTTATCATCCATATTTCGTCAACACCGCGCCCGCAAACAACATGAAGTATCTGTCCGGCAATTGATAAACCCAAAATCAAACAACTAGGGAACGGATAGTCATCGGGATATTGTGCAATGATTTCACCGGTCTGTATTGCTTGGATAACATCTGATCTAGAAATTCCCCGCTGCATAAGACGCTTCAAAACATGTTCCGTCCAACGAATGTTGCCAGTATTGCACAGTTTGCGCAAATCATCAATCTCTATTCCCATGTGCTTCACCCCCGTCCCGCTCCATAGCTTCATCTATGGCGCGATTGATAAAGCCGTTGACGCTTTCTCCACGGGCTTGTGCGTGGGCCTTGATAATCTCTTTCTTTCCCTTTTTAACTTGCAACCGCACATCATCATACGCTTTCCTTGCGTAATCATTTTTAATTTGTGCGGTTGTTTTTGTTTTTGGCCGAGCCATAGAGTCACCTCCCCTATTATTATACCACATAATAACATCAGTGTACATGTATAATATAAACAATCAATGTACATGTATTTTGTTTGTTCTGCCTATTGAAATACATGTACATGTATACTATAATAATACCAGAAAGAGGGAAGCGAAAGCGGACGGAGTAAGCGAGAGCTGAAACAAGAACGCGACATAAGAGCTGGAACGGATAAGTGAGATTGAGATTGCCGAGAGCATAGATGCTTAAAGCCCCCAGCCGCCCCTGACAAAAAGAAAAGCGTCCCCGCCGCCGACCAAAGCAACACGGGAACGCACAACAACCGAAAGGGCTGTCAAACACAGTATACCACAGCCCTTCACAAAATGGAAGGAGCAAATTATGAGCACGAACGAATTAACCATCAAGATTAGAAACCTGAGAGAGCTTCAAACGCTGATCGAAGAGGCACAGGCAGAAGCCGAAGCCATCAAGGACGAGCTGAAAGCCCACATGGGTGATTCTGAGACGCTTTACGCTGGAGAGTATAAAGTTACCTATAAGACTGTGAAATCCAGCAGGATTGACACAGCGGCCTTAAAACGTGCAATGCCAGAGATTGCGCAGCGGTTTTCCAAAACGGTCGAGATGCGGCGGTTCGTTGTGGCCTGATTTCAATCCACGCTTCCCATATGTGGAGCGACGATCGTCAACGGTCCATGGGCTCGTCTTTCTGATACTCCAGTATATCCCCAGGTTGGCAGTCCAGTAGACGGCAAATGGTTTCTATATTCATCCATGATACTAATTCTCTATGTCTCAGCTGTGTCAACGTAGCTTGCCCCATGAGTTTTTCGTTTCGGATACGCGTAGAGCTATAACCAGCCGTTTTTAATGCTGCAAGGATATCAATTTTATATCTGATTGGCATCAATTGTCCCCCTTTTCTTGTGTGGAACTTTTTACATATTTGCCCACTTTTCCACTGTACACAGTATACGTCAATCAAGCACATAAATCAAGTGCAAATACTAACAAATACAGCACTTAATTTATGTGCATTATATCAATAGACAGCACATGATTTAAGTGCTATACTATAGTCAGAAAGGGGAAGGAAACCCGACGAAGAAACCCGCCAGCTTGTGACAGCGATATGTACAGGGGATCAAGGTACGAACCACAAGCACCCCAATACACCGGACAGGAGGAGAAAGGGCATGGAACAGAGCATGACAGTGACCGAAGCTGCAAGGCTGATCGACTGGCTGAAAGCCAACGGTCACAGCGCAGAGGAAGCCATCAAGTGCATCAAGTACATTGCAGCAGGGTAAATAAAAAGATAGCCGCTCCCCCTTCACAGTAGCGACTATCTAAATACCAAACAGAGGCGGTTAAAGCCTGCCATTTGACCGCCTCCATGATAACACAACCGGCAGGGGAAATCAAGGAGATAAGACCCTGAACGAATCGTTCGCCGTTAACAGCATTACTCTGAATCCTCTTTTTGATATTCCAGGATATCCCCGGGCTGGCAGTCTAGTAAGCGACAAATGCGAGCAATGTTTTGCAATGAAATTGTCTTTCCATCTCTGAGTGATTGTATCACGCCTTCGGAAAGCAACTTTTCTTTGCGCAGCTTGTTTGTGTTATAGCCGCGTTCTTTTAACGCTGAAAGAACATCAATTTTATATCTGATTGGCATTAGATTTCTTCCCCAGTATCATCTAAGGTAAACCCTGCATGATAAGTGCAGTTAAGCGCAACGGCTATTTTTTGCAGTTCTTTTTCTGTGAAATTATCGCGGCTCATTTTGTTAGATAAGTTTTGTCTAGTTTGTCCTGTTTTTTCTGCTAAGTCACCAAGTGTCATATTGCGACGGCCTAAAACAATTTTGATTTTTTCGCCCATAGTAAGCGGCATTAAATCAACCCCTTTCTTCCTTTTTAATATACACTTCGAAATGTAATTCGTCAAGTAAAAATGAAAAAAGAAACAAAAAAGTGAAACTAAAGTATTGACAAGAGACACGAAATAGTGTATTATATACTCGTAAGGCAGGGGGAAACCCCTTAAGAAAGGAAGTGAGGAAATGGAAACAGGAATGACAAACGCTGAATTCAATGCTTTTCTTGAAACGCTGGCACAGCTGATTGAGAGCAAAGCAAAGACGCCGAAAGAAGCAGCCGAACTGATTCGACAGGCAAAAGCCAAATAAAAAAGGATAGCGCCCCACCTACCACAGTGAACGCTATCCCAACACCAGAGGGTGAGCCGGGAGCCTTACCCCGGCCACCTTGATAATAACAGAGTAAGGCAGAAAAATCAAGGAGTAAAAACATGAACGAAAACATTGCCGCAAAGGTGAAAGAATACGCTGATCTGAAGAAGATGATGACCGAACTTTCCGACCTGATGGACGGGTTGGAGCGGGAAATCAAGGACGCCATGGCAGACAGTGAGGAAATCAGCGTAGATGGAATCCACGTCAAGTGGACACACTATACCGCCAGCCGGTTTGACAGCAAGCGCTTTCAGGCCGAACATGCCGCCATGTATGCGCAGTATGTCAGAACCAAAGCCGCCAGACGGTTTCAGGTGGTGGGATAATGGCAAAAGAAAAACCGGGTGTCATGATGTACTGGGAAACGTTTGACGTGCTGGAAGCCCTGTTAGACGGGCAGGCTAAAACCATGCTGCACGCAATCCGGCACTACTCCCAATATGGAGAGGTACCGGACTTCGGAGACGATACCATCCTCGCGACCCTGTGGATGCTGTTCCAGCCGAAGCTGGATGCAGACAATGAACGGTATGAACGGATCAGGGAAGCACGTATAGAAGCGGGGCGAAAAGGTGGAATTCAGAGCGGAAAATCCAGACAGCAGAACGAAGCAAATGCTTTAGAAATGAAGCAAAATGAAGCAAACGAAGCAAATGCAAGCAAATGCAAGCAAACGAAGCCAACTACAACATCAACTACAGCTTCAACTACAGAATCAGCTTCAACCGCAACTCCAGATCCAGATTCAAATTCAAATTCAGATTCAGCATCAACATCAAATCCAGAAACAAATCCAGTTTATGAGGGTAGGAGGGATTGCGCTGGCGCGCCATCTGCCCCTGTGAGAACAGACCTTCTTTCTGTTGCTTCGGATATGACACCGGAACAGGAGGCAGAGAACGAACGGCTACGCGAGGAAGCCATGGACAAGCTGCGGGGGTGGCAGGGATGAACTGGGAACGGTTTGAACCACTGGCCGCGGCGGCCTACGAGGAAGCTGACACGCCTTATACACTGGAGGAAGCACTGTCTGTATTCCGGTACTTCTTCCAGCGGTTTGAGGACACACAGGGAACGCCACACCCACCGATTAGGAAGCAACAGATTATCCGTATCATGGAGGCAATGCCGTACATAGAGCAGGCAGACAGGGGAAACGGGATTGTGGATATAGAAGCGGAATATTATCCAGCG
>JBMNQH010000013.1:0-41228 GCA_050944035.1 Oscillospiraceae bacterium | reverse complement strand
GGCTTTCGGCGTTGTTAGCTGGCGTCCCAGAGAGGATTTGAACCTCCGACCCCACGCTTAGGAGGCGTGTGCTCTATCCAACTGAGCTACTGAGACATGGCTGGTTTTATGACTAAGCCCGAAGAAATTCGAACTTGAATCCTGTATGAAGTTTTTCCAAGGTGACCGTTGTAACGCAACCTTAGGAGGCGCACGCTCTATCCAGCTGAGCTACGGGGGCATTTTGGATCTGCTCTCTAATGTATTATTTTATCCTATAACCCCTGTTTCTGTCAAGCAGACTTCGATCTACGGTCTGACCAACGCTCAAATCACGGATGCAACCCCTCATAGCAGTTTTACTACCCCTGTATTTTGGGATAGCATACAGATCCCAGAAAAGGATAGTAACTATTCATTCCTTTATCCTTAAGAAATCTTAAAATTTTGTCATTCAATTGACAGCCAAATTTTTCTATGCTATAAAGGCTATAGAACATGTTGCATTTTTACTAAATTTCTTTGCAATTCGGAGGTGGTTGTCGTATATTTCATCTAAGTTTTGTGGATTTAACCTTTTCGGAGAACGGAGGAACCAATGAAAAAATTCACATCCCTGCTCAGCATGTTGCTCATCCTGTGTATCCTTCTGTCCATGAGCGCCTTTGCAGAGGACAATACGGAATGGGTCGACAATCCCGGCGCAGACAAAATTCTGGTTGATGCCAACCAGAATACCATCACATTCATCTATGATGAAACGGATACCGAATTGATGGAGCAGTGGGAAGCACTGCCTTCTTTCGACGATGTTCCGGAAGATTACGAGTATCAAATGTATATCTCCTATCTGACACAGATCGGCGTCATGGATGGCACATCAGCAACAACCTTTTCTCCCACTGATGCCATTACAAAAGCAGAACTTGCAACCACTATCGCTCTTTCGGAAAATGCAAACGCATCACAGGGAACCGCTGTCGGCAATGATATGACCTCTACCGCCCAAGCGACAAACCAAATGGTAATGTCTGTCGATGACCCGGACGCAACCGTCACACACGAAGAAGCCGTGGAAATTCTGTCGCGTCTGGTGCAGTATGACGCAGAACAAACGACCGGCAACACAGAGTCCGCCACAGAAACAATGGCAACAGAAACAACCGCAACAACGGTCTTTACGCAAAAAAAGATCGCAGATACGCTGGCACTGTCGGGACTGCTTGATGAAGAGACAGACGCTGTCATCGACGCCAATAAACCACTGACCCGCGCTGAAGCTGCCCAGATGATGACCGGATTCCTGATTTATCGGGATAAGCCCACGCTGATTACCGGTACCACTCCCCTGACTTATATAGGCGTATCGGAAGCGGAACTTGCCAATTTGTCTGCTGCTCTGGACGATGAATCCTTCCACGCCGAGCTGGCAGGATTTGCCCCAGAAGAGGGCACGGTCAGCCCGTACTGGACAAGCGGTGGTGATATAAACGAAAGTGTTCATATGAAGTTGGTAAATCAGGGATTCTACATTCTCTTCTCGGAAAAGGAGAGCACCGTCTCAAATATCAGGGGGAAATATTCTCAAACCGCGCTTGCAAATATCTATTCTGGATCTGTGGCACCAGATAAGGATGAAAACGATAAAGTAAAAGACCCAAATACCGGGGAAGAAAAGGCCACATATATAGGGCATTATTGTTCGCCAGATCTGAGGAGTAAGGATGGAGGAAAAAAACTCAACGCATACACTCGCTTCAATGATCATTATTATGATGCAAAGGTTGCCTACAGTTCGCGTAACTATCTGGAAGCTTATACTGAGCTTGGGAAAGCGATACACTATATGCAAGACATTACTTCCCCCCCTCACTCAGCTCTCATTCCAGGTGATGATCACAAAGACTACGAAAACTGGGTAAAGAAAAGTTTTAATTATAGTTATTGGGAAAATGCAACGACAACAAACACATATTCCTTTATGTGCAACTCAGAATTTGGAGTAATTTCCTCTAGCCTTGCAACTTTCTCTTGCGGTTATGCAAACGACTGTGTCGGCGAAAAAAATGAGGGCACAGAGCGTCGTAATATAGGCACTAGAGCGTGTCTCAAAAATTGTCAGCGATCGGTAGCAGGGTTAGGGTACCGTTTTCTTGTTGATACTGGCAGAGCAAATTAAAGGAGAAACTGCGATGAAACGTGCCTTATCGGTTTTTTTGCTTGCCACAGTCACACTGGCTTTTCTGGTCATTTGCTCAAGACCGGGCGGGAATGATGACTATTACACCATTTATGATGACCTTCCTGCTGTAAAAAGAAGTGACTCCGCTTATTTGCTCGATACAAATTTTACGGTTACAGCTGAAAATTTTGCTGATTGCATTGACGACTATTTTTCCATTCCGGCCAGACTTCAGTTCGGAATCCTCGATACAACGATGCGAAGAATGACTGGACCCAAGAAGGCATCCGCCTTTGCTGATGTGTTTCATGACTTACCTTTAACTCAAATCGCAGCGGCAGATTACCCTTGGTATGCAGAACAACGTACAGAAGTGGTCTATGAACTTGATCGCACCACTGGGTATTACAGTTTCCACAATGCAATTGGACATCTTAGACTATATAGACTCCAAAATGTAACCTATCTTCGCTTTTCCCGCGGGAATGATGTTGCACATGAAGAAACCGAAGTCTATTTCCGTACGGAGGAAGATCCTGTTTCTAAACTTGTTTTAATCGGTGCATCATTGCAAAACGTTTCAGTAGAACAACTGGATAATGGAATAGGAAACTGGTAGTAACCCTGCGAGATACAGCAGGGTTAGGATATCGTTTTCTTGTTGACACTGGGAGAGCAAATTAAAGGAGAAACTACGATGAAACGCAATATTCTTTTCCCAGTCTATCTGATGCTCTTAATTGTTGGAATCCTGTTTCTGTTTACTGCCCTTGTAAATCAAACTGATCCGAAAAATGCGGATGAGGCTGATGACTACTATATCTATAACGACCTTCCCATCATCAAAGCAAGCAGCGCCGCATATCTTCTTGCCCCTGCGTTCACAGTCACCGCTGAAAACTTTTTTGACTGCGCATATGATTATTTTAAAGCGCCTACCATGCTCTATTTCAGTTCCGAGTTTTATTCATCAGAACCAACGTGGGCAATCAAGAACCCTAAGAAGGCTGTAGCGTTTGCCGATGTGTTTCGCAATGTATCTCTGACTCAACTCTCTGAAGAAAATGCTCCTGCTATCAATAATTGTAGTAGATCCTACTGTTTTATCAATGTAATCGGAAATTTCTTACTGAGTGAACAGGATGGAATCACATACATCTCATTTCTTGGTGCAAGGTTCTGTGCGCAGGAAGACCTGGTATCTGAAATTGAAGCACTTGGAGAATCTTTGAAAGACGATTCCTTTGAGATTCCTTTGTTTGAGCCACCAGAGTAATAAGAAAATCGTAAAATATGATAGACTCGGGGTATCGACGAAACGTTGGTACCCCGAGTTGGATGCAGAGGGAATATGATGAAATACAGAATTTACCTTTGAGCTGGCATGGCTTGGGATAGAACCCCAGACCTTTATTGCGTAATAAATCAGGCATAAAATGAAAACAGACAAGCCATTTTGGCTTGTCTGTTTTCATTTTTCAATTGTTGCTTTCTTAAAAATCATAAAAATCTTGTCATTCAATTGACAGCCAAATTTTTCTATGCTATAAAGGTTGTAGGATATATTGTATTTTTACTAAATTTTCTTGCATTTCTGATGTAATTATCGTATATTTCATCTAAGTTTTGTCGGTTTAACCTTTTCGGAGGACGGAGGAACCAATGAAAAAATTTACATTTCTTTCAAGCTTGGGGTATCGTTTTCTTGTTGACACTGGGAGGGCATAGTGATGGCGAAGAGTAAAAAAACACTGTGTATTTGTGTATTGCTAGGAATCATAGTCACGTTGTTTGTCATATATCAGATTCACGAACAGCGTACCATGTATGAAGTAGAAGAATTCTATTACCCTTCCTATGATCTTCCAGCAGTAGAAGAAAGCGATTCCGCATATTTGCTCAATCCAAACTTTTCTATCAATGCAGACAATTTCTCCGACTGCCTCCACGATTATTTCGCAGCGCCATCGATTCTCTATTACACCTTTGTCCTTTCTGATCATGATGAGACTTTACTCATTCAGAATGAACGGACTGTAGACTTTGCGGATGCTTTCTGTAATGTATCTATGACGCAACTTCTTGAATCATATCCTCTCCCACTTAGGGATAAAATAGACGATTATTATTCTTTTGAAAACGCCATCGGGAGAATTCAAATCTGGGAAGAACAGGAGGATACTTACATTCTGTTTACTCGCATGAATGATTTCGTACAGGACGAAAGCTGTTTCAGTATTTCTGGACAATCTCTAGTTCCACAACTGGAGCGGATTGCCACATCGCTGAAAGATGTTTCAGAAGAACCACCAAAAAATATTGATCCACTAGATTGATAAAAAACCGCGAAATGCAGCAACAGACTTTGGCAATACCCAAAGTCAAGAAAAGAGGAACTACGATGAAACGCACAAATATTATACTCTGGGTCTGCGGAATACTTTTTGTCGTCGCTTTTGTTGTGTTTCAAATCCATGACCACAGATACTGGGCTGGATATTATTCCAAAGAAGAATTCTATTATCCTTCCAACGATCTTCCCACAGTAGAGAAAAGCAATGCCGCGTATCTCCTCGACCCAAATCTCAGCATTAATGAGGAAAATATTGTGGACTGTATTGACGATTATTTTTCCGCACCGTCCATTCTCTATTACTCCTTCGACCTTTCTGGTCATGATGAACTTCTTCTCACTCAGAATGAACGGGCTACAGAATTTACGGATGTGTTTCGCAATGTATCTATGACGCAACTTCTTGAATCATACCCACTCCCGCTCAAAGGGCATGATAACAGCTTTGAGAATGTGATTGGACGCATTACAATCTGGGAAGAGCGAGGGGATACCTATATGCTATTCTCCCGTACAAATGAGCTTGTACAAGATGAAAGCTGTTTTTGTATCTCCGGGCAAACTCTGGTTCCGGAACTGAACCGAATAGCTGCATCGCTGGAAGATGTTTCAGAAGAACCCCCCCGAAATACTGATCTACCGCATTGATCAAGACGTCATGAAACACAACTGACTTTCAGTATCAATGTCTCATCGATACCTAGAACCAAAGAAGTGGAGAGAACAAAATGAAACGTACCTTTCTTCTACCAATCTGTTTACTACTGATCACCGGTATGCTACTGGGGCTGACAGCCTGTGGAGACAAACCGGATACAGAAAAAACAACACCACAGAATACTTCATCAGATACCAATAAACAGGCAACAAATGCTGACATAGAAACCGCAGAGGACTATAATTTTCAAGATGATCTGCCAGCCATTGAAAAAAGCAATGCCGCCTATCTGCTTGACCCAAACTTCGCAATCACTGGCGGAAATTTTTCCGATTGCATTTATGATTATTTCACTGTTGATGCTATGCTCTATTTCCAGAACTGTTTTGAGGAGACACCGCAGAAAATCAAGAATGCGGTAAAGGCAAAGGCTTTTGGCGAAGTATTTCGCAATATATCGCCATCACCGTTCTCCGGGCAGCTTGCTGAAGAAGATTACCAGAAAGACTATACTGCACACTACAGCTTTCAAAACGCGATCGGACGGATTGCAGTGTATGTACACGTAGGACAGATAACACATACATTTATCGCGCTTTATCGTGACAATGAATCTGTGCAGGATGTCTCTTATTTCTTTATCAATGGGGATCTCACACCTGAACTTTACCGCATTGGAGAATCTCTGAAAGAAACTGCATCAGATACGATTTGGGACGATCTACCGGCTGTTGAAACGAGCGACGCTGCCTATCTTCGCGACCTGAACTTCACAGTTACAACTGAAAATTTTTCTGGCTGTGTTGAGGATTATCTCACCGCGCCGGCTACACTCTACTTTGATGATGCTTTTCATGGAAGCATAAAAATTGAAGACCCTAAAGAAATCGATGCTTTTGTCGCAGCATTTCGTTCTACACCACTGATACAGATCTCCAAAGAAGAATATCACGACGATTTTGGATGGGATTGCCGCTTTCGAAACGCAATTGGACAGATTGCAATACATGGCTACGGAGATAACCTCATATATCTTGAATTTTGTCGTGAAAGCGATGCTGGATGGAACACGACATACTTTTACGCAGAGGACAGCTTTGCAGAAGGGAACCTTGTTTATGACTTGAAACAAATCGTAACATTCCCAGTAGACGCCGTATCCGCTGATGAGGATAGCTATAATATTTGGGATGAAATCCCTGCAATTACGCGGAGTAAGGCGGCACATCTTCTCAATCTTGAAACCCCAATCACAGAAAAAAATGCTTCCGATTGTATCTATAATTATTTCACTGCACCAGCCACACTGTATTTTAGCAATTGTTTTGAAGGGACACGGAGGATAAAGGATCAGGAAAAGACCAAAGCCTTTGCCGAGTTGTTTCGCGATCTGCCATTGACACAGATTTCCGAAGAAGAATATCTCGATGACTATGGAAGCCAATACAGTTTCCTCAGTGCAATAGGAAACCTCTCACTGTACACCTATCAAAACCACACTTACATCTCATTTTTTCGTGAGGGTAATTCCAATTGGGAAAGAACTTATTTCTGTGCAGAAGGAAACTTGCTTCCCGAACTGAATCGGATCGGGCAATCTTTAAAAAACGATTCAGAAAAGCCTGCTCCCTTTGAGATGGCAGAAAACTGGGGATAAAACCACATAAGGTATAAATCTAACAACCAGGCAGGCTATATTGGCCTGCCTGGTTTGGTATTGTTTATAACGCTGATAATGGGCATTTATTTTCCATTCTTAAGGAATCTAAAGAACAGGAATATTCTATTGACACCCAAGCTTTTCCATGCTATAAAGGCTGTAGAATATACTGCACTTTTACCAAATTCAAAAAATAAAAGGAAGTGGTCTATGAGTATTTTGCACAAAAGTTGTTATCCTGCTTTTTTCGGAGAACGGAGGAAACAATGAAAAAATTTACTTCTCTATTGAGCATGCTGCTTGTCCTGTGCCTGCTTCTGTCCATGACTGTTTTTGCAGAGGACAACACGGAATGGATCGATAATCCCGGCGCTGATAAGATTCTGGTCGATACCGAGCAGAATACCGTTACATTCATTTATGACGAAACCGACACGGAACTGATGGAACAATGGGAAGCCCTGCCTTCTTTTACCGATGTTCCCGAAGATTTCGAGTATCAGATGTACATCTCCTATCTGTCCCAACGCGGCGTGATGAATGGTACCACAGAAACAACATTTTCCCCTAACCAGGCAATTACAAGAATTGACTTTGCCAGAACCATTGCCCTTGCGGAAAATACGGATGTATCACAAACAGATGCTGGAAGCAGTACCGGCGATATGGCTTCGACTGCAAATCAGAACTTGATGTCCCTTGAGGATCCAAATGGGACTGTCACACACGCAGAAGCGGTGGAAATCCTGTCTCAACTGGTACAGGATCATGCACAGCAGGATATAAACAGCACGGACTCTGTTTTTGCAACGGCAATCTGTCAGAAAAAGATTGCGGATACGCTATCCTTAACTGGGTTGCTTGATGAAGAAACAGGTGCTGTGATCGATGCAGATGATGCGATAACCCGCGCCGAAACTGCACAAATGCTATCCGGATTCCTGTTTGAGCGGGACAAGCCGACGCTGATTACCGGCACTACTCCCCTTACGTATTTAGGCGCAGCGGAAGCGGCTCTTGCAAGTTTATCTGAGACTTCCATAGATGATGACGAATCTTTCCATGCCGAGTTGGCAGGATTCACGCCGGAAGATGGTATCATTAGCCCCTACTGGACAAGTACGAACACAGAGGAGGGCGGCGAAGAGGCGATTGGTAATAGTGTTCACAAAATGTTAACAAACCAGGGCTTTTACATTCTCTTCTCTGACAAGGGAAGTACCGTTTCAAATATCAGAGGAAAATATTCCCAGGATGCGCTTGCAAATATCTATTATGGAAGTAGGGCACCAGATATCGATGAAACGGATATAGAAACCAATCCAAAGACAGGCAAAGAGACAAAAACATACAAAGGACACTATGGCTCGCCTCGGGTAATATCGGGCCAGTCCCGAATTGTGAACAAAAATGGAGAAACTAATCCAACGGCATATACCCGCTTTAACGATCATTATTATGAGGCAAAAGTTGCTTTCAGTCATCGCGAGTGGACAAAAGCCTACAATGAGCTTGGACAAGCAATCCATTATCTTGAGGACATCAATTGCCCTCCTCACGCAGCGCTTATCACTAACGAAAATGAAAACAGACACACAAATTACGAAGTCTGGGTACGAGACAATTTTTACAGCAGTTATTGGGAGTCAACAGCATCATCCAACACCTATTCCTACATGTGCAATTCGACATTTTTCACTATCTCTTATGATTTTGCAACACTGGCGAAAAATGTTGCAGGTAGCACTGTAAACGATCTTTCCCGCGGTAGTACCTGTATTGCAAATACAAGAGAATGTCTCAAGCGTACTCAGCGTGCAATCGCAGGCTTGGGATACCGTTTTCTTGTGGATACCGGGAGAGCAAACTGAAGGAGGTGATTGGAATGAAACGCACCGTTTCCCTTTTGCTCTTGCTGCTGATCATCGGAGGTCTGTTTCTGGTTGCTGACCTTGTAAATCAAATAAATCGAACCTCCTCAAACGATGTGGAAGATGCCAATTCATACTGGATCTTTGATGACCTCCCTGCAATCAAAGCCAGCAGCGTAGCATATCTCCTTGATCCGGATTTCACCGTCACGCCGGAAAATTTTGCAGACTGCATAAACGATTATTTCTCTGCGCCAGCCATGCTCTATTTCGGGCATTATCCGACGATGCGCGCAATCAAAGATTATAAAAAGGCTTCTGCTTTCGGTGCGGTATTCCGGGATGTTCCGCTGGTGCCGATTTCCCCAGAAGATTATCCTGACTATGAACACTATGACGAGCAGTATGAATTTTTTAATGCGATCGGAAATTTTGAACTTCGTTTATGGCAGGGAGAAACCTATATTGACTTTTTCGGCTATGATTATGACGTGAATACTCCCGCATATTTCCCCTGTCTTCGCGTGCAGGGAGATCTTATCTCCAAGTGCAAATCGGTTGCAGAATCTCTAAAAGATGACTCTGTGGATGGCAACGGATTCGAGATACCGCATTGATGGGGGAAACTGCGCATGCAGCGGCTTGGGATATCGTTTTCTTGTGGATACTGGCAGAGCGAATGAAAGGAAATAACTGGTATAACCAGAGCAAAGGAGAGACGAACGATGAAACGCACCCTTTCTCTTCTACTTTGTCTGCTGCTGGTCATTGGAAACCTGCTCGCTCTATCTGCCTGCAGTTCCAAAACGGATTCGACAGACACTTCTCAGAACCAATCAACTGAAACCCAGCCAGCTTTGGAGGATGCTGATTACTACAGTTATTACTATATCTATGATGATCTTCCTGCAATTGAAAAGAGCGACGCCGCATATCTCCTTGATTTGGACTTCACCGTCACGCCTGACAATTTTGCGGACTGCATGGATCATTATTTCTCTGCACCGGCCGTGCTGTATTTCTGGCCCACTTTTCATACAGATTCGTATCGTGCAATGAACAATTCTGAAAAGGCTTCTGCTTTCAGTGTGGTGTTCCGGGACGTATCGTTCCTGTCGATCTCCCAGGAAGAGTATCCTGACTATCAGCACTATGAGGAGCAGTATGATATCATGAATGCGATTGGAACTCTTCAGCTGCGTCTGTGGCAGGGAGAAACCTACATCAGTTTTTACCGCGAAGGCAATGTCAGCGGATACGACGAGACTTATTCCCGTGTAGAGGGTGATCTCATTTCCGCAGTCAATTCAGTCGGAGAATCTCTGAAAGATGATTCCGTAGAAGTGCCTGGCTTTGAGCCTCCGCATTGATACTGAAGTGTCTCAGGCGAACCCAGCGAGCGGTAGCTGGTTTGGGATATCGTTTTCTCGTTGACACCGGGAGAGTAAACTGAAGGAGAGTTTATGATGACACGCAAAGTTCTTTTTCCGGTTTGTCTGTTTCTATTGATCGTTGGAATCCTGTTTCTGTTTACTGCCCTTGTAAATCAAACTGATCCGAAAAATGCGGATGAGGTCGATTCTTACCACATCTACAATGATCTTCCTATCATAAAAGCAAGCAGTGCTGCATATCTCCTTGACCCGGATTTCACAGTCACTTCTGAAAATTTTTCTGACTGTGCAGATGATTTTTTCAAAGCGCCGACCATACTCTATTTTGATTCCTTATCTTATCCTGAACCAACATGGGCAATCAAGGACTATCAAAAGGCTGCTGCCTTTTCCACTGCTTTTCATGATGTATCGCTGACACAAATCTTAAAAGAAAATTTTCCTACCATCGATAATTATGGCAAGTATTACGATTTTTACAATTTGATTGGACATCTTACACTGTACGAACAGGAAGGGGTAACATACATTAAGTTCAATAATGCATTTTTCTGCGCCGAGGGGGACCTTGTTGCCATAGTTAGTTCAATCGGAGAATCTCTAAAGGATTACTCCATAGAGATCCCTGCCTTTGAGTTTCCGCATTGACAGGGAAACCATAAGCAAAATACAAACCTTAACCAGGCAGGCCTTATTGGCCTGTCTGGTTTCAATTTTCGTTCCCTGTTTCGTTCCCTGCTCACTTGGTTCAAATTAAAAACTTACCGAAATCCGGTATACTTTTGTTTCGGAATGGTTGACAATTGTTTACCCGCGTCGTAAAATATAGTCGTATAAATGTATTCCGGTAGGTAAGGCTACCGCAGGGATACGGATTGCTGCCGCAAATTCGTGGAGACACGATGCGTTGGTCTGAACAGGCTATGTCGATTTATCAAGGCATAATCTAATGCAATTTCATCGCCCTGCGAAGCTAAAGCTTGAACGGTGCGTTGGAAGTGTTCCGCACCGTTTCCGGTGCGGTTTTTTCTTTCCCTGAATCTGGAAAAAGAACCGTACCATATTTGTCCCAAAATGACACGAACAGATTTATTCTATGCAACCAGTGCATTGCCAGCACTGCGCTGTAATTCGATGGAAAGAGGTGAAACCATATGGACGCTGGCAGTAGTAGCGACACAATCGGTCGATTATCGTGCATACGCGCTTTCAGAGCGTCTGTATGGATGCTTTAACTCGGCCACTTTTTGTGCCGCCTTGCTCCTGTCCGCCGTGATCGGCAATTTTTAACGATTGGAGGAAAGGCAATTGGCTGAAAGCACATTCTCTCTTGAAACTACATTTACTTCGCTTCTGGAAAACAAAAAGTACAGTACCCTGCGTGATATTCTTATCACCATGAATCCTGCTGACATCGCAGTCCTGTTTGATGATCTGGCAGAAAATACGCTGCCGCTGTTATTCCGTCTACTTCCCAAAGAGCTTGCAGCGGAAACCTTTGTCGAAATGGACAGCGATTCGCAGGAACTTCTGATCCGCGGATTTTCAGACAATGAATTGAAGGAAGTTGTCGATGAACTCTATGTCGATGATGCCGTCGATATTGTTGAGGAAATGCCCGCAAATGTGGTGAGTCGTATTCTCCGGCAGGCTAATCCGGAAATGCGCACTACCATTAATGAAATTCTAAAATACCCTTCCGACAGTGCCGGCAGCATTATGACCACCGAATTTGTATCCCTCGCTCCCTCTCTCACGGTGGAGGAGGCAATCAAACGGATCCGTCGTACCGGAGTCGATAAGGAGACGGTCAACACCTGTTATGTTATCGATGTCGGCCGTCATCTGATCGGCACCATTTCCCTGCGCGTTCTCGTTATGGCAAACGATGAGGATCTTGTCGAGGACAAGATGGAAAGCAATGTCATTTCGGTCAACACACTGGAAGATCAGGAAACCGTTGCACTGATGTTCCGAAAATATGACTTTACTGCCATGCCCGTGGTGGATGGCGAGGAACGTCTGGTGGGCATCGTCACCGTTGACGACGCAATGGACGTCATGCAGGATGAGGCCACCGAAGATATTGAAAAGATGGCCGCAATTATCCCCTCCGAATCCGACCGCCCTTACATCAAAACCAATGTTTTTGAGATCTGGAAAAGTCGTATTCCCTGGCTGCTTCTTCTCATGATCTCCGCAACGTTCACCGGTATGATTATTACGCATTTTGAGGATGCGCTGGCCTCCTATGTCGTGCTAACTGCATACATTCCCATGCTGATGGATACCGGTGGTAACTCCGGTAGTCAGGCTTCGGTCACCATCATCCGTGGTATTTCCTTGAATGAGCTTGAATTCAGAGACATTTTTCGTGTAATCTGGAAGGAATTTCGTGTCTCTCTGATGTGCGGCCTCACGCTTGCTATCTGTAATTTTGTTAAGTTGATGCTGTTTGACCGCGTCGCCTTTCTGGTCGCACTCGTCATCTGCTCTACGCTTGTTATCACCATTATTGTTGCGAAACTCGTCGGCTGCACACTGCCAATGCTCGCACATAAGATCGGGTTTGACCCCGCAGTCATGGCAAGCCCGTTTATCACAACCATTGTCGACGCGCTTTCCCTGTTGGTTTACTTCCGCTTTGCCAGCCTGATCCTCGGACTTTAATGCATCCGGTTTACTCCGCCCAGGCCGCTGCTGCAGTTCCTTTCCAGACTGCCTGTTCAATCGTTGTGCTTGCAGTATAAATTCCGCAATGTCGCTCGGTAAACGTTTGAAAGAACTGATCCAACAACTGTGGAAGGATACTATTCTGTTCTAACATTGCCCCCTGCCGTACTACGGCAGCGGGGTATTTTTTATATCTACCCTGTTCTGTCAGTTGGAGCATTGCTGTTACATTGGCACATAAAATTTTTGCCGCACGTAACAGCAGACAGACCGCAAGTTCGCGGGCAAACCAGGCATCGTGTTCATGTTCCATTTGATGCGCGGGACGATTGTCCCCACCGGGTTCACGGCAAAAGACATCCATCTCCGCTCCGGAAAATTTGGGGCAACTCCATAGCCGCTGTGTGGACTGTTTGGACAGTAGCCCGGCAGCTCCCGCGGCACAGAGTACACGGTGCCAGAGCTCCGGCAAATATGCCCCTGCCGTCATTTTTTCGGCGAATGCTGTGCCCCGATCCCTGCAGCTCAGATCCAATTGATCATCGAGTGTCCCCTGTTTCAATCCAGCGTATCCGCCGCTCTCACAGTTGACCATGTACTGCACTCCACTCTCTCTGCGCAGTACACAGGCACTGTTCATACCGCTTCCACACAGGAGACTGACGCAGCCATCATACTGTTCCGGAAGTTGTCGAATTCCTTCCAGAAGGACAGCTGTCGCATCATTGACCGCTTTCACTGCCTCCGGTACACAACCGCATCGAACCAGCAGCGCAGTCAGTTCCGCGGCTGGGTAATGTCCCTCTGCTCCCTGAATTCCAATTTCCTTGCTGAGCCGCAACACCTTGCCGCCGTCTGTCTGTCGTTCCATCGGATAGGCAAAACAAAAACCAACGCGTCTGGCGTGACGCGCAAATGGCAGAACCTGTTCCGCTACAGTATTGATAAATACGGCCCATGGCACATCCCGCGGCATCGGTATACAGCGTTGCTCCTGTACAACGCCATTGGCAACCAGAGCCGTGCGAAGCCAAGTACCGCCTGCGTCGATGATTGCTGTGTTTCCCAATTGCAGAGAACATTTCGGCACACGCAGTCCCGTATCCAACATTGGGATATCGCTGTCTCCCTCTAATCCTTTTCGCATGCTGGACAAAAAGCCTGCCGTCATCTCTGATAGGTCATAGTCCGACGGATGCATCTTCAGAGTCTTCAGAAAAGCCTGGGCATTGGCTTCAATCATGGTTCGTCACCATCCTGTTTTACAAAAAACTGCCGGAAAGACCGTTTTTGTCTTTCCGGCAGTTTTAGTTTATGCCTATAGGATTGGAAACATGCGGTTGGCAAGCTGCGCAAAGGTCGGAATATCCAGAGCTTCTCCGCGGATGCGGCTGTCCAAACCACAGCTTTCTATGATCTCCGTCAACTCCACCTTGGAAAGCGAGCCAAACCCACTGGAAAGCGCATTCGAAAGCGTCTTTCGGCGTTGCGCAAAAGCTGCCCGCACCACACGGAAAAAGAGTGCTTCGCTCTCCACTTCCGCTGGCGGCGTTTTGCGCGGCTTTAGACAGATCACGCTGGAAGTTACCTTCGGCTGTGGAATGAAACACCCTGGCGAGACGTCGAACAAAATCTCCGGTTCCGCGTGCCACTGTGCAAACACAGTAAACGCGCCGTAATCCTCCGTTCCCGCTTTTGCACAGATCCGCCGGGCAACCTCTCTCTGGATCATAACATAGATGCCGTCAAAACAGTCTGCCTCCAAAAAGGCACTCAACACTGGGGTCGTAATATTGTACGGCAGATTGGCACAGACAACCGGACGCAAACCGGGAAGTTTTTCCCCAACCATCTGTGGAATGTTCTGCTTCAGTACATCACCGAACACAATCTCGACATTGTCGTAGTCTGCCAGCGTCTCTTTCAAAACCGGCTGCAACGCCCGATCCAACTCTACAGAAACCACTTTGCCTGCTCGTTGTGCCAGCTGTTCTGTGAGGCAACCGATGCCGGGACCAATCTCCAGAACACCGGTAACGGCATCCAAATCCGCTTCCTCGGCAATGCGCTCCGGCACCCAGGAGGCGGTCAAGAAGTTTTGCCCCATTGATCGGGAAAACCGAAATCCGTGTTTGGCCAAAAGCGCCTTAATCACATTGATATTACAAAGATCCATGCCTACAATTCCTTTTTATAGACCACACAAGCGGGCTCCTGTACCTCTTCCGCAGCCAGTGACATACAGGTATAACCGCTCTGTTCCGACAATCCTTGCCAGACATTGTTCTCATCAGCTACTTCTATACGAACTGCGCGCTTCCCTTTTCCAAGTGCAAGCGCTTCTGCAAAGTCTAGCATCTCTTTTCTTAGTGGTGTTTTTTGATAATGCCCGTCAATCACAAGACGTTGGACTGTCGCAACTGTTTCCCCCATCTGTATGGTAAATACACCAACCGGTTTCCCCTCGTGGTAAAATACCCAACAATTTCCTGCTGCAATGTCCGCTTGATATTGTTGTTCTTTGGAACCCCGGCGCTGTTTTTGTTTTTTCTGCCCTTTTCCGTTGGCCTTTTCCACAAGCCGCGTAATATCCTGTAAATCAAATGGGATCGCTTTGCTGTAGTCAAACTCGTAACTATATTCCGGCTCTTTCCGCTCTTCCAAGATCTCGTCCAACAGTCTGCGGTCCGTCTTGTCCGTCAGCTTCAGCTTTTCAAACAGATCCGGACGCTTATCCATGGTACGGGCAAGACTCTGTTTTCTGCGCCACCGTGCAACATTGGCATGATTGCCGGACAAAAGCACCGGTGGAACCGCTCTTCCCTCCCACACTTCCGGTCTGGTATACTGCGGATACTCTAATAGACCGTCCCAATGGCTTTCGCCGGTAAAACACTCCTCATCGGCCAAAACCCCCGGAACCATACGGCAGACGGCATCCGCTACGACCATGGCTGGCAGTTCGCCGCCGGTCAGAACGAAATCTCCAATGGAAATTTCCTCGTCCACACAGGCTTCTATAAAGCGTTCGTCAATGCCTTCGTAATGTCCACAGATCAACACCAGATGGTCATAATCGTTCTTCAGACGTCGGGCCATCGTCTGATTGAACGGCTTTCCCTGCGGAGACATGTAGATCACCCGACTGCGTCGGTCTTTTGTCTGATCCAGAATATCATCCAGGCAGGATTTCAGCGGCTGTGCCATCATAACACAACCCCAGCCACCCCCGTAAGGGTAATCGTCCACCTGGCACTGTTTGTTGGTCGTATAGTCACGGATCTGCACACAGTTTAGTTCAATAATTCCCTTTGCTGCTGCACGGCCGAGAATGCTTTCCCCCAAAACGTGCCGCATGGAGTCAGGAAACAGCGTCATAATATCAATACGCACTGTCTCACATCCCTTCGATCAGCCGCACCGTGATGATACCCTGTTCCACATCTGTATTTAGAACAAAGGCGGGAACCGCAGGAATCAAAATTTCCCGTTCCCCTTTGACAACATAGACATTCGAGGCCGGCATCTCCATTACATCATCGAGATGTCCCAGCACCGTTCCTGCTTCATCCACTACTTTGGCGCCCAGCAGATCCTGAATGAAATAGCTGCCCTCCGGAAGGACGGCATCGTCGCGGTCAATATAAACAATTTTATTTTTCAAGCGCGCGGCGGCGTTGACATCTTCAATCCCCTCTAATGTGGCGATCAGACAGTTTTTGTGCACACGGCTGCGGAGGACACGCACCGGTTTTTCATCCACAAAAAGTTCCTCAAATTCCTCAAGGAATGCCGCACTGTCTGCCCAGGGTTTGATTTTCACTTCCCCTCGAATACCATGCGTATTGACAATCTGTCCAGCCTCTAAATACTGTTTTTTCATACTTTTGTTCCTTTGCTTCTATTACAAAAATGGCGAGGGATTTTTTCCTCGGCAAGGGGCAGCCTCCGTGCAGGGCGACACCTTTTCCGACGAAGAAACCTCTCGCCATTCCTATTTTATTTCAATCTCATGACAGAGAGCAAGAAAAGTTCTGCCATATCAGACTGCCGGTTGCCAAAAAAGTCCCTATCGGGACTTTTTTGGCAACTTGGAAGAAAATTCTTCCGATCTCACTCAGTCCATGATTTCTACGGAAATCTTTTTGCCCTGTCTCTGGGCAACGGACTTCATCAGGATCCGGATTTCTTTGACAATCTTTCCCTGACGTCCAATGATCTTGCCCATATCACCATCAGCAACACGGACTTCAAACACGGTTTCCGCATCCGTGACCCGTTCAGTCACACGAACCTCGTCGGGGTTGTCCACAAGGTTCTGCGCGATATAGGTTAACAGTTCTTTCATGCTGACGTGTTCTCCTTAAGCCTCAGCTTTTTTCAGCAGAGCCTTGACAGTCTCAGTGGGCTGTGCACCGTTTGCGATCCAGTACTTTGCACGCTCTACATCTACCTTAATCTCAACGGGAGTTACGAGCGGATTGTAAGTACCGAGCTCCTCGATGAATCGGCCATCACGAGGGCTGCGGGAATCTGCAACAACGATTCTATAGAAAGGATTCTTCTTAGCACCCATTCTGCGAAGTCTGATTTTTACCATATTTTCAATTCACCTCCATCATTTTACTTTCTATGCAAACACAATGTGTGAGCAAACTGTTTTACATTACATGCCGAACATACCAAGTTTCCCAAGCTTTCTCATTTTTTTACCGTTGTTGACCATTTGCTTTGTCATGGTCTGCATCATCTCATATTGCTTGAGCAAACGGTTGACGTCCACAACGGTTGTGCCGCTGCCGCGGGCAATGCGCTTTTTCCGACTGCTGTTCAGCACACCGGGATTCTCGCGCTCATATGGCGTCATGGAAAGAATAATCGCCTGGATACGATCCAGCATTTTTTCGTCGAAGCTGGCACCCTGCAATGCTTTAGCATCAAGACCGGGAATCATCCCGGCAATGTCCTGCATACTGCCCATGGACTTTACTGAGACAAGCTGGTCATAGTAATCACTCAACGTGAACTTGTTTTTCTTCAGGCGTTCAGCGAGTTCCTGCGCCTTTTTCTCGTCCATCGTTGCTTCCGCTTTCTCAATCAACGTCAGCACGTCGCCCATACCGAGAATACGGGACGCCATACGGTCGGGATAAAACGATTCAATTTGATCCAGCTTTTCGCCAGTACCAACAAACTTGATCGGCTTTCCGGTCACTGCGCGGACGGAAAGCGCCGCACCGCCTCTCGCGTCGCCGTCGAGCTTGGTCAGCATAATGCCGTCAATGCCAAGCGCTTCATCAAAGGCAGACGCTGCGTTGACTGCATCCTGACCGGTCATTGCGTCGATAACCAAAAGGATTTCTGCCGGCTCCGTCGCTATACGGATGTTTTTTAATTCATCCATCAGCGTTTCATCAATATGGAGACGGCCTGCAGTATCCAGAAATACCATGTCGTTGCCATACCGCTTTGCGTGCTCCACAGCTGCCTTTGCAATGTCCACCGGATTGCCCTGCCCCATCTGGAACACAGGAAGATCCAGCTTTGCACCGACTGTCTCAAGCTGCTGAATTGCAGCCGGCCGGTAAACGTCACACGCTGCAAGCAACGGGCGTTTTCCGTTTTTCTTCATCAGCGCCGCGACTTTTGCCCCGTTGGTGGTTTTACCGGCGCCCTGCAGGCCGACCAGCATGACCACGCTTGGAGATTTGGAAGAAATATTGAGTTTGCTGTTTTCGCTGCCCATCAGCGCACAGAGCTCTTCGTTGACGATCTTGATCACCATCTGTGCCGGTGTCAGACTTTCCAACACATCGGCGCCGACTGCCCGTTCGCTGACTTTTTTGACAAAGTCCCGCACAATTTTGTAGCTGACATCCGCCTCAAGCAGTGCAAGGCGAACTTCCCGCATGGCCTCTTTGATATCGGCCTCGGTCAGGCGGCCTTTTCTGCGCAGCTTTTTAAAGGACGCAGCCAGTTTTTCTGAAAGATTTTCAAATGCCATTTGTGCCCCTTTTCAGCTTTCCAGATCCTGAAGCCTCTGCAAAACATGCTCTGCCAGCTCCCGTGATCTGCCATCGGTTGCCGCGATCAGCGCGTCCAGCGTATGTTCCAGTTCTGCAAGAACGGTACGGCGCTGGATATACTTTGCAACCATCCCTATTTTTTCCTCTGTCTCGCGCAGAGAAGATTCTGTTCGCACAAGTGAATCCCGCACACCCTGGCGGGAAATTCCCTGTAACTCCGCAATTTCTGAAAGCGAGAGATCTTCATTGTAATACATCTCAAAACAGCTGCGCTGTTTTTCAGTAAGCAGTTCACCATAAAAGTCCAGAAGCATTGTCATGGTCAGCGTTTTATCTTCCATGTCATTTCCTCCTCGACCTGGTGTGAAGCAATTTTCCTTTGTAAAGCATTTTTCCTTTACTCCGGTATTTTACACAGAAATCTGTATCTTGTCAAGTCTTTTCTCCCTTTGATTCATTGTATCAGGAAAAATTCGGAAAGCGCATACATTTCAAACCTTTTGGGGAAACTTTTTTGTAAGAATCTCCGATAGAGAGGGAGGAACTGGCATGATCTACCACGAAAATAGCCTCTACATCGACGACAGTCATCTCGAGGCATTTGGCGAAAATACCGCACGCCCCCTACATCCCAACAACATCGTCAGCGGTGGACGCTGGGCAAAACAGCTTAACAGTCATCTGCACACCATTCGAGACGTCCATGCGCAAATACAAGCGCGCTGGAATGGACAGCTTCAGCCACCCGAAGCCTGCGAGTGGCTGCTTGACAACTGGTATTTGATCCAACGAGAAGGCCGCACAGCCTGTGAAACCCTGCGCGATACTGACCTGCTTCGCTGTTCAATGGACAACATCCCCATTCTTCGCATCCTGGCTTATCATCTGGTACAGTCCGGTCTTGGTTCCGTTACGGAAACACGTTGCGAAACCTTTCTAATTGGATTCCAGCACTGCTGTATCCTCAGTATGGACGAATTGTCTTTGCTGACCACAGCCATTCGTGCTGCACTGGTTGAGACACTTGCCGCTGTCTGTCAGGATCTGGAAGCAGAAACTGCCCCCGATCAAATGAACCGTCTCATCTCCTCGCTGCGTCTGCTTGCAACACGGGATTTCCATGATTTGTTGGAGCGCATCGATCACACAGAGCAAATTTTGCGACAGGACCCTGCCGGGATTTATCCCGTAATGGATGAAAAAAGCCGCAATCAATACCGCAGGCAGATCGCACGTCTGTCTCTGGCAAAGGGCACACCGGAATACCATATTGCCGAAGAACTGCTGCAACTGGCAAAACAGGGAACCAGTCCACGAGAGCGGCACATCGGGTATTTTCTCCATTGTGCACCGCTTGGACAAAAACAACATGGCAGAGATGGCGGCTGGTACATTGCTGCAAATGTCCTGCTGACATTCTTTTTCACACTGCTGTTCGCCTTCTTCACACGCAGTGTTCTCTCCGCATTTCTTTTGCTGTTTCCGATTTGGGAACTCGTCAAAACCCTTCTCGACACCATTTTGCTGCACCTCGGCACACCGACACATATTCCTAGACTGGAACTCAAAGACGGCATTCCAGAAGAGGGTCGCACCCTGTGTGTAATTTCCGCACTGTTGACCAGCGAACAGCAGGCACGTAAGCTTGTAGAACGTCTGGAGGAATATCATCTTGCAAACCGGGATTGCGGCCGTAATCTTCAGTTTGCGCTGCTGTTGGATCTGATGGAAGCGGATACTGCGGAAACGCCCACAGACCAAAAACTGCTTGATGCAGCGCAATCGGCTGTCTTTGGTCTCAATGCACGGTATCAGGGCGGATTTTATGTGCTGTATCGCAAACGGGTGCAAGATCTGCAGAGTCGGCGGTGGACAGCAAAGGAACGAAAACGCGGTGCACTGATGGAGCTCTCGCGTATGCTCTGCGGGAAAGAGCACGCCATTCTCTGCGCTGCCGGTAACCCAAACGCACTGAAAAATACGCGGTTCATTTTAACATTGGATGCAGATACCCGCCTGTCTCCTGGATCTGCAAGAGAACTGGTAGGCGCCATGCTGCATCCGCTCAACCAACCTGTTGTCGACGAAAATGGCATCGTCCGGGAGGGCTTTGGCATTTTACAGCCCCGGATTGCGACAGAACTGGAATCCACAACTGAAACCGATTTCGCCAGAATCTCAGCTGGTCCGGGCGGTACGGACGCCTACGGCGGTGACAGCAGCGAGCTCTATATGGATTATTTCTCCTGCGGTGGCTTCTCCGGGAAAGGCATCTTCGATGCTGCCGTTTTTCTGGACTGTCTGGAAGGACGAATTCCCGACAACCGGGTTCTCTCACACGACGCATTGGAAGGTGCATTTCTGCATGGTGGCTTTGTTGGAGACGTCGAACTCACAGACGGCTGCCCGGTCACTGTCCCCTCCTTCTATCGGCGACTGCACCGCTGGACACGCGGCGACTGGCAAAATCTTCCCTGGCTGTTCCGGCGCGGGCACAATCTGCGGGATATCGATCGTTGGCGTCTATTCGACAGTTTGCGGCGCAGTCTTGTTACGCCGTTTGTCTTTTTTTCTCTCTTTTTTGCTCTGCTCTTCTGGCAGGACCATCTGAAACGAACCGCTGTTGTCGCGCTGTTCGCCATTCTTCTACAATTGATTCTAACCTGCATTGACAGCTTTGCAAAAAAGAAGCGGGAGGGCCGACTTCACCTTCATTCCGCCATTTTACATGGGGTTGGCGGTGGTCTGATCCGGACTGCCGTTCAATTATTGCTTCTCCCTTACAGCGCCTGGATTTCTCTCTCCGCTATTGTCACCGCGCTTTGGCGTATGACAGTCTCTCATCGGAACCTGCTGCAGTGGCAAACCGCCGCGCAGAGCGGCGGCACGCGCCATTCCCTCGCACAAAACTATCGGAACCTGTGGTTTTCCGTTCTGAGTGGAATCATACTCCTGTTTTCCCCGTCCATTCTTGGCATCGCCGTGGGTATTCTTTGGATTCTGGCTCCTGCAGCAGCCTATACGCTGGGACTTTCCCGCACAAACGCTTCTGTTCCAGCAGAGCCTGAGCGCCGCTACCTCATCCAGTGCGCAAAGGAGATTTGGCGGTATTTCCACAACTTCTGCACAGAAACAGATCACTTTCTGCCACCGGATAACTGGCAGGAACAGCCTTTCGTCGGCACTGCACATCGCACCTCCCCCACCAACATTGGTCTGTGTCTCCTATGTGCTGTTGCAGCAAATGATCTCGGCATTGCAGACAGACAGGAGAGCACAACCTTGGTGGAGCACGTTCTAACAACAGTCGAACAGCTTCCAAAATGGCACGGTCATCTCTACAACTGGTACAACACCCAAACCCTCGCCATTTTACACCCTGCGTATGTGTCCACAGTGGACAGCGGCAACTTCGCCGCCTGTCTGCTCGCCCTGCGCGAGTCGATGAATGAATATGGCCGCCGTGACCTCGCAGACCGCGCTGACGCTTTATTCCAGGCCATGGATTTTTCTGTACTGTATGACACCAGCCGGCACCTGTTCCACATCGGGTTTGATGCAGATCAGCAGCAGTTGACCTTGGGATGGTATGATCTCATGGCAAGTGAAGCCCGTCTGACCGGCTATGTAGCCATTGCAAAAGGGGATGTCGACCGCAAGCACTGGCGGAAACTCAGCCGGGCACAGGTGCAAAAAGATGGATTCCGCGGTATGGCCTCCTGGACCGGCACCATGTTTGAATACCTGATGCCGGAGCTGTTGCTGCCCTGCTATCAGGATTCTGCATTCTATGAGAATTCCAAGTTCTGCCTGTTTGTACAGAAGCAGCGTACAGCCGGATTCCAAATGCCCTGGGGCATCTCAGAAAGTGCATTTTATGCGCTGGATGCCGCACTCAACTACCGTTATAAGGCCCATGGCTGCAGCACATTGGCCCTGAAACGGGATATGGATCGGGAGCTTGTCATCTCTCCCTACAGCACATTTCTCGCCCTGCCACTGGAACCGCGCGCCGCATTGCGCAATCTCCATCGTCTGGATCGCATCGGTGCAAGAGGACAGTATGGTTTCTGGGAAGCCGTTGATTTTACTCCCTCCCGCTGTAGAGGCACAGAATTTGAGCTGGTTCGCTGCGTCATGTCCCATCATCTTGGAATGAGTCTGCTTTCCATTACAAACCGGCTTTGCAATCATATTTTCCCACGCCGTTTTTTGCGCGATGCCTCTATGCGCGCGTTTGCAGGACTGTTACAGGAAACCGTTCCGCTGGGTGGCCTGGTACTACGAAAACAGGAACCCAACCTGCCGGAAAAACCAAAACGCACTCCCGTTGAGAACTGGCACCGCCACGAGAACGATGTGGACTTTTTCCGCAGTACAGGCTGTACCCTCTCCAATGGCACCTACAGCCTCGCAGTTACGGAAAGCGGTGTCGTTGTGCCGCATGTCAACACCTTGCTCCCATACCGCTATCCGCAGCAGCCCGCAGAGCCGCGGCAGGCAGAGGGTCTCTATTTGATGGAAGATGGTCATCTTCTCTCTCTTCTGCCGGACTGCGGACAACCGGACACCACGTGGTCCTGGCAATTTTCTGCCGCCTCCGCTATATTCTCCGCTCAGACCGAAACCGTTTCTGTCACCTCTTCTCTTTCCGTCTCTGCATCGCATAACGGGGAATTGCGTACTGTCACGGTTCACCCTGCCGACCACGATGTCCACGTCTGTGACGTTGTGTTTGCATTTTCTCCTGTCCTGGCACCGGAGCAGGATTATCACAATCATCCAGCTTTTTATAAGTTGGGTTTGCACAGCGACTGGAAAAACGGCGCACTCCTTCTGCACCGGATCGCCAGAAAGTCTTTGCCCGATTGCTGGCTTTGCCTAGCCTGTGACAGCCCGCTGATCATTTCTACAGATCGGGAACAGATTCCCGGACGCGGCGGACTGGCTGCTTCCCTTTCTGAATTGACAGAAACACAGACCGGCTGGTTGAACGATCCCCTGATCTGTGCCAAAGCATCACTGACCATACGGGAAGGCACACAGGGCAGCGTCCGCTTTGCACTGGCCTTTGGTTTCACACGGCAGGAAGCCTATGAAGCGGCCTTCCGCATTCTGGCAGAAGAAAATAAGGAAATGGCCGCGCTTCCCACCGCACTTTCGCTTCTGCTCGGTCTGATACCGCAGCAGGTTGATATCGCCATGTCTCTAGTTCCAACGCTTTTATTCCCGCTCCTGCCGCATCCAGCAGCACAGACCTTGGAATCCATTCCACAGGAAGGAAAAAATGGCCTTTGGAAATTTGGTATTTCCGGTGATCTTCCCATTGTCTGTGCTGATTTATCCAATCGGGAACACCTCGCCGCAGCCTGCGTCTGTATTCGACAACATGCGCTGATTACCGCCTGCGGTCTGCCGTTTGATCTGGTTTTTCGCACCGATGACGGCGGTGTCTATCACCGCCCCAAGACCAATGCCCTGCTCGACTGCCTGCGGGAAATTGGCCGGGAAAGCTTCTTTGGTGCAAAAGGCGGTGTGCACATTGTCCCGCTCTTAAAAGAGAGTGACAGCGTCTTGCTTGCCGCGGCGGCGGTGCTTGATCTTGCGCATCCGCAATCGACCCCGCGCAACGTGGAACGCAGTCTTGTAGCACAGGATCTCACGGAGCTGCCCGCACAAACGCTGCCGCATTATCACTGGAACGACGATCACAGTTTCTCCTTCACGGTCTCACACAGCCTGCCACCGCGCTGCTGGAGCACACCATTGACCAATGGCCGGCTGGGCTGGTTTGCCACAGACTGCGCTTCCGGTCATCTCTGGATGGAAAATGCAAGAGAATGCCGCATCACACCTTGGAACAACGATCCACTCAACATGACAGGCCTTGAAACGCTGGAACTAGTGGTGGACAGAAGCCGCCGGTCGCTCTTTGCCAAGCCGGACAGCACGGACACAACAGTCACGTATGCGTTCGGCACTGCGGTTTGGGAAACACAGCTGCCAACCGGCGCCTCTGTCCGTGTTACAGCGTGGATTCCGATGGAAACCGATGCCCGCGTATTCCTGATCGAGTCTGCTGATCTGAAAGAAGGCCATCTTGTCTGGCAATGTCCTCTGGTATTATCTGGGGATGACCGCGACGCTGCACAAGTTATCACGGCGTTTCATGATAATATCTTAACGGCGGAAAACCCTCGGTGTCCCATTCCTGATCTTCGCTTTTTGGCAACAGCATCCACTCCCATTCGCAGTTTTACAACCAGCCGGGAAAGCTGGCTGAGCGGTATGCCGGACCGCAAAACCGGTGCCGGTCTGGACCCCTGTTTCTCCCTTTCCTGTGAAGGCTCGTTTCCGCTTGTACTGGTCTGTGGCTGTTGTGATGACGATGTTCTGCGCACGCTTGCCACACCGCAGGCTGCCGCTGAGTCACTGGAGCACACCAGGGCATACTGGCGCAAGCGCTGTCTGTGTATCACAGCAAACTCGCCGGTCGATCATTTGAACCACATCATGAATGGCTGGGCAGTCTATCAGACCTTAGCCTGCCGCTACCTGGGTCGAACCTCGATCTATCAGAGCGGCGGCGCCATGGGCTTTCGGGATCAGCTACAGGACGCTGCAAATCTGGTACTGGTCGATCCGGATATCCTAAAACAACAATTGCTTCTGTCGGCCGAACACCAGTTCGAAGAAGGCGATGTCCAACACTGGTGGCACCCCGTCGCAGACGGCATGGACAAAGGTGTCCGCACACGGTGCTCCGATGATCTTCTCTGGCTTCCATGGGCGTTGTGCGAATACGTTGAAAAGACTGGTGATCTCTCAATCTGCGACATTGAGCGGCACTACCTGCATACCAACGTGCTGTCCGCTGAAGAAGGCGACCGCTATGAGACACCGGAACGATCCGAGCGCAGCGATACCCTGCTGCTGCATGCCTGCCATGCCGTAGAAGCGGTTTTGCGCCGTGGACACGGCAAACACGGCCTGTTGTATATGGGCAACGGTGACTGGAATGACGGCATGGACAAGGTTGGCAAGGACGGCGGCGAAAGCGTCTGGCTCAGCTGGTTTTTCTCACACACCGTACACCGACTGGCGGCGTTACTTGACCGACTCGGCAATCCCGGACTTGCAGCCCGCTATCACGATGCGGCCAAACAATACGGAACGGCAGCCAATGCTGCCTGGGATGGAGAATGGTATCTGCGCGGCTGGTTCGGTAATGGGACACCGCTTGGCAGTGCAGATTCCGAGGCCTGCCGCATAGACTCCATTGCACAAAGTTTTGCCGCTCTCTGTCCGGAAGCCGAATCCGGTCGCGTGCATATCGCACTGGAATCTGCCGTTTCCGCTCTGTTTGACCGGGAACACAAAGTCATTGCGCTTTTTACCCCTCCATTTGAAAATTGCCGGAATCAGCCGGGTTATATTGAGAGTTATGGTCCCGGCTTCCGCGAAAACGGCGGGCAGTATACGCACGGTGCAATTTGGCTTGCCATGTCCTGTCTGCGTTCCGGCATGGTGGAAACTGGTTGGGAGATTTTACAGGCGCTTCTCCCGGCAAATCATCCCATTGATATTTACCGCGCAGAACCCTTTGTTGTCGCAGCCGATGTCTACACGACCGACGGAAAAGTGGGGCGCGCAGGCTGGAGTTGGTATACCGGCTCCGCGGGCTGGCTGTTCCGCGTGATTGCGGAAGAACTGTTCGGACTTCAGCTAAAAAACGGAAAACTGTACCTCTTGCCCAGACTGCCCAAAAGCTGGGATAGCTTCCAGCTTCAGTTTCAATGGAAACAGGGTCCCATTTTGCAGATTGCTGTCTCGAAAAACGGTATCACGGTCAACGATCTTCCTTATCACGGGGAAGGCCTTGTAATTTAAGAAAAAATTCGTATTTCTGATTCCAATATGTAGAAAAGTGTGCTAATATGGTATGAGTGAAGTTGTAAGTATAGGAGGATAGTTTCTGTGGAGACTGTCAGAAAAGATATTTTGCCATATGTGGCACTTACCTGTATCAAAACGGATAAATTTAAGACCAATTGCCTGAGCATCAATCTGCTCACCCAGCTCCGCCGTGAAGATGCAGCGTGGAATGCCATCATTCCTTATGTCCTGCGTCGCGGGACCACCTATCATCCGGATATGGAAAGCCTTTCGGCCGCGTTGGATGATCTGTACGGCGCCGCCATTGACCCCATCGTACGCAAAAAGGGCGAAATCCAGTCCATCGGTTTTTACGCGGACTTCATTGATGACGCCTATGTTCCTGGCAATGCGGCCATTTTAGAACAGGTCACCGCACTGTTGGGGGAGTTTCTCCTCTCTCCCAACACGCGGGGCGGTCTCTTTCTGCCCGCTTATGTAGAGGGGGAAAAGGCAAAATTGCTGGAAAAAATCCGTGGTCGCGTGAATGACAAGCGCAGTTATTCTCTTTATCGTCTGAATGAGCTGATGTGTCAGTTTGAAGACTATGCAGTCGGTGCGCTTGGAAATGAAGCTGAGGCTGAGGGCATCGGCTATCAGAAACTGACCAAACATTACCGCAGCATTCTCGCCTCTTCGCCGATTGAAATCTTTTATTGCGGCAGCGCAGAGTTTTCCCGTGTGGAGTCTGCGCTGGTCAGTGCCTTCGCCGGCCTTCCTCGCGGGGATTTTGATCTGGAACTTGGTACCGATATTCGTATGAACGCCCTGGAAGAAACCGTGCGGTACTATACCGATGAACTGGATGTTACCCAGGGAAAGCTCGCTGTCGGCTTCCGGCTTGGTAGCTGTATGGAAGAACCGGATACTGCGGCGATTCGGGTATTCAACGCCGTATATGGCGGCAGTTTGACCTCCAAATTGTTCACCAATGTTCGGGAACGTCTGTCTCTCTGTTATTTTGCAAGCTCCGGCGTGGATCTGCACAAGGGGATTCTGCGCGTTTCTTCCGGCATTGAATTTGACAAATTCGACGCTGCATTGGCTGAGATTCTCTCACAGCTGGACGCTATAAAACGGGGAGAAATCACAGAAGAAGAACTGGATTCTTCCCGCAAATACGTTGCCGGCGGCCTGCGTACCATTACAGACAGTACCGCACATCTGGAGGACTTTTCGCTTTCTTCCACCCTTCAGGGTCTTGACTGCACACCGCAAGAGCTTGCTGCGTTGGCTGAATCTGTTACAAAAGAGGAAGTTGTCGCTATCGCAAATGGGGTGGAATGTGACACCGTTTATTTTATGAAGGGGCTTCCGGAAGCTGAAGAGGAGGCAGAAAATGAGAATTAAACAATACCCTAAAATCAACGAAACCGTTTATTCTGCAGAGCTGGAAAACGGTCTGGCAATCAACATTATTGCAAAACCCGGATACAGCAAATGTTTTGCGATGTTTGCCACCAATTATGGCGGTGCAGACCGTCGGTTTCGTCTGCATGACGACTGGATTGATACCCCGGCCGGGGTTGCACATTTCCTCGAGCATAAAATGTTCGACACACCGGACGGCGGCAATGCTTTGACCGTTCTCTCCGCCCGTGGTGCCTCCCCAAATGCGTTTACCAGTTCCGGCATGACCGCGTATCATTTTGAGTGTACCAGCGATTTTGAAGAGAATCTCCGCACCTTGCTCAGTTTTGTCTCTGTCCCATATTTTACAGAAGAGAGCATTCAAAAGGAACAGGGAATCATCGGGCAGGAAATCCGCATGGTGGAAGATATGCCCGGTCACGCCATCTACTACAATCTTCTCAAATGCCTTTACCAGCAAAATCCTGTCCGTGAATCTGTTGCGGGCAGTATAGAGAGCATTGCAGAGATCACTGCACAGACCCTGTACGACTGCCATAAAGTCTTTTATTCCCCTTCCAATATGGTGTTGAATATTGCCGGCGATGTAGATCCGGAACATGTGGTCTCGATCGCACGGGAAATTCTCTCTTCTGAACGCCAGGTTGCCCCGGAGCGGGACTACGGCACAGAGGAAAGTGAACTTCCACTACAGCAATATATTTCTGTTAACATGGAGGTTTCAGCCCCGCAGTTTCTACTGGGTGCCAGGATACAGCCGGCCAAACACGGTCTGCCGTTACTACATCAGCAACTTGTGGCAGAGCTGGCACTCGAATGCATGTTCGGAACCTCCTCTCCTCTCTATGTAAAATTGTATGCCGATGGTCTGTTGAGCCATGATTTTGGCGCAGAATTCGACTACTCTGCCGGCAGCATGGTTCTGCTTGCGGGCGGAGAAAGTCGGGATCCGGATACCGTTGCAATCGCAATGAGAGACGAACTGACCCGATTTGCTTCAGAGGGACCCACGGCAGAATTTTTCATACGGACAAAAAAGGTCTGCTTTGGCGACCATCTCCGTACTTTAGGCTACTTTCGGTCGCTGTGCTCGGAGATGTGCAGCAGTCATTTTCTCGGCTTTTCTCCACTTGACGCGTTTGAATTGTTGGAAACCATTACTTCAGAAGATGTCCGCAGCTTTGTTGCCGCCCATTTGACACCAGAAAAGCTTGCCATGTCTGTCATTCTCCCAAAATAAGGCGGTACTCTATGAACATAGCCATTTCCTTTCCCAGCCTTGGAAACTGGACCATCAATCCGCCTGACACCTTTCAGGTTTTCGGCTTCACAGTCCACTGGTATGGCGTTATCATCGCCTGCGGCTTTTTGCTCGCCGTGTTATATTGCTGCCATATTTGCCAGCCTCGTTTGGGAATCAATCCCGATACTGTGATTGATGTACTGCTCTTTGCAGTGCCCATCGGTATTCTCTGTGCCCGTGCTTATTACGTTATCTTCCACTTCGATCTCTATGCAGACAACCTGATTTCTGTATTTTACATCCGAAACGGCGGCCTTGCGATCTACGGTGGCATCATTGGCAGCCTGCTCACTGCATTTATTTTCTGTAAAATTCGGAAATTATCTCCTGGCGCCTTGTTTGACTTGGGTGCTATGGGGCTGTTGATTGGGCAGAGCATTGGCCGTTGGGGAAATTTTATCAACCGGGAAGCATTTGGCACATCCGCACATGTGGAGACCTGGTTCTTACGCATGGGGTTAACCGATCTCAGTACCGGCGTGACCACTTATGTGCATCCGACCTTCCTTTATGAATCTGTCTGGAACGCCATTGGATTTCTGTTCTTACACCAGTTCGTCAAACGCGGAAAACGAAGATATGATGGACAGGTTTTTCTTCTTTACCTCGCGTGGTACGGTCTCGGCCGCATCTGGATCGAGGGTCTGCGGACAGACAGTCTTTATCTGTTCAATACCGGGATTCGTGTTTCCCAACTGCTCAGTATTTTGTTATTCTTCGGTGCGCTGATCGCACTGTTTTGTCTCCGTCATAAACAGAGCGACCTCACGCAGACGGAAGAATAAATTTCGTTTTTTTGTCGTATCCCTCGCAGTTTTTCTGCTATCCCATACCATCCGACTACAATCTGCATATGGTAGACTGTCACAACCAACTATCAAGGAGGAATCATAATGTCTGAAATGAACAACTTCAAGAAGAAACTGTTTGATACCATCGGTACTGTTGCAGACAAGACCAGAGACATTGCAGCTAGAACCGCTGACATGACCAAAGATCTGACCGCAAAAACCGCCGATAAGGCAAAGGATATCAAGCAGATTGCAAAGCTCTCTCTGGAGATCAGCGGCCAGAAGGATGAGATCCGGGACGCCTATTATGAGATCGGCAAGCTGTACTATGCAGCACATCGGGACGATGCGGAGGAAGATTTTGCATTCCTGTGCAACGGCATCACCGAAGCAATGCAGGCTATTGAAGAGAAAACCGCTATGATCAACGACCTGAAATCCAGAATCGCTGCGGATGACTATGAAAGCGGCGACATAGAAGTGGAATTCGAGGAAGTGGATTTTGACGACGTTGTCTCGGCATCCGAGGGCTGCAATGGCAACTGCTCCTGTTGCAACGACGACGACTTCTGTGTTTCCCCTGCCAAGGAAGAACAGCCGCCTCTGGAAGAAGTCCCCGTGGAAGAGGCATCCACAGCACCACAAGAGCCGGAAGAGAGCCCCGCACCGCAGGAAATTCCAGTAGAAGAAATTTTTGATGATGACAACAAAGAATAACTACTTGTATGCAGAAAAAAGGATTGGGAAAATTCCCAATCCTTTTTTGTTTTTACGGTGTCATCATAGTAAATCAACGTGAGTTGTAGAATAAAAATCATGCGAATTTCTTGCAAAGTTTTTTAGTATAAAGAAAAGCTCCTCTGGTTCTATCTTAAATGATAGAACCAGAGGAGCCGATTCATTTAATCACGCATTAGGCAAATTGGATTATTTTACATCAACAGAATACATGTGCTCGATCAGGTCGAGAACCTTGTTGGAATAACCCCATTCGTTGTCGTACCAAGAAACAACCTTAACAAAGGTATCGGTCAGTGCAATACCAGCCTTTGCGTCGAAGATGGAAGTACGTGCATCGCCCAGGAAGTCGGAGGAAACCACAGCTTCGTCGGTATAACCGAGAATGCCCTTGAGTTCGCCTTCAGAAGCAGCCTTCATTGCTTCGCAGATTTCTTCATAGGTTGCAGGCTTTGCCAGGTTTACAGTCAGGTCAACGACGGAAACGTCCAGAGTGGGAACACGCATGGACATACCGGTCAGCTTGCCGTTGAGTTCGGGAATAACTTTGCCGACAGCCTTTGCAGCGCCGGTGCTGGAGGGGATGATGTTGCCGGCAGCAGCACGACCGCCGCGCCAATCCTTCATGGAAACACCGTCTACGGTCTTCTGGGTTGCAGTAGTGGAGTGAACAGTGGTCATCAGACCATCGGTAATGCCAAAGCTGTCATGCAGAACCTTTGCGATGGGAGCCAAGCAATTGGTGGTGCAGGAAGCGTTGGAGACAAAGGTCATATCAGAGGTATATGTGTCATTGTTGACGCCCATGACAAACATGGGTGTATCGTCCTTGGAAGGAGCAGACATGATAACGTGCTTTGCTCCTGCGTCAATGTGCGCCTGAGACTTTTCTTTGGTCAGGAACAGACCGGTGGATTCAACGATATAATCGGCACCGATTTCACCCCAGGGGATCTGCGCCGGGTTGCGTTCTGCAAAAATAGGAATTGCCTTACCATCAACAATGATGGAGTTCTCGGTGGCTTCGATGGTACCATCGAACTGACCATGCATGGTGTCATACTTCAGCATATATGCCAAATAGTCGGCAGGACACAGGTCGTTAATGCCCACGATCTCAATCTGAGGATGGTTTACACTCGCACGGAATACCATGCGGCCAATCCGGCCAAAACCATTGATACCAACTTTAATTTTTTCCATGAATAAATCCTCCATATGCGTATTCTGTCATATCGGGTGTATTTTATGCTCATACAGTTTATATTATACGGCTTGTACTGCTATTTGTAAACAAAAATTTCCGATATTTTCCGTCTCTTTCCTTCTATTGAAAGAATATAGCCGATTTAATTGTCATCGTGTCCAGCGTTATTATTTTTACTATATAACCATTTCTTAAATTCTTCTAAAATTCGCAAAAATGCACTTTCTTTTTCCAAAACTTATGCTATAATCGCCCCGTATACAGGTGTACCAGTCACTTGGTACCTATCCGTTCTCTTACTTTAGAAAGGAACAAGTTATGAAAAAGTTATTGTCCATATTTCTGGTTTTGTGTCTGATGATACCGCTTTGTTCTGCTCTGGCACTGGAACCGGGTGATGCACGTACTGTCATCGGCGCTGATAACGGTACCGCTGATATTGAAAGCGTCTATTCCACGTTTGGAATCGAACGGGGTAGCGTTACAGAACTCACCATTACCAACGCAGATGAACGCAGCTATCTGGAAGGACAGATTTCTGACAGCGCACTCGGCACCCGTGCTATCTCCTGTGTGTATATCGAGATTCTTGACGAAGGCAAAGGCCTCGAGGCCGACGTTCACAATGTCATCGTCTGCACCCGTGAGATGTACATTGGCGCGCTGACCACGGCCGGCATCTCCGATGCAAAAATCATTGTTGTCTCCCCGGTTGACGGCGTTTCCGGTACCGCCGCACTCGCCGGCATTTTTGTAGCCTATGAAGATATGTCCGGTGAAAAACTGGACAGCACTGCAACTGACGTTGCCGTGGAGGAGCTTACCACCACAGCTGATCTGGCAGATGATCTCGGCAGTGAACAGGCCGCAGAACTTGTCAATGATCTGAAGTCCAACCTGAATGAGATTCAGGATATGAGCGACGAAGAGTTGAAAGAGGAAGTGGCCTCTGTCGCGAAAGAGCACAACATCTCTCTCACAGATGAACAAATTCAGAAGTTGCTCGATCTTATCCGCAGCCTGGAAAAACTGGACATTGATCAGTTAACAGAAAAAGCAAAGGAACTGGAAGATCTCTTTGAAAATGCCTCGGAATCCGCAGGCGGCTTCTTCAGTGCAATCGCCAACTTCTTTATCCGCATCAAAGATTACATTGTCAAAGCCTTCGAATACATAATGAGTCTCTTTTAAACACCTCTTTACCTTAACATTATGCTATACATCGTCCGATCTTCTTTCTGGAGGATCGGACGATTTTTATGAAAATCATTTGATGAGACGAATTTTATTTGAACTATACAGGCGGATGCAGTATAATAGTGCGGAAATCCTTCTGCGCTGTTCCGACACATATTGCTATTTTCAAGAATTGTTTCTTTTTTCGGACAGCACAACCTTTTTTGAAAGGACTGATACTGTATTATGAAACAGCTCATGCTGGGCAACGCTGCTGTTGCACGCGGTCTGTATGAGGCAGGCTGCCGTTTTGTTTCCGCATATCCCGGTACCCCTTCTACCGAAATTACCGAATGTGCTGCAACATACGATGAAATCTACGCCGAATGGGCACCCAATGAAAAGGTAGCAATGGAAGCTGCCATCGGCGCATCCCTTGGCGGTGCAAGATCGTTCTGTGCCATGAAGCACGTCGGCCTAAACGTCGCAGCCGACCCGCTCTTCACAGTTTCCTACACCGGTGTCAATGGGGGTATGGTCATCGCCGTTGCGGACGATCAGGGCATGCACTCCTCACAGAACGAGCAGGACAGCCGGCACTATGCTATCGCCGCCAAGCTGCCCATGCTGGAACCGGCCGACTCCGGCGAATGTCTGGCATTCACAAAATACGCCTATGAACTCTCTGAAACATATGACACCCCTGTGATTCTCCGTACCTGCACCCGTGTCGCACACTCTCAAAGCACCGTTGCGGTAGAGGATCGAGAAGAACTGGAATTGAAACCCTATGAGAAAAATCCGCAGAAATACGTTATGATGCCCGCCAATGCGATTGGTCGTCACATCTTTGTGGAAGAGCGGATGCAGAAGCTTGCTGCATTGGCAGAGACATCCTCTCTCAACCGCATAGAACTTGGCGACACTTCCATCGGTTTTGTTACCTCTGGCATCTGCTATCAGTATGTCCACGAAGTGTTCCCCAACGCCAGCATTCTCAAACTCGGCATGATTAACCCCATGCCCGTTGATGTGATCCGTGAATTTGCCTCCAAGGTTGACAAACTCATTGTTGTCGAAGAATTGGATCCCATTATCGAAACCCATTGCCGTGCCAACGGGATCCGTGTTGACGGTGGAAAAGACCGTTTTGGCCTGCTGGGCGAACTCAACCAAAACAAGGTTGCCGCTGCCATGGGTCTGCCTGCAAAAGACGCATTGCGGTTTGAAGAAACCGTTCCACCCCGTCCTCCGGTTCTGTGCCCTGGCTGCCCGCACAGAGGTATGTTCTATACACTCAGCAAACTGAAGCTCACGGTTTCTGGTGACATCGGGTGTTATACGCTCGGCGCATTGGCTCCGCTTTCGGCGCTGGATTCTACCATTTGCATGGGTGCTTCGATCTCCGGTCTGCACGGATTCAACACCGTCCGTGGCTCGGAAAGTGCCAAGCAGAGTGTCGCCGTCATCGGCGACAGCACATTTATGCATTCCGGTATCACCGGATTGGTCGATATTGTTTATAACCGCGGCATCTCTACTGTGATTATTGTGGACAACTCGATCACCGGCATGACCGGTCATCAGGACAACCCCACTACGGGCAAGACCATAAAAGGAATGGCAACTCCTGCCATCAGCTTGGAAAAGGTTTGTGAAGGCGTTGGCGTCAAGCGCATTCGTGTGGTCGACCCTTATGCCATGCAGGAATTTGAAACCGTACTGCGCGAGGAATTGAAGGCTGAGGAACCGTCGGTCATCATCGCCCGTCGTCCCTGCGCTCTGCTCCGCTCGGTCAAAGCAAAACCGGCTTTGGTTGTTAACACTGACAAATGTGTCGGCTGTAAGCAGTGCATGAAGATCGGCTGTCCTGCTGTTAGCGTAACCAGTAAAAAATCTTCCATTGATCCGACGCTCTGTGTCGGTTGTGGTCTGTGTATGCAGATGTGCAAACTGGGTGCAATCGAAAAACAGGAGGTACGATAACATGGCTGAAACAAAATGTATTATGATTGTCGGTGTTGGCGGCCAAGGGACACTTCTCGCCTCCCGCATTCTCGGCAATGTTCTTCTTGCACAGGGCTTTGATGTCAAAGTCAGCGAAGTCCACGGCATGTCACAGCGCGGCGGCTCCGTTGTCACCTATGTAAAATATGGCGATCAGGTTTATTCACCTGTTGTCAATGAAGGCGAGGCCGACTATATTCTCTCCTTTGAACGTCTGGAAGCAGCACGGTGGCTCTCTTATCTAAAAAAGAGCGGCAAGCTGATTGTCAACGACCAGCGCATCAATCCCATGCCAGTTATCACCGGCGCCATGGAGTACCCTGACAAAATTCTGGAAAAGATTATGGCAAAGGGTGCAGACATTCTTCCCGTGGACGCGCTTTCGCTTGCTTTACAGGCTGGCAGCAGCAAAGCGGTCAACGTCGTTTTGATCGGCGTACTTTCCTCTATCATGGATCTTCCTGCTTCGGCATGGCAGACAGCACTGGAGAATACAGTTCCTGCCCGTTTTCTGGAACTGAACAAAGTCGCATTTGATCTCGGCAGAACGGCGGGGGCATAATTTCCTCGTATCCTTAAAAGGAAATACGGCTGGGGCATAGCATGCTATGCCCCAGTACTTTTCAAATGGGGTGTGTATTTGAGCGGATATCTAAAAGAAGTCAATATCAAAGAGGATCTGCCAACCGTGCAGGAAGCCCTTGCACGTATGAACGAAACCATTCGGAACGGAAAACAGCTCGGTTGCGGTGCAATTAAGCTCATCCACGGCTACGGTTCCACCGGACGCGGCGGGAAAATCCGCGTCGCTGTTCGCCAACGCCTTGCAGAGATGAAACAAAAGCGCCAGATTCGAGACTATATCCCCGGGGAATTCTTCTCTATTTTTGAAGAACCCACAAGGCAGGCTTTTCTTCGATGCGAAGGTCTGCGCAGGGATCAGGACTTGGAGCGACACAACAACGGTATCACAATCATCGTCTTTTGAATCAAAAAGTTGCCACAATTTTTGTGAAATTTGTATTGACAATTCCTAGGAAAGATGGTAATATGATCGAGCTGGAACGCACCTGCGGGTGTAGTTCAATGGTAGAACACCAGCCTTCCAAGCTGGATACGTGGGTTCGATTCCCATCACCCGCTCCAAATTTGGTAGAGAGATATGCGCCAGTAGCTCAGCTGGATAGAGCAACTGCCTTCTAAGCAGTAGGCCAGGGGTTCGAGTCCCTTCTGGCGTACCAATAATTTAAGATATGTGGTGGGTGTAGCTCAGGTGGTTAGAGCGCCAGATTGTGGCTCTGGAGGCCGTCGGTTCGAGTCCGATCATCCACCCCATTTATTTTTATCTACTTTACTTGCCCATCCTTATTATAATGGGGTGTAGCCAAGTGGTAAGGCACGGGACTTTGACTCCCGCATTCGTAGGTTCGAATCCTGCCATCCCAGCCAATGTGGGTCGGAGTCATCGCGTGTTTCCACCCGCAGCATGACCCAGTAGCTCAGTCGGCAGAGCACCTGCCTTTTAAGCAGGGTGTCCGGAGTTCGAATCTCCGCTGGGTCACCAGAAAAGAAGCTAAAAAACCTTTGATTCTAAAGGGTTTTTTAGCTTCTTCTTTTTTCTCCAATTATTGAGAATATCTCATTTTAAAGCTAAAATAGCCCATTTTTTATAGTAGACAAGTCAAAATATCAGTCAGATATATTCCTTAACCTTTAACCTCTAACCTCTTTTTTAGGGCCTTGCAAATCTCGCAATAGTTTTTCCCGTATGAATACCGCTTCTTCTACTGCCGACGTGCCTGTTATGTTGAACCGTTCCGCTCCAACATGGAAATAATACGGTGTGCGCGCTTCTACAAAGCTGTACAGGCGTTTTCCAACCGATGACGTCCGTTTCACCTGCCGTAGCTGGCGCAAGCCGGTCTCTTTCCTTTGGCGTACCGTCCGGCACTCCACCCCGTTCTGTTCCGCGATATCGGAGATGTTACACCCTTCCAGATAATATGCATGGACTACTGTGCCTGTCTCCGCTGGAAGTGTGGAAATGGCCTCTTCCAGAACATCGTGAAGTTGTTCCGTGTAAATCCGATCCTCTACCGCGTCGTATGGGTTGCGTGGATCGGCTACGATGTCACACAGGGTATCCGCGTCATCGCTCAGGGGCATATCAAGACTGACAGCCAGATCAAGCGGGTTCCGTCCCCTGGAGCGGTACCCTGCGGCCTCTGCAAAGGCAGTCTTGATATAGAACGCCATCCATCCGATAAACGAATTTTCTTTCTCCGGCTTGTAGCTGTCCACGGCCTGTACCATGGCAATATACCCGCTTTGATACAGATCATCAAATTCCACGCCACAGCGGCCACCCAGATGGTTCACAATGCGGTTCGCCTGTTGCCTGACAAACCGTTCAATCTGCCCCCATAGCGCCGGCATCCGGTCCCGCTCCCCTGTCTGTATTGCCTGTACAAGTTCTTCGTTCGTCATGCTCCACACCTACTATATCCATAAACGCATCACTGGGAATCTCCATCATTGCATCCAGCAGAGCGATCGCAAGCGGCGCGACATTGCGGTCATCCGGCACAATCTCCGCAATGGCGTCCCGATGCTCGAAGCAAGCCGCAATCGCGTCAAATATGTCCATAGTCTCTTTTGTGCCGCTCGCATAGTATACCGTTGTCGAGGTGGTAGTTGGTGATAGATGTTTCAGCATCTTTTCCAATCGTCCGATTCTATCGTTCACGGTTCTTCTCCCATTCTTCCACAATCCTCTCCAGCTCGTCCAGCTTCGCCTGTTGATCGTCAACACGGATTGCACCCAGGCAGATGTTACAGCCGTATAAAATCGCGTTTGCGGTTTTCGCGTCAATCTCACCATTTAGCAGCATGTTGGCAATCCTGTTGATCGCCCGCCGGACTTCGCGGGAAGTTGTCAGCTTCAATCGTTTCTTCTGCATAACGGTTTAAACAAATGGCGCACGGACGATTGCCCGCGCGCCTGTGCGATTACTCTGAGGCGGGCTGTGCCTGGTAGTAAATCGCCTTTGCCTTGTTGTCCAGTACAAACGCATCATAGCAAATGCGACCTGTTACTACGGCGCCGCTGCTGTAGACTGTATCATTGTGAATGTTATAATCTTCCAGCTTGACCGGTGCAACGGTGGCACAGGGATGCGCTACCATAAAGCCGAAGTTATCTGGCAGGCGGTTCGCCGGAATCTTCTGGACGTTCATACCGTCGAGAATGCCGATAACGCCCTTCAAGCGCAGGTCATTGCCAATATCGGTCTCCATCACGATTTCTTTACACTGCTTCATCAGCGTATAGACCGCTGGGGTGACAACCAGGACGCGGCCAGTCTCAGAAACCTCGGCATTATCCAGCACCTCGGATGCTTTCAGAATCTCCGAATAAATGTTACTGCTGGTCAGTGCAACTGCTGTAGGCTTTGTACCGGCCTTAGTGGTCATGACGTTATAGGTGTACTTGTCCACTTCGGGAATCACGATCTCACGGTTCTGGCGTGCCAGTGCAGTAGCTGCTTCAAGCTGTCCAGCGGTTTCGTCGGTGTCCAGCTTGTCAATTGCAAAGATAAAGCTACGATCCTTGGTCAAGGTAAATTCCTCGTTGGTTGCGTTCAGCGCATCCACAGGGCCGTAACAGCTCCAGTTTCCGGTGTCAGGGCCAGACCGGCCATAATCGTTCATGTCTGCTGTGGTGACCTTGTAGACATTGACAGTGTGTGCCCCAGTCCAGTTGAAATCCTGATTGGTCAGCAAGGACTTTTTGCTTTCAGTTGCAAACTGTTCATCTACATATGGTAAAAATTTGGTTGCTAAATTGATTGCCATTTATATCCTCCTAGTCAGGACGAAAGGCATCGCGTAATTTATCATTGCTGGATAGTGTTGTTGTTCCAATGCTTGGAACCCTCCCATTGGCGCGGAATATCCTGTCAATCTCCAGCTTTACGGCGGTATCAAACACGCTGCAAACCTTGTCTAGCGACTTCTGACAGGCATCTGTATTGCTGTAGTCAAGCAGGTCCAGAAGCTCATGTGGATAGCCCTGTTTGCTTAGCGTTGCAGCGGCATCCAGTTTCATTCTGCTGGCCGCCAGTTCCATCCGGATTCTTTCATCCTCGTTAATCATTCCATTGATACGCTCTCGTTCCCTTGCAAGACGGTCCCGTACAATACGGTCTACATCGTCCTGTGTGAAGGTCTTTTCCACTTCTTCAACAGAAGAAGCGTCCTGTCCGTCCATAACGACGTTATTCTCTTCCATGTTTATACCTCCGTTTTACGCCTTGAGTCCGGCGAAATAAAAAAGGGAAACCGTCCAAAAAAATGAACGATTTCCCTTTGCCTCTTCGGGCTAACCCTCGCGGGCGGTACTTTACTCAATTGTATTATACCATATTAGAGGGGGTATGACAAGCGTTTTCCTTTATTTCACAAGGTTTTTTCGGATTTTTAATAGTCAAATAGATGCATTGATACGGGGGGTAACCGTCGCTTTTGTGTACCTTTAAGCATGGACAAAAACGGCACAGGAAATCCAAAAACGCATCTACAAGCCATGTTTCTTCCTGCTGGTATGTGATTTTCACCTTCAGCGCTTGACAACTCCTTTCCGATACGATAAACTCAAATTGAAATCTTGGGCGATTTCGGTTTTTTTGGCCGTCTCAGAGGTGCAACTCTGAGGCGGTCTTTTTTTGTCGCAATCGCATATCTCACACGGGTCAAGGTGTGCGCCGCAGTTGGGGCATATCCGGTAATATGACATCTTCATTCTCCCTTCTCTTTCACAGCTCTGCACAGCCACCCAGCATCCTCCAGCAGCTTGTCATACACGAACTGCAACCCGTCTGAATAAACGGACGCCGGTTGGTTCCCGCTCTCCATCGCGTCGTGAAATGCCTGCAACGTATTCACACCCTGTAAAATGCTCATTGACAGCTCCATCAGTTCGATATCGTCAATCATAATCTTCCTACCTCCATCAGCAGTTTTACCGCTGCACGAAAGCCTACTTCAAACCCATTCTTACGATGAGCCATGCAGATATCGGAAATCTCATCTTTGGACATACAGCCGCGTTCTGTAAGCTCATATACGCGTTCTTCCAGTTTACCGGTATAGAACCAGTTGTCCGAAGGTTCGTCCGGATTCATGCTCTCATACAAAACATCAAGAATATTGCGCTTCATCTCTTATACCTCCTATATAACGTAAAGTTTCTGAAACATTTGACTCGTTTGAACCATGCGTCTCAATTGATCGAGGCACTTCTGCGCCCTTTTTGCCCGGATTCGCGTGCTCTGTTCCAGATAGTACGCACGAATCACAGTCCCCGTTTTTACTGGAAGCACTGAAATTGCTTCTTCCAGCACATCCCTGACCTGTTCCCAGTAGATGCGATCTTCCACCTCTTCGCACCAGTTGTGCGGGTCTACTATGGTGTCATACAGGTTCCCGTCTTTATCCTTTCCTATAAGCGCATCCAGACTGTCAGCATCGTTCAACGTGTTCTTCTTCCGCGAATGATAGCCTCCAGCATCAGCAAACGCGGTTTTCAGGTACATATCAAGCCATGATATAAACTTTGCGCCACGGTCTGGCTTATAGCTGTTTACTGCCTTCACAAGTGCCAGATATCCACTCTGATACAGGTCGTCAAATTCTACGCCACAATGTCCATTCATACGCCTGAGTGCCAGATGTGCCTTCTTCATTACAAACTGTTCCACCTGCTGCCACAGTTCAAGCATCCGATCCCGTTCTCCGTCTTGTATCGCTTGTACCAGTTCCTCGTTTGTCATGTTCCATCCCCTCTAATACTTCGACCCTTTCCTTCGGTTGGTTGTCCGCGATACTACGCGTAAATTCTTCTTT
>JBMNQH010000012.1:0-42145 GCA_050944035.1 Oscillospiraceae bacterium | reverse complement strand
AAAGTACATACGTTTTCGATGGCGGAGCACTTGGTTTCGTCCTTTATCAAAGCTGCAAACTGCTCCATAAATTGAGACTTAACGAGCTCGTCCGTAGCACAAATCAGCTTTTTATAGGATTCCATCGTGTCATTGATGGACCATAATACTGCAGCCAGCTTGCGCTGTGTTTCCAGATCCGGCAGGTCAAACTCCAAAATTTTAAGGTCACGCCAGTTGATCGTCGGCGAAAGAGAACCTACGGAGATTTTGATTGCAGCGTCCAGAAAGTAATCCGAGCTGATAAACAGCGGGAAGAAATCCGGATCGATGACTTCTACATTAGGACGCAACACCATGCCGTGTGCAGAGAAGATACCATCAAAAGGTGCGATGGCTACTTTCTTCTGATAGGCACGACGTTTGCCAAACAGTACATCGCCTTTACGCATCACGAGCTTTTCGCCGATAGGAGCGACATCGGAGCCGAAGCGAGTAACCTTCAAGCTGCCGGAATCGAGGTGCTCCAGTCCAAGGTATGTGAAGCGGTCTTCTTCGACAGGCTTTTTCTTTTCAGTGCTGTTGATTGCAATCTGCTCAAATCGATATTTCGCCATTATGCGCACCTCCTTAAAAGAGTGGCATGAACGGAGAAATCCTTGTGGGCTGCGGGCCCGATAAATTGAGAATTGCAAACAGCTTACAGCGTTATCCGATGTATTTTCTGTGTGATTCCTTCACGTTGTTCTGGTTGACCATAGCGTATTGCAGTGTAGTATCAATGCTCTGGTGGCCCAGAAGCTGCTGTACCTGCTCTATAGGCATACCTTTGTCGATGGCCATCGTAGCCAGCGTCCTGCGAAATTTATGAGGATGGACCTTGTTGAAGTTCAGTTCACGCCCGATTTTACGGAGGCGGATTTCAACACCGCTAATCTGCAAACGGTCATACGGCTTCAGCAGGGATACAAATAGAGCTTCGTTATCATCTGTGCGCTCTGACAGGTAGCGCTGCAGATGAATTTTGGTTCTTGCGTCAAAGTACACCTTTCGCTGTTTATTACCCTTGCCGAAAACGATGCACTCACGACTCTCAAAATCCACATCGGTGCGGTTGAGCTTTACCAGCTCACCGACACGGATGCCGGTAGAGGCCAAGAGGTCAATCATGGCAAGATCACGTGTGTTGTCGCAGTGGTCACGCATGAGCTCCAGTGATTCGTCTGAATAGGTCTCTTTTACCGTTTTGCCGGTCTTGACCTTATGAATCCTCCTCACAGGGCTCTTTACGATATAGTCCTCATCCTCCAGCCAAGCGAAGAAGGAGGAGAGGATGCGTCTTACGTTGTCCAAGGTGACCTTGCTGACGGTTCCTCGACGCTGGTATGTATCGAGGTAACCACGCAGATCTTCGGTAGTGATCTGGCATTCGGGCTTGTTGATAGCTTCCAGCATATTGCGAATCGTTGATTCGTAATAGCGGAGAGACTTTTCAGAACAGCCTTCTACACGCTTTGCGGCAATAAACAACGGAAGCATATCATGCTTTGCGATTTCCACCGCAGGTTTGTCCACGGCCAGCGTAGACAGATGCTTGTTGAGGGCCTGCGATAGAGCTTCCATTTGATTTTCGGTCAGGATTTGTGATAAATCCTGTTGTATGTTTGTGATTATTTGATTGATCATGATGTTTCCTCCTTTTCGTGTCCTCCGTTATCCGGTTTCCCATGAGCCGGAGGAAACTTCATGACCATATTAATTAGCCAAGATTCTCTGCAATGATGCGTTTATAGGTTGCGGTCAGCTCTGCAAGAGCCTGTTCGAGTTCAAATTTTGATTTATCGCTCTGGCGGACAAAGGCTGCAAACTGCTCCTGAAGGTCCAAAGATGGAACCGGGAGAATAACCTGTCCGAGATTCGTTCGGCTGATGCGTTTACGGGTACTTCCTGTTACGGAGGTGCCAATTTGAGAAGCATACAATGGTGTCAGTGTATATGCTACGAAGAATTCAGGGAGCACGGTTTGGTTTAAACGAACAATACTACAATCGACAGCGGTGATAGTTCTACCTATACCTTCTGGTATAATACAGGCTCTGCCAACAGGGTCTGGGAGCCTCGAAATCAGGATATCATTAGGTAAAACCTCTGTGCAATGCAAGCGGTCAAATGTTAGCTCGTCAATAAACCTTGCACGTTCGCCTTTGTCTAAATATATTCCGTTTCCAACATTACCAGTCTGAATAAGGCGAATACCATCATCAGACTGGTCTTTGCTTTCAATCCAGTCACCATCGGCAAATAAAGTACATACGTTTTCGATGGCGGAGCACTTGGTTTCGTCCTTTATCAAAGCTGCAAACTGCTCCATAAATTGAGATTTCACCAGTTCGTCCGTAGCAGCAATCAGCTTCTGGTAGGACTTTTTAGTTTCATCCATAGCCCAGAGCAGTGTAGCCAGCTCTCTTTGCTTATCCATATCCGGGAGCTCGAACTCATAATTTTTCAGGTGTTCCCATTTCACACGAGGAGAGAGGGAGCCTGCGGACTTGCCAACGGCAAAGTCGAACAGTGCATCGTTCTGAATGATGAACGGCAGTAGCTCTGGCAGAATGCGGTCAGGCTTTGCTTCGATAACAGTGATGTCACCGGAGCAAATTCCATCGAAAGGAGCAACAGCAGCCTTCTTCAAGTAGGCTCTGCGTCGGCCAAACAGCACATTGCCTTTGCGGAACATCTTAGTGAAGGTGTTTTCGCTGCCTTCGTCCCAAGCAGTCAGCGTAATTTCTTCCGGGATAAGGTGCTCCAAGCCAACGATGGGATAGCCATCCTTACTGCCTTTGCAGGTTTCCTTATGTTCTACAGCGACATCGCCAAGAAGAACTTTACTCATCGACATCTGCCTCCTTTCCTAACAGTGCATTCAATTTCTCATAGCTCAGCTTCATCATTTCAGAAGCGGCAAGCCAACTATCATAATGTTCCTGAACAGTGCGGTCATCCACATCTTCTTCATTGACCTCCGGTTTCACATACAGAGGAATGCTCAGTGAGAAGTTGTTGTCCGCAATATCCTGAATGGTTGCTACCTTTGCAAAATCACCGTCATCAGCATAGCGGTCATAAGCGGCAGCGATACGAGCGATGTGGCGTTCTTCCAGATAGCTCTGTGCATTCTTACGTTCAACCTCGTTTACAGCATTGATGAACAGCACCTGTCCACGGCGGTCAGGGCGCTTATTCATGCGACAAATCATGATGCAGGCTTCCATCGGAGAGTTGTAGAAGAGGTTCGGACCGAGACCGATAACACATTCTACTTTATCGCTGCGTACCAGTCTTTCACGCATAGCGCTTTCTTCATTACGGAAAAGAACTCCGTGCGGGAACAGGATAGCGCATCGACCGGTATCATCCTTCAGGCTTGCAATGATATGCTGCAAGAAGGCATAGTCAGCACGGCCCTGCGGAGGCACACCTAAGAAGTTACGACCATACTTGTCGCTCTCAAATGCTGCACGGTCCCACTGGCTAATCGAATAAGGCGGATTAGCGAGGATAAGGTCGAACTGCTGCAGTTTGCCGTTTTCAACGAAGGCGGGCGCTTTCAGAGTATCGCCATTTACGATACTGAAATCCTTAACGCCATGCAGGAAGAGGTTCATTTTGCCGATAGCGGAGGTCAGAGCGTTGATTTCCTGACCAAACACGGCAACATTACGCCATTCCTTATTCTGTTCTTTGAGATACGCAATCGCCGAGATAAGCATACCTGCGCTGCCACACGTCGGATCGTAGATGGATTCTCCGGATTCCGGCTTCAACATCTCGGTCATCAAATGCACAACAGTACGGTTGGTGTAGAACTCCTGCGCTGTGTGGCCGCTGTCGTCAGCGAACTTTTTGATGAGGTATTCGTATCCCTGACCAAGCTCGTCTTCAGGGCAGTTAGCGATGGAGAGAGTCTTGGTGCTGAAGTGCTCCAGCAGGTCCTTCAACAGTCTATCAGGGAGTCTGTTTTTATTTGTCCAAGCACCATCACCGAAAATGCCTTGCAACTTGTCGATGTTGGCGTTTTCCACTTTGCGGAAGGCTTCAACAATGGCCACACCGACATTTTCGGATACAGCACGGACGTCATTCCAATGATAGCCTTTCGGAACCACAAAGGTGTGAATTTCGTCATCGTCAAATTCAGCAGCATCATCACCGTATTCTTCGATAGCGAGAGCAGTTTCCTCGTCATACACATCACAGATGCGCTTAAAGAACAGCAGCGGGAAAATATACTGCTTATAGGCGCCGGCATCAATGTTGGTTCTCAGGAGGACTGCAGAGTTCCAAAGATAGGACTGCAGTTCCTCGATGGTTATTCTTTTACTCACTGATGTAGCCTCCTTCCAGTAAGAGCTGGCGCATCTTTTCTTCGGCAGCAATCATTTCTTCGTAGGCTTCAAAATACTGTCTACGAATTTCTGCCGGAGGAACGGTTTCCTGCTCCTTCTTTTCGATATAGTTGTTAATTGCGAGAGAGAAGTCTTTCTCACGAATTTCCGGTATAGTAACGATTTTGACCTTTTCGATAACATCCTCGTATTCAGTGTAGTAGTTAAATACGGTCTGAATATCATCTTCGGTCATGATGTTCTGCGCTCTCTGAGGAGTGTAAATGCCGGAGCCATCAATCATACAAATGCGGCCACGGTGTTCAGGAGCCTTGTTATTGTTCAGGAACAGAATACAAGCGGAAACACCGGTGGAGTAGAATACACCACTTGCCATAGTGATGATAGCTTCCAGCTTGTCGGATTCCACAAGGTGCTTACGAATTTCGCCTTCCTTGCCGCTTCTGAAGAGTACGCCTTGAGGCAGCACTACAGCACAACGACCGGTTTTCGGATTCATAGACTTAATCATGTGCTGAAGCCATGCAAAGTCGCCGTTGGAATCGGTCGGGCATCCCCAAATGTTTCTGCCATAAATGTCGCTGCTGAACTGTTCAGAGCCCCAGTTCTTGAGCGAGAACGGAGGATTTGCGACCACGCAATCAAAGGTCTGCAGAGAGCCACGTTCCAGATAGTTCGGGGAGCGCAGGGTATCGCCCTGAGTCACTTTGAAATCTCGTGCGCCATGCAAGAACAGGTTCATTCGAGCGATAGCAGATGTAGCGAGGTTCTTTTCCTGACCATAGATTTTGCCATAGGTCAATTTATCATCGTGCATGTATCGGATAGCCTCGATGAGCATACCTCCCGTGCCACAGGCTGGATCGTAAACTGTCTCTCCGGCCTTAGGTGCCATCAGCATGACGAGTAATTTTACGATAGAACGAGGCGTGTAGAACTCGCCCGCATTCTTCTTGGAGAGGTCAGCAAATTTCTTGATCAAGAATTCGTAACTGTCGCCCATTACGTCAGCGGAATAGTTATTGTTGCCGACCTTGATTTTCGACATGTGTTCAATCAGGTCCTTCAGACGCTCGTCGGACAGCTTAGTCTTGTCGGTCCAGTTTGCATCGTCAAAGCTGCTGAATACACCACTCAGGGTATCCGGGTTAGCACGTTCAATGCCGTTCATGGCTGTAACAATGGCCACACCGACATTTTCGCTTGCCTCACGAACATCCTGCCAATGGCAGCCCTCAGGGATGACAAAGCGGTGATTTTCCGGGAAGCTGGCATATTCTTCGTCACCACCTGATTCTTCGAGAGCAACTTGGGTTTCTTCATCATAAACGTCGGAAAGACGCTTGAAGAAAAGGATAGGCGTTACATAGCTCTTGTACTCATCCTGATTGATAGGGCCACGCAGAATGTTGCAGGCTTCAAACAGGTGGGAGAACAGCTTCTGACTGGTTGTTTCTTCCGGATGAGCGACACTGGCTTCCAGTTCCATATCAGCAACATCCATAGCGGATTGCATCATTTCAGCACGACCTCCTGTCTTTACTTTTTTGCCGGTGGAAGGCTTTACGCCTACGCTACCGGTTTCCTGAATTTTCTCGAATTTGGCAGGATACTTGTTTTCAAATTCCAGAAGAATTTTCAGGAGACGCTCGTCCAAGAATGTGAGAGCGTGTTTTCTAATGTTAGTAGGTACACCGTAATATGCCTCGGCAACGGCACCGGTGATGGCTGCCAAGGTGTCGCTGTCGCCACCAATAGAGATGGCGTTGCGAATAGCATCCTCGAAACTGGTGGACTCAAAGAATGCTTCGAGCGCCTGAGGTACGGTGCCTTGGCAGGTTTCATTAAACTGATAGGTATCACGGATAGCATCTAATGTGAAGTCAATCGGGTAATAGTGCTTCACGATATAATCCTGAATTTCCATCAGGCTGCTTCCAGTTCGGGCCAGATAAACTGCAACAGCAGTTGCTTCAGCGCCTTTAATGCCTTCCGGGTGATTATGGGTAATCTCGGTAACAGCTCTCGAAAGTGCTGCGGCCTCTGCGACGGAATTGGCTACGTAGCCACAACCGCTGACACGCATCGCAGCTCCGTTTCCGTAGCTGTTATAGGGGTGCGGATTATCTGAGTACATCCAGCGATGGAAGGACCCACCATAACCGCAATGCGGATAAGGGCGTCCAATACGCTGCATGGATTCAACCGCAACATTACTTAAGTCACTGTAGTCTGGCTTGCAATGCAGCAATGCATCGCATACAGCCAGAGACATGACGGAGTCGTCGGTAAAGAAACATTTATGAGTAAGGAAATCAAAATCTTTCGATCTTTGATTGTCCCATTCGAATCTGGAACCGACGATGTCGCCAATAATTGCTCCAATCATCTAATTTCCTCGCTTTCTTTCGGTGATATTAATAATACTGCTCGATGTAGTTATAAGCCTTATCAAAGACGTCCTTATCCTTGATTTTGTACTTAATCCAGACAACACTGCGGAGTGCTTTCTTAACTTCTTGCTTACCGGCAGTGGTGCTTTGCCAGCCATCGAAACGTACAATTTTTACGATGCTGTCGATGTCGGCGACAATGCGCTCAACGATGACAGGAGTGCTGCGGTTTTTCAAACCGTTAAAAAGTTCAGTCAATGCGGCGATGCCTTTATCAACTTCCTGCTCCGGTACAACTTCTTTTTCGGCCTGTGCAGCTTCTTTGGCCAGCTCCAGCAGAAGTTTCAGGAACTCGATGCTGGTCAGAAGGCCCTGTTCGTGCTTTTCACGCAAGGTTTCGAGCTTCTCGCCGAGCTTGATAAATTTCGGGTCTTTGGTGTGCTTCATGATTTTGGCTACGAGATTGATTTCGACTTTTTTGGTGGTCTTCTTCAAATCTTTCTGTTTTTCCAAGAAATCATCAATCAAGTCAGCGTCCATTGCGAGAATTTCCATATCCTCGTCAGCTTCGCCAACGGTCAGGTTCTGATGGACAAGCTCGATTGTTTTTGCACCCAGAGAGGCCCAGATCAAACCACCACGGCCATCGGTCGGTTTCACCGACTCGTAAACACGGGATAGCCACTGGTAGTCGGTTTTATAAGCGTTCAGGAAACCGTCAGGAGACAGAGCGTCCCACGCACGGTTCAGTACACGGTAGTCGGCAGCAAATGCGTCTTTTTCCTTATTTGTAGGTAAGCATTCCTGCGCCGCCATGAGACCTTCCCAGCCTTCTACAGTTCTGTCAACTCCCATGAAATAACTCAAGCACTTTTTGAGGAGTGCAGGAAGCTGTTTCTTGATTTCTTCGATGTTAGTGATGATTTTACGCATGCTGTTTTCATCGAAATCCAGCGCACGTGCGACATCATCGAAAATACCAATATAGTCAACGATTAATCCGTGAGTCTTGCCCTGATCATAAGTACGGTTTGTACGGCAAATCGCCTGCAGCAGAGTATGGTCCTTCATAGGTTTATCCAAATACATAGCCTGAAGGATAGGCGCATCGAAGCCAGTCAGCAGCTTAGCAGTAACGATAACGAGTTTCAGCGGGCTGGCCGGGTCACGGAAGGTGTCCAAAACTTTACCTTCTGCATCACGGTCTCTGCGGTATTTCTTGTAGCGATCTTCTTTATCGTTGTTGGTATCCATAACAATAGTGCTGGCTTCTTCGCCGAGAAGTTCATCGAGAACTTCCTTATACATCAGACAGCACTCACGGTCGTAAACTACAACTTGTCCTTTGTAGCCATTGGGCTCAATCTTTTCCTTGAAGTGCTTAGCGATGTGTTCACACACCTTGCGAATACGAGCAGGGTTGTACATAATCGCCTTCATATTTACTCTGCGAGATAGCTCGTTCTTTTCTTCCTTACTGAGTCCGGCTTCGTCGGTCATGGATTCAAATTCACGATCCAGTTTATCCTTATCGACATGAAGTTCTACAGGAACGGGCTCAAAGTGCAGAGGCAGCGTAGCACCGTCTCTGATGGAATCGGAGAAGGAGTAGCGGCTCATGTAGCCAGTACGGTCTTCCTCAGCACCAAAGGTAGCAAAGGTATTCTTGTCAATGCGATTGATTGGTGTACCGGTAAGACCGAAGAAGAATGCATTCGGCAATGCAATTCTCATCTTTTCGCCAAGATCACCTTCCTGAGTTCTGTGGGCCTCGTCAACCATTACGATAATGTTATCACGAGGATTCAACTCGCCACTTACCTCACCGAATTTGAAGATGGTGGTAATCAGGATTTTGCGCATATCGCCACGGAAGAAGGAGAGCAGCTCCTCTTTGGTGGAAGCACTGGTCAAATTCGGGATATCAGAAGCGTTAAAGGTTGCCGTAATCTGAGTCTCCAAATCAATACGGTCGTCAACGATAACAACGGTCGGATTTTTAAGTTCAGGAATCATACGCAGTTTTTGTGCTGCGAATACCATGAGCAGAGATTTACCGGAGCCTTGGAAATGCCAGATAAGACCTTTCTTCGGATAACCGGCCACAACACGGCTCACGATCATGTTGGCACCTTCGAACTGCTGGTATCGACAGATGATTTTGTACTTTCGATACTTCTTGTCGGTAGCAAAGATGGTGAAGAACTGGAAGATATCCATAACGTTCTCAGGCGTAATCATATCTTCGACACTGATTTTTACGTCAGCCAGTCCGCCTTCAACCTTGTGAGTGGCTGTGTGCCAAGGGCCCCACATGTTGATAGGCATATTGATAGAGCCGTAGCGATAGCATTTACCTTCGGTAGCAAAATTGAAAACGTTGGTCACGAACATAGCGGGGATGCTTTTTTCGTATGCAGAAATGTCACCGGCAGCATCAAGCCATGTAATTGCGCTTCGTACAGGAGTTTTCAGCTCACCAATTGCAATCGGGAAGCCGTTGATCAAAAGAACGATATCCAGTCGTTTGCCGCCTTCGGCATGCGGATATACCCACTGATTAGTAACGACATATTCGTTCAGAGCGAGATCTTCCTTTCGCATGGTGCCAAAGAAACGGATAGGAATCATGCGCCCATCCTTGCCGAAAGGATAGGAGTTTTCCTCAAAGACCATCTTCTTGAAAACCTCGTTCTGGGTAACAAGATTGTGCGGCTGAACAGAAAGGATGACTGTTCTCAGCTTGTAAATTACTTCATCTGCACGAGAAGGGTCCTCAGCGATTTCAGGGTTAAGGCGGATTAACGCCTCTTTTACCATTGGCTCAACGAGTACGTCAGAATGCATACGAGGAAGTTCTTCGGCAGGGATGTATTTCCAGCCGTTGCCCTGAAGTGTTGACAGAATCATCTGTTCAATGGTGTTATCTTCATTAAAAATAGTAGCCATTTTATTCCTCCATATCTTATGATATCAAAGTGTGTGTCCTAAAAATTGGACTTAATAGAGCTTCGATTGAATTTCTGCCTGAACTCCACGCCAGCCTTCTTCGGCGGCAGCAATGGTTTCTTTATACAAGCTCAATCCAGAGTTGTATTCTCGAACAAGAACTTCCTGCGTTTCTAAAGGAAGGACAGGAACTTCCAATTCACTCATGTCCTTAAAGTTAATGTTTACGACGCCGGTTCCTCGCTGAAGACTTTTTAACATCTTTACACCAACAGGGGATTCAAGGAACAGCTTCAAGTAAGTTCCGTTCAGCGCTTCCTTCGGTCTAATGACGTTGATGTTGGCGGAAGGAATGCAGATTATTGGCTGGGCCTCGAATACCGCAATTTTAACAGTTGTCCCTCTGGCAGTAACGAGGACGTCGCCATCTTGCAAAACATAGCGGGAAACCTTTCTTTCTTCATCGACGATATAATCAAGGCCGGAATAATCAATTCCCGTATCGGTGATGTTGGAGATATTTATTACACCGATATTTCCACTTTCCGTTTTTGTGTTAATTGCCTTTCCTCTGAATACAGTGGCAGCTTCTTTTAAATGGAGTTTTTTAACCGGCGAAGAAGCAAATGCTTTGATATCATCGTCTTCTTCTAAAAAAGCCATGTCGATATTCCATCCGTTCAGCTCGGAGAATTCATCGTTGAAAAGGAGCTGTTCATTTGCCACAATAAGTTTTTTGCACGTGCTTGTTCTTCTGATAGGCTTTTCAGACGCATACTGCTTCAAGACTACATCATCTGTAGTGCCCGTGGAGAATACGAAAAGATACGTCCTAATGGCAGTGTATGGAGCGAATAATCCGGCGGGTAGTGAGCTGATTTCTTTGATTTTGTAGTTGCTTTCGATATAGCTTCTGAGTGATGCTGTGCTGCCGCCACCAAAGGTTATCTTGGCTGGTAAGACAATCACAAGCTCTCCATCTATATTGATGTGGTAGAGGAGATTTTGAACTGCAATCAAGTCCGGCTCACGGCTAATGAAATCTTCATCATTTACAAGCATGCGCCCCCCAAAGACGGGGATGGCGATAATAAGATCGAACTTCTCGGAGGTAAAACCGTAGCTGTAGATGTCAGCCATTTGAACTTTTGCGTTGTTGTACGCTGCATATACCGAGGAGAGTAGTTCGTATCTTAGTTCTTGTTTACAAGTCAGTGTAAACATGACTTCAGGGTGCGTTTCGATAATCTCTAACAGTTCCGGCCCGTACTGCTCACATTCTGGAACGAGGACGCTTTTGACGGTGTCGGTGATGTATTCTTCAAATTTATTAACCAACACTTCTGGTGCTGCTAATTCTCGACCTTCACCGGACGCATTTAAATAGGAAAGAACAGCATGTCCATCAAAGGAAGCGAGAGTGTTATATAATTTGAAAAACAGGTCGGCATCTCCGGGGAAGCGGGCCATTGAAGAAGTTACTTCCTGCATAGTGTGATACACAGTGTCGGTATCTGCTTCTGTACTTGCGAGGGCTTTCTTGGTCCTTGTGACTCTGCACAGAACGTCGATCAGTTCCTGCTGACCGTTGAATCCGTAACTTCTCAAAATATCAATAGCATTAAAAATGTCTTTATCATACGATGCGCGATTGCTCATACAGATACCTCCTTTAGCTTATGTAAGTATTATAGCGCATTAAATTTAGTATGCCAATACTAAATTTATGTACAAAGTGTAATTTTGTTTTAAGAGGGTCCGTTTGTACCTTTTAATTATGACATACTTTTTAATTTTACCTTTACCGAGCTGGTTGGCATGCTTTTTTGAATGCGTTCCGATATTCCGAAACATACATTATTATATAGAAGAAAGGCCTCCAAAGTCGTGAATTGACCGTGGAAGACCTTGTTTTACGCCCTTTTTGGCTCGTTTTGGACCAGAGAGGGCTTTTTCTTTTGTATCAAAGATAAGGTCTTGATAGACCCAGCTTGCGGTTCCGGCTCGTTGTTACTTAAAGCTGTGAAAATTCTTGGCAAGTATGCAGTTACAACAGGATTCTATGGTCAGGAAATAAATATAACTACCTATAACCTTTGCCGTATCAATATGTTTCTGCATGATATCGGATTTGATAAGTTTGATGTAGCATGCGAAGATACCCTGACAAATCCTCAACACTGGGATGATGAGCCATTTGAACTGATAGTTTCAAATCCTCCCTATTCCATCAAATGGGCTGGTGACGAGAACCCTCTGCTCATCAACGATCCACGTTTTTCTCCTGCCGGTGTACTTGCACCCAAGAGCAAGGCAGACCTGGCATTTATTATGCATAGCCTTTCTTGGCTTGCACCGAACGGCACAGCTGCCATTGTATGCTTCCCTGGTGTTATGTATCGTGGGGGTGCAGAACAAAAAATTCGCAAATATTTAATTGATAACAACTACGTAGACTGTATTATTCAATTGCCAAGTAACCTGTTTTTTGGAACAAGTATTGCCACTTGCATTATGGTCATGAAGAAAAACAAGAACGACAACAAATGAGTACCGTTTGGTGGAACAGGAAAACTTCTTGTTGGTGGATGGTCTGCATGAGGCCATTATCCCGGAAGATGTATGGCAGGCAGCACAGGTCAAGTTGGCTGCTCAAGCCAAACGGTATGAACACATCAACAAAGGGAAAAACGAATGTACGCACCTGTTGTCCGGCATTGTAAAATGTCCCGTATGTGGTGTTGGAATGTACGGCAATAAGTGCGTAAAACGGAAAGCGGACGGCAGCAAATACAAGGATTTCTACTACTATGGCTGCAAACATCGCTCTATGACCCGTGGGCATAAATGCGATTACAAGAAGCAAATTCGGAAAGAGCTGCTGGACGATGCTGTGGCGGAGGTAATCTGCAAGCTGGTCAGCAATCCCAGATTTGCAGCGATGATGCAGGAAAAGATCAACATGAAAGTCGATACCACGGCGATTGAGCAGGAAATCAGCAACTATGAAAAGCAGCTTCGTCAGGCTTATTCCACCAAATCCAAGCTAATTGAAGAAACCGACTCTCTTGACCCAGACGACCGGCATTACCGCAGACGGAAATCTGACCTTGATGATCGGCTCTATGGGATGTATGATAAGATTGAAGAATTGGAATCCCTGCTGATTGCAGCCAGAGCCAAGAAACAGGCTATTGAAGCAGAAAAGCTGACCGGCGATAATATCTACAAGGTTTTGATTTACTTCGATCAGCTCTATGGAAAGATGAACGACAGAGAGAAACGGCAGCTGATTGAGGAACTGATCTCTGAAATTCAGATTTACCCGGAGCGTCAGCCCAATGGACAGTGGCTGAAATCCATCAAGTTTCGGCTGCCTATCATAGAGGAAGATATGAATATCAGTTTGGACAATGAACAGCAAGTTGAATGTGTCTGCCTTTTCTCCAGAACGAATTTATAATGATCAACCATGCTGTCCAAAGGGGATCTCTGGGGAATGGCCTTTTTTCTAAAAGCAGAGAAATCTTTTGATTCATTATTTAATTAAAAGGAGCCGTTCATGCACACACAGAAAAATGATCAGATAATGTTTGCATTTTATCGCTGGGATGCAAAAATCAAATCCTGTAAGGAGCAGGATCTTTTCGATATTTGCCGACAATCGCAGTCGCTTATCCGGCAGCTTTTGAATTTGGTTTTTGAAATTCATCTGGTGGATCTCGACCGCACCTACCACCGGAACTTTCCCGGCGTTGATCTGGGTGAAAAGGGCGGATTCTGTGTGCAGGTTACTTCTCAGGTCAGCGCATCCAAAGTCACTCATACGCTTCGTCAATGTAAAAAATATCAGCTAGATCAGCAATATACCGGTTTAATTTTCTTTTTCCTTTCCTTTGAAAAGCCGGATTACAGTTTGAAAAAAGCAGAATTTTTGACCGAAAAAAGCTTTTCAAGCGGGATCTTTTTTCTAAATTTCCAAGACCTTTACCGACAGATTTCCGACCTAGCCTACCGGGATTCTCCCCGTTTTTCCCAAGCCCTTGATTTGCTGAATGCCTCCTTTTTGAAAGAAGAACTGACGCCTGTTACACATTCCCACTATTCATACCGCCAAATTCTTTTTGGCTCAGAAAAGCTTCTTCTCTTTTTGCTCTTGATTTCTCCTTTTCTTTTTCGTCACACCCAAACAGCTTCTTTTCTTCAACGATATTGGCCGCTTTTTTGTGCCGGATTCTCTCTGACTGCCGGTGTGGCCGCACTTTGTTGGTATAGCAATTACCGATTTCGCCAAGCAGTCCAGCTTTCTTCTTACCGTTCCATTTTGTCTGAGCAGACAGATCCATTCTCTATTCGGTGCGCCCAAGATCACTTTTGGGGACGACAGCAGGTATATTTGAAAAACAACAGCGGACGAACTTTCGCCTATCTGCGCGGCTGCATTCAATTTTGGGATCGGAACACATTGGTTCATACTGTTTCTTTCGCATTGGAACAAGTGGCCCCGCGCCGGGCTATTTTGCTGGACACCCTGTATGCCAAACAAGATCCGCTTTATCTGCAAAAAATCCATTGGGATGAGATTTCGGTGGATATTCGGTTCCTTTTTGCGGACGGTTCTTCTCCAACCCGGCAAAAACAGACCGTTTACCGCTCTTACCCCACCTATTATGCGGTTTTAAATCATTTCCACTACTGGCATATTTTCAGCTGGCGGCTTCCCTTTGAAACAACGTGGTTGACACAGGAGTTCTTCTATCGGGTAAAAACAATTCTTCTTTATTGGCCCAAAATCCCCTGCGCCTATGGCAAAATCCGATCAGCTATACAAGTTCGTTTCTTTTTCATTCGCATGGGGAAACGACTTTTTCTATCTGTTTTCCTTATAGCTTTGTTTGCTTTTCTGTTGCTGGGGCTGACTGGCCTTTTCCTTTTTGCAGGATTTTATGTATGCCAGATAATGGCACTTTTTCAATAAGTATGCGCTTTAAACGGACGATGCTGGATTCATCACAATAAAACAAAAAAGGAGTTTACAATGGCACGAAATCGGGACGAGCAGTTTCGGCAGTATCAGCTGGTACAACGCTGTCTGCACGGCGATGCACAGGCGAGGGACCTGCTGTATGATCTGCTCTACCGATATCTTCACGATAAACTGGCCGCTTATTTAAAAAAGCAATGTCCTTATCTGTCCGGCGACGACTTCGAAGACGTTATCTCTCTGACACTTGCCAAATGTCTAGAGGACCTTCCCCTTTTCCAAAATCGTTCCTGCCTGACCACTTGGGCTTTTCGGTATGGAATCCATTTTGCGCAGAATACCAATCGCAAAAACCGCACTTACTACCGCCATCATCTCTATCTGGACCCATCTCGCTCTGTGTATCAAGCCGGTATGGATCCGTTGGCTTTATATATCGAAACGAAGCTGTCAGAAAAGCTTTTCAGTGCCTGTGCGCTACTCACCGCCAGATTCTTATCTGGGTTCTGTTCCAAAACCATTCTTTTACACAGATTGCCCGCATTACGCATCACAAACCGGAGCAGATCCGGCAGCTTTATCATTTTGCCTGCATGATGATGCGGCAAAATTTTCGCTGCTTTTATTACCATCGTCGTTTTGTATCTGCCCAGCAGAAAAAATCCAGCCAATGAAAGGATGATTTTTTGAAACTTTTATTTAAACAGCGTATGTTCTCCTGGTTTGACAGCTATGATATCTATGATGAAACCGGAACGGTTGTCTTTACCGTAAAAGGCCGCCTTTCCTGGGGACATTGCCTGGAAATCTTTGATTATGCCGGTACCCATGTGGGAACGGTCAAAGAAGAAATTCTTACCTTCCTGCCCCGCTTTGCACTATATGCTTTTGGCAATTACATTGGTGAAATAAAAAAAGAATTCACCTTTTTTAAACCGGTCTTTACTTTAAACTGTAACGATTGGACGGTGCAGGGAGACTGGTTAGAATGGGACTATCAGGTGTTGACCAGCAGCGGAGGATTGGTTATGCAGGCATCTAAAGAACTTTTTCAATGGACTGACACTTATGTCATTGATATTACACGGCAAGAAGACGCTCTTTTATCCTTAATGATTGTTCTGGCAATCGACGCAGCAAAGTGTTCGAACGGCAATTAGTTTTTTGCCTGAGTGTTCCATAAAAGGAGTAGAACTCAGAAAGGCCCCAGGAGTCAAATTTCTCCTGAGGCCTGTTAGTTAGTGATATTAAAAGGATCCCGAAATCTGAAGCAACCGCATCAGATTATCCATCGTCTTTGCCAGATCGTTTTCTGCCCGCATTTTTGCTTGCTCATACGGCACCGCCACACGGTTGATACTGAAAACCGCACTGACGCCTTCATGATAAACCTTCTCAATATCATCTCCCACATCTCCCACGACTGCAATTAGAGGAATCCCCATTTTCTTTGCGCGCCGCGCCGTACCGATCACAACCTTTCCGCGCAGAGACTGGGTGTCAAGCTTTCCTTCTCCGCTAAATATCAGATCAGCGCCCTGTGCCAATTCTTCAAAATGAACGGTGTCCAACACCGCATCAATTCCCATTTGAAGCTGTGCGCCAAAGAAAGCAGCCAGCCCTCCTCCCATACCACCGGCGGCGCCGGAACCAGGCAGGTGGGCGATTTCTCTCCCCAAAGACTGTTTTACCACGCGAGCCAAATGGGAAAGATTGCTATCCAGCCGCTGCACCATCTGGGGGTCTGCACCTTTTTGAGGCCCAAATACTGCCGCCGCGCCATGGATACCGCACAAAGGATTATCAATATCGCACATGGCGATCATCTCTATCTTCCGCAAAGCGGGAAGTATTCCGCTTACATCTATCTGTGAAATCCGGTGCAGGGTTCCACCTACCGGAATAAACGGTCGTTTGTTTTCATCTTGAAATAAAACACCCAACGCCGCGGCAGCCCCTGCTCCTCCGTCATTGGTAGCAGATCCGCCCAACCCTACTATCATCCTGGAGCAGCCGGATTCGACGGCATGGGCAATCAGCTGTCCCACGCCATAGGTCGTAGTCTGATCGGGCCGTTTTCGTTTTCCAACCAGTGGAAGTCCCGCCGCTGCTGCCATCTCGATGACCGCTGTGCGGTCCGGCAAAATGCCATAAAAACCTTTTATCGGTTCAAAATATGGCCCCCTTATAGGCAATGTTATTTTTTCTCCGCCCACTGCTGCCAAAAAGGCATCTACGCTGCCCTCTCCGCCATCCGCAACCGGTACGGACAAGACCTGTGCCTGCGGAAAAAATGATAGAATCTCTTTTTTCATAATGCAGCAGATTTCTTGAGAAGACATTGTTCCTTTAAAGGAATCCGGAACCAGTACAATTTTGTTCATCAGATACTCCTTTCAATTTTGGCTAAAGCAGTATAAATCAATGCGTTCGTTTTCATGTCTTGTTTTGTTCAGCATAGCACATTCTGCTCTGGAAAAAAAGAATTGCGTTTCTTTCTGTTTCTTCGAACCAGCTTGTGCTATAATAACCTCACGGCGTTGCCGGAAATCAAAGATTCCCGACGCCTGAGAGAATTACGACAAGTAAGACCTGTATATCTCTCCAAAGAGGAATTCTATTTTAATCATTGAAAGAGACCGATCTATGCTGAAAAAAATTCTTTCTATCTTTCTCGTTCTTCTTTTTTTATCGGGTTGTAGTTTACCGTCTCTACAAACATCCGGCAGTGATGTTGACCGCACATCCTCTACAGAAAGTTTTTCCTCCACAGAATGGATAACGACAAAAGGGACAGTGGAAGATGCCTCTATGAACAGCTTGCTGATTCGCACTGATCAGGCAGAGTATTTTCGCTTTTCCACGGAAAACGCACAAATGGAGTTTGGTGAAACCGGACTTTTGCTTGGCCAGCAGGTGGAAGTAACCTACTTGCTGTCACAGGCAGATCCGATTCCCGCTACAACTGTCCGGCTGCTGGCGGAAGAAATTTCTGCCGAGAACAAATTGTTAATAAACATTCTCCACTCCATGACATTGGAAGAAAAAGTTGCTCAGATGTTTTTTGTGCGCTGTCCGGCGGAGTACGCTGACCAAACAGTATTAAAATGGCAAATCGGCGGTTTTATCCTGTTTGGTCGGGATTTTTCCGGAAAAACGCCAGATCAGCTGCGGCAAAATATTGCCGATTATCAGCAAAATGCAAAAACCCCTCTGTTCATTGGCGCGGATGAAGAAGGCGGCGAGGTAATTCGCGCCAGCCGCCACAGCCAATTCCGTGCTGTCCCCTTTCCCTCCCCTCAGGATCTGTATGCACGGGGCGGGCTGGATTCTGTTTTAGAAGATGCCAAAGATAAGTCTTCCTTTCTACTGGATCTTGGCATTAATGTAAATCTTGCACCGGTTTGCGATGTGTCCGTTAATCCTGCCGATTATATTTACAAACGCACTTTGGGAAAAGATGCCCGCACTACTGCTTCTTACATAGAGGCAGTAGTACAGCAGATGCAGAAAAGTGGTATCGGCAGCGTGCTTAAGCATTTCCCCGGCTATGGGCCAAATGGTGATACTCATTTGGGATTTGTGCGGGATGACCGCCCGATGGAGACTTTCCTAAAAGAGGATTTTCTTCCCTTTCAGGCTGGAATTGACGCAGGTGCCCCCAGTATTTTAGTCAGTCACAACATCGTCAGCTGTATGGACAGCTCTTTGCCGGCGTCTCTCTCGCCTGTTGTCCATCAGCTGCTGCGGGAAAATTTAAAGTTTGATGGCGTGATTCTGACAGACGATCTGTCCATGAATGCCATCTGCTCTCAGTACGGTCTGGAGGAATCTGCCGTTCTGGCGGTTCAGGCGGGAAATGATATGATAATCAGCACAGATTTTGAGGCCCAGATTCCTGCGGTTCTGCAAGCCGTGCAGGACGGAACTGTTCCCCAGTCACAGATTGACAATTCCGTGCTGCGTATCCTTCGGTGGAAACAGCAGCTGGGACTATTGACGGCGGAAGGAGAAAAAATCTCTTGACAAAAATCCTCGGTCCAGGGTATCTTGGCAACAAAGAAATTCATCTGGTACTTGCTAATCTCACCAGAGCAGTCCCAGAGAAAGGCTACCTGCCCGCATATTTTTTTCAGATCCGCCGATGCCGGGATGAAACACTTTTAGGCAGCTGTACGCTTAGAGTAGGAGAAACTGCTGCGATAGCATACAGCGGTCATATTGGATATGCTATTGCCCCAGAACATCGGGGGAACCGGTATGCGGCCAAAGCCTTATCCCTTTTACTGCCGCTTGGGTTTCGCTGTGGGCTGCGGCAGATTGTCATCACCTGCCAGCCGGACAACCTGGCTTCGCGCCGCACCTGCCTGCTTGCAGGCGGAGTTTTTGCTGGCATTGTGTCGGTTCCTTGTTGGCATGAAATGTATCTTACCGGACGCAAGGAGGTCTGCCGCTACCTTTTTGTGTCGGAGGAATATAAAAATACGGCAAAAGAAAGATCGGAGGTTTTTTGAATGCTGGTAAGCGATGTTTTTTCTTATTTGGATGAATTGGCTCCTTTTTCCTATTCTATGGATTTTGATAACAGCGGTCTCCTGATAGGAGATCCGTCGCAATCGGTCAAAAAAATTCTAGTAGCACTGGACTGCACAAAATCCGTAGTGAGCAAAGCCAGAGAGATGGGAGCCGACTTGATTGTTACCCATCATCCGGTTATCTTTGATCCGCTGAAAAACGTAATGGTCGGATCCGTCCCCCATCAGTTGATCTGCGCTGGGATTTCGATTATTTGTGCTCACACCAATTTGGATTTGGCTCGCGGCGGCGTAAACGATCAGCTTGCCCGACGGCTGGAACTCAAATGTTTGGAAGGGCTGTCTCCCATCTCCTGCACCGATCGTAATGGGAATACGGTAACCGAATATTTGGGAAGGATATCTTTTCTGCCTGAACCGCTCGAACCGAAACAGTTCGCCTGTTTTGTAAAAGAACGCTTAGGCGGAAACGTCCGGTACGTCAGCGGGAAACGTCCGGTCCACCGGGTGGCTGTCTGTGGCGGTTCCGGGGCCGACTGTCTGGCCGACGCGATCCATGTTGGCGCGGATGCGTTGGTAACTTCGGAGATAAAACATCATATTTTTCTTCTTGCGGCCCAACAAGGCATTACGTTGGTGGATGCCGGCCATTTTCATACGGAAGATGTTGTGATAGAGCCTCTTTGTCAACAGCTAAGAGCTGCTTTCCCCGAAACGGAAGTGTTGGCCTATCACTTAGATGAAATCCGCATTTTATAAGGCATAAAAAGCATTTCTGTGCGTCCGTTTTTTCTTCTTGCAGCGGTCATTCATAGCCGGCTTTGGTTTGACCACCTATTTTTTAGAATCCAGGATATTAACGCTCGCATTTGCAGGTACGGCAGGATTTTTCCTCTTTTCACAAAAAAACCGCAGTCAATAAGACTGCGGTTTTTTAATGACTCGCAAATTAAGCTTTGTTGATTGAGCCAAACAGCTCCATTTTTTCTTTTACCGTATCTTTAATTGCCTGTGTGCCAGGAGCCAGAAGCTTTCTGGGATCGAAGCCTTTGCCTTCCAGATCTTTTCCGGCCTCAATATATTTACGGGTTGCTTCAGCAAATGCCAACTGACATTCCGTGTTGACATTAATTTTGGAAACACCCAAGGAAATTGCTTTTTGAATCATATCTGCCGGAATCCCAGTACCACCGTGCAAAACCAGAGGCATACCCGGAGTTTTTTCCTGGATTTTTGCCAGCACCTCAAAATTCAAGCCTTTCCAGTTATCAGGATATTTTCCGTGAATATTACCGATACCGGCAGCCAGCATCGTAACGCCCAAATCAGCGATCATCTTGCACTCGTCTGGATCTGCAACCTCACCGCCGCCGACAACGCCATCTTCTTCGCCGCCGATAGCGCCTACTTCCGCTTCTACCGAAATTCCTTTTTCATTCGCCAGCGCAATAATCTCTTTGGTTTTTTCAATATTCTCTTCGATCGGATAATGGGAACCGTCAAACATAACAGAGGAAAATCCCGCCTCAATGACAGCTTTTGCACCCTCATAGGTGCCGTGGTCAATGTGTAGCGCAACCGGAACCGTAATCTTCATGTCTTTGAGCAAGCCGTTTACCATACCGACAACAGCATCCCAGCCGCCCATATATTTTCCCGCGCCTTCGGATACACCCAGAATGACAGGAGAATTGTTTTCCTGTGCAGTTTGTAGGATCGCTTTGGTCCATTCTAAGTTATTGATATTAAACTGACCGACGGCATATTTGCCCTCTTTCGCCTTGGTAAGCATTTCTTTTGCGGAAACCAGCATTTTAACTCCTCCTAAATTTCGCAGATTTGCTTCTTTTATTATAGTAGATTGTCTAAAAAAAAGCAAACCTTTTTCATAATTTTTACAATAATAGAATAAAAACTTTTATTGATAAAATAGAACCGACTACAGTCGCAGCCGGTTCGTCATCATTTTATGCAGCCGGACTCCCGGAAACTGCCGCTGCGTCCTGCGTAGCAACGCTTTGCGTGCCTGCCACGCCGCTTTGTTGTTCAGCTTCCCAGGTATCCAACCCTTTAATGGATAAGATATGGTAACCATCTTTTACTTTTTTCATCTGATAAATCATATACTTATCCGGCTCCGGTTCATATTTGGAGCCGCCCACAGCGGCTTCCCACAAGGTTCCCGGCGGGATATACCCTACTGTCAGCGTATACAAATCGCCTTTTTTTTCGATCTTTGTTACCTGAGGGGTATATTGGCTGGTCTGCCCCATAACCGGAACGCCATAAGTCTTGGTTTCCGGATCGTAAGGATAGGTAACATCGAAATCTTCTATGGTTTGATGCTGCAGTTTTATTTCCGGCCCGTAAAGTTTCGCCGCATATACATCCAAATCCGAAGCGGGAACTACCAGCATAGCGCTCTCATCATAGGTGTATTTGTCTGTATTGCTCAACAAAGTACCCCACAAAGAGGACTGTAATAAAAACAATGGATCCGCATGTTCCGGCGAATCAAATTCTACCGGGTCAAACATAACCACTGGAAGCAGATAATCCTCAAATTTCGATTTTTCTTTTGTGTTATCCATAATTTGATTGGTCAGCCGAATACAAAATCCGGCTACTGAAACCAAGCCAATCACGGCCAAAACCAGAAATACTCCACCCAAAGGCAATGCATATTTGCTTCTGCGTTTATGTTTATTCAATGGGCTTTGCCTTTCCATAGCGATACCTCAACTTTCTATCAGTCCCCGTCCGGCTGCTCCGGCAAAATCTCCAACCGAATCCGACCAATCCGCTGTTCTTCTACTTGCAGAACGGTCACTTTCAGCCTGCCGCGGACAAAACTCTCCATCGGTTCCGGAATATGCTCCAGTTCCTCTAATACCCAGCCGCTGACCGAATGATAATCACTGTCGAAATTCGGAGGGGTATATCCAATTTCTTCGAACAGATCGTCCAGATCCACCTCTCCTGCCGTTTCAAAACAATTGTCATTTACGCGGGTAATGCCTTCCGGAATTTCATCACTCTCGTCATAAATTTCCCCGACCAGTTCCTCCAGAATATCTTCCATGGTCACCAGACCATAGGTCCCGCCGTAATCATCGGTTACGATTGCCATATGCTGGTTTTGTTTTTGCAGCATATTCAGTACTGCCGGAATCTTCATCGAACGATGGACAAATACGCACTGGTGCATCAAACGGCGGACATCCAATCCCTGTTTGCCATGCTGCACCATTTCATCGAACATATCACGCAGATACAAAACGCCAATGATTTTATCCACTGAATGCTCATATACAGGGATACGGGAATAATGCTCCGGCACAATCTTTTCTAAGATTTCGTCGATGCTCTCATCCACATCCACGCATACCATATCCACGCGCGGAACAGCAATTTTTTCCGCAGGCGTTTCATCAAATTCCAGTGCAGACTGCACCAAAGAGCTTTCCTCTTTTCCCAAAACGCCTTCATTTTCAATGGTTTCGATAATATACTTTAACTCTTCTTCCGTAACGGAAGGCTGCTTTTTTTCTCCCTTGAACAGGTTGATAAACCCATGCTGCATTTTTAAAAACAAAAACGAAACCGGCGTCAGTACCTTAATAAAAGCCAGCAGCACACCACATACGCCCAATACAACTTTCTCGCTGTGTTCTTTCGCAAAGGTCTTTGGCAATATTTCGCCAAAAATCAATACAACAATCGTAACCACTACGGTGGAAACCCAAGTACCTGCATTCCCCATCCAAGAGGTGAACAGCACCGCTGCGATGGAGGATATTGCAATGTTCACCAAGTTGTTGCCGATCAAAATGCTTGAAAGGGTCTTTTCGTACATTTCTGCGATTTTCAAGGCCATAGCGGCTTTTTTGTCGCCTGCATCAACATAGTTTTTCAAGCGGATGGTATTCACGGTAGCAAACGCGGTCTCTGATGCGGAAAAAAACGCCGAACCCGCCAAAAGTGCTACCAATCCTAAGTATACTTGCCATCCTATGTCTTCCAAAGTTGTACCAGCTCCATAACAAAAAATTTTCATAGGAGATCCTATGAATCGTTGTCATTATAGCAAAAACCATTCCTCAACACAAGGTTTCTCCCCTACAATTCACAATTTCCTAACTTTTGAGATCTTTTCACCTCCTTTTTTCACTGATTCATCACATAAAAAAGACCGGCCAAAGCCGGTCTTTTCGTTTTTTTGATTATTGTGCGTCGGCAGCCTTTTTTGCTTCCAGCTTGGCCAGCGCATCTTTTCGAGACAGGTTGATTCTGCCCTGCTGATCAATTTCAGTGACCATAACCACAATTTCATCGCCGACAGAAACCACATCTTCAACCTTTTCCACCCGGTGATTTTCCAGTTTGGAAATGTGAACCAAGCCCTCTTTTCCAGGAGCGATCTCAACAAACGCACCAAAGCTCATCAGGCGGGTTACCCTGCCTTTATAAATGGCTCCGATCTCCGGATCTTTCGCAATTAACTCTACAATATCTGCAGCGCGTTTAATGTCATCTTTATTGATGGCGGAAATAAACACCCGACCATCTTCTTCAATGTCGATTTTTACATTACATTCCGCACAGATTTTCTGGATTACTTTACCTCCCTGACCGATCACATCGCGGATTTTCTCCACGTCAATCTTCAGCGTAGTCATCTTCGGCGCAAAATCGCTGAGTTCTTCACGAGGCGCAGGGATTGCTTTGAGAATAATCTCATCCAGGATATAATCACGGGCTTTATGGGTTTTCGCAAATGCCTCTTTGATGATTTCGGGAGTCAATCCATCAATCTTCAGATCCATCTGGATTGCAGTAATACCTTTATGCGTACCGCCCACCTTAAAGTCCATATCGCCGTAGAAATCCTCTAGGCCCTGGATGTCCACCATGGTCATCCAACGATCCCCTTCTGTAATCAGGCCGCAGGAAATACCGGCAACCGGCGCTTTAATCGGAACGCCTGCATCCATCAAAGCCAAAGTAGAGCCGCAGATAGACGCCTGAGAGGTAGAGCCATTAGAAGACAACACCTCAGAAACCAGACGCATTGCGTACGGGAATTCCTCTTCAGAGGGTAAAACCGGCTCCAAAGCCTTCTGGGCCAGAGCGCCGTGACCAATCTCGCGACGGCCGGGGCCACGGCTGGGACGGGTCTCGCCAACCGAGTAGGACGGGAAATTGTAGTGATGCATATACCGACGGGTTTCTTCATTGTCAATACCGTCCAGCAGCTGCGCTTCCCGCATGGATCCCAGCGTTGCGACAGTCAGTACCTGAGTCTGTCCGCGGGTAAACATACCGGAACCATGTACCCGGGGCAGCACGCCAACCTCCGCAGCCAGCGGGCGCATTTCATCCAGTTTTCTGCCGTCGACCCGCTTGCCCTCATCCAGCAGCCAGCGGCGGACAATAAACTTCTGCAATTTGTAGATACACTCGTCAATCTGAGCCGCCTGATCCGGATGGGTCTCTTCAAATTTCTGGTGGATATCCTCCACAATAGGAGCCAAACGAGCTTCCCGCTCCACCTTATCATCGGTATCCAGTGCATACTTCACACGATCAATGGCATATTCTTTGATTGCCTCAAACAAATCATGATCAATTTCCTGAGATTCAAAGGTGAATTTTTCTTTTCCAATCTCTTTTTGCACATCCGAAATAAACGCCACCATTTTTTTGCATTCTTCATGTGCTTTCATAATTGCTTCGAGCATCGTGTCGTCATCCACTTCATTGGCGCCCGCTTCAATCATAACAATTTTTTCAGCAGAACCTACAACGGTAACCAGCATATCAGACACTGCACGCTGGGCTTCATCCGGACAAATAATGATCTCGCCGTCTACCAATCCAACGTTAACACCTGCTACCGGGCCATTCCACGGAATATCAGAAATGGACAGGGCAAAAGAAGTGCCGATCATACCGGCAACTTCCGGCTGGCAATCAGGGTCTACCGACATAACCGTCATTACTACCGATACATCGTTGCGCATATCTTTCGGGAACAGCGGACGGATAGGACGGTCCACCATACGGGAAGCCAAGATCGCCTTTTCAGAGGGGCGGCCTTCTCTTTTTAAGAAAGAACCGGGGATTTTTCCCACAGCGTACAATTTTTCTTCAAAATCAACAGACAACGGGAAAAAATCAATGCCGTCACGCGGCTTCTGCGAAGCCGTAACGTTGCATAGCACAGTGGTCTCGCCGTAACGTACCAAACAAGAACCGTTAGACAAGCCGCACATTTTTCCCACTTCAAAAGAAATCGGTTTTCCGGCCAAATCTGTTTTGAATACACGGTAATTTTCAAACATGTTCATGCCTCCATTTTACGTTGGCAGGCTTTAGATGAATTTAGCAATAAATCCGTTGCTCGACACCGTAAACCGCCGAACCCCCGATTCACTGCTAAAGACCTTTCTTTAGCCTCCCCAAATTTTTCAGTATATGCACTTGAAGGGCGGACGAAAACCGTCCGCCCTCCGGCATAAAAACTACTTTCTCAGACCCAGTTTCGCGACAATCGCACGATAACGCTCGATATCGGTTTTCTGCAGGTAGTTCAGCAGATTCCGTCTGTGGCCGACCATTTTTAACAGGCCGCGGCGGGAATGATGATCCTTCTGATGAATTTTCAGATGCTCGGTCAGATCGTTAATCCGTTTGGTCAAAACGGCAATCTGTACCTCCGGGGAACCGGTATCGTTTTCATGGGTTTTGTTTGCCGCAATAATTGCAGCTTTTTCTTCTTTCAACAGCATTTTCTTTCCACCTTTTCTATTTTGCCAGTATCTTAGCAAAGGGCTGTGAAAAATCCCGATCCGGGCGTTTCCCCTAAGCCAAGGTATAGCATGATTAGCCTATGTATTATACCATGGGGAAATCCTCTTGTAAAGCCTTTTTTACGATTTGGTCAGCTTTTTGGGCATCTGCCGCAATTTGTGCCCGCAATGCTTCCACCGAATCAAATTTCTGTTCCGGTCTTAGAAAAGATAAAAAAGTGACCGGAATTTCTTTCCCATATAAGTCGCCGGAAAAGCCAATCAGATACGTTTCCGCCCGCGGTGCCATCCCTTTTTCAACAGTGGGGCGCACACCGATATTGGTCACACCCGCATAGGTTTTGCCATCCACTTGGGCCATCGTCGCATATACCCCAAACCGCGGCAGCACCATCTGGGCCGGGATTGGTTGATTAATAGTCGGAAACTGCAATCTGCGGCCCAGTGCCTTGCCATGCTCCACGGGAAAATCCAAAAAGTACCGCCGACCCAGCAGTTGCCGGGCCCTTTCCATTTCTCCGGCGGCAATTGCCTGACGCACCCGAGTGGAGCTGACTGCTTCCCCGCCGTCCATCACTTCCTCCAAAACCGTGCAGGATAATCCAAAGGTTTTACAGAATCCAGACAATGATTCCGCATCACAGGACGCCCCTTTTCCAAAGCGGAAATCCTGGCCGCAGCAGACTGCCGCCGCATTCATTTTTTCTTGCAGGATCTGACGAACAAACGCTTCTCCAGACAGATTCCGAAAATCGGAAAAATCAGGCGCATAAATCTGCTGGATCCCCATTTTTTTCAAAATGCGGATTTTCTGCTCCAGCGTTGTAATTTCACCAGCCCCCTGCTTTTTGGAAGGACCGCCTTCATGCATGGTAAAAGTGAAGACCGCCGGGATAAGATGTCCGTTTGCCAACGATACCGCTTTTTCGATTACGCGGCGATGTCCTTGATGCACACCGTCAAAAAAACCCAGCGCTACTGCCGTTTGCTGTTTTTCCATTTTCATCTCTCCCCTTAGGTGTGTTTTCTCTCACCCCACTGAAAAGTTAACACCGTACCAACGCAGCCCCAGCTTTTTTGCAACCTGCTGGGAAGCAATATTATCCCATGAAGTGCTGTAAAGCGGCATTCTGCCCTCTTTTCGCACCGCTCTTGCCCAAGCCATAACAGCAAGGCCGGCATAACCTCGGCCCCGATACACAGAAAGCGTCTCTAAACCAGCTTCTGCCGCCTCATTGCTGATTCGGACACTGCGGCAAATAGTTACCGCTTGTCCATTTTGAATCACTGCCGCACAGGGAAGTACATAAGAAATTTCCTGTGCAAGCCAAGAAAATGCATCCGGAAGAAACGATTGAATATTTTCCTGGTTTAAAAACACCACGTCGTCCGGCATTGGGAGTTCAGGTATCCAATAACAAGGCCCATAATCCGCCTCTTTCGCGTCGGGAAGGCGCAAGTACTCTTCTCGACATCGGGGTGAATCTGCCCGCGGCGCCTTTTCCTGAACAGCCCATTTTGTCAGCTCCCCGATAAGGCTCTCTGTCAGATCGCTGCGGAACCGGTAGAAAATATCGCCATCCAGCGAACGAGTCAAAAACATCCGCACCGCTTTTGGAGGATTGGGCCACGGTTCGTTGACCAGCAAAAGCCTCCCGGATAAATTGAAAGTATACATCGCCCGGGTATGCCATTCCATCAGCTGCCCAGCAGTCAGATTTGTGCCGGGCAGCCACTGTATTTGTTCTTTTTGCAACCTTTTCTCCTCTGCATTGACCGATCTTAGCGCACAAACAATTTTCGAATGCGAAGTTCGCTTTGTTCTTCATATCCCAGCCCCAGGAATCGCCTGTCCGGGCCAAAAACACAGAAGTTTCCCTCCATGCCAACGCAGCCCGCTTTTAAAGATGCCAGCCGAACTCCGTTTTGGAACAATCGGGCATTCTTTGCCGTCAGCTGGATCTGTTCATAAACTGCAAAAGCAGTTTCCACCGGCAGTACCTTCTGCCCTAGCATTCCTGCATCCGCCAGCTGCTGAGCCTGTTCAATCGTGATCGCATCCTCCACCCGGTATCCGGAGGAAATCACGCGCCGCAGCCCGGTCATTACCGCGCCGCAGCCCAACGCCTGCCCTACATCGTGGCAGATCGTCCTCACATAAGTGCCCTTGGAACATGACACATAAATTTTGTAAAGGTTTTCCTGCTCCCTCGCCTGCAGTAAGCGCAGCTCCTGCACCGTCACTGGGCGGGGCTGGCGTTCCACCTCCACCCCTTCCCGCGCCAGATCGTAAAGCCGGCGGCCTTGCACCCAAATGGCTGAATACATAGGCGGCATCTGCAAAAAATCTCCTTTAAATTGAGACAACGCCTCTTCCACCTGCGCTGCCGTGCAGGAAACTTCCTTTTCGTCCAATACCTTTCCGGTGCAGTCCTGGGTATCGGTAGTTTGCCCCAGCCGAAACCATGCTTCATATGCCTTGGTTTGATCCGGTAAAATATCGCTGGCTTTGGTTGCCGCGCCTAAAAACAACGGCAATACACCTGTGGCCATTGGATCCAGCGTTCCGCCATGACCGACTTTGCGAGTCCTGGCAATGCCGCGAACCTTGGCAACCACGTCAAAAGAAGTAAAGCCTTCCGGCTTGTCAATCAACAGAATGCCAGACAATTCTTTGGAGGGAACATCTGTCTTCCCGTTCAAAGCCCAGCCTCCTTGCAGGCGGCCTGTGCCGCTTTAATAATCTGATCCCGGCATCGCTCCAACGACTCCGAAATAAAGCAGCCCGCTGCCCGGGCGTGCCCGCCGCCGCCAAAGACGGAACAAATTTGGGAAGCGTCGATCTTTTCCACCGTGCGCAGAGAAACTTTAAATCCACCCGGCTTCTCCCGCAGTGTGATTCCCACCTGCACCCCCTCAATTTCGCGGGGAATGGAAGAAAGCCCATCCAATTCCGACTCCAAAGCACCAGTGCGGGCTAACATCTCGCTGGTCACCGCGATCAGCGCAATTTTTCCGTCCATGGCGTAGGTAAGCGAATCCAAAACCTCTCGTTCCATGGCAATCCTTCCCTTGGATTTGGTACCGAACATCCGGCGGTTGATCCGGTATGCATCCGCTCCCAAATCAATCATATCCGCCGCAACACGCAAGGTGTGGGAGGTAACGTTGGAATACTGAAAACATCCTGTGTCGGTACACAAACCGGTGTAAATGCAGTTTGCCATAGTTTGATCCGGCTGGACGCCCAGCTCTCGAATGACCTCGATCATAATTTCGGCCGTAGCAGCCGCATCAGCACGCAGCAGCGTGCGTTGCGCATATTTTCGGTTGGAAGGATGATGGTCAATACATAAATCCACTTTCTCCGACCAGCAGGAAAGCCCGCTCCCTAACAGCTGCGGGTCTGCAACGTCCACTGTCGCAACACATTGCGGTGCGAAATCCGGCATCTGCTGTGGGAGCAAAAAAGAAAATTGGGGCGGGATCGGATCAGAACAGGCAACCCTTACTTGTTTTCCCATCGCCCGCAACGCATAATACAGGCCAAAGCCAGAACCCAGCGTATCCCCATCGGGACTTTGGTGGCACAGGATCAAAATTTGATTCTGTGCTTTCAGATATTCGCAGGTCTGCTGTACTGTCATGTTATCATCCTTCCCTTTTCCTGTCGTCCCGCTCAACCCTTATTCAGGTCGTGAAGCATTTGATTGATATGGGCACTATGCTCGATCGAATCATCTGCAACAAACTGAATCTGGGGCGACCGGCGCAGCTTGATTCTCTGGCCCAATTCCCGCCGAACATAGCCGGCCGCGCTGTTCAGCCCCTCAACTGCGGATTTCGCCGCGTCGATACCGTCCAAAGAACTGACATATACCCGGCACAGCGATAAATCTTTGCTCAAATTCACTTTTAAAATGCTCAAAAGCCCGTTGATTCTCGGGTCCTTCAGCGTGCGCATGATGTCGGTCAGTTCCCGTTTTACATCCTCGCTGGTTCGATCCAGACGAAAGCTTGGCATCCTCTCCGCCTCCTTATTTTTTATTTGCCAAACCGGCCGACAGACCTTCACGCGGGGTCCGCGCAAAAAGGGTTACGTCCCGCGTAACCCTGTGCCGCCCAGTCTTACCAGGCAAAAATATGAAAAAGATTAGTCTTCCCGATATTCTTCCACTACATAAGCTTCCAGAATATCGCCCTCTTTGATATCATTGAATTTTTCCATGGTCATACCGCATTCATAACCGGAAGCCACCTCGCGCACATCGTCTTTAAAACGCTTGAGGGAGGAAAGCTTATCATCCGCTACAATAATGCCATCGCGCACTACCCGGATATTGGCGTTGCGGGCGATCTTTCCTTCCAGCACATAGCAGCCCGCGACTACGCCTACGCCGGTAATTTTATATACCTGACGAATTTCGGCCCGGCCCAAATCCACATCCTTGAATTTCGGCGCCAACATGCCCTTCATAGCGGCGGTCACATCTTCAATGGCATCGTAGATAATCCGATACAGACGGACTTCCACGCCGCTTTGTTCCGCATTTTCTTTTGCCACCGGGTCGGGCCGCACATTAAAGCCGACGATGATCGCATTGGAAGCCTCTGCCAGCATCACGTCAGATTCGCTCACAGCACCCACCGCACCGTGGATGACTCGAACGCGGACTTCATCGTTGGAGATTTTCTCCAGCGATTGACGCACCGCCTCCACCGAGCCCATTACATCTGCCTTGACAATAATCGGCAATTCTTTCATTTCGCCTTCCGCAATCTGGCTGAACAGGTTATCCAGCGTAACTTTCTGGTATGACTTGAATACCTCTTCCTTCTGCTCATGGCGGCGCTGTTCTACCAATTCACGGGCCAAACGCTCATCCTCTACGGCATTGAACGTATCGCCGGCGGAAGGTACTTCCGCCAGTCCGGTAATTTCTACCGGAACCGAAGGACCAGCCTCTTCCACCTGCTGTCCGTGGTCATCCAACATCACGCGAACACGTCCCAGTGCCGTACCGGCAATGATTACATCCCCGGTGTGCAGGGTTCCGTTCTGTACCAATACCGTAGCGACCGGGCCACGGCCCTTATCCAGCTTCGCCTCAATCACAGTACCTTTGGCCAAGCGGTCAGGGTTCGCCTTCAGTTCCTTCATGTCCGCCACCAGCTGAACCATTTCCAATAAAGTGTCTATTCCCTGCTTGGTCACAGCAGAAACGGGAACACAGATGACATCGCCGCCCCATTCTTCAGGAACCAGCTCGTATTCGGTCAGTTCCTGCTTTACTTTATCCGGATTGGCGGTATCTTTATCCATTTTGTTGATTGCTACAATAATGGAAACACCTGCGGCCTTGGCATGGTTAATTGCCTCCACCGTCTGCGGCATGATACCGTCATCCGCAGCAACCACCAGGATTGCAATATCGGTAACCTGAGCTCCGCGGGCACGCATGGAAGTGAACGCCTCATGGCCGGGCGTATCCAGGAAGGTGATCGGACGATCGTTAACCATAACCCGATATGCACCAATGTGCTGGGTAATACCGCCCGCCTCGGTTGAAGTAACGTTCGCATGACGGATTGCATCCAGCAGCGACGTCTTACCATGGTCAACATGACCCATCACAACCACAACAGGACTCCTCTCCTGCAGGTTTTCGTCGTTATCTTCGCTGTCATCAATCAAGCGGTCTTCAATCGTGAGGATGACTTCCTTTTCCACCTTGGCACCGATCTCCATAGCGACCATCGCTGCTGTATCGTAATCGATAACCTCTGTAACCGAAGCCATAACGCCCAGCGCCATCAGCCGCTTGATTACCTCGGCCGCCGTAACTTTCAGCCTTGCGGCCAACTCTCCTACCTGGATTTCATCCGGAATAGTGATTTCCAGTTTCTGGCGTCTTTGCCGCTCCATCTCCAAACGACGCATCTTCTGCGCTTCTTTATCTTTGCGGGAAAATTGGGGGCGTCCCCGCTGAGCAGACCGCTGGGTAAGTTTTTGTTTTTTTACGCCAGTGTCTTTGTTCCCTATGCTGGAGGTAGCAATATTATCATACTTTTCGTTGTATTTATCCAGATTGACTTGGGAGGTACGCATATCTACATGGCGGCCGCGAGTACCGGTAGAACCGGATTCCGAAACGGTCGCAGCCGGGGTATTGCCGGTCTGTGGATGCGGGCGGTTCTGCTGCCCAGCAGGACGACCGCTTTGCGGATGGCGGACATTTTGCTGCCCCGGTTTCTGCCCCTCAGGCTTCTTGTTTTGCTGAGGTTGAGCGGACACCGGCTCCTGTTTTTCTGCTGAAACCGGATTTTTTTCTTCTTTTGGCTGTTCCTTTTCATCCACCTCTTCTTTTTTGCCGGAAGCAAAATAAGCGTCAAAACTCTCCACCTGATTTTTCTGGGTAAAATGCTCAAACACAACATTGAGCTCCTCTTCCGTCAGCGCCGTCATATGTTTTTTCGGCGTGTCAAAGTGTTTTCCCAACAAAGTGATAATATCTTTGCTGGGGACATTTAAATCCTTGGCCACTTCGTGCACACGGTATTTTATCATCATAATGCAGATTCCTCCTTGTTCTTGTCGTCGGTCAGCTGCGCCAGCTTTTTGGCAAGGCCCTCATCGGCCACTGCCAGAATTCCGGCCCGTTTACCTGTCGCAAACCATACTTCATCCATGGTCAACGGCAGTTCTTTTATCTGGGCGCCGGACCTTTTACAAACCAGCGCAATCTCTTTCCGGGACTTGGGGGACAAATCTTTTGCAAGCAGTACCAGCCCGGCATTCTTCTTTTCCACCGAATCTTTGGCCACATCAAACCCTGAAATCAGCTTTCCGGCTTTTTGGGTCAAAGAAAGCATGGAAGCCAGCTTATTCACTGTCCTGCAATTCCTCCTCCATTTTATCATAAACTTCATCGGGAATCCGGCAAGAAAATGCTTTCTCCAAACGCCGTGCTTTTCTGGACTTTTGCAAGCACTCGATATTATGGCAAACATATGCGCCGCGCCCGGCTTTCTTGCCGGTCAAATCCAAAGAGATTTCTCCGTCCTGGCTTTTCACCACCCGGACCAGCTCCCTTTTCGGTTTCATCTGGCCACAGCCGGTACACATCCGCATTGGTACCTTTCTCATTTGCATTTTCCCATCTCCTCCCGCTAAAGCGATTATTCTTCCCCGTAGAATCCACTCTCCGGCTTGATATCAATTTTCCAGCCAGTCAGCTTCGCTGCCAGACGGGCATTTTGTCCTTTGTTGCCGATGGCAAGAGACAACTGATTATCCGGAACCTTTACTGTGCAGCTTTTGCTTCCGTCTTCCGCTACATCCACTGACACCACCTGCGACGGAGACAAGGCAGCCGCCACAAACTCAGCCGGGTCTTCCGAATACTTAACCACATCGATTTTTTCTCCGCCCAGTTCATCCACAATTTTGGCTACACGGGCACCCTTGGGGCCAATGCAGGCCCCCACCGCGTCCACGTTTTGGTCCTTGGAATAAACGGCAATCTTGGTACGGGAACCCGCCTCACGAGAAATCGCCTTGAGTTCTACCGTACCGTCATACAGCTCCGGCACTTCCATTTCAAACAGGCGTTTTACCAATCCCGGATGCGTTCGGGACAACATAACGCGGGGGCCGCGATCGGTAGCGGCCACTTCCACCACATAAACCTTTACATGATCGCCCTCATGCAACTCTTCTCCCGGAACCTGCTCCTGCCGGGTGAGCATTGCCTCGGACTTTCCAATCTCTAACGTTACCGAACCGCGGGCCGGATCAGTACGGACTACTTTCGCCGAAATGATTTCATGTTCCCTGCTCTGGAATTCCTGCATCATTTGGCCGCGCTCCGCCTCCCGAATCCCCTGGCGAATCACATGCTTGGCCGCCTGAGCCGCGATACGACCGAACTGCTTGGTCTCCAGCGGAATATCTACCACCGAGCCGATTTCTGCTTTTTTATCATATTTGTATGCGTCATTGAGCAAAATTTCAGTATTCGGGTTCTCCACCGCTTCCACCACAGTTTTACGGATTGCCACCTGGAATTTTCCTTTTTCAGGGTCAATCTCCACCAACCCGTTTTCGCTCCCACCATAATCGCGTTTGACAGCAATGGCAATTGCCGCCTTGATCTTTTCCAGCAGGTAATCAGCGGGAATCCCTTTCTCTTTTTCCAAAAGGGTCAACGCCTCGAAAAATTCGGTGTTCATCACTTGAGTCCTCCCATGTCTATTTCTTCATATAAACGTACAAACGCCGTTTCATCCATTCCAACCGTCATTTCCAAATCATCATCTAACAGCAGCGTGATATCGCCATCTTCGTAAGAAACCAGCTGGCCAACAAAATCCCGCTCCCCTTCGATGGGCCGAATCAGACGGACATGAATATCCGCACCTAAAAACGCTTCAAAATGCTCCGGGCGGCGCAGGTCCCGCCCAATGCCGGGGGAAGAAACCTCCAACGTATAGCTTTGCACGATCGGATCAGTCTCGTCCAAAATGGGACTCAGACGCCGGCTGACATTCTCGCAGTCATCGATATTTACGCCTTCTTCTTTGTCTAAAAAGATCCGAAGATACCAGGTTGAACCCTCTTTTTCAAAGCGCACATCCCATAAATCAAGGCCCAATTCATCGGTAATCGGCCGCACTAGATCAGTGACAATGCCGACGGTATTTTTTTTACCGGATGCCATAAATCGCCTCTGCCTTTCTCCGGCTTGTTCCTGTTCTGCCGCCCCGCCGGAAGGGCCTTTTCCTTATTTTGCTCCGCAAGGACGGGAAAAACCCCTTATACAAACGAAAGAGCGGGAAATCCCACTCTTTCATCATCCATCCTATACCGTTGTTATTGTACCACTTTCGAGGCCACCATGCAACCCTTTTTTCTTGTTTTTATCGGCTTTTCGTGAAAAACAGCACTTTTTTCTTATTTCAGTCTACTTTTTCGGTGAAAGCCTCTTTAAAAAGGCAGCAAGATGAACAGATCGCCGCTATGACCTGGCAAAACTGTTCAAACTCCATCTTCTCCGTTCTCCACCTTTTCATAATCGATCACATAGACAACCTCGTTATCATACTCGCTTTTTCCACCAGCTTTTTCATAAACTCGGCAGGCGCGGGGATTTTCTTTATCCGTGATGACAAACAGTTCTGAACAGCGCAGTTTTCGGTCGTAATCCGCTAACCAAACCATAAAACGGCTGTCAACTCCACGTCCTTGCCAGGCGGGTAAAATGTCCAGCGAATACAGAAAAAACATGGTCTTTCCATCCAACCGCGGCAAGAGATAACAGCAGGTCATTCCCACTGGTCTATTTTCTTCGAACGCGCCGAAAGCGCAAGCTCCGGATGACACAAAAAATGGGCAAGGTACTGCGGATGATAAAGCATCCCGTCATTTTCCAAAAGCTCCCGCAGATCGCCAATATCCTCCACGCTCAGTAGACGGAACGAAATTCCCATCGACTATTCCCTTTCCTTTTTTGCCTTTGTCTGCGGAAGTTTTACTTTTTGAAACTCTGCCAAAAAACGCAGAATAAACTTTCCACAGGCATCCAGCATCTGCTCCCCCCACTGAGCGGTAGCACATTTCGGATCGTCCGGTCCATACCATCCCCCAGGGGAAAGATTCCGAAACAACTGCGGGGTCATTACCGCCACGCCATCCAATTCCACCTCAGACATTCCCGCACACCGAAGCGTGTCGGATAAATTCTGTGGCTGCAGTGGGATATAATCCTCCATATGGACGCAATCCGGATCAATCGCCAGCATGGCCGCCGTTTCTTCTGCCCCGCCGTGTCCTCCCTTCCAATCGGGATTCAGCTGCCCCGCAATCTGCCACCAGTTGACAATGGCCGAAACGGCGCCACGGCCGTTCAGATCAATCCCAATGTGCTGTAAAACCGAATTGTTTCCGCCATGGCCGTTTAGAAAAATGAATCGGCGTACACCGTAGCCGTAAAGCTTTTCCACAATTTTTGACACAATGCAGTATAGCCCGTCGTATCCAATGGAGATGGTGCCCGGAAAGCCGCCGTGATGGTCCGCCACTCCGTACGGCACCGCCGGAAGAATCAGCACGTCACTTTCCCGGTCAAGCTGCTCGGCAATTTTAGACGGAACCAGAAAATCGGTGCCCAACGCCAGGTGAGAACCGTGATTTTCGATGCTGCCAATAGGCAATACTGCCATATCGTGGGTTTGAAAATACCGTTCCGCCTGTTTCCAGGTCATTACTTCCAGCCGCATAAACCATACCTCCTATTCCCACTCGCTCCTGCCAGAAGTTTTCTAAACAGATTTGCTTATGGGATTTAGTTCAGGGTATTGGCATTATTTCCATTATTCAGATAGTAGAGGCTATCTGATTTTTTGTTGCCATGGTGTTGCCAGAAGTTTATATAGGTGTCACCTATTATGCACACTAAAATCGAAATAATGTGAAATAGGATAAATGCACTAAGATTTACTGCAGGAGCAAGATATTACTTTTTATCTCATTCCACAATCGCTGCCTGATCTCTATAGTTGTATTGACTGAAACAATTCCAAACGATGTGGCGGGCCGGCATACGGAAACTAGTGGCGAATTGTGGTATCGCCAAATCGCCTTCTCATTACTATTTACCCTACCTTGAAGAATCCATACCATTTTAGGCGCACGAGAGTTAGCGGCTACACATAGCTCACTTGAGTACTTGCGAATAACTTCTGGCAACCGAAAGTTCTTAATGGTATCTCTACTTGCAAATTTTGCATCAAAAATTATGTACTCCTCATCATGCTCAGAGAACGAGAACTTCAACACAAAGTCTGGGGTATAGTAGCCTTTTTTACTTGTTGTTCTGTATAATGTAAGGCCATTTTCAAAGTTAAATGCACTAATAACTGGCTGATAGTATAATGTTGCTGTTATGTGATTACGGCTCAACACATATGTATTTGCTACATCTTGTTCGTTCTGGTAATGCCCGTCTGCCGAGGTATAGAGGTACTTGAATGCAGGCTCTTGGATATCAGCTTTATGATATCCATTATCTGCTAACAACTTTAAAAGTTGTAGTAAGCAATAATATTCAAACAATTTATCCAATGTTTTAACCTGCAAAATCAGTCGTTCTTTTTCCAGACTGTACTCACCATACTGGAACCAGTGAACTATAATCTTAAATACTTGAGCATAAGGCTTGATTTCGCAAAATGTACTTGTTTTTCTTGGAAGGGTCGTCAGCATTGAAGTTTGAACATCAAAAAGCGTTTCATACTGCGTGTAGAGATTTTGCAGTGTATCAATGGAGTGATTAAGCTTTCCTAATAGAATTCTGCAAAAAGAAATCTGCAAGGATTTAATTGTAATGATTGGCGCACAGTATTCTTTGGGAAAACTTCCATGAATTCTTGAAATAATCCGCTCCTCATTCAAAATATCTCTGTCAAACTCCCAAAAAATCTGTTTTGCATTTAACAAGACAGTGTGTAAAAAAGAAATGACTATCCTATTTTCATACACGTCCCAACTTTTTTGGCTTGCATCCGTTTTGATGTGATAAGGCAAATAGTTTTTCCCCTGATATTGGACACCACTGCTATAAGGAACATCAGCTAATTGATCCGCATTTTGCATAATCCAATTAAAACTGTCACGAGAAACCTTTTTCACCTTTTCATAAGGAACGAGTACACTTGACTGCTTGATTGTATGTTTACCTTGCATCCTGAAATATGCAAAATTATTTTTATAGCACGCAATTACTTGCTCCAATAATTGAATATATGAACTCAGAGACTTATATGCGCGCTTATTCCATTTTCCTTCATAGAGGCTATTGCTTGCACCTCGTTTTCCATCAGAAAATATCCATTCACCAACCTGTGAATCATCAAATGCAATCAACTCTTGGAGCATATTTTGTATATTAGTGGCATCTTCTTGATTCTTGCTCACACACAGCAAAAAATCTGTAAAATATTCTTTGGATGAGCCGTCAACAAATGACAAGATAAAAGAAACAGCAATAAGATCATAATGGAGCAAAAAGGGTTGCTTAGCAAAGATATCATCTCTGTATCTTGTAGATCCCTCAACAATGGCTGTATTAGCACTTAAAACTATGTCGCCTACTTGCTCACCATTCACACATACAGCAACGGACTTAACTTCAGTCCTATTATACTGATCACACACAAAGTAAATCTCATAGCTGCCATCTTCAAAAACCGCAGCGCATTTAGAAAAATCAACAGAGGACATATCCATGAGGCAGTCCGACAGGTTGAACTCAGCTCTTTGGCTTGGGTTCTGACATGATAAGGTGCATTTTACCATCATGGATATGTCCTCCTTTTGTATTAGTCGTTTATCGAGAGAAGAACTGATAGAAACCCATGTTATTTTCTGCAATACGCTTCATTCTCTCGAGGTGCTTAGCACTTATAGGCATGTTTTGTGCCGTGCATTCTTTCAGCAAGTCTTCAATTAACATACGGTAGTTCTCGCCGTTTCCGTTGATGGTAGGAAGAATTTTCTGGGATAACGCGTAATCCAGAGGCGCAAATTTCGTTGCAGGAGTGTCACGCTCCATACACCTACATCCAACTGCACAGTAATTTTTTACCATTTTCAGATTGCGAGGCATAATTTGGAGCGATCTATCTCTAAAAATCTTCTGAATGGCATTCCATTTATTTTGCACCGCCTCATCAATCACATCATCTTCCCGAATACAGAATGCTGCCTTCATAGCCTCGAAAGATACCATATCTTCAACATTTTTGATATCCTCATCAATTTCATCATCCACTCTGGTTGGTTCCAACATGATAACCCAGCTTCTATCCAAAAATCTTGGGGAGAGTTCCTCTGTCGTATGATCAAAATTGACCGTTGCAAGAAAGCGAAGATGCTCAGGAAGCTTAAAGCTTTTGGTTCCACCAAGAGGAATAGAACGATTAGACACAGATGTGAAGTCACAGTTTCTAAGGAACGCTGCCCAATAATGCTCTATAGGGCTGAGATTTGCTTCGTCGAGAAGGATAATAAAGGGAGCAACTCTGGACTGGTCACAATCATATTCGCTATCCATTCGCTCGAATGCATCAAATACTTCCCCGTTACTGCGTTCCATCTTTTTCGACAAAGGATTATAGTATCCAATAAAGTCCTTGTGGGAAGACCACCCTCGTTCGACAGAGATATCGACAAAACGCCTTTGTGGAATATCTGTTACTAACCCCAAAGCTTTCGCGAGAATGTTACAGAGAGAGGTTTTACCAGTCCCAGGTTCACCAGCGAATGTGGTAATAAACCCCTGTGTAATACAGATAAGGTAGTTTGCAACATCATTAGAGGTTACATCTCTGTGTGCTTTTTCACTAATGAAATCAGTTACACGCTTGATAATGTCAACAGCATCCATCGGCTCAGCATGGAGCAAAGAACTATCAAAGGGCACAATATCCTCTACGGCTGGTTCTTCACCGATCCCGCGCAAAATTTTATCAAGTAACTTACTGTCAAGAATTCGAGCTGTTTGTGTAGCTTTATCATTAAACAATTTTAGTGTGGCATCAAACTGCTTTTTAAGTTCATTGTTATCAATCAACTGTTGATCATAGTTGTCTTTTGCCTTGTCTCGCTCGCTTTTCCAATGATCCCGTTCTGCTGTGAGATCCTTTATTTCTTTGTGAAGACCGATTTCTTCGTTTAAAGCCTCGTTTCTTTTGCGCAACTCTTCTATCTCTTGAGTTAATTCAGAAATTCTTATCTGGTCATCTTCAGAACTTTCTGACTTTCCATGTTCAGCACTTCCTTGAAGCATTTCTACGCTTTGCTGTAAGGCGGCCTCCTGTTTCTTTAGACCGTCTATGCGTTCTTGCACCGAGGAGAATTCAAGCATTTTACTCTGAATTCGATCGAAATAATTATTCACAACTTCTTCAGTCAGAGCTGCTTTCATGCTTTCATCCGTAAGTGCATATTCCACAACATCTCTGACATATTCCTCTTTTTGACCGATACTTTGCAATAGTGCTTGCATCTTAGCAATACGGTCATTCGTAAACTGCACACCGGCACCGCTTTCAACAAGCTGATGGACCATTTCCTTGAGCTGACGCACTTGTTCACGAGTGTAGGAATTCTCGACACGCAGGGAATCAACAAAACTATCAATAAGTATTTCTTCGCTTATCCAATCGTAACGAATTTCGCACGCGTCAGGGGAAGGAACGGATACCTTTGGAATGAGAATGACAGCTTCTTCTCCGTCCTGATCCTCAATTACTAAAAGATCATCATTGTAATTCATTGCAGCATATTCGCCAACACTATATTGGTAATCCTTTAATCCATGGAGTGCTGTCATCCCTTCTTTTGTATCGCATTCGAAAGGACCATATAATTTATCTTCGCATCTTAGCAAGATAAGTGCTGTACGAATTTCAGAATTAGCTTTTCCATGATACGGCCCAATTTAGGAAAATCGGTCGAGTCAATAGGGTCATAATTAGCACCATTCATTACACGAGGATAAACATAGCAGCGATTGTTAATACCTCCATGGGGATCTTCGTAATTCGCATTATAAGAAAGCCATGCAAGGATACTCTTTCCTCTATACTGTTTAAAGTCCATGCGTTTCTCCTCCTTCCAGTTTTGTTAGTTTTTATCTGCTATAATATCAATGATGTCGCCAATATTACAATCAAGAGCACAGCATATTTTTTCCAGACTATCCATTGATACATATTCATTTCGTCCCATTTTGGCCAAAACATTGAAGCTTATACCAGCCATATCTTTTAGCTCTGTTCGATTCATCCGTTTATCAATTAGCATCTTCCATAGCTTGTCATAACTGACTGGCATAATCAATTCCCCATTCATTGTCGAATTTTCTATATTATACCACATCACACACAAAACAGCAAGATAACCTCATGAAACCATGAGTATTCATAAAGTTTATGGGAAACTATTGTTCATCTTTTTAATATTGTTACCTGCAAATGATTTTGACCTTTTCTCCTTCTTCCATACTCCACCAGCTCCCGCGCATTGCTGGCAGGGTGCCAGGCATAGGCAATCAGATATTCTACATGATCAACAACATAGCGGTTTGCTCTTATAATTGCAGCCTTGCGCGGAACACATTCTATCCCTGGCGGATAGAATGTTCCATCAAATCCATTGGGTGTCGCGATGGGCCGCTCTGCCGGATGGTATGGCAATAGCAAAGTGAGCTTCACCTCAGGGTAGAAGCGCTTGGCTTCTTTGACTGCCGATGCTGCAAGGCGGTCAAATCCGCCGTAGTGACCGACAATAAATTCTGTGACGCCATATTCCAAAATGTGCTGCTCCACAGCTGCATACAATACTGGATAAATTTCTTCCGATGCCTCTCTGTGTCCAATGAAAAAACAGCTTTTCGTATCCATCTTATGACCTCCAACCCTTTTGAGTTATATTAACTCAAAAGGGTTAATCTTTTCAAGAGGAAGCGGGTATCATCAGTGAAGAGAGGTGATACCCATGAACATCGGAGAAGCTGTTAAGGAGCGTATTTTAGAATTGTGCAGCGAGCGCGATATTTCCATCAACAAGCTCTGTAGCATGAGCGGTGTGACCCAATCCACAGTAAACAACATCATCAGCGGTCGGAACCGCAGCGCAACAGTTTCTACAATCAAGAAACTCTGCGATGGTCTGGGAATCACGATCGAGGACTTCTTCAATTCTGAGCTGTTCCGGAATTTGGAACAGGAAATTCAATAGAAATAACCCGTCCGCATCCATATAGGTGGTATGAATGCAGGCGGGTTTCTTTTTCTGAATTGGAGATTTAGTCCAAGGGAGCTTTCTTTGTCACAGCCTTTAGATATAGTTCCGGCTCACCATTCAAAATCAGTTCCGCATAGGCCAGCGGATCATTGTAGCGGCTTGTCCATCATCACCTCGGCAAATTTCAGGTACTGCTCCTTGGTCCAGAACATCATCTCTCGGTTTTTCTTTTTGCCCATGCTGCCCGCCTTCTTGCAGGGATTCTCCCGGAGGTTGTAG
>JBMNQH010000011.1:0-72963 GCA_050944035.1 Oscillospiraceae bacterium | reverse complement strand
CTGTGAGTGAAGAAGAAAATCAAAGATCATAGACTGACAGTTTTCTTTGCGCTTTACGCCGTGTTCACAATAATATGCGGCTGTTTAAGCTGGATATTTTCCGAACACAGAATTTTGATGTTTCAGATTTGGTATCAAGTATCTGCTGTCATTTGGCTTGTTCTAGCAGTTACGGCAGTGATGTTGCTCATCAGACTTCTGAAATTAAAGAAACTAAGAAATGAAATCAATCACCGAAAGGAGTGAGCAGCCATGGATTACACCTGCATCTTTTTTGGAGTTCTTTTCACCATAGCGGGCTTTGTGTTTGCCTGCGGGAAAGGACATATTCACTTATCTGCGTGGAAAAATATGCCGCAGGAAGAAAAAGAGAAAATTAAAATTGTCCCGCTTTGCCGCAATATTGGAGAAGTCATTGCGCTTAATGGCATCATTTTTCTGATGAAGGGATTGTGGTCTGGATTTGCAGACCACTGGTTTGTGGCCGCCATGATTGCGTGGCTGATGATTGCCGGCTTTGATATCTGGTATATCGAAAAAAGTAATCGATATCGCCAAAAATAATCCGCAATGCGGTTTCAGATAGATATTCCATAAAACAGTGAGGTGAATGGCATGGACTCTGACAGTAGTCCGCGAAGGCAAAGAGCAGCACATGGGGTCGGAAGTTCCGTGTCCCTCATGTGATGGCCCTTGCCTCTACTAAGATTCAAGGAGGTAAGACCAATGAACAAGAAAGAAAATCGCATGGCGGTTCGTCAGGCAGCGGAAAAGACGGTCATCCGTGACGAGCAGAACCGCCGCATTCAGTTTGCGGCAACCAATCCCATTAAAGAGGTTTTGAAAAACCTGCATACCACACTTCGTGGGCTTGATCCGGGCGGCGTATTTACAAGCCACGCCAAATACGGCAGCAACAAAGTAACACACGAAAAAAAGAAATCTCTGGCCAAGCGGCTGGCCGGTGCATTCATCAATCCCTTTACCGCCATCCTGTTCTGTCTGGCGCTGGTGTCCACCATGACGGATATGGTGTTTCCCTATTTTTCTCTTTTAGGCAGTGCGCCGGAGGATTTTGACCCTCTGACTGTGGTGATCATTCTGACTATGGTTATGATTTCCGGCACACTTCGCTTTGTACAGGAATCCAGAAGCGGAAACGCGGCGGAAAAACTGCTGGCCATGATCACAACCACCTGCACCGTTACCCGTAAGGATCGGGTAAAAGTTGAAATCCCCATGGATGATCTGGTGGTCGGCGATATCGTGCATCTGTCCGCTGGGGATATGATTCCGGCTGATGTTCGAATTCTGGATGCAAAAGATTTGTTTGTCAGTCAGGCAAGTTTGACTGGAGAAAGCGAGCCCATTGAAAAAACGCCTAATGTCAGCGCGGCCAAAGACAGCATAACCGATTATACAAACATCGCCTTTATGGGCAGCAATGTTGTCTCCGGCAGTGCAACAGCGGTCGTTGTTTGTGTCGGTGATAATACGCTGTTTGGTTCTATGGCATCCGCAGTGGCCGGAGAAGCGGTTGAAACCAGCTTTACCAAGGGTGTCAATGCCGTCTCCTGGGTGCTGATCCGCTTCATGCTGGTCATGGTTCCGCTGGTGTTCTTCATCAATGGCATTACGAAAGGCGACTGGTTGGAAGCATTCCTGTTCGGCATCTCCATTGCCGTCGGCTTGACCCCGGAGATGCTTCCCATGATCGTGACGACCTGCCTTGCCAAAGGTGCGGTCTCCATGAGCAAAAAGCAGACCATCGTCAAGAACCTGAATTCCATCCAGAACTTCGGTGCCATAGACATTCTTTGCACCGACAAGACCGGAACGCTGACACAGGATAAAGTTGTGCTGGAATATCACCTAAACGTAAACGGTGAGGACGATACGCGGGTGCTGCGCCACGCTTACCTCAACAGCTATTTCCAGACCGGCTACAAGAATCTGATGGATCTGGCGATTATCCATAAGACAGAGGAAGAAGAAGCGGAAGATTCCCGACTGCTCGACCTGTCTGAAAACTATGTGAAGGTAGATGAAATTCCGTTTGACTTCACTCGCCGCCGTCTGACCACGGTGGTACAGGACAAAACCGGCAAGACCCAGATGGTGACAAAAGGCGCTGTGGAAGAAATGCTCTCCATCTGCACCTATGCGGAGTGTGACGGCGGTGTGCAGCCGCTGACCGATGATGTCCGCCGCCGTATTCTGGAAACGGTGGATGACCTCAATGACAAGGGCTTCCGTGTTCTCGCCATTGCGCAGAAAAGCAATCCCTCCCCGGTGGGTGCTTTCGGCGTGAAGGACGAGTGTGATATGGTGCTGATCGGGTATCTTGCGTTCCTCGATCCCCCGAAGGAATCCACCGCAGACGCAATCAAGGCGTTAAAAGATCACGGCGTGACCACCAAAATCCTGACCGGCGACAACGACAAAGTGACCCATACCATCTGCAAGCAGGTGGGGCTGAAGGTTCGCAATATGCTCCTTGGCTCCGATTTGGAAAAAATGAGTGATGCAGAGCTGGCAAGAGCCGCAGAATCCACCGACGTATTTGCCAAGCTGACGCCCGACCAGAAAGCACGTGTGGTTTCGATTCTCCGGGAAAACGGCCATACCGTTGGTTTCATGGGCGACGGAATCAATGATGCCGCCGCTATGAAAGCCGCCGACATTGGCATTTCGGTGGATACCGCCGTAGACGTGGCAAAAGAATCGGCTGATATTATTTTGCTGGAAAAAGACTTGATGGTTTTGGAGCAGGGCATTATCGAAGGCCGCAAGACCTATGCCAACATGATCAAGTATATCAAGATGACCGCATCCTCCAACTTCGGCAATATGTTCTCGGTACTGGCGGCCTCCGCGCTGCTGCCCTTCCTGCCGATGATGAGCGTGCATCTGATTTTTCTGAACCTGATCTACGACCTGTCCTGTACCGCGATTCCCTGGGATAACGTGGACGAGGAATTTATCGCCAAGCCCAGGAAGTGGGATGCGTCCAGCGTAGGCAGTTTTATGATTTGGATTGGACCTACCAGCTCCATCTTCGACTTTACAACCTACATTTTCATGTATTTTGTATTCTGCCCCATGTTCGTGTCCGGTGGTGTTCTGTTCAACGATCTGGCCGCTCATTACAGCGGAGCGGAGCTTGCGGCCATGCAGGCGCAGTATATCGGGATGTTCCAGGCTGGATGGTTTGTAGAATCCATGTGGAGCCAGACGCTGGTCATTCACATGATCCGCACTCCGAAGCTGCCCTTCATTCAGAGCCGCGCCTCTGCCCCAGTGACGCTGCTTACCATGACCGGTATTGCAGTCCTGACTGTAATTCCTTTTACAGTTTTCGGAACGGCACTTGGTTTTGTTGCTCTGCCCGCAACGTATTTTGCGTATCTGATCCCCTGCATCCTGCTGTATATGGTGCTGGCAACCAGCTTGAAAAAAGCCTATGTCCGCCACTATGGCGAGCTGCTTTAAGGAGGTGCACATGATGAATTGGAAGGAAATTTGGATGACTCTTTTCGGAACAACCGAATGGCTGGGCCTTAACATGGGCTTTTGGGTATCCATGGCTGTAGTTGTGCTGATCGTAATCGTGATGAATGTTGTGTTTTGGAGTATGAAACCCAAAAAGGAAAAAACAGCCGAGTCAAAAAAGGCTTGATTGCATTACATTGGCACGATATCAGAAATTAATATTGAAACGCAAACTGCCTCACGACGGCAAAAGAAAAAACGTCGTACAGCAGAGAGATTTTCACGCACCGGGAGCGGCGGCTCATTTCAGAGCTGCCGCTTCTTTTTGTTTTTGCGACGATGCTCGTGCGATCAGAGGGGCGACATATGGGAGGATGCCGCCATGTCAATTTTCGTCATTCATAATAGCCATGAGTTACACCAGCTAAAAAAGTCTTACCCCTCCTCCCGGGTATTGCGACAATACATCAGTATTATCGTTCCGTCTAAATCAGCAGAATAATAGGCTTTTTTGTCGCGCCGGTTTCCCTTTACGGGGAGTTGGCGTTTTTTGTTGTCGATTTTTCGGGAAATCTCCCGATTTGTACCGCTGCCGATCCCCGCCTCCATTCGATTCACCCGTCAACTGGACCCGTGAACCGAAATGGAGGTACATAATGCAGAAGATCAATCTTCGGGACCTGTATCCCGATATATATAAGACGGACATTTTTTCGGAAGTGACCGATGAAGTGCAGGCGGTGTTCCTGGCAGATAAGCGAGCTGAAGCAGCTCGCAAGCGCCAGATGTATAACTACAAAGCGCACTATTCTCTGGACTGCGACAACGGCATTGAGAAAGCCGTGGTGCAACACCCGCTGACCCCGGAAGAAATCCTGGAGGACAGGCAGCTGCGTGATCAACTCTATGCTGCGGTGATGACCCTGCCTGACAAGCAGGCCAAACGGATCTACGCCCGGTTCTACCTTGGCATGACCGTCAAGGAAATTGCCCAGGCGGAAGATGTTGACCTCAGCCGAGTGTATGACAGTATTCAGCGTGGCTTGAAACGGCTGGAAAAATTTTGAGAAAGTTTGATTAGCATAGCGAAAATATTGTCTTTTTCTTTACTACTATTAGAAGGACAACCTTTCACCTTCTTTGGCACATTGACAACTGAATAGACGGCATTTCTGGTACATAACCCATGTACGAGCGAATCAGGCGCGCCGCCAAGATGGACAGCCCAGGAGGTGATGAACAGGCTATTCTGAGCGATCTACGCAAGCCTGAGACCCGGAGGCGGCACTTCGTGGCGCGGTGACTGCATGGGGGCTTAAAGATACTTCCTCACGGCCTCCTAAAGACTTGGGGGGAACCCTGCGGCGCACGAGTAAAACGATGCTGCGGAGTTATGGCAGCCGCGCCAGCGGAGACCAGGAATGTCCCTATCGTCAGGGGCGCGTGGCAAATGTGACGAAAGCAACGGATATAATCTGAGAGGCTTCGCCCATTTGCTGTTAGCAACAACAGACCATCATTTGGGTGCAGCCCTTTCTTTTCAAAGTCAGATACCATGCGCTGGCAACTTCGGTTGCCAGCGCATTCATGTGATTTTGAAACCGACTACAAAGAAAGGAGAACCCTTATGAGCCAGTTGACACAAACCAGTACACAAGTGGCAGCTGATGAATTGGTTGACATCCGTGAAGTCACGGTAGACAAAAACCTCCCCAAAGAGGAACGGATCGCGGCCTTTCTTCACCAGATCAAAAACCCCTATCGCTTTCGCTGCGGCGATTTTGTGGTAAACGCCGCGTTTGCCAGCAACGGGGTCACATTGGAGGAGTGCCTGCAAGGGATTTTGAGGTAATCGACATCCTTGCTCTTTTTCCAAAAGCGTGCTACGATGTGTATGGAAAAGGATGAAAACTGAAAACCTCGAAATCCACTCTTTTCTTGCGGGAGCTTCCGGGAGGAAAGGAGTGCTTTTTCATGCCAAAATATCAGGCAACATCTTACATCCGTCTGTCTTATACAGATGACCGCTCCAGCGAGAGCGACAGCGTTACCAACCAGCGAAAGCTGATTGAAAACTTCATTGAACGAAACCCGGACATTCAAATCGTATCCGAAAAAATCGACGATGGTTACAGCGGTATCATTTTGTTCGTGCCTGAGTATCAATATCAGCGAGATAGCTGTTCAGTTTACCGCTGAGGACGAGCTCGGAATAGACCATAGGACGATGCTCTTTGAGGTATTGCTGGTGCTTCCTGCCTCAGATACCGATAGTGTAGGTTTCTTTCTCCGGGATGACCAGACACGGAAGATAATAATCTCCATGCAGTTCATACCAAGGTCCGTTGCTGTTATCGTAGATGAATTTTTCCATGTTGCAATCCTCCATGTATCATTTGAAATAAGTAGTACCGAGTGGCTTTGAGGTGAATCAGCTAGCGGAGATTGCTACGGTAGCTGTGGCTACAAAACGGCTACAAAGTTTATAAAGACTCTCTGTAAAGCGTAGAATGTGTGGAATATTTGGATGAAAACCGTATTTTTAATGCGTATTATCATAAGAAATTAAGGTCTGAAGCTCGAGTGGGAATAATTTGACAGGTCGCAAAAGTCCAGTATTTATGCGGATTTGCGGCACTTCAAGGAGTCTTTTGATAACAAATTGATAACAGTTGTATAAGAGCCATTATTCTTGTAATCCAGTGGTTTTACGGTTAGAGAATGATTGACAGGCGGTTGTGCAACAAATAAATCCATATTATAAACTAAGCCCTTAGCTGTGGGTATGAAACTCATAGCTAAGGGCTTTTTGTCGTTATTTTTTGGATGTGGTTTTCTTTTTCTTTGGAAAAGAAATTCTCTGTCGTTGATATCTTCGACTAAAAGCATTTCTTTCGCTCCTTCATAGGGAAATTCGTAGGTTGCTGTCGGCATAAGTGAGAGTGCCGAGGTCACGGGTTTTACAAGCAAACGGTCATCATAGATACTTCCAACGATTTTGTCACGGAAATAGAATATATATTCGACCATCATTGCCCGATAGGAAATACCGTCTAAATCCGATGGTTGTTCTAACACGACGAACTGAGAGCGTTAGCTTCTAAGCAGAATATCGAATCTAAGGATTTAGCTATTGCGATGGCGGCCTATATGTTAGGCTTTGGAACATACAAAGGTTTCAACTAACAGAGCCCCCTACAAATATCATAATAGTGCTGTCAGCGTGGCAACACAATGGCAACGAAAAATCTAATAGTCCATATCTTATGGATAATACAGATAATATAAATCCCACGAGTGAAAATACTTAAACAGAATTATTTAAGTTAAGGTTTTCGGGAGCGAGTGGGAATGATTCCAGAGACCTGAAAAAGCCCGGAAATACTGGGTTTTCTAAGGGTTGAAGCCCTCTGTAGCAACATTATTTGAATTATTGAAAAAGTAAAGAGCTAACTGATTTTGATTAGTCAGTTAGTTGTTTTTTATTTTCAGCTTGCAATTTGGGATGTTCAGAGTTAGATTTCGCTTTTGTCCGCAATACCACGGTACTCTATTGAGTAAAAGGTTTCCCCATCATATTTATGGAAGGGCTTAGGGCGAAGTTGTGTTGACAAAGCTTCGGAAATTTCATACAATAAAAATGTATTATTTTGTCCGCTTTATGCATTGCTAAAGGCAAAAATCATGTAGGAGCTTAAGCATGAAAAGGATTGACGATTACAAGAAGATATTTGATCGTTATAACAGCATGATGCGAACAAAGCAGCTGCAAAAAGGAAACATTTTATATCGTCCGTTGCAGAAATTGATTGAGCAGGGTTATGTAGAAAAAGTGCGCTACGGCTATTATCAATGGATTGATGCCAACGATTTCAGTGAAGCAACTACTGTGATCCGCCTGTTTTCGGATGCCATATTCTGTATGGAAACTGCGTTATGATATTATGGTTACAGCGACCGCACACCGGGCGAGTGGCATTTGGCTGTCAGTAAAGATTCCGGAAAATCACGATTCAAATTGGTGACCGGTGAAATAGATGGCCATGAAGTTCGTGTTTATGATAAAGAACGTGTGATATGTGATTGCCTGCGCTATCGCAATAAGATGGACAAAGAGATTTTCAACAAAGCGATCCAAAACTATATCAACGACCCAGGCAAGTGTAGCTGTAATGATAGATACCCATGCTCCTATAAATAAATCGCAAAACCTGTGAAGGTGGTGCATACTGATGAAAAGCAACTTTGATTTCTTGGATAAAGATTTTCCAGTACTGGCTCAGTTTGGGAAAAAGGCAGAATCTTATCTTTACTCAGATTCCAACTCCTGTTTAATGAAGTTAGGAATGATCGGAGAAACGGTTGTAAATTTAATGTTTACATACGACCGTATTGCACTTCCCCCTGAAAATACAGCTGTCAATCGAATCACCGTGCTTTTTCGGGAAGGTCTGCTGACACAGGACCTTGTCGATATTCTCCATGCGCTGCGCAAAGTGCGTAACAAGGCAGCGCATGAAAACTATGTTTCTGTTACAGAAGGAAAAACATTGCTGCAAATGGCACACAGTTTGTGTGAATGGTTTATGCAGACCTACGGTGATTGGAATTATCAAAATGTCCCGTTTGTGATGCCTTCTGAATTGCCGAATCCGGCCACCATTGACGACGTGCCCAATGAAACACAGGAAGAAAAGCTGGTAAAAGAAGCGGAAGAAAAGGCTGCTATTTCAGATACGATTACGAAAGAAAAACGTCGTCAACAGGCAGCGTGGGCAGCCAGTCAGCGGCAAAAGACCGAAGCTGAAACACGCTATATGATTGATGAACAACTGCGGCAGGTGGGCTGGGAGGCCGACACCGAGAACCTACGTTTCTCAAAGGGTACTTGTCCCGTGAAAGGCCGGAATCTTGCCATTGCTGAATGGCCCACGGACTCTGCGGTTGGGAATCATGGCCGGGCTGACTATGCGCTGTTTATCGGTCTGCAGTTAGTAGGAATTATTGAAGCAAAAGCAGAGCATAAGGACATCCCTTCCGTGATTGATTATCAGGGAAAGGACTATCCCCGCAACATTCGTGCGGCAGATGCGCAATACCAGATTGGAGCCTGGGGAGATTACAAGGTTCCATTTACCTTTGCAACCAACGGCAGACCCTATCTGGAGCAATATAAAACAAAGTCCGGCATCTGGTTTCTGGATCTCCGCCAATCCTCCAATGTACCGAAGGCTCTGCGGGGATGGATGAGCCCGGAAAACCTTCTGGAATTGTTGGGTAAGAATGTCGATGCAGGTAACCGAGCATTGGAACAGATGCCCTTTGATCTGCTGCGTGACAGGGACGGACTGAATCTTCGAGATTATCAGCTGCGGGCCATTCAGGCGGCGGAACAAGCCATTATAGATGGAGAGAACACAGCATTGCTGGCCATGGCCACCGGTACCGGTAAGACCCGGACCGTATTGGGGATGATTTACCGCTTTTTGAAGACAGGTCGTTTCAAGCGAATCCTGTTCCTGGTGGATCGCACCGCGCTGGGTGAGCAGGCATTGGATGTATTCAAAGAGGTCAAGCTGGAGGACCTGATGCCTCTGGCGGACATCTACAACATCAAAGGGCTGGAGGACAAGGAGATCGAGCGGGAGACCCGCATCCAGGTGGCCACCGTGCAGGGGATGGTGAAGCGCATCCTCTACAATGGTGGGGAAACCATGCCCGCGGTCAGCGACTACGACCTGATCATCGTGGATGAGGCCCACCGGGGCTACCTGCTGGATAAGGAGATGGGAGATACCGAGCTTCTCTATCGGGATCAGCGGGACTACCAGAGCAAATACCGTAGCGTGATTGAGTATTTCGACGCGGTAAAAATTGCTCTGACCGCCACCCCTGCGCTCCAGACCACCGCGATTTTCGGTCAGCCGGTTTTCAAATATACCTACCGGGAGGCAGTCATTGAGGGCTACCTAGTGGATCACGATGCACCGCATGACCTCCATACCCGGCTGCGGGATGAGGGGATTCACTATCAATCCGGGGATACCGTCACCGTCTACGACCCTGTGACCGGCGAAATCACCAACAGCGAACTGTTGAACGATGAGCTGGACTTCGATGTGGAGCAGTTCAATAAAAAGATCATCACGCGCCCCTTTAACGAGGCGGTGCTGGCGGAGATCGCCAAGGACATCGATCCGGAAAATCCGGAGGAACAGGGCAAAACCCTTATCTATGCTGTGGACGACCAGCATGCCGACATGATTGTAGATATCCTCAAGAACATCTACTCTGAATACGGCGTGGACAACGATGCGGTCATGAAGATCACCGGCAGCGTGGGCGGCGGCAACCCTAAGAAGGTACAGGAGGCCATTAAGCGGTTTAAGAATGAGAGATATCCCAGCATCGCGGTCACTGTGGATTTGCTGACTACCGGTATCGATGTGCCAGAGATCACCAATCTGGTGTTCCTGCGCCGGGTGAAATCCCGCATCCTGTTCGAGCAGATGTTGGGCCGCGCCACTCGCCTGTGCCCCAAGATTCATAAGACCCATTTCGAAATCTATGACCCTGTTGGCGTCTACGAATCTTTGGAGACAGTCAACACTATGAAACCGGTGGTGGCCAATCCATCCGCTTCCTTCGGACAGCTGTTGGACGGTCTCGAGGTGCTGGAAAACGAAAAGCAGATCGCGTACCAGATCGATCAGATTATCGCCAAGCTCCAGCGGAAAAAGCGGAAGCTGGACAGCAAGACCATGGAGCATTTCGTCAGCATGACCGGCGGCATGGACCCCACCCAGTTCATTCAGCAGCTGGAGCAGGAACCGCCCCAGCAGGCCCGCAACCGCATTCTCGCGCATCGGGATCTCTTCGAGCTGCTTGGGGAGACCCGAGCCAACGGAGGCCGCCCGGTAATCATTTCGAATGCGCCGGATGAACTGATTAGCCATACCCGTGGCTACGGTACCGGCAACCGCCCGGAGGACTATCTGGACGCCTTCGCCGACTATGTAAAGACCCATTTCAACGAGATTGCGGCACTGAACATCGTCTGTACCCGTCCGAAGGAATTGACCCGGGAAAGCCTGAAGGATCTTCGCCTGACATTGGATCGGGAGGGCTTTACCACCCAGCAGCTCAATACTGCTATATCGGAGCTGACCAACGAGAAGATGGCGGCGGATATTATCAGCCTGATCCGACGGTATGCCATCGGCTCCACCCTCATCAGCCACGAGGCCCGGATCCGCCGGGCAGTGGACAAGCTGAAAAAGACCCACAAATTCACTGCCATAGAGCAGAAGTGGATTGGCCGCATGGAAAAATATCTCATGGAAGAATCTGTGCTCAATGTGGGTGTTTTTGACGAAGATACCCGGTTCAGAAGTGCGGGCGGATTCAAGAAAATCGACCGGATTTTCCAAAATCAATTAGAGAGCATCGTGCTGGAGTTAAACGAGTACCTGTACGATGATGGAGGAAAAATTGCATGACCGCACAGAAGATCGTGTCCAAGCTCTGGAATCTGCCGCTGGAGGTGCGGGGCTGATGGCGAGAGGAAAGAAAAAAGAAACCCTGACGCCGGAAGAACGCTTGCAGGCGGCGTTGGTGCCGGAGCGCGAGCAGCCATATCCGGTGCCGGGGAATTGGTGCTGGACTTATATTAAATCGGGTTTTGATGTAACATCCAGTAAGCGTGTTCATAAAGAAGATTGGCTTTTACAAGGAATTCCTTTTTATCGTACTCGAGAATTAGTAAAGCTTTCAGAAGCTGGTTATGTCGATAATGAGCTATTTATCTCTGAAAAATTGTACAGTAGCTTTGCTGAAGAATATGGAATACCGCAAAATGGAGACTTGCTTATTAGTGGTGTAGGAACCATAGGAATTCCTTATGTGATAAACGGAAATCAAAAGTTCTATTTTAAAGACGGGAATATTATTTGGTTCAAAAATCGAGGGATATTCCATCCTAAATATGTGTATTTCCTTTACAAAAGTGTATTTATTGATAATCAAATTCACCAAATGTCATCAGGGACAACTGTTGATACATATACGATAATAAATGCAAATTTTACCATAGTTCCCTTGCCGCCCCTTCCTGAACAACAGCGCATTGTTGACCGCATTGAAAGCCTGTTTGCCAAGTTGGACGAGGCCAAGCAAAAGGCACAGGATGCGCTGGACAGCTTTGAAACCCGCAAAGCCGCCATCCTACACAAAGCCTTCACCGGCGAACTTACCGCCCAGTGGAGAAAAGAACACGGTGTGGGGATGGAGAGTTGGGAAACGCATGAGTTAATAGAATGTTTTGAAATCGTTTCAGGAATTCAAAAAACTCCAGCTCGTAGTCCTAAAGATAATCCAATCCCATATCTGGCAGTAGCAAATGTATATAGAGATAAAATTGATCTTTCAGATATAAGATATTTCGAGGTGACTCCGGAAGAACTTGAAAAACTCAAACTACAGGATAAGGATATCCTTATTGTAGAAGGAAACGGTAGTGGTAACGAAATCGGACGCTGTGCAATGTGGCATAATGAATTACCTCTTTGTATTCACCAAAACCACATTATTCGGATGAGAAGTAAAACAGCAGATGTTTTTCCAGAGTATGTGCTTTATTATCTAAATAGCCAAGCTGGAAAAGCCACTATGCAGGAGCGAGCCAAAACCACCGCGGGGCTATTTAATCTGAGTGCAGGAAAAGTTAAGACTATCCCGCTACCATTTGCTTCTTTACCTGAGCAAACCGAAATTGTCCGTATCCTTGACGACCTCCTCGCCAAAGAGCAGCAGGCCAGGGAAGCCGCCGAAGAGGTGCTGGAGCAGATCGACCTCATCAAAAAAGCCATCCTCGCCCGCGCCTTCCGCGGCGAGCTGGGCACCAACGACCCCGGCGAGGAGAGCGCGGTGGAGCTGCTGAAAACAAGAAAATCGACCGGATTTTCCAAAATCAATTAGGAGGAAACCGTACATGACCACACAGGAGATCGTATCCAAGCTCTGGAATCTTTGCAATGTACTGCGGGATGACGGCATCACCTATCACCAGTATGTTACCGAGCTGACTTATATTCTGTTTTTGAAGATGGCCAAGGAGACTGGAGCGGAAAGCCAGATTCCTGCAGCCTACCGCTGGGATGAACTCACCGCCAAAAGCGGCATTGAACTAAAGAAGTTCTACAAAGAGCTGCTGACCCAACTGGGCGAGAACTGCACCGGCCGGGTGCGGGAGATCTACCAGAGCGCTGCTACCAATATCGACGAACCCAAGAATCTGGAAAAGATCATCACCACCATCGACGGTCTGGATTGGTACTCCGCCCGGGAAGAGGGGTTGGGCAACCTGTATGAAGGACTGCTGGAAAAGAACGCCAATGAGAAGAAGTCCGGCGCCGGTCAGTACTTCACGCCCCGCGTCCTCATCGACGTGATGACCCGGCTGATGCAGCCCCAGCCCGGGGAGCGGTGCAACGACCCGGCCTGCGGAACCTTCGGGTTTATGATCGCCGCCCATCGGTATGTGAAGGAACACACCGACGACTTTTACGATCTGGATGCCGACCAGGCGAAATTCGAGCGGGAAGAGGCATTCACCGGCTGTGAGCTGGTGCACGACACCCACCGTCTGGCTCTGATGAATGCCATGCTTCACGATATCGACGGCCAGATTTTGCTGGCTGACACCCTCTCCAATCAGGGAAAAGCCCTCCACGACTTTGATCTGGTGCTCACCAATCCGCCCTTTGGTACCAAGAAGGGCGGCGAGCGCGCCACCCGGGACGACTTCACCTTTCCCACCAGCAACAAGCAGCTGAACTTTCTCCAACATATCTACCGCAGCCTGAAGCAGAGCGGCAAAGCCAGGGCCTCTGTGGTGCTCCCCGACAATGTGCTCTTTGCTGACGGTGACGGCGAGAAGATCCGCTGTGACCTAATGGACAAGTGTAATTTGCACACCATCCTCCGCCTGCCCACGGGTATTTTCTACGCCCAAGGTGTCAAAACCAATGTGCTGTTCTTCACCCGGGGCAAGAGCGACAAGGGCAACACCAAGGAAGTTTGGTTCTATGACCTGCGCACCAATATGCCCAGTTTCGGCAAGACCGCCCCGCTGAAAACGGAACATTTCTCGGACTTTGAAAAGGCCTATGAAGCCGAGGACCGCCATGCTGTGCAGGATGAGCGGTGGAGCGTGTTTACCCGGGAGCAGATTGCGGAAAAGGGCAACAGTTTGGATCTGGGCCTGATTCGTGACGACTCGGTGTTGGACTACAACGACCTGCCCGACCCGGCGGACAGCGCCGAGGAGGCCGCCGCCAACCTGGAGGAAGCCGTTGACCTGCTGATGTGCGTGGTGAAGGAGCTGCGGGCGCTGGAGGTGCGGGACTGATGGCGAGAGGCCGAAAAAAAGAAACCCTGACGCCGGAAGAGCGCTTACAGGCGGCATTGGTGCCGGAGAATTGGTGCTGGGTGAGGTTAGGACTTCTACTACAAAGCTCCAAAGAAAAGACCGATGAATTTTCTGATGCCAATCTGAAATATGTTGGACTTGAACACATGCAAAAAGATACGGGTATTGTTGCATATGATTCTGCCACTGGAGTAAAAAGTTTAAAAAACGTTTTTCATCCTCAACAAATCCTTTATGGGAAGTTGCGTCCATATTTGAATAAGCATGATGTTGCAACCTTTGATGGGGTTTGTTCAACAGATATACTAGTTTTTAATGCTACATCGTTGTGTACGCCTGAATTTTTAAATTTCTTTCTGGACCAAGATACTTTTATCGAGTATGCCGTCTCCAATTCTAAAGGTATTAACTTGCCTCGTATTTCAGAAAGTGCTGTACTCAACGCAAAATGTCCGCTTCCCCCTCTTACAGAACAACAGCGCATTGTTGACCGCATTGAGAGCCTGTTTGCCAAGCTGGACGAGGCCAAGCAAAAGGCACAGGATGCGCTGGACAGCTTTGAAACCCGCAAAGCCGCCATCCTCCACAAAGCCTTCACCGGCGAACTCACCGAACGGTGGAGAAAAAAGCACGGAGTAGGGATGGAGAGCTGGGAAACACGAACATCTACGCAGCTATTTGAGTATGTAACAAGTGGCTCTCGAGGATGGGCTAAGTACTATGCTGATAATGGAGACATTTTTATTCGGATGGGAAATCTTGACCATGGCACAATAGAACTGGACTTGTCAGATATCCAGCGTGTGAATTTGCCTACCCAGACCGAAGGTCAGCGTACAAAATTGCAAAAAAATGATATTTTAATTTCGATTACCGCAGACATTGGTATGGTGGGGTTAGTACGTGAAATTAAACAAAACGCATATATCAATCAACACATCGCTTTAGCTCGCCCAACGGCAACAGACGATGCAGAATTCCTTGCGTGGTATTTAGTTTCTGATGTCGGATTACAGCAGATGAGAAATAAGCAACGCGGAGCCACAAAAATAGGATTAGGATTGGATGATATCCGTTCTTTAGAGTTGCTTATTCCAATGAGAGAAGAACAAGCCGAAGTCGTCCAAATCCTTGACGACCTCCTCGCCAAAGAGCAGCAGGCCAGGGAAGCCGCTGAAGGCGTGCTGGAACAGATCGACCTCATCAAAAAAGCCATCCTCGCCCGCGCCTTCCGCGGTGAACTGGGCACCAACGACCCCGGCGAGGAGAGTGCGGTGGAGTTCATTAAAAGTGTTCTGGAAGTCGAGCCAAACCCATTTCAATTCCAAGAGAAGTTGAAGAAAAGCTGAAATCTGAATTGGAACGAAAAATCATCAAACCTACTTTGGCAACCGAATGATCATCTATGAGTGTTTCCGGGTGGAACGCACCGCAGATTTTGGCAATGGCGCGACCTTTATCATCGGCATCTGTCTGATTCTCGGCTCCATGATTCTGCGCTCGATGCAGAGCTGGAGCGTCAGAATCCGAATCCGGGAAAAGAATGACAGGAAGAGAACTGTTTTGAACGACAGGGCAGAGAAGCTCCGCTCTCGTTTGAAATAGAAACGGAGGAATAAAAAATGAAAGACTTTATCATGGCAGCGCTGCCCTGGGTAACAGTTGGGATTTCCGTGGCGATTCTTGCGACGAACGCAGCCGGGAAAAAAATCAAATCCAGTTACGTTATCGAGGGGATGCTGATCGGTATGGGCATCGGCTATGCCGTATGCGCTTTGCTGGAGATGTCTCATAATTTTGGAATTGGGATGCTGATCGGCGAAGCAATCGGTTCTTTCATTGAAAAGAAAGGCGAGAAAAGCAATGACGGAAAATGTGATTGAGATCAAGAACCTGTGCAAGTCCTTCGGCGAGGTCAAGGCCGTGCAGGATTTGAGCTTTCGGGTAAAACCGGGTGAGTTGTTTGCCTTCCTGGGCGTCAACGGTGCGGGCAAAAGCACCACTATCGCCATCCTATGCGGACAGCTGGCCAAAGACGCAGGCAGCGTGACCATCAACGGGAAAAGCATCGATAGCAACATGGATTCTATCAGGAGGGAACTGGGTGTGGTATTTCAGAATTCCGTGCTGGATCAGGCACTGTCTGTTCAGGACAATCTGAAAAGCCGGGCTGCCCTGTACGGCATCAACGGTGATGCTTTCAGGATTCGTCTGAGGGAACTGGCGGAGTTGCTGGACTTTGCCGATCTGCTGAAACGTACGGTAGGCAAACTCTCCGGCGGTCAGCGGCGGCGCATCGACATAGCCCGAGCCCTTTTACATAAACCGAAAATCCTCATTCTGGATGAGCCAACCACCGGCCTTGACCCTCAAACCCGAAAGCTGTTGTGGGATGTGATGACGGAGCTTCGGGAAAAGGAAAACATGACGGTGTTTCTCACCACCCATTACATGGAGGAAGCGGCGGATGCAGACTTCGTAGTGATTCTGGACAGCGGTAAGATTAGCGCCGAGGGGACGCCGCTGACGCTGAAAAACACCTATACCGGCGACTTCATCACCCTCTACGGCCTTTCTGAGGAACAGATGGATGCGCTGGGGCTGCCCTATGAGAAAATCCGGGACGCCATCCGCATCTCCGTTCCCAATACAGAGACGGCAACAAAGCTGATTTTGGAGCACCCGAAGCTCTTTACCGACTACGAAATTACCAAGGGCAAGATGGACGATGTGTTCCTTGCCGTAACGGGCAAAAAACTGACGGGAGGTGCTGCGCAATGACTGGACTTCGTGCGTTGGTTGCTCGCAACTGCAAATTGTTTTTTAAGGACAAGGGGATGTTTGTGACCTCTCTTATTACGCCCATGATTCTGCTGGTGCTGTACGTCACCTTCCTTTCCAATGTCTACAAGGAGGCGTTTACCTCTGTGATGTCTATGGGTTTTTCCGTCCCGGAAGCGCTGATTAACGGCACGGTGGGTGGGCAGCTCATTTCCTCCATGCTGGCCGTCAGCTGTGTAACGGTGGCGTTCTGCTCCAATCTGCTGATGGTGCAGGATAAGGTAAGCGGTGCGGTGAAGGATCTGCGGATGACCCCTGTCAAAGGTTCCACCATGGCCCTGGGGTATTTTATTTCCAGTGCACTTTGTACCCTGCTCATCTGCCTGACTGCGCTGGTTGTCTGCCTTGGATACCTGCATTTCATGGGCTGGTATCTGACCGTTGCTGATGTAGGGCTGCTGGTTCTGGATGTGATTTTGCTGGTGATATTTGGCACGGCGCTTTCCTCAGTTGTGAACTTTTCTCTTTCTACAAGCGGTCAGGCTTCAGCAGTAGGAACTATTGTCAGCGCGGGCTACGGCTTCGTCTGCGGCGCGTATATGCCCATTTCCAATTTCAGCGGGGGACTGCAAAAGATCCTGTCCTTCCTGCCTGGAACATACGGAACATCTCTGCTGCGCAATCACGCCCTTCGTGGGGTTTATACGGAAATGAACGCACAGGGCTTCCCGGCTGAGGTGGTGGAGGGTATAAAGGACTCTATTGACTGCAATCTCTATTTCTTTGGGGACAAGGTAGAATTAGAAACCATGTATGTGATTCTGGGGGGCGCGATTCTGGTATTGATCGGTATTTTTATTGTAATGAATGTATTTCAAAAAACGAAGAAATAAAGGAGAAATACCATATGAAAAAACTGATTGCGGTCTGCGGTTTGGACTGCGAAAGATGTGACGCTCGCGCCGCAACCATTCATAATGACGATGTGCTGCGGGAAAAGACGGCGAAGCTCTGGAGCAAAATGAACGGCGTAGAGATCACCGCCGATATGATAAACTGCATGGGCTGTCGGACGGACGGTGTCAAGACCCCATTTTGTGAGAGCCTTTGTCCCATCCGTCGATGCGCTTTGAAACGGGGAGTTTCCACCTGCGCCGGTTGCCCGAAGCTGGACATCTGCGGGACTGTGGCCACGGTGACGGCGAACAATGCCGACGCGCTCTGGAACCTTCGCGAATTACAGGAGGCACAGGCCACCGATTGAATATTGCAAAGGATGCCTCACTATAATATTCCCCCGATCGACCACCTTCTTTTCCTACGGATAGGAAATATTCAATTTCCCCAAGCTGGAATGGTTGAAAGCCGAGACCAACTTGACCACCTCGACAGAGTGTTGTCTTTTTGCCGGATGCAACGACTTTGCCTTTTGAAGCAGCAGAGAGAAGTGCAATAATACAGCCTCGTTTTCCGTTTTTGAATTGTAATGTGTTTTCTGGTGCGGCATCTGCCTTCAGTATCGCAACAGGTTGATTTTTCAATTTGATAAGTTCTGTAATTTTACTTTTCACAGTATTCCTCGCTTCTTAAGATGCCCGGTTACCAGCAGCTGTTTGCGGCCTATTTTATCTGACTGTGAGCAGTCTTCCAGGATATGATGCTCTATGTACTCTAGTGCACTTGCCGGTTCGAAATATTTTTGCATGGCAGAATCCTCCCTTCAAAAAATATAAAATCTACACGGGCTTTTGTATTCTACCACGAGTATGCACTGAATGAATTGATAATTTGAGCATTTTTAATTGAAGTTTTATTGACGAAAAGCGAGATTGCTTATATCATTAAAATCACGCTTTGCACTGCATTGCATTCCTCTGGAATGTGAGACCAACAGTACAAACTGAGCAGGCGATGAACCTTGGTTCGTGGGGCCGGGCCGCATGCACAGCGGCAGCAGATTGTAATGACACACATCTGTGGGACAGTTGTATGTTCCATAGGTGTATTTTTTATATCTTTTGGGAGATGTGTAAACGAGAAAATATTGACAGAAAGGCTGAAGTGACAGGAGAGAAAAAGAGCGATCTTATAAAAGAGGCACGGAAATAGAAAAAGGGAACGAGGACTACTTTATTTGACATATTTACAGATAAAACCATAAAGATGTCGAAGGCATTTGTGCTTGTTGAAAATAGAATGGATATGGAGGTTCATTATGAAAGACTCTGAAAAAACAACGTCAGTTCGTATCGATGATTCAAAAAGTGAATTAGACAGAAGAGAAAATTCCATTATCAGACGAATATCTGTTGTAGGCATTTTCGGAAACATCGTGCTGACAGCATTCAAGCTGTTCGCAGGCATTTATGGCAAATCAGGAGCTATGGTGTCGGATGCGGTACATTCTCTCTCAGATGTATTCGCAACCTTTATTGCATTTCTGGGTGTAAAGTTGTCAAAGCGTTCCGCGGACAAAAGGCATCCATATGGTCACGAACGTATGGAATGTCTGGCTTCTGTTTTGCTTGGTATCATTCTTTTTGTGACTGGTCTTGGAATTGGTAGAGTTGGACTGGAGAATATTCTCTCAGGCAATTATGAAAATCTGACCATCCCCGGCTTAATTGCCCTGATAGCAGCGGTGGTATCTATTGTTGTGAAAGAAGGAATGTACTGGTATACCAGACACTACGCAAAGATTCTGAACTCTCCGGCTTTTATGGCAGATGCATGGCATCATCGTTCTGATGCGTTTTCCTCTATTGGCTCTCTGATCGGTATTGGCGGTGCTATGCTTGGATTTCCAGTTCTGGATTCCGTGGCCAGCGTTGCAATCTGTCTGTTTATCCTGAAGGTAGCATACGATATTCTGAAAATTGCCATTTCCAATATGCTGGATACTTCCTGCGGTGAAGAATATGAGCAAAAGTTGAGAAACTGCGTTATGGATCAGCCAGAGGTTATCCGTGTGGATCTGCTGCACAGTCGCTCTTTTGGCAACAAAGTATATGTAGACCTTGAAATTGCAATCGATGGTGAAGTAAGTCTGCGTGAAGCCCATGCAGTAGCGGAACGAGTGCACAACAGTATAGAAAACACATTTCCAGAAATCAAGCATGTTATGGTCCATGTAAATCCTGCAGACTAACGGTTCCTTGCCGGTACTTCGTCAAAAAGTACCGGCTTTTTAGATGAAGATGATTTTGCCGAGAAGTATCCGATATGAGCAGTACGTTTATTTTGTATCTTCTGAAATTTGGTCAAAATAGCCTTTGAAAAACTTGTTTCAATACGATATAATTACTGTAATGAGTAGCAGAAATGCGTAAGTCTAATGATGGACTTACGCATTATTTTTTGTGCTTTTACAGGAGGTAAACAAAAAATGAGTGAAAAAATCAGTCTTTTCTTGCCACTGAAAAGATGGGCAGACTGATGCAGAAGTACGCAATTCCCTGTATCATCTCTTTGCTGGTCGGCGCGCTTTACAATATTGTTGACCAAATTTTCATTTCCAACGCATCGTATCTGGGTTCCTACGGTAACGCGGCAAATACCGTTGTTTTTCCTCTGACAGTCATTGCACTAGCTATCTCTGTCATGATTGGTGACGGCTGTTATGCGTTTGCCAGTGTGAGTGTAGGGCATAGTGAGTCGGAATACGCAAAAAGAGCGTTGGCAACTCCGTGGTTATGAATGTAGTTACTTCGCCATGTTCGGCGGTACGGTCAATGCAGAAACCTTTGCACATTCCCAGGAATATTTCTTCTATATTTCATTATTATCATTTCCATTGTTGTTGGTATGGCAGCCGGTTGTATCCCGATCGTTGGCTACAACATGGGGGCAAGACTGACCAAGCGTGTTAAAAGCCTGTTTACTAAACTGCTGATTGCGGAAGCAAGTGTTGGTGTAGTGGCGCTCATAATCGTGGAACTATTGCCACAGCAGCTGATTGCCATTTTTGGTGCTGCAAATGAGAGCGTTTACTACACCAGCTTTGCTGTCCGGGCGTTCCGTATCTATCTGAGCACGATGATTTTTTCCTGTATCAAAACAAGGCTTGCTTCATCTTTCTGCAGGCAATGGGAAAGGCTGTTGCTTCCACAGCTCTTTCTATTGTTCGAAAGGTTGTATTCGGCGTTGGTTTTGCATTGCTTCTGCCTATGTTGTTTGGACTGGACGGTGTACTGTATTCCATACCTCTGTCCGACATCTTATCCGTAGAACCTATAAAGAACTGAATGACAAAGAAGGAAAAATCGCATAAAAAACAGAGTGGTTGCGAGTGGTTTCAATCCAGATGAAATCAAGGAAGAAAGAGAATATATTTGCGCTGGTTGATTAGTCTTAGCTTTTGCTTCTAATAGAAAAGAGCAGTAAATTAGAATTTACTGCTCTTTTCTAACTTTGTTAACTTCGTGCTAAACCGTCTACGCTTAAAACAACGCCAGTGATATAGGAAGCCATGTCGCTTGCAAGAAATACATATGCATTTGCGATATCCTCCGGCTCCCCAATCCGGCGAAGCGGGATGGTTTTGATCAAAGGCTCGATTTGTTCTTTTGGAACAGCCTGCATCATATCGGTATTGGTGATGCCAGGGGCTACCGCATTGACACGAATACCGAATGGTCCCAGCTCTCTTGCAAGAGAGAGGGTTATCCCGTTAACTGCAAATTTACTGGCAGGATATGCCACACCGGAGGGTTGACCATAAATGCTTACCATACTGCTGGTGCTAATGATGCAACCGCTTTTCTGTGCTTTCATATGGTCTACCACAGCACGACTGCAATGGAATACGCCGTCGACATTCAAACTCATGATTTTCTTAAACATCTCTGATGTATAAGATGTAAAGGGTTCTGCGGAAGAAACACCGGCATTGTTTGCCAGAATATCAATCCGTCCATATTTGGCGGAAACTGCGTCAAATGCAGTTTTTACTTCGTCATAATTTGCCAGGTTTGGACTGATTCCTTCCACACACCAGTCAGGGTTTTCGCTTTTTAAGTCTGCAACAGCTTTTTCAGCAGTTTCTGGCCGGGAGCCACAGAGAGTAACCTTTGCGCCCTGTTTTAGATATTCTCTCACAATGGCGTAGCCAATGCCACGTGTTCCACCGGTCACGATGGCGACTTTGTTTTCCAACAACATACAGATACCTCCTTTGTTTTTATTGATTTCAATTGGACTTTTTATTTTATACAGGGAAACACTGGGATAATTTCCTATAATTTCTGCGTTCATTATAAAGGAGGACGATTGTCAAATCAATAGAAAAATACAGATAAGAGGAACCGATTACAAGGTTTCAAAGATGGTACGGCCTCTGGACATCAACCAATGGAAACCGAGCCAACTGATTACGCCCAATATGACAATGTAGCCCAACAGGAAGATGTTGACAGAGACCATTCCATCCAGAATAACAAGATACAATGCACCGGGAACGAAAACCAGAACGGTGTTGAGCAGCATTGTGAACAGAACGCCAACACCGGATTTTACAGCCTGTGTTTCACTAATCCAGTCGAAGTTTGGATGCCGCAGATTGCAAATGAGGCCGATCTCGGCAGATACAAGCGTAAAAAGAAGAGAGCAGATAAGTACATAGACAACTTGAACCAGCTCCAGATTCAGGCAATATGCCAAACTGATTACAGCAAAGAGAACAGCGGGAACAGTAATATAGAGATGCAGTTTTAGTTTTGCACGGAAAATGTCCGACGTAGAGATAGGCATACTGCGAAGGATCCAAAGACGCTTTCCCTCCAGAGAAATAGAAGGAGCGGTAAATAGAACCAGACCGATCATCATACAAAGAGCCAGCGCGGCCAATGCAGGCGCCATATCAGAAAACCCAGGGAACAGAGAGGAAAATTCCTGCAACGTCTGTTTCTTTATCATCAACATTACGCCGCCCGCCAGAAGGAAGAGAATGCCAAGACCGGAGTTCACGATATAGGCGGAACAACTTAAAAGTCTGGAGAACTCACGTCGAAGCAGACAACTGGGAATGGAAGACGTTTTTAACCCCTTTTCTTCGTATTGTATCCGTGCAAATCCGCGTTTGGTTGTTGCAGTTTTGAGAAATGTTTTCGCCAGAATGTAACAGACAATGGCAAAGGGAATCAGACAGACCAGACCAGTCAGTAGAAGATAGAGAAGGTTGCCGTCAACCACTGCATTGCCATACCAGTAAAGTGGTAGAAATGCTTTCAGCATATGGGCTATCGTGGTACCGTGCAGAATAAGCAGATTGATGTATTCGCTCACCCGGCTATAGCCGTACCAGTAGATGCCCAGAAACAGGAATGTCAGTAATACGGTAAAAAAGGTTTTGTTGCGGAAGCGGGAAGAGATCAAGGCAATAAGCCAGCCAAAGAGTGCGGACAATGCCAGTGCCGGCAAGGGAAGCAACAGGGCAAAAAGCAAAAAGGCAACGATGCCAAGCGTATTGACGGGACAGTGTAAGCACCAGATTACACCCGCTGGAAGGATAACAATCAGTTCAAAAAACAGATTGAGGAGAAGAAGAAAAATCATGCGGCTGGCAAGAATTTTTCCGGGAGGAATGGGCATGGAAAGCAACAGTTCGTTGTCCCGTGCTTCGTACAGCTGTGATTTTGTGGTGAAAATACTGCCGAAGAACATGAGGGCAAAGGCAAGCAGACCGGCAAAGGTAAAGTAAAGCCATCCAATTCCGACACTGTAAAATGGGACTGCCAGCTGTTGGAAAAACATACTGAAGAGGAATAAGAAAATGGCAACACAGTAAACAAGGAGAAGTGCGTAGAGGAACAGTTTGAGTTTTGAAGTCTTTTTTTCCGTCTTTTTCCCTTTTTGCATGCTGAGAAATCCGGCAATCTGTGACCGCAGACGGAGTTTGATTAAAAGTTTCAGCATTCTATTAATCCTCCAGTTCCAGGAATACATCTTCCAATGAGGTGTTGCCGCGAACTTCTTCCATGCTGCCGGAGATGACCAGCTTGCCGCTTTTGATAATAGCGACGCGATCACAGAGCTTTTCTGCTACTTCCAGAACGTGCGTGGAAAAGAAAATGGCGCCGCCACGGTCACAGTGTTCCCGCATCAGTTCTTTCAGGCTGTGAGAAGCCTTTGGGTCCAGACCAACAAATGGTTCATCCATGATAATCAATTTTGGTTCGTGGATCAGTGCGGAGATCAGCGCCAATTTTTGTTTCATACCATGAGAATAGGCGGAAATTGGTTGTGCCAGATCAGCAGTTAAGCCAAAGAGATCGGCAAAACGGTGAATCCGTTCCTCCCGCACGTCCTTCGGAACCTGAAAGACATCCGCAACAAAATTGAGGTAGGCAATGCCGGACAGAAACTCGTACAGATCCGGATTGTCCGGGATATAGGCAAGCCGCGCCTTTGCAGCCAACGGATCTTTTGCCACATCAATGCCGTCAATGCGGATGGTACCAGAGTCGTAAGGCAGGATGCCGCAGCAGGATTTGATTGCCGTGGTTTTTCCCGCACCATTGTGTCCGATGAAACCATAGACTTCGCCGGGTGCGATGTGCAGCGTCAAGTCATTGACCGCGATTTTATCACCAAAAGTTTTCGTGAGATGATCGATATAGAGCATAGAGCAGAAACCTCCTTGTTTGTTCTGTTTGTAGTTTATACCTTCCTCTGGGAGGAAGGTCAAGAGGAATCGAAAAAATTATGAATTTTTCAGAATTCAGAAAGATACCGGTATATTTTAGACAGAAGAAAAGAGACAATTTGACGGCTATGGAAAAATCGTGTATGATATTCGAAGAAAGGAGGTTTGCAGATGAAGCAAAAATGCATAAGAAATCGTATTTTGTCTTTGCTTCTGGTTGTTTGCCTGGTTTCCATTTGGACCTACAGTGGTGCACAGGCAGCAGAGTTTAGCGATACGGAATCGCACTGGGCCGAAGCGGCAATCGACGAATGGAGCGATTATGGAATTCTGTGTGGCTATGAGGATGGTACATTCCAGCCCAATGGAAACATCACACGAGCAGAGATGGCAGCCGTTCTCGACCGCGTGTTTTGTTATCAGACGAGCGGGGAAACCGTATTTACCGATGTTCCATCTGACGCATGGTATGCAGAAGCAATCGATCATCTGGCAGCGACTGGAGTTATGAAAGGGGACGGCGTCAATGCCTACCCTCAGAACAATATTACCCGTGAAGAAGCCATTGTTATGATTGCCCGTGCTTTTGGTGTTGCAGAGTCCGATGCTGCCATTTCTTATCCGGATGCCGCAGATATTTCCTCTTGGGCATTGGGGTATATTCGTGCTATGACGGAAAAGAAATACATCCGGGGCGATGAAACCGGCAGATGCAATCCTAAGGATTCGTTGACCCGTGCCCAGGTAGTGACAATCCTCAACAACATGGTGGATGCGTTGTATCCCACCAGCAACACGCCCTATGCAGGAACTTGGACGGGAGACAGTGCTGGGTATACTATCGTCTCCGCGGATGAAGGTATTATGCTGAAAGATATGACCATTCAGAGTGATCTCATTATTACAGAAAATGTGACCGGTGAGATTGTTTTGCAGAATGTTACAGTGAACGGTTCGGTCCAGAATCGCAGCAATACTACTGTGACTGAAAAAACAGTGACATCTGCTGGAACCTTTTCCTACAGTGGTTACACACTGTCACTCTTTCCCAATGATATTGTTCGGCATAACGAACTTGAGCCATCCAAATTCTATCAGGATGACGGCGGTGCCATGCACTATAAAGGCATGGAAACCCGGGAAGGTATCGATGTCTCCTATGCACAGGGCAGTGATATCGATTGGATACAGGTGAAAGAGAGCGGGATTGACTTTGCAATGATCCAGATTGGTTTCCGCGGCTGGGGCTCCTCCGGTTCTCTGAACATCGACAATTGCTTTGTGCGCAATATTTCCGGCGCCCTTGACGCAGGAATCGAGGTTGGAGTCTACTTCTTTTCTCAGGCAACCAGCGTAGAAGAAGCGGTCGCAGAAGCAGACTTTATTTTGCCTTATCTTGAAAAGTACAATATTACATATCCAGTGGTTTACGATTGGGAGAAGATCAGCAACGAGCCAAATGCCCGCACAAACGATGTGGACAAGCAGGTTGTGACCAACTGCGCGAATGCATTCTGTAAGCGTATTGCAGAGGCGGGGTATACGCCAATGGTCTATTTCAATCAGCACGATGGGTATTTGTGGTACGATCTCAGCGTTTTGGCAGACTATAAATTCTGGTATGCGCAGTATGATACACAGCCGAATTTCCGTTATGCCTTTGATATTTGGCAGTATACACAGGAAGGCTCTGTACCAGGAATTTCGGGTCCGGTTGACCGTGATATTCAAATACTCTATTAACTTTTAGCTCTGATAATAAAAGAACAAAATCGCCATTGCAGAACGCAATGGCGATTTTGTTTGGGGTTAGAGGTTTGAGAGGGAAATCATATCATATTGGTATAGCCCATCAAGTAGGCATCGACTTCTTTTGCAGCTGCTCTTCCTTCGGCAATTGCCCAGACAACCAAAGACTGTCCACGACGCATATCGCCAGCAGTGAAAACTTTGTCAACGCTGGTAGCATGTTTGTTTTTCTCAGAAGCAGCTGTGCCGCGGGCGGTTTGGCCAACGCCAAAGGCGTCCGTTACATAGGATTCGCAACCAAGAAAACCAGCCGCGATCAGCAGAAGATCTGCTTGAATGGTTTCTTCGCTTCCGGCAATCTCGGTCATGCGAAGGCGGCCGGTCGCTTCGTCCCGCTCCGCTGCAAGGCGGACAGTTGTAATGCTGCGAAGATGACCATCTTCATCAGTATGCAGCGCTTTCACAGTCGTCTGATAAACACGAGGATCCCGTCCGAATACGGCGATGGACTCTTCCTGTCCATAGTCTGTTTTGCAGACACGGGGCCATTGTGGCCAGGGGTTATTTTCTGCACGAGTATCCGGCAGTTTCGGCATCATTTCCAACTGTGTAACGGAAGCGCAGCCGTGGCGGATACAGGTGCCGACGCAGTCGTTGCCGGTGTCACCGCCGCCAACGATGACAACATGGCGATCCTTCGCAGACAAAAATTTTCCATCGGTCAAATTGGAGTCAAGCAAACTTTTGGTCGTTGCTTTCAGAAAATCGACTGCGAAATAAATGCCTTCCAGTTCCTGTTCTTCTACGGACAGTTTGCGAGGATTCTTTGCTCCGCAGCAGAGCAGAATTGCGTCGTACTCCGCCAAAATGCTTTTGGCGGAAATGGTACGGCCAATATCCGCTTCCGTAATAAACTTGATGCCTTCCTCCTGCATCAGATGAATTCGACGGTCGATGATCTGCTTTTCCAGTTTCATATTGGGGATGCCATACATCAGCAGACCTCCAACACGGTCGTCCCGCTCGAATACCGTAACAGAATGCCCGCGTTGATTGAGTTGATCCGCGGCTGCCAAACCGGCGGGACCACTGCCAACGACAGCAATGCGATAATCAGTACGAACCTTCGGAATGCGCGGCTGAATGTGACCTGTTGCATAAGCATTTTCAACAATGGCCAGTTCATTTTCCCGGACCGTAACGGGATCGCCGTTCATGCCGCAAGTACAAGCCGCCTCGCAGAGAGCAGGACAGACTCTTCCGGTGAATTCCGGAAAGTTGTTGGTTTTATGCAGACGGTCAAATGCGTGGTTCCAGGTACCGTTGTACAGCTCGTCGTTCCATTCAGGAATGAGATTGTGCAGAGGACAGCCGGAAACAGCGCCGTTTAGCATCATCGCAGACTGACAGAAGGGGACGCCGCAGTTCATGCAGCGTGCACCCTGGTTTTGCCGCTCGGCACGGTCAAGCGGAGGATGGAACTCGCAGAAATCCGCAATGCGTTCCTTTGGCGCTTTGACCTGATTGTTGCAGCGGTCAAACTCTAAAAATCCAGTTGGTTTTCCCATGGTTCGTTCCTCCTTTACGCCTTTTTCATTTGATAGAACGCTTCGATTTCGGCTTCTTCACGGGGCATTCCCTTTTCTTCCAGCTGGCCGATTGCGATCAGCATCTGGCTGTAATCATTGGGAATAACCTTTTTAAATTTTGGCAGATAAGACGCAAAATCTGCCAGGATTTTCTTACCCAGTGCGGAGCCTGTCGCAGCGACATGATCTTCAATCATTCCACGCAGTTCTGCAATGTCATGCTTTTCGCTGACCACACTCATGGTAACCATTTCTTTGTTAATATTGAGATAAAGCTGGTGGTTGGTATCAAGGACATAGGCGGTACCACCGCTCATACCGGCCGCAAAGTTTTTGCCGGTGTTGCCAAGAACGACAACGCGGCCGCCTGTCATGTACTCACAGCCATGGTTGCCAACGCCTTCGACAACCGCGGTTGCACCGGAGTTGCGGACACAGAAGCGTTCGCCGGCAATGCCGTTGATATAAGCTGCACCGGAAGTGGCACCATACAACGCGACGTTGCCGATGATGATGTTATCCTGTGCGGCAAAGACACTTTCCTTCGGCGGATAGACGATCAGTTTCCCGCCGGACAATCCCTTGCCGAAGTAGTCATTGCTGTCACCTTCCAGCTCCATGGTCAGACCTTTGGGAATGAAGGCACCGAAAGACTGACCGCCGCCGCCGATACAGTGGACAGTAAAGGTATCATTTGCGAGAGAATTGCCCCAGCGGCGTGTAATCTCAGAACCGAAAATGGTGCCGAGCGTACGGTTGGTACTGGAGACAGCCAGTGTAATCTGCGCTTTTTGACCACTTTCCAGAGCACGTTCAAAACGTGGAATCAAAATGGTTTCATCCAATGTACCGTCCAATTTGAAATCGAAGATGTCTTCTGGATGGAAATGTACTGGATGCGTGTCCTCATGGCTGCGGTCGAGGATACGGGACAAATCGACCATGGCAGCACGTTCGGTGGGAAGCTGGTCACGGACGTGGATGAGATCGGTTCGACCGACCAGCTCGTCGACGGTGCGGATGCCGAGCTTTGCCATGATTTCGCGGAGTTCCTGCGCAATGAAACACATGAAGTTCATCACATATTCCGGTTTACCGCTGAACCTGCAGCGGAGCTCTGGATTCTGCGTTGCAATGCCGACCGGACAGGTGTCCAGATTGCAGACACGCATCATGACACAGCCCATGGTGACAAGCGGAGCTGTGGCAAACCCAAACTCTTCTGCACCAAGCATCGCAGCAATTGCAACATCGCGGCCGCTCATCAGTTTGCCGTCGGTTTCGAGGATGACCCGGCTGCGCAGACCATTGTCGATCAGGGTTTGATGCGCTTCAGCAAGACCGAGCTCCCAAGGCAGACCAGCATGATGGATAGAACTCTGCGGCGCCGCACCGGTACCGCCGTCGTAACCGGAGATCAGGACAACCTGTGCACCTGCCTTGGCAACGCCACAGGCAATGGTACCAACGCCTGCCTCGGAAACCAGTTTCACAGAGATTCTTGCGCGGCGGTTTGCATTTTTCAAGTCGTAGATCAGCTGTGCAAGATCTTCGATGGAATAGATATCATGATGAGGCGGAGGAGAAATCAACGTGACGCCCGGAGTGGAATAACGAGTTTTTGCAATCCAGGGATAAACTTTCTGTCCGGGAAGATGGCCGCCTTCACCTGGTTTTGCCCCCTGTGCCATCTTGATCTGAATTTCCTTTGCACTGACGAGGTATTCGCTGGTAACGCCAAAGCGGCCGGATGCAACCTGTTTGATGGCGCTGGAGCGCTCGGTGTTCAGGCGATCAGGCATTTCACCGCCTTCGCCGGAATTCGACTTACCGCCGAGACGGTTCATTGCAATGGCCATGCATTCGTGAGCTTCCTGTGAGATGGAGCCGTAGGACATGGCGCCAGTTTTGAAGCGACAAACGATATTTTCTACAGGCTCAACTTCTTCCAGCGGAATGCCGCCGTCTTCAGGAAAATTAAATTCCAACAAACCGCGAAGGGTATGGACACGGCGTTCATCGTCGACCATTGCAGTATATTCTTTAAAGCGTTCGTAGCTCCCTGTATGGGTAGAGTCACGCAAAGCGACGATGGTCGCAGGATTGTAAAGATGATCCTCCTTGTCATCACCGCTGCGCAGTTTGTGCAGACCGACACTGTCCAGAGAGGTATCAATACCAAGTCCCAACGGATCAAAGGCATGGCTATGACGATAGTCAACGCCTTCATCAATTTCTTCTAGACCGATGCCGCCGACCCGGCTGATCGTGTTGGTGAAGTATTCGTCAATGACATCTTGTCGGATACCGATGGCCTCAAAGATCTGAGAGGACTGGTAAGATTGCAAGGTGGAAACACCCATCTTAGATGCAATTTTGACAATGCCATGCAGAATGGCTTTGTTGTAGTCGGCGATTGCGGTGTGGTAATCCTTATCCAGAATACCGATGTCAATGCATTCGGTGATACACTCATGGGCGAGATAGGGGTTGACAGCGCGGGCGCCATAGCCGAGCAAAGTGGCAAAGTGATGAACGTCACGCGGTTCCGCACTTTCCAGAATGATGGAAACGGCCGTGCGCTTCTTGGTGCGGATCAGATACTGCTCCATCGCGGAAACGGCAAGCAGAGAGGGGATAGCCACATGGTTTTCATCCACGCCGCGGTCGGAGAGGATCAGAATGTTGGCGCCGTTGCGGTAGGCACGGTCGCAGTTGACAAACAGATGGTCCAGTGCACGTTTCAGCGGTGTATTCTTGTAGTAGAGCAGGGAAACCGTCTCAACTTTGAAACCGGGATGGTCCATATTGCGAATTGCCATCAGATCCACACTGGTCAAAATCGGGTTGTGGATTTGCAGAACAGTACAGTTCTCATGCTTCTCTTCCAGCAGATTGCCGTCGGAACCGACATAGACTGTGGTGTCGGTCACGATTTCCTCGCGGATTGCGTCGATAGGCGGATTCGTAACTTGTGCAAACAACTGCTTGAAGTAGTTAAACAGCGGCTGGTGCTTTTCAGAGAGAACAGCGAGGGGAACATCTGTACCCATGGATGCTGTGGACTCGGTGCCATTCTTTGCCATGGGGATGATGCCGTTTTTCACATCTTCATAGGTATAACCAAAAGCTTTGTACAGACGATCCCGCTCCTCCTGGCTGTAATGGTCGACCTTCTTGTTGGGGACAGACAGATCTTCCAGACGAACGAGGTTCATATCCAGCCACTCACCATAGGGCTGCCGAGCGGCATAATAGGACTTGCATTCTTCGTCAGAGATCAGACGGCCCTCAGCGGTGTCAACCAGCAGCATTTTTCCAGGCTGCAAACGGTATTTGCCAATAATTTTTTCTGAGGGAATGTCCAGTACGCCGACCTCAGAGGCGAGGATTAGACGGTCATCGTCGGTGATATAGTAACGGGAGGGGCGCAGACCATTGCGGTCGAGAATTGCACCGACTTTATCACCGTCGGTGAACAGGATGGAAGCAGGCCCGTCCCAGGGTTCCATCATGGTCGCATAATAGCGGTACAGATCCCGTTTTTCACGGCTCATGTTTTTATCGTTCATCCAGGGTTCCGGAATGGTAATCATCATGGCAAGCGGCAGATCCATGCCGTTCATCATCAGAAATTCCAGTGTGTTGTCCAGCATCGCCGAATCGCTGCCTTCGCTGTTGACAACTGGGAGGATTTTGTCCATATTTTCCTCCATCACTGGGGAGGACATGGTTTCCTCGCGGGCAAGCATGCGGTCGACATTGCCGCGGATGGTATTGATTTCCCCGTTATGTAGGATCAAGCGGTTTGGATGGGCGCGTTCCCAGCTCGGATTGGTATTGGTCGAAAAGCGAGAGTGTACCATCGCGATGGCCGCTTCGTAGTCAGGACTTTGCAGATCGAGATAGAACTTGCGCAATTGTCCGACCAGGAACATCCCCTTATAGGCGATGGTACGGCTGGAAAGAGACGCTACATAGGTATTGACATTGCTCTGTTCAAAAACACGTCGGGCAATGTATAGCTTTCGATCAAAGTCTAAGCCGCGGGCGGTTCCCTCAGGGCGTTCAATAAAGCACTGCATGATATAAGGCATGCAGTCACGCGCTTTCTGCCCAAGAATTTCGGGACAGGTGGGAACTTTACGCCAGCCAAGAAATTTCAGACCTTCTTTTTCGGCAATGACTTCAAACATTTTGCGTGCCTGATTGCGCTGCAAGGTGTCCTGAGGGAAGAAGAACATGCCGACACCGTAGTCACGGGCCTCTTTGAGTGCAATACCGACCTCGGCAGCAGCCTTTTTGAAAAAGGTGTGAGATACCTGCAACAGAATACCGACGCCATCACCGGTTTCTCCGGCAGCATCTTTGCCTGCACGGTGTTCCAGTTTTTCTACAATTTTCAGGGCATCATCCACCGTCTTGTGAGATGGTCTGCCTTTGATATCGACCACAGCGCCGATGCCGCAGGCATCGTGTTCAAAACGAGGGTCATATAATCCAGGTTGATAATCCTTCATTGCTCAATTCTCCATTAACGCGCGGATGCGATCTATTGCCTCCGCAGTTGCTTCGTGGCTGCCAAAACTGGTCAGGCGGAAATACCCTTCGCCACAGCTGCCAAATCCTGCGCCAGGGGTACCGACGACATTTGCTTCCTCCAGCAGATAATCGAAAAACTCCCAGCTGCTCATACCGTTGGGGCACTCCAACCAGATGTAAGGGGAATTTTTACCGCCGGTGTAATGGATGCCGCAGGCATCCAGCCCCTGCATGATGATACGTGCATTCTCGCGGTAGTACGCCAGATTTTTTTGAATCTGCTCCAGACCGGTTGGGGAAAAGACCGCTGCTGCTGCACACTGTACCGGCCAGGAAACCCCATTGAACTTGGTTGCCTGCCGGCGATACCACAGCTTGTAAATGTTGTGTCCGTCCCGGTTTAATTCATGTGGAATCACGGTATAGCCGCAGCGGGTGCCGGTAAAACCAGCAGTTTTGGACAAAGAACAGAACTCGATAGCACAGGTACGTGCGCCTTCAATGGCAAAAATGCTGCGGGGAATGCCTTCTTCTGTAATAAAGGCTTCATAAGCACTGTCGTATAAGATGATGGCATCCTGTGCGTTGGCATAATCCACCCAGACTTTTAACTGTTCCGCTGTGTAGACAGCACCAGTTGGATTGTTGGGGGAACAGAGATAGATAATATCAGCGTGTACATTTGGATCAGGCATGGCTGCGAAACCGTTTTCCGCGGTGCCGGGCGCATAGATAATACGTCTGCCAGCCATGATGTTGGAATCGACATAGACTGGATAAACAGGATTTGTTACAAGAACAGTGTTATCCTGGTCAAAGATGTCGCCGATGTTGCCGCAGTCGCTTTTTGCGCCGTCGCTGACAAAAATTTCGTCTGCCTTGACGGCAACGCCAAAGCTCCGGTAATAGTCCGAGATGGCTTCTCTGAGAAAGGCATAACCCTCATAGTCGGGATAGCCGCGGAAACGATCTTGGATTCCAAGATCTGCCGCGCCTTCCTGCATGGCCTTGACCACAACGGGAGCCAGCGGTAATGTGACATCGCCGATGCCCAGACGGATGATTTTCCGGTCGGGATGTGCAGCGGCATACGCTGCGGTTTTCTTTGCGATGTTTGCGAAAAGATAATTTTCTTCCATCGCGTCAAAGTTGTGATTTAGTTTCATACGATCAATTCTCCCTCAAACACAAATTCGGCAGGGCCGGTCATCAGCACCTTGCCTGATTCACACACAACAATATGTAAATCACCACCGCGTAACTGAATGGTGATATCGCTGTTCACTTTTGCCAGTCCCAGACGGACGGCGGCTGCTGCGACGGCACAGGCGCCCGTCCCGCAGGCCATGGTTTCTCCGCTGCCGCGTTCCCATACGCGCATTTCAAAGACGGAATCACTGATCTTATGGACAAATTCCGTATTGACGCGGTCAGGGAAAATAGACAGATTTTCAAATGACGGACCAATCTGTTCCAGTGAAAGTTGAGACACTTCATCTGTAAAAAGAACGCAGTGGGGATTGCCCATGGAAACAGCAGTAATGCGGCAAAATCTGCCGTCTACTGAAATCGGGGCATCCACCATAGCAGGACCATCATATAAAACAGGAATTTTTTCCGGCTGGAACTCTGCGATGCCCATATCCACAGTAACAGAACGGACGTTTCCATCCTCTACAGTCAGGGTAAGATATTTGATACCGGAACGGGTTTCCAGAGTCAATTCCGTTTTATCAGTCAGACCCCGCTCATAGACAAATTTTCCGATACAACGGGTTGCATTGCCACACATATTGCCTTCACTGCCATCGGCATTGAACATACGCATTCGGAAATCGGCGGTTTCGGACGGCAAAATCATGACAATTCCGTCGCCGCCGACACCTTTATGACGGTCCGACAGCTTGATTGCCAACTCCTCTGGATTCTCCAGCGGGGTTTTCATACAATCAAAATAAATGTAGTCGTTGCCAATGCCATGCATTTTTGTAAATCTCATAACCTTCATTCCTTCCTATGCATCAAAAAAGGCGCTTCAATCTGGATCGATTGAAGCGCCTTTGCTTCCGTAAATATTTTATTTATTGTATCGGAGTTTTGTTCTGTTTATGACTTTCGCTGATGGGAAGTTCAAAACGGCGTTTGCCGGAATCTTTTTCAGGAGGAGCAACAGGGTAAGTGCCGCTGAAACAGGCGGTACAGAACCCGCTGCAGGCATCACCGCAAAGTTTTGTAACATCCTCCAGTGGGAGATAGCCAAGGCTGTCTGCACCGATAATCGCGGCGATTTCATCCACGGTATGATGGCAGGCAATCAAGTGTTCACGGGAATCGATATCCGTCCCATAATAACAGGGATTGACAAATGGTGGGGCGGAAATTCGCATATGAATCTCTGCTGCGCCGGCCTCACGGAGCAGATCAACGATATAACGGGAGGTGGTTCCACGGACGATGGAATCGTCGATCAGGACAATGCGCTTTCCACGCACCACCTCTGCAATGGGATTGAGTTTAATGCGGACTTTGTTTTCGCGCATCTGTTGGTTGGGGGCAATAAATGTTCTTGCCACGTATTTGTTTTTGATTAAGCCGATACCATAGTGGATACCGGATGCCCGTGCATAGCCGACTGCGGCATCCAGACCGGAATCCGGTACGCCAATCACAAGATCCGCTTCTACAGGATGGGCCTTAGCCAGGAATTCGCCCGCTCGAAGGCGTGCCATGTGGACAGAGGCACCGTCGATAATAGAATCTGGACGGGAAAAATAAATATACTCAAATACACAGTGAGAGCAGGGAACTGAATTGCAGTGGTCTGTAATAGAACGGAGACCGTTTTCATCAACAACGATAATTTCACCTGGTGCGAGATCGCGTACCAGTCTGGCACCAACAGCATTCAGTGCGCAGCTTTCAGAGGCAACAACATATTGTCTATCTGACGTAATACCATAACAGAGGGGACGGAACCCGTGGGGATCGCGAACTGCGATCAACTTTTTTGGAGACATAATGCAAAGAGAATAGGCACCTTCCAGCAGATCCATAGTGTGAGAAATCGCTTCCTCAATCGAATGGGACCGCAGCCGTTCCCGAATAATGAGATAGGAAATGACTTCCGTATCGCTAGTCATGTGAAAGATGGCACCGTTCAGCTCCAGTTCTTCCCGGAGCTTCAGAGTGTTGGTCAGGTTTCCGTTGTGTGCCAAGGCGAGATATCCTTTCATGTGATTGACCACAATGGGCTGTGCGTTCATGCGGTCATTGCCGCCTGTGGTACTGTAACGAACATGCCCGACTGCCATAGTGCCGGTTCCAAGATCGGAAAGGACATCCGGTGTGAATACGTCGTTGACAATGCCTGTATCTTTATAAGATCGGAACAGCCCATCTTTGCCGATAACAATGCCGCAGCTTTCCTGGCCGCGATGCTGTAGGGAAAACAGACCGTAGTATGTGGTCATCGCAACATCGCGTTCTTCTTTTGACCAGACACCGAATACACCGCATTCCTCGTGCAGCAGACCTTCTGCCATAATTGCATCCGTCCTTTGATCGGAATTTCAAAAAAGAAAAGGCATCCAGTACCAGAGAATTCTCTGAAACTGAACGCCATTGCTCATCATTTTTTGTTGATGTTAGAATCATAACGTCACAACCTAGAAAAGTCAAGGGCAGAATGACCAAAAAACCTGATGAGATATCCACAAGTTTTTACAAATAGGGATATTTGACAGAGAAGTGTGAAAGATATGGTTTGTCCTTTGTGAAAAAATATCAGATCTGTATTGGGAGGATACTTATATAACTGCAAAAAAGGCGGAAATTTTTTGAAAAATTCTTTGCTTCGACCTGTAAAATTTTTTTAGAAAAGGGGGTTGACAAACAAAAAAAGAGGCCGTATAATGCAGCCATGTTGAAACGGCAAGGGCGTCGCAGAAAATTCTGCGGCGCTTTTTCTATTTCTCCAATCAATGCGATTCCATCATTTATTCGGGAGCTTTTGTCTGCGGCGTTCCTTGGAACGCCAGAGCAGACAGCCGAATAAACATGGAAAACATGGAATAGAAACTTACTGTGTACATCGTGTTCAATATTTGCGGCAATGGAGTCGTGGAAGAAATTTCCGGCCCGTTGCCGCTTTTCAATTTTTTAGGAGGTAGAGAGAATGAGTACTGTTACTGAACTGTTTGGTACAAATGTTTTTAACGATTCCGTGATGAAGGAACGGCTGCCGAAGGAGACCTACAGACAGGTTCAGCAGACCATCCGTACTGGCAAGCGCCTGGATAGCCAGGTCGCAACCGTCGTTGCAAATGCCATGAAGGATTGGGCAATTGAAAAAGGTGCAACCCATTTCACACACTGGTTCCAGCCGATGACCGGCATCACTGCGGAGAAGCACGACAGCTTTATTTCTCCCACAAATGACGGCAAGGTCATTATGGAGTTTTCCGGCAAAGAACTGATTCGCGGCGAACCTGATGCATCCAGCTTCCCGAGCGGCGGTCTGCGTGCCACATTTGAGGCAAGAGGGTATACCGCATGGGATCCTACCTCTTATGCATTCATTAAGGAAGGCGTTCTTTGTATTCCCACGGCATTTTGCTCCTACGGCGGTGGAGCACTGGATAAGAAAACGCCGCTGCTGCGTTCGATGGAAGCCATCAACCGGCAGGCGCTGCGTGTTCTGAAGTTGTTTGGAACAGAGGCAACCGCTGTTCGTACAACGGTTGGACCGGAACAGGAATATTTTCTGGTTGATAAGGATCTGTTTGATCAACGTAAGGACCTGATTTATACCGGCCGCACATTGTTCGGCGCCAAGGCTCCCAAAGGACAGGAGCTGGACGATCATTATTTTGGTACCATTAAGCCACGTGTTTCCGCCTTTATGAAGGATCTGGATGAAGAGCTGTGGAAGCTTGGCATTCTTGCCAAGACCGAGCACAACGAGGTTGCTCCGGCGCAGCATGAGCTGGCCCCCATCTTCGGTACAACCAACATTGCAACCGACCACAACCAATTGACGATGGAACTGATGCAAAAGGTTGCAAAGCGTCACGATCTGGTTTGCCTGCTGCATGAAAAGCCTTTTTCCGGTGTCAACGGCAGCGGCAAGCACAACAACTGGTCCCTTTCCACCGATACCGGCATCAATCTGCTGGAACCAGGTGAGACTCCACATGAAAATGCACAGTTTCTGTTGTTCCTCTGTGCTGTTATCAAAGCAGTTGACGAATATCAGGATCTGTTGAGAATTTCGGTTGCTTCCGCAGGCAATGACCACAGATTGGGTGCCAACGAAGCGCCTCCCGCTGTTGTTTCTATTTTCCTTGGCAGCGAGCTGACTGAGATTTTGGAAGCAATTGAAGAGGATCGTGCCTACGATGCCAGAGAAAAGGAATTGATGAAGATCGGCGTTCATGCGCTTCCAAAGTTCCCACGTGATACCACCGACCGTAACAGAACATCTCCGTTTGCCTTTACTGGCAACAAGTTTGAATTCCGTATGCTGGGTTCCACGCTTTCTATTTCCGGCCCGAACATCGTTTTGAATACCAGCGTTGCGGAAGAGCTTCGTCAGTTCGCTGATACACTGGAAGCCGCCGATGGTTTTGAGACCGCACTGCATGACCTCATTAAGAAAGTGATTGCAGACCATAAGCGCATCATCTTCAATGGCAATGGTTATGACGATGCCTGGATCTATGAGGCAGAAAACCGAGGCCTGCTGAATCTTAAGACCACCCCCGATTGTATGCCCTATTGGCTGCATGAAAAAAATATCAAACTCTTTACCAGCCATAAGGTGTTCAGCAAGGCAGAGATGGAATCCCGCTATGAGATTCTGATGGAAAACTACAGCAAAGTTCTTAACATTGAAGCGTTGACCATGGTAGATATGGCGCGCAAAGATATTCTTCCTGCAATCAGTGCATATGTCCATGAGCTGACCGAAACAGCACTTGCGAAGAAGGCTCTCTCTGCGGAATTGGATTGCAGTTATGAAGAAGAATTGGCTGCTTCTATTTCCAAGCTTCCAGGTTCTGCTTTCCAGAAGGTGAAGGTGCTGGAGCGTGCACTGTTGGGTGCAAAGCAAATCGAGGATGTCACAGCACTTGCGAAGTATTATAAAGATACTGTATTTGCTGCGATGAACGAACTGCGTATTGTAGTTGACGAGATTGAAACTATGACTTCGGAAGAATATTGGCCCTATCCCTCCTATGGCGAGCTGCTCTTCGGCGTAAGATAAGGCGATAAAAATATAGAGGAGAAATCGTTATGGAAAACAACATTATGGTATTATTTTCTGATGTGAATACCATGTGGACGCTGATTGGTGCAGCGTTGGTATTCTTCATGCAGGCTGGCTTTGCAATGGCCGAAAGCGGCTTTACCAGAGCTAAGAACGCCGGCAACATCATTATGAAGAATCTGATGGACTTTGCAATCGGTACGCCGCTGTACTGGTTTGTCGGTTTTGGCATTATGTTTGGCACACAGAGCGCCATTTTTGGTGGGATTGACTTTTTTACCCGTGGTGATTATACTGCAATCCTTCCGGCCGGTGTCAGTTTCTATACTTACTTTATTTTCCAGACTGTATTCTGTGCCACTGCGGCAACCATCGTATCCGGTGCCATGGCAGAGCGTACCAAGTTCAGTTCCTACTGTCTGTATAGCGCTATTATCAGCTTGATCATCTATCCTGTATCTGGTCACTGGATCTGGGGTGGCGGCTGGCTCGCTTCTCTCGGATTTCATGATTTTGCAGGCTCCACTGCGGTTCATATGGTGGGCGGTGTCTGCGCTCTGATCGGTGCAGCAATTCTTGGTCCACGTATCGGTAAGTATGGTCCGGATGGGAAGCCCCGCGCAATCCCCGGTCACAACCTGCCTATGGCAGCGCTTGGCGTATTCATTCTCTGGTTCTGCTGGTTTGGTTTCAACGGTGGTTCGACCGTCTCTATGACCAATGGTGCGGCAGAACTTGCAGGTAAGGTGTTCTTCAATACCAACCTGGCAGCAGCAACTGCAACCATTTCTGTTATGATTATTACTTGGGTTCGGTACCATAAGCCAGACGTCTCTATGACCTTGAATGGTTCTCTGGCCGGTCTGGTTGCAATCACTGCAGGTTGCGATTGTGTCAATCCCTGGGCAGCTGCGATTATCGGTGTGATTGCAGGTTTTGCAGTTGTATTCGGTGTTGAGTTCGTTGACAAGGTTCTGAAGGTCGATGACCCTGTCGGTGCTGTCGGTGTCCACTGTGTCAACGGTGCGCTTGGTACACTTCTGACCGGTCTCTTTGTCTCCAATGAATCTCTGGTCGATATGGGGATGACCCGTGGTCATTTCTTTGGTGTTCAGGTGATTGGCGTGCTGGCAACCGCGGCATGGGCTGCCGTATCGATTACGATTACATTCCTGCTCATCAAGAAGTTTCACGGTCTGCGCGTTACGCCGGAGGAAGAACTTTCTGGTCTGGATCTGCCGGAACACGGCCTTGTCAGCGCCTATGGCGATTTTATGATTAATACTGAAGCAAATATCAGTGTAGAAGAGATGGAAGACCTCTTTGCAAAGGGCGATGTCCCAATGGATGAGGCAGTTCCCGTTCAGATTAAGACAACACCTACGCCTGCGCCTGTCGATGCTCCCGCAGCGGCACCAGTGGTGACAGCTGCCGCTTCCGACGTCAAGATCACGAAAATCGAAATTCTGACCAAGCAGGAGCGCTTCGAGGCTTTGAAGGAAGCGATGACCAGTATTGGCATTACTGGTATGACAGTTACGCACGTTCTTGGCTGTGGTATTCAGAAGGGCAAGCCGGAATATTATCGTGGTGTTGCACAGCAGGTCAATCTGCTGCCCAGAATGCAGGTGGAAATCGTCGTCTGCAAGGTTCCTGTCCGTACTGTCATTGAGACGGCAAAGAAGGTTCTTTACACCGGTCATATCGGTGACGGCAAAATCTTTGTCTATGACGTTGAAAACGTTGTCAAGGTCCGTACCGGTGAAGAGGGTTACGATGCACTGCAGGATGTTGAGCAGTATTAAATTTGGCTGACAGGAGTGTTGAAAAATTCTCCTTTCTGCATATCTCAATTCTCAATCGTAATACACACAACACAAGCGAAGGCGGGATCTTTTGGGATCTCGCCTTTGCTTGTGTTATGAAATTGACTGAAAATAATAAGGGTTTTTGTACAATCCATCAAAAATCCATGTTGTACTTGACTCTTTCATAATATTTGTTAAACTATAGACAATCTTTGGTGTTGGAGGCATCATTATGGATCATTTTGTGATTACCATTTCCCGTGGCAGTGGCTGCGGAGGCAGAATTCTTGGTGGCCGGCTCGCAACAGAACTGGGCATTCCCTGTTATGACAGTGACATTCTTCGTATGGCATCTGAAATTAGTGGTATTGATGAGTCATTGTTTGAAAAGAGTGATGAAAAAGTTTCCTTACCGTTCTGGAAGCGAAAGGGAAGTGGAGATGGTTCACTGATAGCACCAAACAGCGGTGGTTTTTTGTCAGAAGAGAATTTGTTTCGTTATCAGGCTTATACCTTGCGTGAGCTCGCAAAATTGCATTCTTTTGTCGCCATTGGCCGTGCTGCCAACTATATTCTGGACGATTTTCCAAATCATATCAGTGTGGCAGTCCGTGCACCGCTGGATTACTGCATCAAACAAGTGATGCAGCAACGGCAGCTGGATGAATCAGAGGCAGAAATCTGGATCCGGAAAACAGATAAAATGCGGCAGGAGCATTATGCTTATTATACCGGACGTGACTGGAACGATCCCAGAAATTTTGATATTATCCTCAATCCTGCAAAGATTGACCTGGAAACCAGTGTAGAAATGATTCGTTTGTGCCTGGAGAGCCGAATGGCAAAGGGAAAGGCTTAGGTGAATCTTATTATATAGCATATAAAAGCAAAAGACTTCTACGGATTGGCAGAAGTCTTTTGCTTTTTATGAAGTTATGCGCGAACAGGTTCCTCTTTTCCGGTCAGATGCATATATTCATCATAGCTGCACTTTTTGTCAATGATGCCATCCGGCGTAATTTCAATGATACGATTTGCAACGGTCTGCGTCATCTGATGGTCATGGGTTGAGAAAATGATATTGTGCTCAAAGGCGGACATTCCATTGTTCAGCGCGGCGATGCTTTCCAGATCAAGATGGTTGGTTGGCTGATCAAAAAGCAGGACATTGGCACCGGACAGCATCATTTTGGACAACATGCATCGGACTTTCTCACCACCGGAGAGAACAGAAACTTCTTTGTACACTTCATCACCGGAGAACAGCATTCTGCCGAGGAAGGTGCGCAGATAGCTTTCCCGTTTGTCTGTGGAAAACTGGCGCATCCAGTCGATCAAGTTGTAGCTGCAACCGTCAAAATAGGCATTGTGATCTTTTGGAAAGTAAGTTTGCGTTGTGGAAACACCCCATTTGACTGTACCTTCGTCCGGTTCCAGTTCACCAGCCAGAATCTGAAACAATGTAGTAATAGCGATCTCATTAGCGCCAACAATGGCAATTTTGTCGTCACGTCCCATGATAAAGCTGATCTTGTTTAAGACCTTGACGCCGTCGATGGTTTTACTGAGATCTGTGACAAATAAACGGTCTTTGCCAGGCTCCCGCTCTGCTTTGAATCCAACCCAGGGATAGCGGCGGGACGAAGCAGGCATTTCTTCAATCGTGATTTTTTCCAGTAATTTCCGCCGGCTGGTTGCTTGTCGAGACTTGGCCTTATTCGCGGCAAACCTTGCAATAAAGTTTTGCAGTTCTTCAATTTTTTGTGCAGCCTTTTTATTCTGGTCACGTACCAGCTTTTGGATGAGCTGGCTGGAGTCATACCAGAAGTCATAGTTGCCAACGTACAGCTTGATTTTACCATAGTCGATATCGACGATATGGGTACAAATGGTATTCAGGAAATAACGGTCGTGGGAAACAACCAGAACAGTACCGGCGTAGTCCAGTAAAAAGTCCTCCAGCCAGACGACAGAGGCAAGATCCAGATTGTTGGTTGGTTCGTCCATCAGAATGATATCCGGGGTTCCAAACAGCGCCTGTGCAAGCAATACCTTAACTTTTTCGCGCGGATCCATGTCAGACATCATATTTTTATGTTGCTCGACAGGAATTCCAAGACCTTGCAGCAGGCGGGAGGCATCGGATTCGGCTTCCCAGCCACCGAGCTCGGCAAATTCTTCTTCCAGCTCCGCGGCGCGCAATCCGTCCGCATCGGTGAAATCCTCTTTCAGATATAAGGCATCTTTTTCTTTTCCGCATTCATACAAACGTGGATTGCCCTGGATCACCGTATCCAGGACGGAAAATGCGTCGTACAAATTTTGATTTTGCTTCAGTACGGACATTCTGCATTTTGGATCAATAAAGACGTGACCGCTGGTGGGCTCAATTTCACCGGAAAGAATTTTCAAAAAAGTGGATTTTCCAGCACCATTCGCGCCGATGATACCGTAACAGTTGCCGGGAGTAAATTGCAGGTCTACACGGTCAAACAGTTTGCGGCCACCGTATTGGAGGGAAAGATTTTCAACAGTAATCATATGTTATTCTCCTGTTATTTTTAAGGTGGGAAGTGATCGGCCAGAAACAAAACCAGCGATAACTTCCAGATGAAGATTACAAAATTTCTCAATTAGTATACCATATTTTATCGGACTATGATATACTGACTTTGCATTCCGCTAGCTTTTTTCAGCCGCGGAAAATTTTCTGACAGGAGGCGCGCTTTTTTGCGCATCATATACGATGAAACGTGCAGCACTGGTGATTATGGCAGCGGGATTGGGTTCCCGCTATGGTGGAAATAAGCAGATTGACGGTATCGGTCCCAACGGCGAAATTTTAATGGAGTATTCCATTTATGATGCAGTCCGTGCAGGTTTTACCAAGATCGTATTCATCATCAAACCGGAGCATCTGGAAACGATGCAGCAGCTTTGCGGCAACCGTGCTGCACAGCTCAAAACAGTGGATGGAGCAGCTGTAGAAGTCTGTTATGTATTTCAGGACTTTACCAGTCTGCCCGATTTCTATCAGGTTCCAGAAGATCGTGTAAAACCGTTTGGTACCGTTCATGCTGTTCTCTGTGCAAAGGACATTGTAAAGGAGCCGTTTGCAGTAATAAATGCCGATGATTACTATGGAAAAGATGCTTTTTCAGCCATTTTCTCAGAGCTCATGCAGTTGCAGGAGCATGAGGGCACGATGGTCGGTTATCTCTTGAAAAATACAATCAGTAAAAACGGGACGGTAACGCGCGGTGTTTGTGAACAGAAAGAGGGCTTCCTCTCAAAGGTAACAGAGACCATGGAAATTCTGCAGTTGGAGGATGGGCGCATCGTGAGTGAGGGCGACGTTGTTCTGAATCCGGAGACGCTGGTTTCTATGAATTTCTGGGGATTTACGCCTTGGATTTTCGGAGAACTGGAACGGTATTTTCACGCTTTCCTGCATGAAATCCGTCCAGAGGAAATCAAGAAAGAATGTTATCTTCCGGCATTGGTGGATCAATGTATTACGGAAGGAAAGATAAAGGTCTCAGTTCTGAAAACCAATGCGGTCTGGTTTGGAATGACCTATGCAAGCGATAAAGCCATTGTGGCTGCGAAGCTGAAGGCGCTGCACAATCGCGGCGTATATCCTGCATCGCTCCGTTGAGCGACGAGCAACAAGAGAGCAGAAACTAAAATGTCTTTAGAAGAACGCCGTTCTTCTAAAGACATTTTTGCTTATAAATTAAAGAAAAACCAAAAACTGTTCATATATTCAAGTGGATATCTTTACATTAAAGGGGAAAACAGCTGCAGGATAACGCGAATCAAGCGGATAAAAATATTGGTCTGTGTATCCTCCACATGAATTTCACGGCACCGGGGAATCACCGCCTGAAAATCTTCTTGCAGTTGAGAAACTGCTTTGCTACCGCACATCCAGACGCCGCATTCAAAGTGGAGAAACATGCTGCGATAGTCCAAATTGATCGAGCCGACAATGGCGCTGCGCCCATCAACAAGAATGGTCTTGGAGTGGATAAAGCCGGGCAGGTATTCAAAAATCTTTACGCCAGCCAGAATCAACTGCCGGTAATAAGAGCGTGTTGTGGTATGAACAAACCAGCGATCCCGACGGAACGGTGTCATAATGCGGACGTCAATGCCGCTCTTTGCCGCGTGTTCCAGGGCGGAAATGATACTGCTGTCAATAATCAGATAGGGAGTCATGATCCAGAGGTGTTGTTTTGCCGAACGGATCATATCCAGATAAACGGTTTGAGAAACACGCTCATCATCAATGGGGCTATCATAAAAAGGCTGTACGTAGCCATCAAAATTCTCTTCACAAGGCGTTTCTGCCCAGGGATAATGGTCAAGAAAATCCTGACTGTTTCCAGGATCCGGTTCCCACAATTCCAGAAAGAATAAGGTCATACTCCATGCAGCATCACCGCGGAGCATGATGGCAGAGTCTTTCCAATGACCCCGCTTCTGATTGTGATTGATATATTCATCTGCGATGTTAATGCCGCCGCAGAATGCGACCTTTCCATCAACGGAGACGATCTTTCGATGGTCACGGTTATTTTGCAGTGTAGAAAGAAAAGGACGGAAGGGGCTAAATACGCGGCAATCAATGCCATATTTCTTTAATTCTTTTGGATAATCTTCAGGAAGGTGGAGCAGGGTTCCCATACCATCATATAACAATCGAATTTCAACACCTTCTGCAGCCTTTCGAGTTAGAATTTCCAATATGCGGTCCCACATTTCGCCATGGGCTATAATGAAAGATTCAATAAAGATATAATGCTCTGCTTCCTCCAATGCGTAGAGTAACGCATCAAAGTAGCGTTCACCGGGGGAGTAATAGGTTGTTTGTGTATGGGCGTAAACCGGGAATCCGTTGTAGTTTTGCAGGTAACGAGATAAGCCGGCATATTCGTCATAATCGTGTGCAAGTGCCGTGGCATCCTCTGGATTTTCATGGAACATGGGACGACAATGACGGTTGATTTGCATGATTTTTCGGTTAAGTACACGCTTATCAGACTGAAATGACATGATAATATACAGAAGACCACCAAAGACCGGAAAAACAAGAACGACAAAGATCCAGATCAATCGATATTCCGGTAGATCCTGTCTGTTGAAAATCAGGATTGCGAGAACAGCGCTGATAACGGGCGAGATCAGATTAAGCAGGTTTGAAATATAGCTGTGCCCCAGAATCATATATCCGATGATAGCGAACTGAAGCAAAAGGAGAAGAATAACAAGAATACGATTCCGCAATATTCTGGAAAATCGGCGTTGTGGTTTTTGATGATTCTTTTGCATGGAATTCCTCCGTTATTTCCGGGTTTTACGATAGATAGTGATCGATATACCAACAACTGCGAGTTCCAGGATACAAGCGGCCCAGAAGGATGGAGAAGTTGGATCATGAATATTTGCACCGATTAGAGAAACCGAGACGATAGATGGCAAAAACCCGAGTATACATCCGAGTAGATATTGGGAATAGGGAATATCGAGCATTCCCATATATAAACTGACGATATCGCAGGGAAGAATGCCGATAATGCGCACGAACAGGACAAACATTAACTGGTTTTCTAATCGCAGATTATGAAATTCGTTCAGCTTGGGGAACCGCTGTTTTAGAGACTGGATTCCATTGTTACCAATGGCTTTGCCGATTCCGTATGGCAAGGAAACCGTGACAGCCGCACCCAAACAATTGACAAGAATGGCAATTGGCGCAGGATATAGTATGCCACCGATCAATTGAAGTGCATGTAAAGGGAAAAAGAGCGTTAAACTTTTTAATGCGTATATACCCAGCAAGGTCAAAACGGCAAGAGGAACTGACGCTGGAATCCATCCGAGCAATGTTTCTGTTGTGAGTCGGCTGCCATATCGTAGATAAGCGCAGAGCAGGGCGATCACCAGCAAAAGTGGCAGAATACGCAATAACTTTGTTGCTTTGTCTTTCATATTCCCTCCAAAACAACAGCTTTCTGCTGGATGCACCAATATAGCAATAAAATTCTAACATATTCCGCCAAAATTGGCAACGATCTCATCCAATAAATTAAGTTCTTAATAACTTTAAAAACAGAAAGGCAGATAATATATTTGCAATTAACAGTTTACGAAAAGAAAATGGAGTGTATGGTATCAATGCATATTTTATTGACGGTTTTTATCCGGAAGATACAAAATCATATGATTCCAATGAGAGGATAGAGTGCAATAATGAGAAAATCGTCTCTATATCCCATTGGGAAAGAGACGATTTGTAAAGATTCATTTCAGTCGAAAACAAAGGGTGTCATAGGTTCTTCATAGGAGTGGTGTTCTGTTTCAACAGGTTTGCCTTCGACGGTCAGCACAAGACCGCTGAGATTATAGTTGAAAATAAAGGTATTGACAACAGATGCAACATACATGGTCTCTTCTTTTTCCTTTGCATTCTTTAGAGAACGCAAAAAGGCATCGTTTAAATCCAGATAACCGATGAGTTTTGTTCCATAGATATCGCTTGCTGAAGCCGTATTATCCACTGTTTCACCGTCGCTTTCGATGGAAAACTGAACGAGTTCCCAACCTTCTGGAAATTCACCACTGTTCAACAGTGCCTGAAACAGACTTTTTTCATCGTATTCAATAACAGCATTCACTTCATCCAGACCATCGCTGTTTCCGTTTGGAATGTAAAGTGTAACCGTTCGCCCCAGATCTGCTTCAGTAACATTGGAGTCGCTTGCTGGCAATTCGATTGGCTTCGCAATATCAGAGTCACTGACAGAGGAGCTGGACTCCTTTTTTTCAGTGGATAGATCAGAATTGCTGGCGGAGTTTGATTTTCCACAGGCAACAAGCGTTAGCAGGAGTGTGAAAGCTAAAAATATAGAAAACAGTTTCTTCATAATCAAATAATCCTCGCCTTCTTTTGTCCGAATATTTTAAATTATAGCACAGTCGTCAAGTTTGAGCAAGAAATAACAGTTTTTCGGTTGGTAACAGCCACAATTCGCAAAGATCTGCTTGTACATTTTTTTGCCGTTATTACAATAAAATCATTCTAAAATATGTGGAAATTTTTGATTTCTGTTGATATGATAAAAAAGACTAGATATTGGCGGGACAGATGGTTCCACTTTATGGATAAGAAAGGAACGTATGATGACAGCATCTGGATGGTTTCCGGCAATCGGAAATAAAATGAAACAATGGATCGTGTCCGATGATACAGTTCCTGAGAATACTCCATTCTGGATTGATGGCAACGCGCTGGTTCACTATGACGGTACGGCAAGCAAGGTGATGGTTCCGGAAACAGTTACAGCGATCAGTGAAGATGCCTTTTCTAATAACAGCAGTGTTTGCCGTGTTTTAATTCCTGATAGTGTTCGGAAAATCGGAAGCGATACGTTTAGAAGCTGTTCGAAGCTGCGATCCGTCCGTTTGCCACAAAAGCTATCTGTTTTGGAATCTGGTTTGTTTGAGTGCTGCCATATGCTACAGGCAATTCAGATTCCCCGTGGGATCCGAGAAATTGGCGACCGTGCCTTTTTCGGCTGTACACAATTGAACGCACTCAGCCTTCCGAAGTCTTTGGAAAAGATTGCACCGGACGCATTCCTGGATTGCCCAGACTTGGTGCTCTATATTCCGGCTGGAACCTATGCTGCGAAATTTGCCCGCAAACATGGACTTGTTTGTCGTGTAATTCCGAGAAGAGACAATCACTCTATAAAATGGAATTTTAATAGTTTTCGAAAAAAACAAGAGTCGAAATTGCAATAACTGCAGTTATATTCCACAGTTTTTGTTTTATTTTTTCGGAATTTATGGTGAAAATGCTTGTATTTCCTGCGGTACAAGTATATAATAGCAATCAGAGCTTAAAGTATACGAAAGATCAGATATTCACTGAAAATTACTGGAAATATTTGATTGTTTCCTTGCATTCATGACCCAGTCAAAGGGAGGTATGACATGAATACTGAATTATTACGCAGAGATCTTCTCAACTATTTTGGGAATACCGGGGCCGCGGGTGATTATACGACGAGTTTGATGAACATTTTTAAGATTAAACATGCGAGCGAAGAAGAATTGATCCAGTTTGCAAAAAAAGCTGGTGTGGATCTCCGGCATTATGAATAGAATGTAGAAATACAACAAGGAGAAAGAAGCGGATTTATATATGCCAAAAGATATAAAATTTCATTCCAGTTTTCAGAGCTATAGTTCTATACGAATTCGGAATGCTGTTCTTGCTGAGATTTTGACAGAATATCCTGCGTTTGAATTCGAGATTTATGACGATGTTTGTACATTTTCAGAAGAATCCAGCGCCTGTCGATATGCCGTGGTACCAAGATCACTGGAAGAGATTACAGAGGCCATTTGCAATGGTTGTGGGGATGTTGATGACGATGTACTCCAACGGTTTCGCGAGGATTGTGAAACACGAGAAGAGGAGTTGCTGGATGCGTATGAACTGGTCGACTGGCACTTTTCTGACTGTGGATGGGATGGCGACCGAAAGGAACCGCTTCCAACTTATCGTTATGACGAGGATACTCTGGCGTCTTTTCGCGGAGATGTTTCCGCGTTGGATGATGTGGACTACGATGAAGTAGATGAGAATCGGTTGCGAGACTATATTGCAGAATGCTCCAGCGATTATCAAACGCACTTTGTTTATGAGGATGGAAAATTGTCATATGATCACATTTATGAGCGAACATAGTGTGTGATGAGAAAAGAGAAAATGATAGAAAAGACGGCACGGAGAACTTTTAGGATTCTCCTGCCGTCTTATATTGTTACGTTTTTTTAACAAATGTCTCACCGCAGTGCTTACAGGTTACACGAATTGTCCCTTTGCCGCGGGGCACTCGCATAACAGATTTGCAGGTTTTGCAGGTAAAAAATTTATAAGATTTTCGTTGCTGAAATCGAATTTTCTGGTTTTCAATCTTCCTGACCAGTTTCCATCGTTTTTGAAGATATCGTCCATTTTCTTCTTGGCGTTTGTAGACATTTCGAGAAAATATTCGAAAGTAGCTGTATACAATTGCACAAAGCGCATATAACCAGAATACTGCGGCAAAGGTACCGTCTCCCAGGGGACGCAGCAGCAAGGAGAGAATGATACCCGCCAGCGCTGTCCACATCATAAACCGGGAAAGCTGATCGGAACCATTACGACCGTACATAAAGTGTTGTATGCGTTGTTTCATAAGGCTCACCTTCTATTGTTTGTTGTCTGGGAGAATGATAGCATGCAAGTGCGGCGAAACCATGGAAAAAGTGTGAATCTTCTGTAAATACCTCACAAGAATCGGCTGGGATTTTTGGTTGTGGACTGAAAAAATCTGTAGTATACTGAATTTGATTCTATAGAGTGAGGGCGAAATCATGGCAGAGAAGCTTCTTTATCACTATTGCAGTAACCAGAGTGGACTCAGTATTCTAAAACATCATACAATCCGACTCAGCGATATCCGAAAGACCAACGATTACCGGGAAATGGAATTGTTTTATCCGGAAATCTTTGACAGTATTTTTGCCGGTTATAAGCTGAATCCATTTCCGTTCCTGTATAATGGAAAACAGGGGGAGGAGGCTTTGCAGCATCTGATTCAGGAAACACGGATTCGGTTTGAAAGCGGGTTTTTGGATGGTTCAATCTCCAACTTTGTCGCCTGTTTCAGTGAACATGCGGATATGCTGGGACAGTGGCGAGGATATGCCGACGATGGTAGGGGGATTTGTTTGGGATTCAGCCAAAAACAATTGAAACGTTACATTGCCAAAAACGATGGTATTATGAATTTGGTGAAGGTAAAATATTTGACCAAAGAAGAAATTCATGAAAAACGGGAGCAGTATGCCCAGGAAGCCTTGAGAGACCTGCGCAGTATGACCGAATGGCTGGTCGAAAATATGCTGCTTGACATGGATGTGCAAAATGCAGATACCCTGCTGGCGTTTAATTTCAGCCATTTCATTGAGTGGATTATTACAGACAGTTTGCAATATAAGATCAAAGGCTTCCGGGAAGAGAAGGAGTGGCGTATTTATATTTTGGATTCCCACTATAAAGTTCCGGAATGGATTTATCTCAAGTCTGGAACGCATTGCCGCAGTACAGACATTACCGGCGTTTCAGAAACCCTGGAATTGTTGAATACAAAAATGGATTTCCATATTACGGATCATGATCTCATTGCGTATTTTCTTCTACCATTGAATGATGTAGATCAATCTGTGATTCGCAGCATCCGTCTGGGACCAAACAATCAGATTCGGGAGCGGGATTTACAGCTCTATCTTCGAAAATATGGGTTTGACCATGTTGCAATCCATCGTTCTGAACTGACTTATCGTTGAATAAAATGGGAAAATTGTGGGAAAAGCAAAAAATAAAATTTTCTACGGTTTTCCTGGTTGACAGAATTCAGAGTAGTATGGTATGATTTCAGCGTAAAGTCATATGACTGACGGAAGTGGATTCACCACATGAAGTATGATTTTTTGAACGCCGACCGTCTGGGCAATGTTTGCTCGGATAGTCGGCGCTTTTTGGCTTTTTCTGGAAAGGAGGGTGTATGGTCACCGGGAATATTCATTCCATTGAGTCCATGGGATTGGTTGACGGTCCGGGAATTCGGACAGTTATATTTCTGCAGGGATGCCGCCTGCGGTGTCAGTATTGTCACAATCCCGACACGTGGCAATTGGACGGGGGAAAAACCATGACGCCTGATGAATTGGTTGAGATGCTGATTCGCTACAAGGCGTATTACAAAAGCAGTGGCGGCGGCGTAACGTTTTCCGGCGGAGAGCCACTGTTGCAGCGTGCCTTTCTGTTGGAGAGTCTGAAACGCTGCAAGGAGGCCGGGATTCATACCTGTATTGATACGTCCGGATATGGAGTTGGTGGGTATGAAGAGATTTTGGCGTATACAGACTTGGTGCTGTACGATGTAAAGCACACGACATCCGAAGAATATCATACAGTTACTGGCGCTGCGATGGATGAGACATTGCGATTTCTGCAGGCTGCACAGACGGCAAATGTACCGCTGTGGATCCGGCATGTGGTGGTACCGGGACTGACCGACGGAGAAGCGCATATACGGGCGTTGGGGCAATATATCAAGGGGATCCGTGGTGTACAAAGAGTGGAGTTGTTGCCGTATCATCTGTTGGGTGTAAATAAATATCGGGTAATGGGGCAGGCGTATCCGCTGGAAGGTGTGCCCGCGATGGACGAGGAAACAATAAAACAGTATCAGCATTTGCTGGACGATGTAATAGGAGGATGAACAATCATGAAATTGATGGGAAATCCCGCATGGGAAGGATTTCGTAGTGGAGAATGGCGGCATCTTGTCAATGTACGCAACTTCATTCAGAAAAACTATACGCCTTATGAAGGTGACGATTCTTTCCTGGAAGGTACGACTGACCGCACAGATAAGGTCTGGGAAAAGTGCTATAAACTGATTGTGGAAGAGGTTCAGAAGGGAATTATCGACGTCGAAACGGATATTGTATCGGGGATTGATAATTTTGAGCCAGGTTATATCGATCGGGAAAATGAAGTGATTGTTGGTCTGCAAACGGATGCCCCGTTGAAGCGGATTGTCAACCTCTACGGTGGTATGCGCATGGCTGTTTCCTCTCTGGAGCAGTATGGTTATCACCTGAACCCGGAGATCGAACGACATTTTCGTCAGTATCGCAAGACGCACAATGACGGTGTGTTTGATGCCTATCCGAAGCGTGTCCGTCTGGCGCGCAGTGCCGGGCTGTTGACCGGCCTGCCGGATGCCTATGGCCGTGGCCGCATTGTCGGTGACTATCGCCGTGTACCACTGTACGGTGTGGATTATTTGATTGATGCGAAGAAAGCCGATCTCGATTTTCTTGATGGCCCCATGACCGACGAAAATATCCGTCTGCGGGAAGAGGTTTCCGAGCAGATCCGTGCACTGGAGCAGATGAAGTCAATGGCTGCACGCTATGGTGTGGATATCTCCCGTCCGGCAGCCACAGCACAGGAGGCTGTACAGGCTTTGTATATGGCGTATCTTGCCGGTATCAAGGAAAACAATGGCGCGGCAACATCGCTTGGCCGTACTTCTACATTCCTCGATATCTATATCCAGCGTGACCTGGATCGTGGTATTCTAACAGAGAGGGAAGCACAGGAGCTTATTGACCAGTTTGTTATCAAGCTGCGGCTGGTCCGGCACTTGCGCACGCCGGAGTATAACGAACTGTTCGGTGGTGATCCCACCTGGGTTACCGAATCCATTGGCGGTATGGGGGTTGACGGCCGTACGATGGTTTCCAAAACCTCTTTCCGTTTCCTGCATTGTCTTAAAAACCTTGGTACGGCGCCGGAACCCAATTTGACGGTTCTGTGGAGTCGGGATTTACCGGATAATTTTAAAAAATTCTGTGCAAAAATGAGCATCGAAACCGATTCTATCCAGTATGAGAACGATGACATTATGCGTCCCATTTACGGCGACGACTACGGTATTGCCTGCTGCGTTTCTGCTATGACCATCGGTAAGCAAATGCAGTTCTTTGGTGCCCGCGCCAATCTTGCAAAGTCTCTGCTGTATGCAATCAACGGCGGCATCGATGAAATCAAGGGAACAAAGGTCATTCCGGAGATTGAACTGGATACCGACGAAGTGCTGTCCTATCCCAAGGTCATCCGCAATTACAAGACCGTGTTGTCTTATGTGGCGGCACTGTATGTGGATGCCATCAATGTGATTCATTTCATGCACGACAAATATGCCTATGAGGCCAGCCAGATGGCACTTCATGATACACTTGTGGAACGTTTGACAGCCTTTGGCGTTGCTGGTCTTTCTGTTGCTGTCGACTCGCTTTCTGCCATCAAATTTGCAAAGGTTCGTCCGGTTCGTAACGAACAGGGGATTGCCGTGGACTTTGAAATCGAAGGCGATTTCCCGAAGTATGGCAACGATGATGATCTGGTGGATGATATTGCGGTTGAGCTGGTTAGCTACTTCTCTGATGAGCTCAAAAAGCATCCGATCTATCGGGACTCCATTCACACGCTGTCAGCTCTGACCATCACCAGTAACGTCATGTATGGTAAGAAAACAGGATCAACTCCGGACGGTCGCAAACGCGGCGAGCCGCTGGCACCTGGCGCCAATCCAATGCATGGCCGCGATACAAGCGGTGCTTTGGCATCTCTCAACTCGGTTGCAAAGATTCCATACCGCAATGTATGCCAGGATGGCGTTTCCAACACCTTCTCGATTGTGCCGGCTGCCCTTGGGAAAAGCGATCAGGAGAGAATCAACAATCTTGCCGCAATTCTTGATGGTTACTTTGCGCACAGCGCGCATCATTTGAATGTGAATGTACTAAATCGGGACACTTTGATCGATGCAATGGATCATCCAGAAGCATATCCGACGCTGACCATTCGTGTTTCCGGCTATGCGGTCAACTTCAGCCGCTTGAGCCGAGAACAGCAGTTGGAAGTCATCAAACGAACCTTCCATGAAACAATATAGGAAATAGTAATAGAAAATAAAAAGACAAAACGAACGGCACATCGCTGTACAGCGATGTGCCGTTCGTTTTGTCTGACAGCTTTAGATGAACCGGCAGACGGGGAATCTTCTTTTGTCACCTTGTGTCACCACATAAATGCGGCTGCGACAAAGTTATCTGAACGGCTGATTACTTGCCGCTGTCGCCATAGTTAGAGAGAACACGGGCGGAGGGATCATCGACGTTACAGCCATCCCAACTCTTGTTTGGCATCCAAAAGTCAACAACCATTTCTGCCTGGCCGGGATAGTATCGTTCAAATAGTTCGCGATACAGCAAAGACTCTTTTGTGAACGGCTTACTGAAGCAGTATTTTGCAGACAATATCCCAAATGCTTCGTCTGTGTAAAATTCTTCTGCATAATCCTTCAGGTAGTCGACCATGGAGTGACCGACAGCATCGCTGAAAGCGGCCTTTTCACGCATCAGGATATCATAGGGGAGATAGTCGCCTTCAAATGCATGCCGAAGTAGATACTTCCCTTTTCCGTAGGTATTTAACTTCATGGCCGGATCAATGGACATAACGTATTGTACAAAATCCAAGTCTCCAAAGGGAACACGGGCTTCGATAGAGTTTGCAGAAATACAGCGGTCCGCACGCAGAACGTCATACATATACAATTCACGAATGCGCTTTGCGGCCTCATCCTGAAAAGCCTGCGCTGAGGGCGCGAAGTCGGTATACTTGTAACCAAACAGTTCATCCGAGATCTCACCGGTCATCAAGACACGGATATCGGTCTGTTTATGGATTGCTTTACAGATCAGGTACATACCGATTGAGGCGCGGATGGTTGTAATATCGTAAGTACCAAGCATGGAAATTACTTCAGGAAGTGCGTTCAGAACATCTTCTTTGGTAATGATAATTTCATGGTGGTCGCTGTGCAGATGCTCTGCAACTTCCTTTGCATACTTGAGGTCAATGGCATCTGTACTCATACCGATGGTATATGTTCGGATGGGTTTCTGTAAGATCTTTGCTGCAACAGCACAAACAAGCGAAGAGTCCAGGCCGCCGCTCAACAGGAAACCAAGCGGTGCATCCGCATCGAGACGCTTTTCAATACCCTTGATTAACTTTTCACGGATCATACGACAGACTGTTTCCAGATCATCATGACACACCGTCTCCACTTTGGTCATATCACGATAACAGATAAACTGACCATCCTTATAATAGTGTCCTGGAGGAAATGGCATGACCTTTTCGGTCAGACCAATTAAATTCTTCGCTTCACTGGCGAAAAGGATTGCACCCTCTGTGTCATAGCCATAAAATAGCGGACGAATACCAATGGGATCACGTGCTGCAATCCACTGATCTTGTGTTGCATCATAAAGGATCAGTGCATATTCTGCATCCAGCATGGAAAACATGGAAACACCGTATTCCTGATATAAAGGAAGCAAAATTTCACAGTCGGAATCGCTGACAAATGTATAACCCTTGGCTTTTAAGGTTTCTTTCATCGGTCGGAATCCATAAATTTCGCCGTTACAGACCAGAAGATAGTTGTTTAGAGAAAACGGCTGCATCCCTTCTTCATGTAATCCCATAATAGCAAGGCGATGAAATGCCATCCAGCCTTTCCCAGCTGGAACAACCTGGGACATGTCTGGACCACGAGAGGCCGTTTTTTGAAATCCCTGCATAAATTCTTCATAAGAAAGCAGGCTACCGGTGTAGCCCATAACTGCACACATAAGTCATTCCTCCAAATTTCTCAATACCCAAACGAAAGGGAAAAACGGCAATACGCCGCAGAAAAACATTCTATGACATCATTGCCGTTCCAATAAAGAGATACAATTTTACAGTATAAAAAGGCGCCACAGAAAACTCTGCGACGCCTTTGTCGTTTTGATGTGAGCATTATACGACCTCTTTCACAATTTGTCAAGCCTATTCTATATGTTTTAATAAGAAGCCCCTGTCGCGGAGCATTGCCACGTCAGGGGGGATCGAAAAAATAAGAGATATCAGTAAGTTACTGTGCTGGGAGCACTGCCAAATTCGCAGAAGGTTGCGATGACATTTTGTAAATACAAGACTTCAAAAACGCCATCATCGGGATGATATATATTCTTCAGCTCCGGATTATCAGCCAACATGGCAACCCGTGCCTCCCGCCGGCTGTCAAGAACTGCAACAGCTTGAACGCGAAGCCAACTATCTCCGTTCTTAGAAATACCGCAGAGTTCGATTTTCGGATTTTCGAGAATTTGTTTGAATACGCGTTTCTGATTACTCGTACAGATATAGAGATTATCCTCAAAGTAGGTGATTGCGCCAAACGGTCGGACACGTGGCTGGTCCCCATCCATTGTGGCAATGAAAAACTTCGGATTTTCTTTAAAAAAGGTCAGAATTTCAGTCATATGAATCTACTCCTTTCAGATTTTTGATAAACCCTCGGTGGGGAGGCAAACAATGATAAGATCTGTATAAATCAGACTGTAAATAAGACCGAGCAACACTATTATAAATAGAACAGAGTTCAAAACAATGATTTAAGATCTAATTTAATTCTTAAGTAGTACTTTAACAGTATAGCATGGATTTTTTTCTGCAACAAGTCCTATGAGCAGAACTTTTTATGAAATCTCTTTCTATTTGTAACGAAGAGAATGTTTGTGTGTGCGTTGTCTATAGGAGAATATCTTTAGTATACCCAATGATGATAATTTCTTTTTTCTGTTAGGGTTTTCTTGGCGGTTCTGCTTGACAAGTCTGGCATGGATTTTATATAGTGTATATCACTACAACAGGATTTTAAAAGAAATCCCGATAAGGAGAACAGTATGGCAAAAATGGAACAGGTTATTTGTCCAAAATGCGGCAAACAACATGAAATGGAAGTATTTGAAAGCATCAATGTTGCCCGGCAGCCCGAATTGAAGGCATCTGTATTGGATGGCAGCATTTTTGACTTTGTCTGTCCGGAATGTAATACCACCGTGGAGTATCTCTATAATGTCTGGTACCATGATCCGGAAAAGAAGTTGATGATATTTCTTGCAGCAGGAGAAGAGGAAGAAGCAGAACTGGCGATTGAGCGCATTATTGAAAATTCCCATACGCAAAATCCTTTTGCTGATATGGGATATACACTGCGCATTGTACGGAATGCGCAGCAATTGCGTGAGAAAATTTTAATTGCGGACCATGGCCGCGATGACCGTGTGATCGAAGTTTGCAAGCACTATGCCCTTGGGGATATCATGAACCAGATGCCTGATCTCCAAATTGTGAATATCATCTATGACACCATCAATGGAGGCCGGGAAGCCATTGCGTTGATTGACCATACCGGTATGGATCACGATTTGGAAGTTACGGATGTCTTTTATGAATTTATTGAAGAGCTGGCAAGCGATATCAAGGATTTGCCCAAGGATTTCTATGAAGTGGTTGACTTCAATTGGGCCAGTGAATTTTTGAACACGGTTCTGCAAAAAATGCAGCAAGGGGAACCACAGGAATAACCATATTTGTTCATTTATTCATATGTTTATCAGAGAAAGACGGCCTGGGGCTTCAGTCCCAGGCCGTCTTTCTCTGATGTTTTTATTAGGTTTCCTTCTCAAGTTGTTTGATTGCGTTGCGGACATAATCTGGTACATCATCTATTGGAATATCCAATGCAACAGCAAGTTCATCGTAAAGCATTTGTTTTGCACGTTTTAAATATCGTTCTTCCATCTGCCCAAGCCGTTTTCCGTTTTTTGCGACAGTTCGGCGTTTTACAAGGAGTGTTTTAATAATACGAACCAGATCAATACAGTCGTGAGATCGCAGCAGCGTTTGATAGTGTTCATCAATCAGCCGAGGATTCCTTTGTTCGAATGGCTCTGTTTCAACGGAAGGAATTTGCCGGATTAGATCCTCCGCCGCTTCTTTTGTAATCACCTCGCGAAGAAATACAGCGGAATCGACTGGCACAAATAAAGTGCCTTCGTGGTGGACAGGGGAAAGCGTATAATAAATACGTGCTTCCTGTCGTCCCGTAAAATTTTGTGGACCGATTGCCTCCACGGTGCAGACACCTTGGTTTCCGTGCAGGATCGTTTGTCCAAGTTTAAACATTATATAACTCCTATTCTGACGCTTTCCATAGGCAGGTTCTGCTACCTGCCGGATTTCCATTTCATCCTTTATGAGGGTTCAAACAGCTGCTGTTTCTACATAAAATTATAACATAATTTTTTCAAAGATGTAAGAAGAAATTTTAAAATTAGCGCAACTTGAGCTGAACTCCCGCACGACTTTCCATAAAGACAATATAAAACCCCGCCAACCGAAGGTTCTCTCTTCAGTGGCGAGGTTTTAAAATGCAAAGAACTAAATAGTTTCTTTCAGCGTATTTGCAATTGCATCTGCCATGGCGTACAGAATTTCCTCCTGTGCGCTGCCGAGCGTACCACGTAACGTCAGCATTGGTTCTAATATGGTGCAGTTTTTCAACTGAGAAATTTTTTCTGTCATAAGTTTTGCGGCCACCGGAGCCCAGCTGCCATTTTCAATGATTGAAAAGCTACGATTTTGCAAGGCCAATGCCTTCATATCGTCCAAAAGTTCGGCCATGGGCAGATAAAGACCGCCGTTGTAAGTCGGGCTTGCCAGGACGATATGACTTGTGCGGAAGCATTCGGCGATCAAGACACTGTTGTCGGTATTGGAGATATCATACGAGACAATAGTTGTGATTCCACATTCTGCGAGCCGATTTGCCAGCACATTGGCAGCGTTTTCTGTGTTGCCATACATACTGCCGTACAAAATAATAACGCCTTTGTCCTCCGGTATATAACGGCTCCACAGGTCATATTTCTCCAAAAACCAAGCGAGATCCTTACGCCAGATCGGTCCATGCAAAGGTGCAAGGATTTGAATCGGCAGAGCAGCCGCTTTTTTTAAAACATTTTGTACTTGAGTTCCATATTTACCCACGATGTTTGCATAATAGCGTCGTGCATCGTTCAACCAATCCCGTGAAAAGTCCACTTCATCTGCAAAGAGATTGGACAGTGCGCCAAAAGTACCAAAAGCATCCGCAGAGAAGAGTATGCCGGTTGCGTTGTCAAACGTCATCATAACTTCTGGCCAGTGAACCATTGGTGCCATAATAAACTGCAAGGTATGGCTGCCCAGACAGAGGGTGTCGCCCTCTTTTACGAGAAGCGCTGCAGTAATTTGATCAGCAGCGTTTGGGAAATAGGCCTTCAGCATGGGAATTGTTTTTGCATTGCAGACAAGTTGTACATTTGGCCAACGCAGCAGGATTTGTCCAATCGAAACGGCGTGGTCCGGTTCCATATGGTTTATGACCAAATAATCCAATGGACGGTTCTGCAATGCAGCGGTTAGATTTTCAATAAATTGCAGACCAACAGCAGCGTCCGCGGTATCCAACAGTGCAGTTTTCTCATCTAAAATGACATAGGAGTTGTAAGAGACACCGCGGGGGATGGGAAAGAGATTTTCAAATTTTGCCAAACGGCGGGAACTGGCACCGACATAAAAGGTATCCGGTGCGATGGAACGAATGATATACATAGAAATAGAAGATCCCCCTTATCTACGATTTTGGTTTTGCCTTGTTAAGACAAAGATTACGGCATGATTTTGCTTTCAGAAAAGCAATATGTAAAGTGAATTTATGCTTTATCGTTGTGAGAGACCGAGAAAAGCCGTGATATAGCACGCAAAGTCGCCTTTTGTTTTACGGTCCGGCATCCAGGTCTCAAGGTCAGTAATACCGCAAATTCGACAGACAGCTTGTAGTCTTGCCATGAATGCATCGTGGTGTACTGTGCGATAATGGTCTTGATTTAGCTGCTCGGCGGTTGTCATAAACGACCAGTTTGTCCGGATTGCGGCATAGTCTACCGCACTGTGGAGAAATTCCTCAAAAAACTCATGAGCATTTGGATTCTCTTCGCAGCGTACCAGAAACACTTCCTGTAATGTATTCCACACAGTAAGCGCAGTTTGATAATCTAACATTGGTATAGCACCTCACTGCAAAGACAGGCTAATATCGTCACAGATTTTGCAATATTTTGCCATGCTCTCCACCTGATCGATTACACCGCTTTCCTCCAGCTCTTCCGCAGTATAGAGACCTTCGGTTGGTCCTCCACAGTCGAGGATCATGTTGCTGTTGCAAATGATTCTGCCAATTTCCCGGTTCCAGTCCAGACCGGCAGCGTCAAATAACGGTTTGACTGTATCGATGCCGAATTGGATACGAAAAATAGTAAAAGTTGGAATCTCGAACAATATATCATCCCCAAAAATTTCCTGGAAAAATGCATCAAACGTGGTCTCTTCCACGGGGTTTCCGGTATAAGGAGAAAGCGTTTGTTTGTCTGCTTCCGTGGTTAGAGAGACAAACGTAACATAACCATCTCCGGAGAGATAAGCTTCTTCAATTTTTCGGTTGCCAATTTCCCGGTCGAGAATGGCAGCCATTTCTGTTTGATAAGAATCCAATGTAATCATTTGGCCAAGGCTCCTTTTATCCAATCATTTCCTGATATTTCATGTTTATATTGTAGCAATCTGATTTTTACCTGTCAATGAAAATCCATATACAAGAGCACCATTTATGGGAATAATAAGATAGCTTTTAAACAGTTTTTGTATATCGCAATAGAAAATACTGTACAATACTTGACTTTTTTTCCAAAAGTACGTATTTTTATACCAAGTGTATCAATAAATGGAGGGATTATTGTGCGGGAACACATTACCAGAGAAGCGGCGCTTCAGCTTCTAATGGCCTATAATAAAGATGCCTTTCATCTTCAGCATGCGCTGACGGTGGAAGGTGTGATGCGCTGGTATGCCAATACGCTTGGTTATGAGGAGGAAGCAGACTTCTGGGCGCTCGTCGGACTGCTTCACGATATCGATTTTGAACAGTATCCGGATCAGCATTGTATAAAAGCGCCGGAATTGCTGCGGGCAGGCGGCGTTGGAGAAGATATGATCCATGCGATTTGCAGCCATGGCTATGGGATTACGGTGGATATTGCTCCAGAACATGAAATGGAAAAGGTATTGTTTGCGGCGGACGAGCTCACCGGCTTGATTGGTGCCGCTGCGCTGATGCGTCCCAGCAAAAGTGTAATGGATATGGAAGTAAAAAGCCTCAAGAAAAAGTACAAAGACAAGAAATTTGCAGCGGGCTGTTCTCGTGAAGTCATTGGACGCGGAGCAGAACTACTGGGATGGGATCTTGCGAAGTTGCAGGAAAATACAATTCTTGCCATGCGATCCTGCGAGGAATCGGTTCAGAAAGAACTGGGAACAATCGTCAACTAGCAGAATTCAAATAGGATAGGAGAAAAAGTTATGGAAGAAACAAAGAGAAATACGACCCCGGAGATGGAAGAAACAGCTGCCGAGGCAGTAGAACAGATCGAAATGGAGATCGATGGATTTGTTTTTCGGCTTCAAAAAAATAAAGAGCTTTCTCTTGATTATTATCAGGGAGATGCGTGTGAGGTAACGGTACCGGCAGACATCGATGGCCATCCTATTACCATTCTGAGCGAATATGCATTTGCAAAGAACGAGACTATCACCAAGGTTGTATTGCCGGAATCCATTCGAGAAATCGGTAACGGCGCATTTGGCGGCTGCCCACAGCTGGAAGAGATTGTGCTGCCAACTGAGATCGAATTGATTGACAGCTATGCCTTTACCTTCTGTCCAAAGCTGCAGGAGTTGCGTCTTCCAGCCAAGCTTCGCGGTATTCACCGTAGTACATTTGAAGGTTGCACAAGTCTTCACACGGTCCATTTGCCGGATACCTTGAATTTCGTCGGTCCTGCTGCATTCAGCAATTGCCCGGCACTTACAGAACTTCATTTTGCAGAGGGGCTGGAACGGGTTCTCGACGGCGCTTTCGCTGACAGCGGCATCGAGGCAGTTCATCTTCCTGGCAGTTTGGTAAAGCTTGGCAGGGATTTATTTGGTACATCAAATACTGCCATTCATGCTCCGGCGGATTCTCTGGCAGCAAACTATGCGGATGAACATGGCATTCCGTTCTTTGCTACAGAATCATGAAAAAGGATCAAAAACACTTGGTACGATTTCGAGTTGCACATTCTGGGGATGAAGAACGGATTGCCTCATTTATTCAGGCATTGGCAGACTACGAGCAGTTATCAGATCAGGTTGTGGCAACACCTGCGCTCCTGCGGGAGTGGATTTTCGATCGAAAGAGAGCAGAAGTTCTATTTGTCTTGAATGACGAGGAAACAGAAGTGGGGTTTGCGTTATTCTTTCATAATTTTTCCACGTTTTTGGGCCGAGGCGGTATTTATCTGGAAGATTTGTTTGTGCTACCCGAATTTCGGAGGAAAGGGTACGGCAAATGTTTATTGCAGGAGCTTGCCCGTATTACAGTCGAACGCGGCTGCGGCCGATTGGAATGGAGCTGTCTGGACTGGAATCAGCCGAGCATAGATTTTTACCGTTCCCTCGGCGCAGTGCCGATGAAGGAATGGACAACGTATCGCCTGACAGGGGATACGTTGCACCGGTTGGCAGAATAACAAGAGAAGGACCCCAATCTTACTTGTTCGGCGTCCTTCTTTTGTTGTTTCCTTTTGTAGAACTTCGCTTTTCCTTGTTGCACGATAGGAAAAATACTGGTATACTATTTCTATAATTGTTGCCGTTTGTTGCCATGGTTGTATGAAAATAACAGCACTATAACACGATAAAAGGTGATCGAATGATGAGACGATGGATTGCGCTTTTGCTTGCAGCACTTTTGGTATGCGCCCTGTTTGCCGGGTGTAATATGGCCGGTTCCGAACCGGGAGAGGAAAAAACGGAACAAGGCACCGAGAGCAAGGAAAAGGATGCGGAGACAGAGGCACTTGCAGATCTGGTTGCATCCGGGGAGCTGCCGGTCAGCGGAACAGGTTCTACCTGCGCTACTACATTGACTGCAAAAGAGGACTATACGCTTGCCGTTATTGTCAAAAACAATACCAATCCGGCCTGTACCGGTTGGATGAACGGTGTTGCCAAAGCCTGTGCAGACATGGGTGTGGAATGCTTGCAGATTACGCCGTCTGTCAACGACTCGGTAGAAGAACAGATTAAAATTATCGAAAATATGATTGAACGCGGGGTAGATGCAATTGCAATTGCACCGGTTGACAGTGAAGGAATTCTGCCGGGTGTTCGTAAGGCAAAGGAAGCGGGGATTCCAGTTGTAAGTATGACAACCCCGTGCGCCGACTATGAGTTGGCATTTATCGGTCCGACCTTCTACGATACAGGATACACGATGGCCGAAAAGGTCGCAGAACAGCTCAACGGAGAAGGGAAGATCATCCTGCTTGAGGGGACACCGGGTGCAGAAAACGCTGTGGATCGTCTCCAGGGCATCAACGATGCATTGAAAGACTATCCGGACATTGCAATCGTTGCCTCTCAGACCGGCAATTTCAAGCGGACAGAGGGAATGACTGTTACGGAAAATCTGATTCAGAAATATACGGATGTGGATGCAATCATTGCCCTGAACGATGAGATGGCGCTGGGCGCCATCCAGGCGCTGAAAGCAGCCGATATGTCCGATGTTCTGGTGACCGGATTTGACTGTAACGAGGACGCAGCGAACTCCATTGCAAATGGAGAACTCTGGGCCTCGTTTAATATGGATCATTTTGGCATCGGTTATGTGGCTGCGGTCTGTCTGGTCTTAAATCTTGACTATGACATTACGCCAAACGATGGCCGTGTCGTGTTCCCAGAAGCAAAGGAAGCGCAGATTGTTACCGCAGATACGGTAAAAGATTACATGGACAATCTTGCCTGGTACTAAGTTTGAATGTGATATCATGAACGGATTGGGCACAGGAGTGTTTTCCTGTGCCCATTTTGATGATTTATCCGGAAAGGATTTTTTATGCAGCAATCGGCAGTTTTAACCGTCACCAGTCTAACAAAACAATATCCCGGTGTGACTGCATTGGATCGGGTGGATTTTGATCTTCTCTCTGGGGAAGTCCATATTCTGCTGGGCGAAAACGGTGCAGGAAAAAGCACACTGGCCAAATGTATTCTAGGTGCCTGTATTCCAGACAGCGGGAGTTTGTCCATTGCCGGAGAGAAAACTGTTTTGAAAACTCCGCGGGATGCGTTAACGCGCGGGATTGTCGCTGTTTATCAGGAGTTTACGCTGGTACCCTATCTTAGCGTTGCACAAAATATTTTTTTGAATCGGGAATACAAAAAAAGAAATGGACTCCTGGATCTGCGAAAAATGGAGCAGAAAGCGAAAGAACTGTTGGCTCTGCTGGATTGCAGTTTTATTGATGTAAAAGCGCCGGTAAAAAGCTTGAAGGTAGCAGAGCAGCAAATGGTGGAAGTGGCAAAAGCGTTGTCATATGAGCCGCGTATTCTTATTTTTGATGAACCGACTGCAACGCTATCTGAGCGCGAGGTGGCCTGCCTGTTTGCACAGATTCGAAAACTGAAGGCCATGGGCGTTGGAATCATCTATATTTCCCATAAAATCCAGGAATTTACACAGATTGGAGATCGTATTTCTGTCTTTCGGGATGGTCGAAAGCTTGGTACCTATGGAATCCATGAAAAATCCACCGCTGCGCTTGTTGATCTGATGGTTGGGCATAGCGTCTCTCAAACTTATCACCGGAGCGAAAATCCATATACGGAAGAAGTATTATGTGCAGAGCATCTACGTGACAGTGCCGGTCGTGTTCGGGATGTCTCGTTAACTTTGCATAAAGGGGAGATTCTGGGACTGGCCGGATTGGTTGGTGCCGGTCGGACGGAACTTGCAAACCTTCTGTTTGGCATTGATCGGATGACAAAAGGATCGCTCGTACTCCATGGTCAACCGGTAAATGGTCATATTACCCCACGGCGTATGGTAAAAAAAGGAATGGGCTTTGTCTGTGAAGATCGCCGCCACAGTGGACTTTCCATCAAAGAGTCTGTCGCGCAGAATATTACAGCCGTTCAAATGGAACGTCTGTTTCCATCCGGAGTTTTGAGTCAACGGCGCGTGGATCGAACGGCATCGGTCTGGCGTGACCGGCTTCGTATTGCAACACAGAATTTACATACGATATGTGCCTACCTTAGTGGTGGCAACCAGCAAAAAGTTGTGCTCGGCAAATGGCTCTGTGCTGATGCAGAGATTTTGATTTTAGACGAACCGACGCGCGGTATTGATGTTGGCGCAAAATTGGAGCTCTATGCGCTGATGGATCGCCTTGCCACAGAAGGAAAATCGATTTTGCTGATTTCTTCCGAGTTACCGGAGCTTGTGGGAATGAGTGATCGGATTTTGGTGATGCGAGAGGGGAAAGTTGTAGGGAATTGCGCACGTGGGACAGAGGAATTCTCCATGGAACGCGTTGGAGCCATGATGCTTGGTATAGATGCTACAGAAACAGGAGGGACAGCAGTATGATGCCTAGCAAACACGCAATGCAGAAGCGAATTTTCCAGTTGCCGCCAGTTGTCTATATGCTTCTGATCCTGATTGTTGGATTCAGCTTTGCCTCTGACCGGTTTCTTTCTCTGAGCAATTTCAGTAATATTCTATTACAGGCGTCGCCGCTTCTGATCCTTGCGTTTGGTCAGACATTGGTTGTGCTCTCACAGGGAACAGATCTTTCCGTCGGTGCACAGATCAGCTTTGTTACTGTGATCTGGATGTTGATGGCGCGTGCCGGAATCCCATTGGTTCCAGCTGCTGGATTTGCAGTTTGCAGTACTTGTCTTATCGGCGCATTGAATGGTCTGGTTGTTGCAAAAGGCGCGATTCCGCCTTTTATTGCTACCTTTGGGATGCAATCTGTTCTCTCCGGTGTTTCTTTGCTGCTTTCTGGCAGCGCCTCTGTTACCTATCGCAGCAACTTTTATATTATAGTGATGGAGAGTACATTGTTTGGCATTCGGTTTCCCATCTATCTGGCTGTGGGTATTTTTGTTGCAACCTGGATTTTGTTGTACCGCACGCGATTTGGAACCAATGTTTTTGGTCTCGGCGGAAATCCGGAAGCGTTGGCACTGGCGGGAGTCAATACCACGCACGTTTATATCAAGGTGTATCTCTACGCCGGTTTATTGGCCGGGATTGCGGGTATTCTGACCGGCTGCCGTATCGAATCCGGGCATCCGACAGTCGGTGTCGGTCTGGAATTTGAATCCATTGCGGCAACACTGCTTGGTGGAACCTCGCTGCGAGAAGGAAAGGGAAGTTTAAAAAATACAATCTATGGGGTTTTGTTCTTGGCTGTAATGAAAAACGGACTCAATCTCACCGGCATTTCTGCGGTCTATCAGAGCCTGATTATCGGCTTGATTATGCTGTTTGCACTGGTCATCGACGCATTGATTCGTCGAGTTCGTCAGAATATGGAGGAGGCACAATGAAAAATCGACTGTATTCGATGCGTACTTCCCGAACTTTTCACTCCTTTGTTGCACTGATCGCACTGATTCTTTTCTGCGCATTGACCTCTTCTGATTTTCGGAAAGTGAGCAATTTTGCGACCATTCTGCGACAATCCTCTGTTCTTTTGATTCTCAGCGCCGGACTTACAGCTGTACTTTTGCTCGGACATATTGATCTGTCTGTTGGTGCCACAGCTGCTCTTTCCGGTTGCGTTTGCGCCTGGTTGTTAAAGGCAGGCGTTTCCACCGCGGCTGTGTTGGGAATCGGTCTGCTCATTGGTTTGACAGTTGGTGCGCTCAACGGATTGCTGGTGTCTGTTGTACGATTGCCGTCCTTTGTTGCCAGCTATGCAGTAAATTGGATTGTGAAAGGACTGGCAGTTGTGATGATGAACGGACAGATTGTTTTCAATCTACCGTCCTCTTTTACTGTACTTGGTACAGGATACCTTTTTGAAAGAATTCCAGTCATTGTTCTGATTGCATTGGCCGTTACGGTGTTGTGCTACTTCCTTTATCAGCATACAATCCATGGCCGCTATTTGTATACCTGTGGTGCCTCGTTAGAGGCTGCACGCTATTCCGGCGCACCAATTGTCCGGACACAGATCGGCGCATTTATGATGAGTGGGATGCTGGCAGGACTTGGCGGTCTGTTAATGACCGCTCGTATGAATGCCGCGGAAGCTTCTATGGCAGACAGCTATGGACTCAGCACGATCGCTGTGGTCGTCCTCGGCGGCACTTCCATGCTCGGCGGAGAGGGCGGAATCTGTGGAACGGTGGTCGGCGCAATCCTTTTAACCGTAATCAATAATATTTTAAATCTGCATGGATTTTCCTCGGATGTACAACCAGTTATCAGCGGCATTACGATTCTTGCCATCGTTCTGCTTGACAGCTTTTTACGGAAGTACCGGGAACAGGGTGCAGCAAAAAGGAACGCAGCAGAGGACACAAGTGAACTGGAGATATGATGTTTATTTTAAAAAAATATCTACGGTGAAGTTTTAAAAGAAAGTGCGTTTATCCAATTCTTACCGACAATTTTTTCTGCATATTCAAACGCCAATGTGACAAGCTATGTTTGCAGCAAAAGTCTGCGAAAACCTTCTTAAGAAAAACAGAAAAGGAGACTTTCACAATGGCAAGCAACAATAACAGCAATAGACTGAATGTACCCGCAGCGCGCGCTGCAATGGATCAGTTCAAGATGGAAGCCGCTGCAGAAGTCGGCGTCAACCTCAAGAACGGTTACAACGGTGACCTGACTGCAAAGCAGGCTGGTTCCATCGGTGGCCAGATGGTCAAGAAGATGATTGAAGCTTACGAAAGCAATATGCAGTAACAGCAACACTCGATGTGTTGGTGGAGGAGTATGACACTCCTCCACCTGACCTGCGGTACATATCAGGATCTCCAATTTCATGAAATTGGAGATCCTGATTTTGTTTCTCAATATTTTATAAAAGTGCATGATGCAAGTTTATGCCATTTGTTATTTATAGGAAATATTCGACAAAAAATGCAGCAGCAACTGCATAAATGAAAAGAAAAAATAGATAGTACGATCCTTTTTGTGCAACTTTCTCAGGCTTTTCCATTGCTATTTTTCCAAAAATTCGGTATAGTAAAAGTGTATGTGATTACATAAATTGTATGCATACAATAGTGCTTCTGTGGAATTGCGGTTTTGTTGTCAAGACTGTGTGGTGGTATGTTGTTCGTTATGGGATGCCAGATTCATTCCGGCGAAGCTCCCTTGTATCCACAAAATGAGAAACGAATGAGGAAGAAAGGTGAACTTGTGAAAAAATGTAATCGACGATTGAGTTTATTTCTTTGTATTGTCGTGCTGCTGAGCATTGTTGTAATTCCGAAGTCCGCGCAGGCTGTCGCGTATACGGACGTCAGCAGCTCCAGCTGGTATTATGAGGCGGTTTGTTATGTGACAGATAATGGATTGTTCAACGGTACCGGCAATGGCCAATTCTCGCCCAATCTTGATATGAGCCGCGGTATGTTTGTTGCGGCACTTGGCCGTTTGGCTTCTGTCGACCCCGACGATATTGTTTCTGCTGGCACGGTCAGCGCCAGCGATGTCAATTTCCGTTCTGGACCATCGACTTCCTATAGTTCGCATGGCAGGCTCTCTAAGGGAACGTACCTTGCGATTCTCGGATCAAGTGAGGAGAGCGATGGTCTCTGGTATCAGGCAGTCTGTCAGGGCGTTACCGGATATATCCGGTCAGACTTTGTGAGCCTTGGCGGTTTCTGGGATGTCTCATCCTCGATGTATTATACCGACTATATCACATGGGCGGCAGCAATGGGGATTGTCAGTGGCTACGCCGATGGCAGTTTTCTCCCGGATGCAAGTATTACACGACAGGAAATGTGTGTGATCCTCTATAACTATTGCCAGATCATGGATATTAAAATTCCCAGTAATAATTCCAATGTTCAATTTGGGGATCAAAATAATATTTCCTATTGGGCATCAGATGCTGTGAAGGCACTGCACAGAGCTGGTGTTATCAATGGATATGACGACGGCAACTTCTACCCCGGCAACAGTAGCAGCCGTGCGCAGGTTGCGCAGGTCATGATGAACTTTGATAAGATCTGTATTCAAGAATTGCTGGACGGTATCCTTGTTGACTGCGACGGCTATTTGAATATGCGAGAGGGTCCTGGGACGGAGTACGCAGTTATTACGCAGCTTCCCAGCGGAGCCATGGCCAAATTGTTGGGTGCGCAAGGTGTTTGGTATTACGTTACATACAATGGGTATACCGGTTATGTCCACAGCGATTATTGTACCCTAACTACCTACGTTGAGCCCAATGAAAATCCTTCTGAGTTACGGCAGGAAATTATCAGTTTTGCCAAGACGTTGATCGGGATTCCATATGTATGGGGTGGTAATTCTCCAAGCGAGGGGTTTGATTGCTCCGGATTTGTAAAGTATGTCTTTGACCACTTTAGTATTTCTCTTCCGAGGGTTGCAGAGCAACAGTACAATTATTGTACCAGAATTGAAAAATCACAGCTGAAGGCGGGAGACCTGGTATTTTTCTCCAGTTCAAGTTCCAACGGAATTGAACATGTTGGTATCTATATTGGAAACAGTGATGGTTATACCGATGCTTTTATTCATGCCAGCAGCAGTAAAGGTGTGATTGTCAGTTCTCTCAGCCAGGATTATTACACTACATACTTTTATGGCTGTGGCCGCGTGATCAACGATTGATTCCGAACAGAAAAAAGAGCCTTCTCGCCTGAGGGGGCTTTTTCTGTCTTTTTTATTTTGGAGGCATGTTATGTACCGTTTGAAATCTGCATTTTTTACCAGTCTGATTGTCTTTGTTAGTTTGGTAGTTCTGTATCTTTTCATAAGCACGAAACATATTTTCTGGGGATCTGTTTTATTTACACTCTGTATTATTGCTGCATACCCGCTCTACTATGAAAAATTGACCGAGCATCCAAATTTGATAATTGCGCTTTCTACGCCGTTTGTCCTGGTCTATGGAATTGTTGCTTCCCTGATTCGCTACGCTGTAGCGGGGAAGTTGGTCACCGAAGCCATTGGACCGATCTGCATGATGGTATTGCTTTATACAGTCCTTTTCATGGTGATCTACAGTGTCCTGTATGCGGTTGTTGCCTATCTTTTACGCCGCTTTAACTTTTAACTGTAATATTGGTGTTTTTGAAAAATGGGAGCTTTCCACTTTGGCTGCCCCCAATAAAGAAGTATTGTTACAGCAAGCGGCATAGTCAGTTTTGGCTATGCCGTTTTGCTGTTCATTTCGTTGGTGTCTGGTAAGTCAATCACACCGACACAGTTATAGCTGATTTCCACCTGCTGCACCCGTTTCCCGGTGCTCTTGTCCGGGGCGTGGATGATGATTTTTCCACAAACTCGTTTAAGATGGGCTTCAGTTTTTCTATCTCGGTGTATTTCTTGACGATTGAGAGGAAGCGGTCAAGGTTCATCCTGTCCAATGCGGCTTTGAATGAAGAGGTAATAGCGTCCCTCCGGATTGAGGATATGGAAATTGTACTTGCTCTTTACCGCATCAATATCCGGGTTGCTGGTATACTTTTCTTTCTGTCTTTCGTGATGGCTTCCGGCGGTCTTGCCGGGTTGCCCTTGTGCTTTGCAAATCGCAGGATTGCGTACTGCGGCAATCTATCAATCCTCCCTCCTGCGGACAGACGGAATAGGAGATGGTCTGGGGACAGACACATTCCTCCTCATCGTCTAGCAGCAGGCAGTCGCCGTTCTCATAGTTGCAGCAAGTTTTCCGAATAAGGGCGGTTGCCCGTCTGCGCTGCGCCGGGGTCATGCGGGGCAAGTCGCCGCCCGGTGTGCGCTCTATCTCTGGTAGTTTTTTGCTCATGTTTTTGACTGCCCGTCCCGTATATCCAAGAGGTTGGAAATACGGCTGGAAAATGCACTATTTCCACGCTCTCAGATTTGTGGTAGAATGAAAGAAACAGTAAGCTGACAAGGAGGGCGAGCCATGAAAATGCCAAAAGAAAAAATTGATACGGCTATGTTTGCTCCCTGCGGCATGAACTGTATGGTTTGCTATAAGCATTGTTATCATAAAAAACCGTGTGCTGGTTGCTTAAACAGCGATATAGGCAAACCGGAGCACTGCCATAAATGCAAGATAAAAGATTGTATCAAGGGCAAAGAGCTGTCTTATTGTTTTGAATGTTCAGACTATTCCTGCAAGCTGATAAAAAACCTTGAAAAAAGCTACAACAAAAGGTATCAAGCGAGCCTTATGGAGAATAGCGAGTTTGTTCGTCAACACGGTTTGGAAAGGTTCATGGAACAGCAGAAAGGGAAATATACTTGTCCAAACTGCGGGGGTGTCATTTCTATTCATGACAGAGAGTGCAGCGAGTGTCAAGAAAGCATGAAATAAGCATAAGAGGGGGTGTGCAGATTGGCGTTAACAATACAGGAACGGTTAAAAGAACTGCATGTGGAGCGTGGGCTGACGCTGGAACAGCTTGCGGAGCAGACACAACTTTCCAAGTCTGCGTTGGGCAGCTATGAAGCGGACGACTTCAAGGATATCAACCACTATGCCCTTATCAAGCTGGCGAAGTTTTACAGCGTGGCGCCGATTATCTGTTAGGACTGACCGAAACAAAAAATCACCCAAACGCTGATCTTGCGGACCTGCGTTTGAGTGATGAGATGATAGACCTGTGAAAAGCGGACGGATTGACACCGCTCTGCTTTGTGAATTGGCGGCGCATCCGGATTTTGCCAAGCTGCTGGCCGATATACAGATTTATGTGGAGCCACGCACCGGGCGAGCATGACAAGACCGCCGGTGTGCTGCAAGCCACCCATGTGAGGGAGGGGGACTATTTCAGCAGCCGGGTATATCAATCACCACATAGCGCTATCATGGAGGATATACGGGAAGCCCACAGGGACAGGCGTGACAGCGCCCCGGAGAAAAACCATTTTGGACGAACTCAAGTGGGATTTAGAGGAAGTGGCGAGCCGGGCGGAACAACTGCTGATGGTGTTCTGTAAGCAGACGAAATTGCGCTACAACAAGCTGACAGAGGAAGAAAAACAATGGCTGACCCGGATTATCCAAAAATCCGAACTGGCAAAAAGTTATGTCTCACAGCGGGGAAAAAGGAAATGACAAGTACGCTTTTGGCCGATAAGGTGTACAAGCCTAATTTCAGTTTGTAAAGGAGAAATTGCATGGGTAGAAAAGAAACGACAACAATAGAAGATTTGATGATTGTCATTGACTTGCTGGAAAACGCAGGAATAATATATTGGATTGATGGTGGTTGGGGCGTTGATATATTGGCAGGAAAACAAACAAGAGTTCATAGAGATATTGATATAAATTTTGACGCTCAACACACAGAAAAATTGTTGAATATACTTTTGGAATATGGATATGAAGTAGACACTGATTGGAGGCCTGTTAGAATTGAACTATATAGTGAAAAATATGGATATTTAGATATACACCCATTTGTCTTGAATGAAGACGGAACTTCAAAACAAGCAGATTTAGAAGGCGGCTGGTATAAATTTGACAAAGACTTTTTTGGTAATGCTGTTTTTGAAGGAAAGACAATTCCATGTATATCTGCAAAGGGACAAAAACTCTTTCATTCAGGGTATGAGTTAAGGAGTAAAGACAAGCATGATATTTCAATTCTTGAAAGAATAACAAAATAATTTGTAGCATTGCAAGATCCAATTTATCGTGTTGATTTTAGTGCATCTTTTTGGTATAAGCTGCACTTGCATAATTGGAGAAATAGCAAAGCCAGCCGAGCCGGTCAACGGTCAAAGTGTATATACAACATTGGGCCAAATTGACCCTAAGTTCAGACGGAGGACGAGGGCTTCATATACGCCCTGTTACGCCCTGTCTGCTGATGAAAACAGCCCTGTACTTGTGGCTTCCCGCCCCGCAAGCACAGACTGTTTTCCAGCCGTTTCAAAAGCCCTTGCCCTACACGGCGGCAACCGCAATTGAAACGGCAACGC
>JBMNQH010000010.1:0-89561 GCA_050944035.1 Oscillospiraceae bacterium | reverse complement strand
ATTTTGTGCAAATATTACAAAATTTTAATAAAGAAGGAAAGAAAAAGAATTTCGTTGCGAAATCTCGGTCATTTCTTGACGGTATTTAAGATTTGCGATAAAATATTGCACATATTCTGTAGAATTACACAATGGAGATGAGATGTTATGCAACTTCTAAAGGTTCTTGCTGGTCCGTTAATTGGAGCACTCATTGGATACGGAACCAACTATATTGCCGTAAAAATGCTGTTTCGGCCACTTTATCCTGTGAAGGTTGGACGCGTCACCTTGCCATTTACCCCGGGAATTATTCCACGTAGAAAACAGGCATTGGCTCATGCGATTGGTATGGCTGTCGGTAACACACTTTTAACCGGAGAAGATCTTCGAGCCGCACTTTCCGGCGGGGAAGCAAGAGAAAAGGCGATTGAAGAGATTACGAATGCAATTTGCAGCGATGCCAAAATCTGTGATCTTCTGAATGATGTAATACCTTCCGATCAGGGGAAAATGCTGCTGGAAAACACGGAGAATATACTTTGCGGGAAAATTGCCGATGCATTGGCAGACATTGATATTGGCGGGATCCTCGCTATGGAGGGAGGAGACGCCATTCGGGAAGCAGTAGAGGGTACAATGCTTGCAATGTTCCTTACGGATGAATTGATCCAGTCTTTTGCTGGTCCAATTGGGGAGCGCTTCCGAAATGCCGTTCTGGAAAACCAGGATAAGATTCTGCGGCCTGCAATCCATAAAGAGTTGATGAAAGCGGGCGAGAGCAGCACGGTTGCCTTGATACAGAAAATCGGTCTGGAACGTGCTGCGATTGGGGAATTTGTTGCACAGCTTTATGACAGGCTGATTGCTGAACAGCTGGATTCAATTCTAAAAAGTTTTGATATTGTTTCCATTGTGGAGCAAAAAATGACGGAGATGAGAGTAGAGGAACTGGAAGAGCTTGTGCTTTCTGTCATGAAAAACGAGTTGGATGCTATTGTTCGTCTTGGTGCATTGATTGGCTTTGTCATCGGTCTTTTGAATCTTCTCCTCCTGTAAATTTTAAACATATGCTATAAATTTTTTGTCAGCGGTTGTCATAAGCACTTCGATTTGTTATAATAAAGACATTCTTGTATTGTTGAAAGGGAAGGAGTTCTCCATGCAACGAACCAACCATATTATTACAGATCTTTACGAGGTAATCGATGTCATTGATGCCTGCAAACTTTGCCATGTTGCCATGTTTGACGGCGAGAGACCGCGGATGTTCACAATGAATTTTGGATTTGACCTTGACCGATATTCGTTTTCTTTCTACTTTTTGGGTGTGCATGACGCCGAAGGCTTGAAGATCATAGAAGAGAATATTCCGGTTGTCTTTGAACTGGATGGTAACTATCAATCCATTGATAGCGGGGATCCATTGATCGACGGCTATGTTTATTCCAGTATCCGTGGTAATGGATTTATTGAGCCAATTGAGGATCCGGAAGTTCGCCTGAAGGCGATGGATCTGATTACGCAGCATCAGAGTGGAAAGCATTATACGGGCGGTGCTGCGGGCATTGAAGGAATCCCCATATATCAGCTTTTTGTCGCAGACCTTGTTGCAAAACACCGCGCAGAATAACTGGGCTCCGAAAACAGGAAAACAGGAACACTTGTTCAAGTGTTCCTGTTTTTTGCTTAGTGATAGTCAAACGGGTGAGACTGTGATAAAATCATATTGCAACCATCAGTTGACAAATTTCCTAGCGCACTTGGTGGTTGTCAACAGCGACTTTTGCTAAGATTCCGGTAGTGATTTCAAGAATGGAATCATAAGCAAATTTGAGGAAAGGTTGAATACCATGATTTTAGCTGAAAAAATTATTATGCTGCGAAAACATAATACGTGGTCGCAAGAGGAGCTGGCAGAACAGTTGTCTGTTTCGCGGCAGTCTGTATCAAAATGGGAATCTGGCGCGTCGATTCCGGATTTGGATAAGATCATCAAATTGAGTACAATCTTTGGGGTCAGTACCGACTATCTTTTGAAAGATGAACTGGAAGAGCCTGTCCTTTCTGAGTCTAACGATGACCATGTGGAAGGAACTGGCCGCAGTATCTCGCTAGATGAGGCAAATAACTTTATGGAGTTAACACAACGCTTTTCCAGAAGAATCGCATTTGCCGTTTCGCTCTGTATCTGTTCTCCGATCTGTTTGATTTTGCTTGGAGGATGGTCTGAATATTATGGTACGATTACAGAAAATATGGCGGGTGGAGTTGGGACAGCGATTTTACTTCTTATGATTGCAACCGGTGTTTCCATTCTGATCTCAAGTGGTATGCAGCTCTCAAAATATGCGTATTTTGAGAAAGAGCCGTTGTCCCTGCAATATGGGGTTCAGGGAATTGTGGAGATGAAGAGAGAATCGTATGCGCAAACTTATCAAAAAAGTATCGTAGCGGGCGTCGTGCTGTGTATTATGGGCATTGTTCCGCTTTTGCTTGCGGCGGGTCTGGATGCAGGAGACTTTGTCTATATTTGCTGTACGGGTTTGCTGCTCTTTATGATAGCATGTGGAGTGTACTTGTTTGTGCAGTCTGGTAGTATCTATGGCAGCTATGAAAAGTTGCTGCAAGAAGGAGAGTATACAAAAGAAAAAAAGGAGCTTGGAAAAAAGACAGATTTCTTTCCAGGCGTATATTGGTGCGCTGTTACCGCGATCTATTTGGGGATCAGCTTTTATTTCAATAACTGGGACATTTCCTGGATTATTTGGCCGGTCGCAGGTGTCCTGTTTGCGGCACTCTACGGGATTTTGACCGCGATTGTAAAGTCGAGACAAAACAAAGCATTATAATAACCAAAGTAAGGAGAAAACAATGCTTGCCAGAATACTGATTGATAACATTACAAAGAATGAATTCGCTTCCGAATGGGGACTTGCTGCATGGATCGAACACAACGGACACTCCTTTCTGTTGGACACTGGAGCAACTGGGGCATTTATAGAGAATGCAGATGCGATGAAGTTGGACATTGAGAGAGCAGAGTTTGGCGTTCTATCTCATGCGCATTATGACCATGCGGATGGCTTGGCTGCCTTCTTTCAGCGGAATGCGCAAGCAAAGTTTTACTTAAGAAGAGGCTGTGCAGAGAACTGCTACGGTAAAAGATGGATTTTTTCCAAGTATATTGGGATTCAAAAAGGTAACCTTACACGCTACTCCGATCGGATTGTTTATGTAGATGGAGATTATGAAATCATACCCGGTGTAACATTGGTTCCGCATAAGACGCCCGGTTTGGAGCTGATTGGTAAAAAAGCGGGGATGTATATCAAGAAAAACGGGAGACAGTATCCGGACTGCTTTTCCCATGAACAGAGTCTTGTAATAAATACGGAAAGAGGTCTGATAATCTTTAACAGCTGTTCTCATGGCGGGGCGGACAACATCATTTTAGAAGTGATGAAAACATTTCCAGATCAGAAGTTATATGCGCTGATTGGTGGTTTTCATCTCTATCGGTCCTCCGATGAAGAAGTACATGCGCTCGCGGACAGAATTCAAAAAACAGGAATCGAAACGATTTATACCGGACATTGTACTGGTGATAGGGCGTTAGAGATCTTACGGAAGAAATTGGGAGACCGTGTTCAGCAGTTTTATGCAGGAATGGAGATTGTTTTATAGTCTTATAAAGAAACATGGCAACGAGAATTCTCGTTGCCATGTTTCTTTATAAGATGATATAAAAGGAATCAATTGATTAAAACAGAAATCAGTGCTTCCTGCGCAAATTCTTCCCGCTCCAGAAACGCCTGAAGAAGAATATCCAGATTTTCCTGAGAGTGTTCGATTTCCCGCGCATAACGGTGCATCAGATCGATTTGCTGCGTTTCCGAAAGCTCATGATTTTGCTCACTCCAATAGAAAACATCCAGTTCGCGAATAATCAGGTAGCTTAAGACCGCAAACCTGGCGCGGACACAGAGTTCACCGTCACAAATGCTTTGCAAAAAATATCGATAGACAAAATAGACCATCAGATTTTCAAATTGATATTCTTTTTCACGGTAGAACTCTAAAAATGCACTGATTCGCTTTCCATGAAAAGACTCATCAATAAAGTCACAAAGACGATGCATGACCGCTTTCCACTCTGGATTCAGCACTTCCAGTTCCTTGCTGTAAAGCCTGAAGTAGTCATCAAGGATTTCGCGCTTGTCAATCCAGCGCCCGCGGAGCGACTCATAACTGTCGGATAAAACCTTCCGGGTATAAGGCTTTTCATATTCCTTTAAAAGCTTTGGAATCAGTTCCAGTGTCTCTTTATCAATCAGCTTTTGCACTTCGTCGGTAAATTGCAGGAACATGGCAATGCGCTTGTCGATCGGGAACGTGCGATCCTGAAGAATGTCGATGGCCATTTCCCGCGCACGGATGAGATAGACCAGCAATTCACCATCGAAATCTTCTGCAAATTCTGTGTTGTCCTCTCCGTTATCGAACAGGATAAACTCCACTTTTTCTTCTTTGCCAAGAATTAGGTGTGCAGCTTCAGGACAGGAGAGGCAAAGCCCCATCTCCTCCAAGTTTCCATAGACTTCATCAAAGCGCGGGTACATATCACAGGTATTGCAAAGTGCAGCTTCCCCGAGATCCTTCTGGATCTCACAGAGATGATTGTCTAAAAAGAAGGGGCACTTTCCATCCTGAAGACGGAAGCAGGTATCGCCGTCCTGATCCACATACATAGAGGAGCGCAGCTTTTCCCCAAGCGGCCCTTCCACTGTTTTATAAAATTCCCGTGACGCTTCATCGGTCACAACCTCCCAACAGGAGCAGCAGGGATCTGAGCACTCCACAGCCGCGCAGCGAAAGGACGTGTAATAATTAGGGATACGAATTTTCATAGCAGACCTCACTACAACCAGAGAACTAGTATTTATGGTATCATATCATGCCTCAGATTGCAACAAATTCAATGCTTTCAACAGAAGTTTTTGCTGAAAAGGCTCAGTGATCGTGTTATAATCGTACTATAATTAAAAACACTTTCAAATGAATGGAGACCTTTTCATGGCTGAATATCATGCCCAATTGATTGTTTTACCGGAACTTCTTTTACCATGGTATCAAGTGGCGGCAAGAGATCTGCCTTGGCGGCATGACCGAGATCCTTATCATGTATGGCTATCGGAAATTATGCTGCAACAAACTCGTGTAGAAGCAGTGCGTCAATATTATATTCGCTTTCTTGATGCTCTGCCGTCGATTGCTGACCTTGCATATGTGAATGAGGAGCATCTTTATAAGCTCTGGGAAGGGCTTGGATACTATACCCGTGTACGAAATCTGCAAAAGGCTGCACAGATGATTATGACAGAACACGATGGCCAATTCCCAACAGCGTACGACCAGATTCATGCGTTACCGGGGATTGGAGATTACACTGCCGGTGCGGTTGCTTCGATCTGTTTCGAGCAGCCAACGCCCGCAGTGGATGGAAATGTTTTGCGCGTCATTTCCCGTGTTACCGCTTCCGATGCGCCGATTGACTTAGGAAAGACAAAACGTACAATGACAGAAGCATTGGCCGCTGTTTATCCCAAAGGACATTGCGGAGCGTTTACCCAGGCATTGATGGAACTCGGTGCCACAGTATGCGTTCCCAATGGAATGCCACACTGCGAGAACTGCCCTCTATCAGGAATTTGTCTTGCACATGCACAGGGATTGGAGATTACACTGCCGGTCAAGGCGAAGAAAAAAGCGCGACGTCAGGAGCAAAAAACAGTGTTTTTGTTTCATTGCGAAGAGCGTTGGGCCATAGAAAAAAGGCCAAAGCACGGCTTACTTGCCGGGCTTTGGCAATTTCCAAATGTTGAGGGGATGCTGACGCCAGAAGTTGCACTCCATCTTGCTTCTGAATGGGGTGTCGAACCGATTGAATTGGAACGTCAGCTTAGCCGTACCCATATTTTTACCCATGTAGAATGGCATATGACGGCGTATTATATTGCGTGTCGAGCTATGCCATCCCGTTTTGTTTGGGAATCAGAGACGCAGTTCACCGAGCATATCGCTTTGCCAACAGCATTTCGGATTGTTGCACCATTCCAAGCAGACAACTCCAACTGAACTGAAATCAATTGTCAGTTGGAATTAACCAGTCTTTGCAGGTAATCCATGGTCTTGGATTTGTATAAGATTCCAGCCAAAATGGCCGCGATGCAGGTTCCGCCCAGTGTGCTTACCAAAAATGGCAGGACGTAGGCAAAGACCGCGGCCTCGCGCCCCATCAGGTATACAGCCACGGGATAACAAAGAATACCGCCGATGATACCGGTACCAAAAACTTCCCCGATATAGGTTAATGTAAGCTTATGCGTATATTTATAGAGCAGGCCGCTGAGCAGTGCACCGACCATACTGCCGGGGAAGGCAAGCAAGCTTCCCGTACCAATTAAGTTTCGAATCAAGGATGTACAGAATGCAGAGGCAACTGCATAACTGGGACCAAGAAAGATTGCGGCCATAACGTTCATCAAATGCTGGATCGGATAGCAGCGTGATGCACCGACCGGGAAAGAAATGGCGGAAAGACTGACTGTCAGCGCAATCATCATTGCGGTGACAGTCAATTTTTTTACATTTGTTTTCTTCATAAAAACTTCCTCTTTTTCTTGAATTTTACGGAAAAAAGCCGCACGAAAGATCACACCCGCGGTGGTGTGCCCCTTCGTGCGGCTTTTGTCACACTCTATTCTTCATGATACCGATGATAGTCGTATTTGTCAAGGTTTTTTGCAGCTCTATCTTTGATTTTTAATTGTTTTTGTCGAAACAGTACGGTTTACTGTCACGCCGTATATCAGATCAGCATAAGCTGGATAAAATCCGATAATGTGAGGTAATACCATTGTATCTTGAAAAAGGCCAAAGTCTAAATCTGACCAGTTATTTATTGTGTCATGCGCAAGCGTCTGCTAGAGCTTTTGTTCGGGGAAGCGACAGTTATCCTGCGATTGATGGGGTGGTATCGTTCTATGAGATCGGACGTGGTATCATTGTATCCGCAGAATTTCGTGGATTACCGAAGGGAGACCCAAAATGTCCAGAAACTGTTTTTGGATTTCATATTCACAGCGGAACCAGTTGCACGGGCAATGCAGAGGACCCGTTTGCTGATGCGGATGGGCATTACAATCCCAATCAGTGCCCGCATCCTGCACATGCTGGAGATCTCCCGCCGCTGTTTGGAAGCGATGGTCAGGCATGGATTGCATTTTATACCAATCGATTTGTCCTCTCAGAAATTTTGGGAAAAACCATTATTGTCCATAACAAACCGGATGATTTCACATCACAACCGGCCGGAAACTCCGGAGAGAAGATTGCTTGCGGTTTGATTGAAGCAATTTGAAAAAAATAGAGAAGAGAAGTGCACAACGACACTTATTAAAAATTAAACAAAATGTAAATTTTGTTTAATTTAGGGAAGCGTTTCCGGGATTACTCCTCCAGAATCCCCAAAATTGAGCCAATATCAAAAATCGGCAAATCGGTTAAATAGTCCGGTTTTATCTCGTGTTTTTCCAAGAATCGAAAAATATTTTCCGCATCCGGATGATTTTTCAGCGAACCTGTAAATAATATAGAATTTTTTGTGTACATCAGGCTCGCACCACCGATAAATCCTGTTTGAAATCCCGGCAAATCGATAAATCCACTGCGGATCATGAGAACATCCAGCGCAGCTTGTTTAGTTGCTTTGGCAATCCCGGGATCGTCTGTAATAATGCTCGTTTCATTTATCGGAACGACTGTGCAGTTTGTATATCCCTGTCGAACCGGAATTTGTTTATAGCTATGCAATGTTTCCCGAATTATGGAATCTGTGGTTTTTGGGTTCAAAATTAAAGTATTTCCGAAAAAACAGGCGTTGAGACTGGCATCGTTTGGATAGGTGCTGTTTTGCTTCTTGGAACTGTATTGTACGGAAAGCCCTCTGCTTGTTAAATTTTTGGCAAATAGAGGGCTTTCTTTCAAATACGGTGCTAAGAGTAGTTGATTTGTTTGCAGCGGAAATACGCTTAAATCAACGTGACTGGTCAGCCGTGGATCCACATCTGGATTATCTGGCAGCCACACTACAGAAATTCCACGAGAAATCAGCGGTGCTTCCAATTGCTTTCGGTATCGTTCACCGACGATGACGCAGGTCAGTTTTCCATCCGGAAGATGCACCCGTTTTAAAAATCGTTCCATAGCCTTCCTACTGATTAAAAATGGTATAGAGCGCTTCCCGAACACTGTGGACTGGTATTACTTGCAAACCCTTCGGCGCACGGATATCGTCCTTTGCGTGTGCTGGAATGAAACAGCGTTGGAAACCAAGCCGTGCAATTTCGGCCAGACGCTGGTTCATCGCAGTGACTGCGCGAATCTCTCCGGTCAGACCAATCTCGCCAATGGCTACGACATCGCTTCCGACCGGAATATCCCGCCAACTGGAGGCGATTGCAATGACAGTTGCAAGATCCGCGGCAGGTTCATCAAGCTGTAATCCGCCGATGACATTGATATAGGTATCACAACCACCGATGGATATACCGCCCCGTTTTTCCAGGACAGCCAACAGCAACATCGCGCGGTTATAGTCAATGCCATTGGAATTGCGGCGGGCAGCCTGGTAATTGGTTGGCGTGACCAGTGCTTGAATCTCAGCCAAAATGGGACGGGTTCCCTCCATAATACAGGCTACGCAGGTACCGGGACTATTTTCCGGTCTGCCGGAGAGCAGCATTTCCGAGGGATTTTCCACAGCACGCAACCCCTTGTCCATCATCTCAAATACACCAATCTCATTGGTAGATCCAAACCGATTTTTTGCCGCACGCAAAATCCGATAACTCAAACTGCGTTCTCCTTCAAAATATAGCACGCAATCTACCATATGTTCCAGCACTTTTGGCCCGGCAATAGCGCCTTCCTTGTTAACGTGTCCGACAAGAAAGGCAGTCAAATTCCGAACCTTAGTCATCTGCATGACAGCCAGCGCACAATCCTTTACCTGGCTGACACTGCCGGGTGCACTGGTCAATTCTGGATTGAACATTGTCTGCACGGAGTCAACAACCAGAACGGTGGGTTCCAGTTCTTCCACAGCAGCCCGAATTTCACCGAGATCCGTTTCTGCGAGAACATAAAGCTCGCCGCTGCCGACACCGAGACGTTCTGCACGCAACTTTAACTGATGCTGACTTTCTTCTCCCGTGACATACAAAATCTTTTCTGATGCAGCCACCAGTCCACAGATTTGTAATAGCAGCGTCGACTTACCAATTCCCGGTGTACCGCCGATCAGTACGAGAGAGCCGCGAACTGCACCGCCGCCGAGTACGCGATCCAGTTCGCTGATGCCTGTAGAAAATCGCAGTTCCGGATCACAGTCCAGCGTTTCCAATTTTCGTGGCAAATTTCTTGCAATGCCAGTGGTGCGGGACGCTGAGGAACTTCCGGCGCTTTTTACAGGGGTTGCTTTGGCTTCCACCATCGTATTCCACGCACCGCAGGCCATGCATCGTCCAGACCATTTGGGACTCTCGTTGCCACATTCTGTGCAATAAAAAACTGTTTTCGCTTTCATGGGATCCTCCGTATTTCAGTCCGCAGCGGCGCGGCATGTATCTTGATATTGCAGATAGGAACATATGAGTATTAATGACAATTTTCTTTGGTATTCTTCGGTTTTTAACAAAAATTCATCGTCGGGATTTGACAAAAATCCGCATTCCACCAAAATTGCCGGGCAGTGAATATTTTTCATCAGGTAAATAGAATCGTCAATTTGTGATGCAGTGCGAATGTTATCCGGTAAGACGGACAGCAAATTTTGCTGTGTCATGACGGCAAAGCTGTCACTGGTTTCTGTCGCGGCATATAGTACCTGCGGGCCACGGGGTTTGCTGTTTGGATACATATTTTGATGTACGCTGATGAGCACGGCATTTTGCATGTCGTTAATCTGTTCTACCCGATGTTTCTGATCGTATACTTTTTTCTTGCGAATGGTATCGGCTTCTTCTGGATACTCCAGTTCTTCCGTATCCCGCGTCATAACAGCTTCGATGCCCAGAAGCTTTGTCAATGCTTCCATCTTCTGTGCAATGGCAAGATTGATTTCACTTTCCTTGGTTCCGGTTTCTGAGACAGCCCCCCCGTCGGTTCCACCGTGTCCGGCGTCGATAATCAGAATGGGGGATTCTGTTTCAGAAAATACAGGAACTTCTTCCAAGTGAAAAGACTGGTGAATTACAAAAGCAGCCAGTCCGAATAAAACGAGAAGTCCAATACCGATCAAAAACTTCGATTTCATTTTACCAAAATTGATTGTAAGAAACAAGACATTCTCCCTCCCCTCTCCTCATAGATATGAGAAATTGGGCAGGCGTATACCGACATAAGAAGAGGGGGCTGTGAAAAAATACAGTCCCCTCTTCTTATGTGCGTTTATTCATATTCGTTTTTCAAAAACTTTTCCAAACGATTTAGTCCTTCGGCAATGTTCTCCATAGAAGCAGCATAGGTCCAGCGCACAAAATTCTTTGCGCCAAATGCACTGCAAGGTACCAGTGCGACGCCCGCTTTCTCCAGAAAGGCCATTGCGAAATCGTCATCGTTATTGATGACCTTTCCGCAGAAGGTTTTTCCAAGAATTTCACGGATGTTCATCATGATGTAGAATGCACCTTCCGGCATGATGCAGCTGACACCTTCAATGGAATTCATACGCTCTACAATATAATTGCGTCGGATCTCAAAGACTTTCCGCATTTTCTCTATGCCTTCCTGCGGACCGGCCAGTCCCTCTGCCGCTGCAAGCTGACTGATGGTAGACGGTGCGCCGGTAGAATGACTGAGATAGTTAATCATAGCGTTTGTGATCTGCTTATTTGCTGCGATGTAACCAATTCGCCAACCCGTCATCGCATAGGACTTGGAGACGCCGTTGACCAGAATCGTATGTTCTTTAATCTCTTCGCTCAGAGAAGCAAAGCTGACAAAAGGCTTGTTGTCATAGACCAGACCATAGTAGATCTCATCAGACATAACATATAGATCGTACTTCATACAGACATCTGCCAGCTGCTGCAATTCTTCCCGGTTATAGATCATGCCCGTGGGGTTCGATGGGTTGTTCAGCATCAACAACTTGGTTTTATCCGTGATTGCTGCCTCCAACTGTTCGGGACTGATCTTGAAATTCTGGCTTTCCTCCGCATAGACGGTAACTGGAACACCGCCGGCTATTGTGACCATCTCGTGATAGCTAACCCAGTACGGTGCAGGAATAATCACTTCGTCACCGGGATTGAGCAAGACGTTGAGCGCGATGTACAGACAATGCTTTGCGCCGCTTGCCACAACAATTTCGGATGTGTGATAATCCAGGCCACAGTCAATTTTCAAGCGCCTTGCAGCCGCTTTACGAATGGAGCGCAGACCCGCTGCGGGTGTATATTTTGTCAAGCCGTTTTCAATGGCCTGAATACCAATTTGTTTGATATTTTCCGGTGTGTCAAAGTCTGGTTCACCGGTCGCGAAACTGATAATATCATAGCCGTCGGCTTTCATCTGCTTTGACAAAGCATCGATCGCAAGCGTGGACGAACATGAAATGGAAGTTGCCACTGTGGATAACTGCTTCATAAAATAGCACCTCTCGCAGTTTGAGTTGCTTTAATTATAGCTCTATCTGGATAGAATTGCAAGTCACTCCGAGAGAAAATATTGCTGTTTTTGCAGTCTTTATAACCAAAAATTGCAGTTTCCACACTCTGCACAGAAAATTATGACAGGAACCTCGGTTAATTTGTCACTTTCTTCGAGGAATTTTTGTCATAAAAGAATACAGATCAAGCCTCCGCTTCCTTCATTGACGATTCTTTGCAATGTTTCTTGCAATTTGCTTCTTGCATCTTCTGGCATTCCCTGTATTTTGGCGGCTAAACCTTCACTTGCAATGTCATATAAGGATTTTCCAAAGATATTGGATTCCCAGATACGGGAGACGTCGCCTTCGTAGCCCTGTAACAAGAATCCCAGAATCTCCTCATTGGTTTGTTCTCCGCTGCCCAATGCTGGTGTAACCTCTGTTTCGATGTTTGCCGCAATCATGTGGATGGATGGTGCGCTTGCCTTCAAACGAACGCTGTATTTTCCGTTGGTTCGTACGATTTCAGGCGACTCCAGACGCAATTCTTCTGGTGAAGGCATCACAACGCCGTATCCGGTTTGTTGTACGTCTACTAGGGCACTGTGTACGCGGTCATATTCTGCTTTGATGCTGGCCATCTGTGTCAACAATGCCATCAGATCTCCATCATTTCGGATTGTGAATCCGCTTTCTTCACTGATGGTCTCATAATAAAGTGTAGACGGCAGACATAACTCCGCTTCGGCAATCCCGTTCCCCATGGAAAGCGTTCGCAGTTTTGCCGTTTCAATGTTTTCACAGGTTGCAATCTGTGTGAGAACGGGCGCAATCTCGCAGATTTTCCGTAAGCCGTGGGCAGATTCCCGGACAGCATGGAAAATACTTTGCCGCAGCACATGATCCATAGGCAGAGCATCAACCCAGCTGGGCAGATAAAATCCCAGCTCTGTCATCGGGAACTCGCCCAAAATGGAACGGAGTATTTCAATAATATCCGACTCTGTCAATGTCAGACAGCTTGTGCAGACACAGGAAACACCATGGCGCTCGGCCAGTTCCGCCTGTAGAGCCTGTGCAGCTTCAGACTGTGGATCTGTGCTGTTCAACAGGATAATAAACGGTTTTCCGATGGCTTTCAACTCTGTAATAACACGGGTTTCTGCTTCCACATAATCTTCCCGTGGAATGTCGCAGACGGTTCCGTCTGTTGTAATGACAAGGCCGATGGTTGAGTGCTCTGTGATGACGCGGTTGGTTCCGCGTTCCGCTGCCTCTGTCATAGGGACTTCATGTGGAAACCAGGGCGTCGTTACCATCCGTTCCTGTTCTCCTTCAAATTGTCCCATGGCGCCTTTGACCATATATCCCACGCAGTCAATAAGCCGGACAGAGAACTGCTCGCCGCTTTCCAGCGCCACTTCTACAGCTTCTTCCGGGACGAATTTCGGCTCCGCAGTCATGATGGTTTTTCCGGAACCGCTTTGCGGCAGTTCGTCTTTGGCCCGTTCCCGGCGGTAGACGTCCTCAATATTGGGTATGACGAGCGTTTCCATAAAACGCTTGATAAAGGTGGATTTCCCGGTGCGGACGGGCCCGACGATGCCAATATAAATGTCCCCGCCCGTGCGTTCCGCGATATCCTGATAGATCGAAGAATTGGTTTTCATTGTGTGTTCCCCTTACAGTCGATGGTATTTATACATGGATATGCCGTTTCCCGTCTCACTATGCGACCCCCTGTTTGCCGGAATGGATAAAAATTTTTCTTTTCATCTTGTCTGTATATCCATATGATGGCATGGAACCGGAAATGCAGCAATTTCAGGACCGAGGAACAATCGCTGCTGGTACGATACTTTTATGTATAGATAGAAGTCTACTCCTTGCGTTTCCAGAAGAACGACAAACCAAATTAAATCAGGGACATTTGTCTTTGTAATATGGACACTTGAGAAGTTCTTTTTTCGGTCTTTAAAAAATCATTTCTCCAATTGTCTCTGTTCAGGAATGCAATGCATCCCTTCCTTTGTTTTGCCAAAGTGCTATGATTCATTTTTCGTGAATATTATACAATTTTTACTGGAATTTCCTATCGTCAGGATTTGACAAAGATTGAATAGTATGGTATAAAAAAACCAATTGGCAATATGTAAGGCTTTCCTGTGCTGCTGTTCCGTCGGCGGCTTTTTATTTTATTGGAACACGGGGAAACATTGCGGAATTCTGTGCTAAAAAATAGCGATATACCGCAGAGTACATATGCTGTAAAAGGGGTAATAAGATTATGTTGAAAGTTTTAAAGTTTGGCGGAAGCTCGCTTGCAAGTGCAGAGCAGTTTCGAAAAGTACGTGACATTATTAAAAGTGAACCGGAGCGTCGGTACGTTGTTGCTTCTGCGCCCGGAAAACGCTTTTCCGACGATATCAAGGTAACGGATCTGTTGTATCAGTGCTTCCGTCTTGCCGGTGAAAAAAAATCAATTGATGAGACATTTGAACAGGTCGCTGACCGCTATCGCGGTATTATTTCAGAACTTGGGATCGACTTCTCCTTGGAGGAAGAATTCCATACTATTAAGACAGCCATTATGAATCGTGTCGGCAGCGACTATATCGCGAGCCGCGGCGAATATCTGAACTCTATGATCTTGGCAAACTACCTCGGTTACGATTTCATTGATGCAGAGACTGGGATTTTCTTCTTCGAAGATGGAAGTTTTGATGCAGAACGGACCAACGCAGTGCTTTCCAAGCTTTTGAAAGATCACGAGTATGCCGTCATTCCCGGATTTTACGGGTCCATGCCGAATGGTACCATCCGCACCTTCTCCCGTGGCGGCAGTGATATTACGGGTTCTATTGTTGCCCGCGCAGTTAGAGCGGATATTTATGAGAACTGGACCGACGTCTCGGGTATGTTGATGGCAGATCCCCGCCATGTGAAAAATCCCAAGACGATAGAATTTATTACATATAAGGAACTGCGCGAGCTGTCTTATATGGGTGCGACGGTCATGCACGAGGATGCCATTTTCCCGGTTCGCAAGGCCAATATTCCGATCAACATTCGCAATACCAATGCACCAGCAGATAAGGGAACCATGATTGTTCCCAAGTTGGATGCGTCTATGCCCGATACCATTGTAACCGGAATTGCCGGTAAAGTTGGGTTTTCCTCCATCATTATTGAAAAAGACATGATGAACTCCGAACTGGGATTTGGCCGTAAGGTTCTTGGCGTCTTGGAAAAACACAAGATCTCTTTTGAGCACCTCCCTTCTGGTATCGACGCTATTTCCATTATTGTCAATTCGGCAGCCATTGAAGGAATTGAAGAGGAAATTCAAGCGGAGATTACCAAAGAGGTACATCCCGATATTCTCAGCATTGAGCACGGTCTGGCGCTCATCGCCGTGGTTGGACACGGAATGGTCAAATCCGCAGGAACCGCTGGCCGCGTATTCAACGCGGCTGCACGCAGTCAGATCAATATTCGTATGATCGACCAGGGTTCTGGAGAAATGAATATCATCTTTGGTGTTGATGAGAAGGATTATGTCACAGCACTGCAAGCGATCTATGCAGAGTTCGCAAAGTAAGGTTTGTAGCAGCAGAGCAATACGGCAAAAACCCTCCCAAGCGGGAGGGTTTCTCTGCTGTATTGCTCTGTTTTGGAGAGAAGCAAATGTTTACAAAGGATAAAAATTTTTATAAAATGTTTGTGCGTCTGTGCGTTACCCTGATGGTGGAGCAGGCGGTGATTCTGAGTGTCAATTTAGCGGATAATGTTATGATTGGCAACTATTCTGAAACGGCCTTGTCCGGCGTTGCAGCGGTCAATCAGATCCAGTTCGTTTTACAGCAGGTCATTTATGCAGTCAGCAACGGGATCATTGTTTTGAGCAGCCAGTACTGGGGACAGCAGCGGATGGAACCCATTCGCCATCTCTCCTCTGCCGGTGCCAGAGTGGGTCTTGGGATCGCAATGGTATTTTTTGTTCTGGTCAGTCTTTTCCCGGAACAGACTTTACAGCTGTTTACCAATGATTCTACCATTATTGCGGAGGGTGTTGGGTATTTGAAGATGATCCGCTTTACCTACCCGGTCTTTGCATTGACGACGGTTCTGCTGGGAACGATGCGAAGCGTAGAGAACGTCCGCATTGCGCTGGTTGTCTCCAGCATTTCCCTGGTCATCAACTGCTGTATCAACTATACTCTCATCAGTGGACACTTTGGTGCGCCTGCTCTTGGTGCGCGCGGCGCAGCGATCGGCACATTGACTGCCCGCGTTGTTGAGTGTGTAATCGTAATTTCCTTTGTTGCATGGAAAGAGAAGAAATTACAGCTCAAATTGCGTGATTTTCTTCGTGCAGATAAGCTTCTGTTCCGCGATTTTGTCCGCGTCAGTACACCGATTATTATTTCCGGTGCGCTGTGGGGTGCTTCCAATGCCATGCAGACGGTTATTTTGGGACATATGACAGACAATGCCATTGCGGCCTATTCCATCTCATCGACAATCTTTTTGCTGTTGAAGGTAACTTCTCTTGGTGCCTGTACAGCGGCATCCATTATTGTCGGGAAAGTGATTGGCTCGGGCGACTTGAGCAAGCTGAAGGAGTATGTTCGGACGTTACAAGGGCTGTTTGTCTGCGTCGGATTGGTTTTAAGTTGTGCGCTGTTCCTGATCCGCGTCCCACTTTTGAGTGTCTATAATATTTCAGAGGACACATACTATCTTGCCAATGCGTTTATGTTGATTCAAACTGTCACGATCTGTACCATGTCTTATCAGTATCCGACCAATGGGGGGATCATCCGCGGTGGCGGTGATACCAATTTTATCATGATACTGGATTTTATCAGCATCTGGTGTATTGTGCTTCCACTCAGCTGTCTTGCCGCGTTTGTTTGGAAACTCTCCCCGATTGCCGTTGTCATATTCTTGAATTCGGATCAGGTGTTTAAGTGTGTTCCGGCCTTTTTGCGCGTGAATCATTATAAATGGATTAAGAGTTTGACACGGGCGGAAACAGAAACCATACCGGAGCAATAAAGAAAGAGGATGAGATTGCAATTGAAGATGAGGTCTTAACCTCCGATGATATTATCGTCCATTACAACAGCGCAGAATAAAGCGACAGAACAATGAAAAACTCCCCGCAACACGAATGATGTTGCGGGGAGTTTTTATAAAATTTATTATTAATAGCGGTAATCATAAATGCGGGTGGATTTTTTTTCACTTCTTGGAAGATCTCCGATTGCAACCCCTTTGGCATGAATGGTAATCCCAATTTTTGACTTAAAGGTTTCTTTCATTTTTGCCTCGAACTGTTTCTTTTCGGCACCTTCCACCTTGGTCTCTACAAAAACTGTGATCTGATCTTTTCCATCTGCGTGTTCAATAAAAACCTGGTACTCGCTGGACGCATCGGGCAACGTTTTGAGAAGATCGTCAATCTGACCCGGGAAAATGTTGACTCCCTTGACCTTGACCATATCGTCGGTCCGGCCAAGAATGACATCGATGCGCGGATAGGATCTGCCGCAGGGGCATTCGCCCGGGATGATTCTCGTCAAATCATGGGTGCGGTAGCGGATTAATGGTGCACCCTCTTTTTGCAATGTTGTGATAACCAGTTCACCCAGTTCTCCATCCGGCAGCACCTCGCCGGTTTTGGGGTCGATGATCTCAAAGTACAGGTAGTCGTCATAATAATGCATACCGGTATTGTACTCGCAGTTGATTGCAATGCCGGGTCCATAGACCTCCGTCAAGCCGTAGATGTCGTACAACTCTACACCGAGCTCCTCAGCGATTCTGGCGCGCATTTTTTCACCCCAGCGCTCCGAGCCGATGACGCCTTTTTTCAGCTTGATTTTAGAGCGGACTTTTTTTCGTTCAATTGCCTCCGCCAGAAGCAGTGCGTAAGACGAGGTTGCACACAATACGGTCGACTGCATATCCTCCATAAACTGGATCTGCTTATCGGTATTGCCCGGACCCATTGGGATTGACATCGCGCCGAGACGCTCTGCACCCAGCTGGAAACCGATACCGGCCGTCCAGAGACCATATCCCGGCGTGATCTGAATGCGATCCTTTTTGGTGATGCCGGCAATTTCATAACTGCGTTTAAAGAGCTCTGCCCAGTCATCAACATCTTTCTGCGTGTAAGGGATAATGACCGGTGTTCCGGTGGTACCCGAGGAAGAATGGATTCGGACAATGTCCTCATCCGGTACGGCGGACAGTCCAAGCGGATACGCATTACGGAGATCCGCTTTTTCTGAGAAAGGCAAGCGTTCAAAATCCTCCTGTGTCTGAATAGAAACAAGATCGATGCCTTTCAGAAGCTTGGCATAAAACCCGTTTGCTTTCATGACACGTTCCAGTTGTATTTTGATCTGCTGTAAGGTCTCTGTTTTCATTTTCATGGTGGCGTCTCCCTCTTTATAATGCCGCCGCACCAAGATGCAGCGCCTTTCGATTCTGTTCAATAAAAGCGGCTTTCAGTTTGGTTGCAAGGATTGTTTCAATGGATTCCAGTTTCAGGCCGAGAACGCCGCTTTGGATTGCGGCGCCGACGAGCGCGACATTCAACACTTTTTCCGAGCCACAGGTCCGGCAGATTGCTTCTCCATCGATGACGATGCAGTTTGCAACCTTCTTTTGCAGATAGGCGACCATGGCATCGCCGTCATAAGTACTGCCGGAGAGCGAAGCAGCGACCGGCTGAACCGCCTTTTTGCAGACGATCATCCAGCCGTCCGGTTTCAGATAGGGCAGACAACGCACCGCTTCCCCCGGTTCAAAACCGAGAATCATGTCCGCCTGCCCGAATGGGATCATCGGAGATGGAACCGTTTCTCCCATACGGACGTGGCTGACCACGCAACCGCCGCGCTGTGCCATGCCGATGGTTTCGGCTGTTCGGGCAAAAAGTCCTTCTTCCATCGCGGCAGAGGCCAAAATTCTGGAGGCTAATACGGTGCCCTGACCGCCGACACCACATAACAGACAACTTTTCATCTAGGCTTCCTCCTTGTGAATGCAGCGCTTGGGACAAACCTGGCTGCAAAGTCCGCAGCCGTTACAAAGTCCCTGTTCAATCACGACTTTCTTCTCTCGAACTGCCATAGCAGGACATCCGATCTCACGGATACAGCGCTGACAGCCAGTACAGTCTTTCTCTTCTACTTTGCACATGCTGGTCTTTTTCTGTAATGCAATACAGGGCGAGCGGAAGATGACTGCCTTGACGCCTTTTTCATCGGCGATCTCCTGCACAACACGGATTGATTCGTTCAGATCCAGTGGATCAACCTCTTCAACGCGGGTCAATCCAATTGCCTTTAACACAGCCGGAATGTTGATTTTTTGCGAAATTCCACCCATCATGGTTTTGCCGATTCCGGGGTGCGGCTGATGGCCGGTCATGGCCGTTGTGGAATTGTCCAACACGACGAGAATCATATTGGCCTGGTTATACACTGCGTTGACAACGCCGGTCATGCCGGAGGCGAAAAAGGTGGAGTCGCCGACAAAAGCAAAATTTACACTGCCGTTTTCAGCGTGCCCGATGCCTTGGGCAATGGTGATGCCCGCGCCCATGCAGAGACAGGTGTCGACCATATCCAGCGGCGCCGCATTGCCCAGTGTGTAGCAGCCGATGTCACCGCAGAACACGGCCTTCTTCCCTTTCATGGCCTGCTTGACTGCGTAGAAAGCGGCACGATGCGGACAGCCTGCGCAAAGTACCGGCGGACGCATGGGAACTGCCGGAGCATCCGAGTAATCGGAAAAGGCCATCTGATTTTGGGTACCGAATACCGTTTCCAAGATTTTGCAAACGATTCCTGCACTGAGTTCTCCGGCGGTTGGAACAGTACCGCTGCGCTTTCCGAGCAGTGTAAAGGACAGTTTTTCTTTGCCCTTTAATGTGAGCAATGCATCCTCGATGACGGGATCCAATTCTTCGAATACAATTACCTGTTCAAGGCCGTCCAGAAATTCCAAGGCGCGTGCTTCCGGAAATGGATAGGGGGTTGCTACCTTAAAGACATGAAACGGTGTATCCAAATTGGACAGGGCGTCTTTGACATAGGCGTAGCTGATGCCGCCGCAGGCAATTCCGATGCAACCATCCCCTTCAATGGTGTTATAAGCCGATTTGGAAAACTGATCGGCAAGTGTCGGTTCCATTTCCGTCAATTCCAGTTTTCTTCGGTAAGACAACGCTGGGAAAATGACCCACCGGCTGTCTTTTGTAAAACCCACCGGCTGTTTCGGTTCTGGAAATTGCCCGACCTCGATGGAGGCGCAGGAATGACAGACTCTGGTTGTTGCGCGGAACAGAACCGGCTTTTGCTGTGCCTCTGAGTAGGCAAACGCGGTTTGGATCATTTCATAAGCCTCTTCCGGCGAGGTCGGATCAAATACCGCGATTTTTGCATATTGGCCGAAATGCCGGGTGTCCTGTTCAGTCTGGGAAGAAATCGGACCGGGATCATCTGCCACAAAGACAACCATGCCGCCCTTGACGCCGATATAATTGAGGCTCATCAGAGGATCGGTTGCCACATTTAAGCCGACCTGTTTCATCGTCACAAGTGCGCGTGCACCGCTGTATGCCGCACCGGCCGCCACTTCCATCGCAGCCTTTTCATTGACCGACCATTCAACATAGACATTCTGTGGTCGGCGCTTTGCAATGGTTTCCAGCACCTCGGTGGAAGGCGTGCCGGGATATCCGGCGACAACCTGTACCCCTGCCATCAACGCGCCAAGCGCGATGGCCTCATTTCCCATCAACAATTCCCTCATACAACGTCCTCCTTATGGAACCTGTGGTCTGTGCAGGAATAATAAAAAACCCCCATCCTACTCATAGGACAGGAGCCATACTCGTCTGCTATACCACCTAAACTTCGCATTTTATTGTGCACCATCATGCACGTACCTCGATAACGCACGGGTTGCGTCTTCCCTACTCCACACGGTTTCAGGTTGCCCTCACAAGTCCATTCATCCCATTCCGAATCATCACCTTTCCACCGTCGGCAACTCTCTGCACATTCTTCCAGGGACTACTACTCTTGCTCATCGGTTTTTCATTTTTCTTTATTCTAGCACATTCAAAATTTCTGGTCAATAGCTTCTTGGATGCCGATGGAATATTCCCTCTGATAAAATACCAGTAAAATACAAGAATCTGCTCGCAATCTCCTTGTTTTCTTGCAGAATTTCGGGTATCATCGAACCATCTACGAAAGGAGAACTGCCATGCAACTTCTCTGGTTTCTCTCAAACCTCCGCACTCCGTTCGGAGATACACTGTTTTCTTTGCTTACCCATTTTGGGGAACAGCGTGCGGTGCTTTGTATTGTATTAGCTGTATTCTGGTGCAGGGATAAACAGGCGGGATATTATCTGCTTACCGTTGATTTCTTTGGCTCTGTCATAAACCAGTTTCTAAAGCTTTTCTGCCGCGTTCCGCGGCCATGGGTTCGCGATTCGAGCTTTCCAATTGTGGAGGCAGCGCGGGAGCATGCAAGCGGGTATTCATTTCCGTCCGGCCATACGCAGAATGTCACAGGAACCTTGGGCGGTCTTGCGGTCTGGTATCGCGACCGAAGATTTCGTGTTGTGTGTCTGCTGCTGATTTTAACGGTTGCATTTTCCCGTTGCTATTTGGGCGTACATTTTCCGACTGATGTACTCACTTCTCTGGGAATCGGATTGCTTCTGGTCTTCCTGTTGCGTCCGTTCTTTCCGACTGACGAAGGAAAAAAGAATCGGCTGCTTGGCGTTTTTGCATGTGGAACATTTCTGGCACTTGGCAAGCTGCTGCACGCGATGTTTCTGGTACCAGAAAATGTGGATGCAGCCAATCTAAGTGTGGCAGTCAAAAACAGCTGGTCGATGCTTGGCGGATTCCTTGGGCTCCTCATTGCCTACCCCATCGAGCGACGCTGGATTCGGTTCGAGCCGCAAACAGTGTGGTGGGCACAGTTGGTCAAGCTGGGCGGTGGACTGATAATCGTACTATTGCTGTATCAGTACAGTGGAAGCCTGCTGGGCAGATTGTTTGTCCATCACGCCGCGATTACCTGCGGCCTGCGGTATCTACTTCTTCTGTTTTTTTCGATTTTACTTTGGCCATCCCTCTTCCGGTTTCTCCCCTCGAGGACCCCAAAATCGAAACATACCGTACGAAAATAGTGTAAATGCCATGGGTAAGCAAGGTTGCCCATGGCATTTGTTTTCTTATTCTGCTGTTATCAACTGTTCAACAAAGCTCCAATGCTCCGGTGCACAGGCGAGCAAACCGGAAGGCCGGTCGAATGACAACGGGACTGGCGTTCCGTCATCATTCAACCCACAAATGAATCCGCCGGCTTCTTGAATCAGCAGTGCGCCAGCTGCAAAATCCCAAGGGGACAGCCGCAGCTCGAAGAAAATGTCGCAGTTGCCGGATGCCATATCGCAGAGATCCACAGCTGCCGATCCTGTTCTGCGGATATCCGCCGTACAGCGCAGGAAGGTTTTTGCCAGCGCAAGTGACCGGTCAGCAAGTTCCGTATAATACGGACTGGTGCCAAAAGAGACAATAGCCTCCCGGAGTGGGCGATGCCCCACAGAGATGGGTTCCCCATTACAGAAGGCACCACTTCCCTGCTCCGCTGTGTAGATACGCTTTACATATGGCAAAGCAACCACTGCCAATATGGGACGTTTGTTTTTCAGCAGAGCGACCGAGATGGCGGAACAGGCGCGGTTGTGGATCAGATTGGTGGTGCCGTCAATGGGATCAATGACCCAGGTGAGCGCATCCGTCATGGGCTGATTCTCCTGCTCTTCCGCGAAAAAAACGGCTTCCGGCAGAAGCGGGTGGAGATGCGTAAACAAAAATGTCTGTACAGCCAGATCGCATTCGGTCACAAATTTGGCGTGCCCCTCCTTGGTGAACACCTTTGGAGCGCGGAAGGACAGCATCTTTTCCCCTGCTGCCCGGACAATGGAAATGACTTGTTCCAGCATATCAGTACCCAAACGTGCTGCCAACAGTTTTCAGGTATTCGCGAACGGCGAGGTGCTGCGGACAGTGCGATTCGCAATTGCCGCAGCCGATACAGTCCGTGGCACTGCCGCGACTCTGCGTATTGATCTCGTAGTGCATGCCGGGGAAATTGACTTCACCGAACATCCGTTTTTGATTGTAGATTGCAAACAGGTTGGGAATCAGGATTTCCTTTGGACAGTCCTCCAGGCAATAACCGCAGCCGGTGCAGGCAATGGTGCCAAGACCGTTGAGCAGTGCGGTGATCTTCGCAACAGTCTTATACTCCTCATCGGTGAATGGGCGAAAGTTCCCCATCGTCTGCATGTTGTCTTCCAACTGTGCCATGTCGCTCATTCCACTGAGCACCATCATGACGCCTTTTTGGGAACCGGCAAAGCGCATGGCAAAGGAAGCGGGACTTGCCTCTGCATCCAGCGCATGGAACAACGTCTTTGCTTCCACCGGCAAGTTATTGGCCAGACCGCCGCCGTGAACCGGCTCCATGACGATGACCGGAACATTGTGCTTGTTACAGACCTCCAGACAGGCGCGGGATTGAATCAAGCTGCTTTCCCAGTCAAAGTAGTTCAGCTGGATCTGGACAAATTCTACTTCTGGATGAGCTGTTAAAATGGTATCCAACAAGGGAGCTTTGTCGTGATAGGAGAAGCCGATAAAGCGGGCTTTTCCTTCGGCCTTGAGCTGTTGCAGGAACTGGAAGCCGCCGGTTTCCTCCAGCATTTTATAAATCTCTGCATCAATGTTATGCAGAAGATAGAAATCAAAGAAATCGACAGCACAACGCTTGCACTGTACGGAAAACAGCGTTTCATAATCTTCACTGCTGCGCACCATCCAGGTAGGCAGCTTATCTGCCAGACAAAATGCATCGCGAGGATATCGTTCGACCAGAGCTTTGGCAATCATAGTTTCAGACTTGCCGAAATGGTAGGAGTAAGCAGTGTCAAAATAACGAAATCCATTGGCCATATAGGCATCGACCATTTTGATCAGCATATCGAGGTCTACTTTCCGCTTGTCCGGAACCTGCGGCAGACGCATGAGACCAAATCCGAGTTTTTTATTTTCAAAATACTGTGTAAGATCAGACATGAGAATCATCCTTTCCGTGAAATTACAATCATTATAGCATCTTTTTTGCCGAGATGGTAGAGTCCTTCTCTATCTGAGAAGAAAAAAGATCACGCCGTAGGAGAACTTACGGCGTGGTTGTATGGGGTGGATTTACAGGCGGATTTGAGGACGTAAAAATTTATAGAATTCTTTGTAGCTTGCATCTACAAATCCATCTTTTTTCCAAAAGATCATATGAGAAGATTTTGTAATTACGATGTAGAAATATTTGGTCTCATAAAGTTTGCGGATGGTATTCAGGGGAATTTTGGCTGGATAGCCGGGATAGCCCTCTGTCAGCGTGATTTCCGTGCCGATTGTGGAAACGACGGGATAGCTGATTTTCGATGTGCGATGCTGCTGAAACACAGCGCTTGCCAGTCGTCTGGATTGAATCAGATTGCGTATAATAACAAAGGCAATGACCAGTAGGCCAACGGCCGTCGCTTTCCAGCTTCCGCCGATTTTCAGAATGATACAGACGATATTCATCAGAACAGAAATAACACCAAGGCCAACAATGACCCTCGGAATGGCAGACTTCCAGACAATTTTTAAGAAAATTTCTCTCAGATCAACCTCTGTCATGTTAAAACGATTTTCATAGACTTTTGTTTCTTCCATACGCTCCTCCGATCAATAAAATTGCGCTGTTTGTTTATGCGTTGCTGAAAGTTTCGTGTCGATCTCCGGAAACTGCTTTTGCAGCAACGAAGCCAGTACTGGAACGACGACCTGTTCTGTGGCGTAGTGATCGGCGTCGATCAGATTGATATGGTGTTCCTTTGCCATGAGAAATTGATGGTATTTGATATCTGCTGTGACAAAGGTATCGCAACCAGCCGCAATGACAGTGGGAAGGTCTCCCCCGCCGCTTCCGCCGCAGACTGCCAGTTTTTTTACAGCCCGTCCGCCGTCGTGATAGCGGAGGCCGTTGGCCTGCAAAGCACTTTTCACTTTGAATAGAAAAGCATCCAGCGCACATTCTGCGTCCAGTTCTCCCACACGGCTGATGCCGTAAGGTTTTCCGTCTGGAGTTGTTCCATCCACAGAGAGCAGACCTGTTACTTTTGCGCCGAGCGCCTGCATCAGTGCATCATTGACACCGCCTTCTACTGCGTCCAGATTGGTATGGAGACAGATTGCGGATATCCCGTGCTGTAACAAACGAATAATCTTCCGTCCGGTATCGTCATCATCCCGGACAAATTTGAGATCAAAAAACAGCGGATGGTGGGATACGATTAAATCTACCTTCCCCTGAATCGCCTCTTCAATGACATCATCAGTAATATCCAATGTGACCAGAGTACGGTGAACTGTCGTATCACAGGTTCCGACCAAAAGCCCGACATTGTCAAAGTCCATCTTAAGTGCAGTTGGAACACGGGTTTCAAAGTATGTTCGAAGTTCATTTACCGTTGCCATGTATCGGTTTCCTTTCTCATAGACTCCAGATCCTCTAAAATTGCCTGCTGCTGTGCCAGTGTCTGTAAATTCGGCTCTTGAGCCTGCGATAATCCAGCGATGGAACGGCGAAACTTTTGAATGAAACTGTCCAGGTAATCTGGAAGCAAAAGATCCCGCTGTTCCAACAAAATGCGATTGACATAGGGTTCTCCGGGTGTAAACGGTGCACGGCTTGCTCCGCCTCTGACGGCATAAATGCTGTAAATTCGTCCGGCATCCTTCACCAGACGAGCATGGGAAATAGTATAGTCGTTTTGATGCAACCAGGTATGTAGAACTTCCAGCTTGGATTGCGGTTGCAGGATCAGCAAAACATCCTGTTTCGTCCAAGGGGCACGCTGCAAAATTTCTACAATGGTCTCGCCTCCCATTCCGGCGATAATTACAGTGTCACAACGGCCTTCCCAAGTCGGAGACAGTCCGTCACACAGGAGAAATTCCACGCGGTCAGAAAGCCCAGCGGCCTTTGCGGAAGCGACGGCGCGCTGCAATGGTCCTTCTCGAAGGTCTGAGGCAATTGCTGTGGAAATCCGTCCCTCCTGCAATAACCAGAGCGGAACATAGCCGTGATCGGTGCCAACGTCGGCGAGATGCGCCCCTTTTGGTACAAAACTGGCTACGGCCGCCATCCGCGCCGACAGATGAATTTTTTCCATAATATTGATCCTTTTACAATGCAAGAGCCGCCGGAGCAAAGCGTTCCGGCGGCTCTTCGTCAGCCGGGAAGTCCGGCAATTACTGCAAACTTAGAGCGTTGCGATGAAAGCGTTCAGTTTGGTAACGAACAGGTCGGGATCAACGCCGTGAACAGCACAAGCCTGTTCTACATTTTCACCGCTGGACATTGCACAGCCCATGCAATGCATGCCGATTTCCTGGAACAAAGGCATGGTCTGGGGAGCATTCATCATAATATCAGCAATAATGGTTTCTTTGGTAACCTGGAACATATTGTTGTACCTCCAATTTTTTTGTCTTGTGTTATTATAACCACTCCATATAAAAATTTCAATCCCTTTTTCAATTTCTCACGGAATTTCAAAAGAGCAAAGAAAAAACAGACAGAGTAAAATGCCCTGTCTGTTTTTTGAAATCAAGAAATATTCTGATTTATTTACTCAGCCTTCATCTTGGCAAAGCAGTCACTGCAATATACCGGTCTGTCAGACTTGGGCTCGAAGGGAACTCTTGCCTCTCCGCCGCATGCAGCACAGGTAGCGGTAAAGAACTCGCGGGGACCGCGTGCGTTGTTCTTGCGGGCGTCGCGGCAGGCCTTGCAACGCTGGGGCTCATTCTGGAATCCGCGCTCTGCATAAAATTCCTGCTCACCAGCGGAAAACACGAATTCTGCTCCACATTCTTTGCATACTAAAGTCTTATCTTCGTACATGTCTAATCCTCTCTTTTTGAAAAAAGTTACCCGCTCGGGTGTGTATTATATGCGTTCAGCTTTCGCTGCTATCGCCAAGGTTAGGGTATCGCGCCAGCTTGCGTCTGATGCGCTGTACGGCATTGTCAATGGATTTGGGAGAACGACCGGTTTTGGCCGCAATTTCTCCATAGGAAAGCCCTTGTAAAAACAATTTACAAACTTCACTTTCCAATTTTGACAAACACCGTGTATAGGTGTGAATCATCTCGTCCGCGCTCTCTCTGGCCAAAACCTGCTCCTCAGGGATACGCCGGAACGCCTCAGTAAAACCCGATTCATTGATGAATAATTCATCAGAGAGGATGTCATCCAGTGAAACGCCCTCATTGAGAGGCGTGTGCTTTTTTCTGGAGGCGGAATGAACCGCTGTAATCATCCGTCTTGTGATGCACAGCTCTGCGTAAGTGCAGAAACTTGCCTGCTTATTAAAATTATAAGTTCGGATAGCGGAAAGAAGCCCCATCATACCCTCTTGGATGAGGTCCTCCCGGTCACCGCCAATTAGAAAATATCCTCTTGCACAGGCAATAACCAATCTTCTGTAACGCACGATTAACTGTTCTTCAGCATCGGCATCACCGGATGCAGCCATCGGCTGCAGAATCTCGTCACTGAATTCAGTATAGTCTGTCATATTCACCTTGCATTATAGTATTCTAACCACCCAAAGTCAATAGTATTATGAAATTATGTGGTCTGTAATCTTTTTTATTCGTGCAAAAGAACGAATATCAGAAGGAAATCTAGGACTTTGCCAATTGTTCAATACAAGCTGTTAGACGCTCCGCACATGCTTTTGCGGCATCTGATTGCTGTGCTTCCACCATAACACGGATCAAGGCCTCTGTTCCGGAAGGACGAATCAAAATGCGTCCCTTTCCCTGCAATGCTGTTTCCTCTGCGGCAATAGAATCCTGCAACACAGGGTTCTGCATAATTGCCTGCTTTACCGCATTGCCACCAGCAATCGAGACATTATTCAGAATCTGCGGGTATTCCGGAATTTCAGAAACCAGTTCTGACAACTTTCTTCCACTGGAAGAAACAATACTGAGAAATTTTACAGCGGCCAGCTGACCGTCACCAGTAGTGGCGTGTTCTAGGAAGATAAGGTGACCGGACTGTTCTCCGCCAATGCTGTAATTACATTCCAGCATTTTTTCCAGTACATTGCGGTCTCCCACAGAAGTGCAGACCAATTGCATACCGTTGGCCTTGGTATAATCATGGAAGCCCATGTTGGACATCACGGTTGCGACGATTGCATTGCCGTTAAGTTTGCCCTGGCTCTTCATTGTTGTACCGCAGATCGCCATAATTTTGTCGCCGTCAACCTCTCTACCGGTTTCATCCACCGCAAGACAGCGATCCGCATCACCGTCGAAGGCAATACCCATATCATATCCGCCAGCCTGTACCATGCGACCAAGCAGATCAATGTGGGTGGAACCGCAGCCGTCGTTGATATTGATTCCATCCGGATGGTCTTTGATGATCTCAAGATCTAGGGGGAAGCGACTGAAAATCTGATTTGCCGTACGCGAAGCGGCGCCGTTTGCACAGTCAATCAGCACCTTCATGGGTTGGATGGTATCAGCGGCCTCTACAATATGCTCAATATAGCGATCCAAATATTCCTGTCCGCGGTGGATAACACGGCCGAGATCGCTGTGTGTTTTTTCTGTCAATTTCTCCGGATGGTCGATATAATATTCGATCTTTTCCTCTAGCGCATCAGAAAGCTTAAATCCCTGACCATTGAAAATCTTGATCCCGTTGTGTTCGTAGGGATTATGAGAGGCGGAGATCACAATACCGGCATCTGCCCTGGCATCCACTGTGATATAGGCAACAGCCGGCGTTGGGACAACGCCAAGTACCATAACGTCAGCTCCCGCAGAGCAAAGGCCGGCGATTAACGCCGCTTCCAGCATGTCACCAGAGATTCTTGTGTCTTTGCCAATTGTAAAAACAGGTTTTTCCGTTTTGCCCTCTGCGAGTACCATAGCCGCTGCCTGACCAACTTTAAATGCGATGTCTGCATCCAAACGATGTCCGGCATCTGTACCATTGACGACTCCACGGATACCGTCTGTACCAAAATATCTACCCACTTTGCTATGCCTCCAATATGTTATATTCTGATTTGTAATATATTAATATGTGATCTTTATACGATTGGTTAGAGAGACAACTCCTGTTGCCCGATTTGTTCCATTCCAAGATGTTCATAAGCACGCCTAGTTACACACCGTCCGCGTGGTGTGCGGGTCAAAAATCCTTGCTGTAACAAGTAGGGCTCGTAGACATCTTCCAGGGTGATTGCTTCCTCATTGATTGTGGCCGCCAGAGTTTCCAGACCGACCGGACCACCGCCATAGAACTCAATGATGCTGCGCAACATGGTGCGATCCAGAGAATCCAGTCCCAGCTTATCGACTTCCAACTGTGTCAGTGCTCTGTCGGCAACCTCGCGTGTAATCACGCCGCCGGCACAGACCTGGGCGAAATCGCGGACACGACGCAGCATGCGGTTGGCGATTCGCGGTGTTCCACGGGAGCGTGATGCGATTTCCGCGGCGCCTTCCGTTTCAATTTCAATACCCAGAATACCGGCACTGCGCGCTACAATCTGTTGCAGTTCCTCTGCCGTATACAACTCCAGACGGAGGTTGACGCCAAAGCGGTCGCGCAGTGGTGCAGTCAGCTGACCGGACCGGGTTGTCGCGCCGATCAGGGTAAAGCGCGGCAAATCCAGACGGATGGAGTTGGCAGACGGACCCTTCCCGATGATAATGTCAATTGCATAGTCTTCCATCGCTGGATAAAGAATCTCCTCCACCGCCCGGTTCAGACGATGGATTTCATCCACGAACAGGATATCATTTTCCTGTAAATTGGTTAGCAGTGCGGCAAGATCCCCGGCCTTTTCAATGGTCGGACCGGAGGTGATGCGCATATTGACCCCCATCTCATTGGCAATGACTGCGGCCAGCGTGGTTTTACCCAGTCCCGGAGGACCATGGAGCAGAACGTGATCAAGCGGCTCATTTCGCATTTTTGCCGCTTTGATAAAAACTTCCAGATTTTCTTTCGCCTTTTTCTGTCCAATGTATTCTGAGATCATGCGGGGACGCAGCGAAAACTCTGCTTTGTCCTCCGGCAGAATGGTCGCCGAAGTCACAAGTTCTTCCATTGGTTCTTCTGCAGAATAATTGATGCTCACGCGGACACCTCCCCTATTTTAACATGTTCTTGAGGGAAAGACGGATGATTTCCTCAAGAGAAAGCGTCTCCACGTCAATTCCGCGGAGTGCTGTATTGATTTCCGTGCTGCTGTATCCAAGAACAGTCAATGCGGAAGCGGCATCTGAAAGTTTTCCACCGTCGGATACAGCGCCGGGTTGTGGAACTGTAAGACCTGGAAGCTCCATCCCGGAGGATTCCTTTGCAATCTTGTCCTTCAGCTCCAAAATGACGCGCTGTGCTGTTCGTTTTCCGATTCCCTGCGCAACGGTCAAAGCCTTTTCGTCTCCGTTGATGATGGCGGAGGCAAAGGATTCCGGTGTGCCGACGGAGAGCATCGACAGCGCTGCTTTTGGGCCAACGCCGGAGATGCCGATCAAAAGTTCGAAGCACCGTTTTTCCATCAGACTGTAAAATCCAAAGAGTTCAAAACAATCCTCGCGAATATAAGAATAGGTATACAGCTTTGCTTTCTCTCCAACCCGGAGATGAGAGAGCGTTGTGGTTGTTGCAGCGAGTGCGTATCCCACGCCGTTGCAATCAATGACTGCCAGATTCGGCAGGATATCCGTAACAATTCCAGCTATGTGGTAGAACACCGGTCAAATCCTCCTTCGATATTCAATCGGGATGTATGGCTTCTGGCATGGCAAAGTGCGATCGCAAGTGCATCAGCAGCGTCATCGGGTTTGGGGGCAGTTCGCATATTCAGAATTCTGCGGACCATGTCAATCACCTGACGTTTTTCTGCCCGTCCATAGCCGACAACGGCCTGTTTTACCTGAAGTGGGGTATATTCATAGATGTACAGTCCCGCCCGGTATAGAGAGAGCAAAATGACACCGCGTCCGTGCGCAACCGCAATTCCCGTTGTGGTATTGGTATTGAAAAACAACTCTTCCACCGCGACATCGTCCGGATGAAACGTGGCAATCAATTCATCCAGATCAAGCGCAATGCGATCCAGACGAGAGGACAGAGGAATACCGGGCGGTGTTGTAATCACACCACAACTGACGAGCTTTTGCTTCCCCCGGTCGGAGTCAACAACGCCAAAACCAACAGTGGCGATTCCGGGGTCAATTCCTAAAATACGCATGGGATTCCTCCAAAGTAATCTAATTTTATTATTTTACCATAAAAACATCTTAAAACGCAACCGATTCCAATTCCTTTTTGCAAAACCACACCCCCATCCCGCCGGTTTGGCAGAACGGGGGTGCGGCAATGTATCTTTTCTTTTTATTCTACAGTGACACTCTTGGCAAGATTGCGGGGTTTGTCAATGTCACAACCGCGGTAAAGCGCGATATAGTATGCAAACAGCTGGAGCGGCACGACAGCCAGAGAGGGTAACAACAATTCATGGGTGTCCGGAATGGTCATGACACTGTCAGCCACCTTTTCCACGTCTGCTTTTACGCTTTCGGTTGTCAATGCCAGAACATGAGCGCCGCGTGCCTGCACCTCCTTGGCGTTGCTGATGGTCTTTTCCACCAGCCGGCGGAAGGACGCCACGGCGATGACGAGTGTTCCCTCCTCTACGAGAGAGATGGTGCCGTGTTTGAGTTCACCTGCAGCATAGGCCTCCGAGTGAATATAAGAGATTTCCTTCAACTTCAGAGACCCCTCCAGAGACAGCGCATAGTCCACATTGCGGCCAATGAAGAACAGATCCTCGTTGTTAAAATACTGATAAGCGAGGTACTGGATGTGTGCTTTGTCCTCCAGAATGGCCTCGATTTTTTCCGGAACACGTTCCAGTTCCTGAATGACTTCGTTGTATTCCTCTTCGGAAATGGTTCCGCGGCACTCTGCCATATAAAGCGAAAACAGAACAGTAACAGCCAACTGCGTGCTGTATGCCTTGGTAGTTGCGACCGCAATTTCCGGTCCCGCTTTGGTATAAATAACATGCTTTGCAGCCTGTGCAATCGAACTGCCTTCTACATTAACAATGGCCAGTGTGTCAGCACCAAGTGCATTGGCTTCCCGCAGTGCCTCTAAGGTATCTGCCGTTTCCCCGGATTGACTGATGACGATCACCAGCGTACTCTCGTCCACAATAGGATTGCAGTAACGGAATTCGGAGGCCAGAACTACTTCGACAGGAATTCTGGCGAGCTGCTCGGTGTTATACTTTGCGACCACACCGACATGATAAGAAGATCCGCAAGCTACGATAAAGATCCGGCTATACTTTTGGGCGGTTTCACGATCGATCACACGAGAAAGATCGGCCTTTCCATCAACCAAAAACGGTGTAATGGTACGGCGAATGGCTTCAGGTTGCTCCATGATTTCCTTGAACATATAGTGCTCATAGCCACCCTTGTCAGCAGCGGAAATATCCCAGTCAATGGTAACAATGTCCTTTTCCACCTTATCCAGGAAACGGGTGTAGAATTGGACAGAATCTTTGGAAACAACTGCAATTTCTTCATCATCCAGATAGCTGACCCGGTTGGTGTGCTTCAGAACAGCGACAACATCAGATGCAAAATAATTGCTGTCCTCACCATAGGCAACAATCAGCGGGGCGTGACTCTTGACGGCAATAATGGTGTCCGGATTATCAGTACACATAACGCCAATGGCATAGCTGCCAGTCAACTCCCCTGTTGCCTCTGCAATGGCCTTCAGAATATCACCGTCATAATAGAAATCGATCAGTTGTGCGACCACTTCCGTATCCGTTTCCGAGACAAACGTGCGGCCACGATGCATGAGCATTTCCTTCAGCTCCAGATAGTTTTCGATAATTCCGTTATGTACAATTGCAATCCGACCATTCTCACTTACGTGCGGATGAGAATTGATATCAGATGGGCGTCCGTGGGTTGCCCATCGGGTATGACCGATGCCGACTGTACCCTGTAAATCCGCACCATCGTTTGTTTTTTCACACAAAACTGCCAGACGACCAATCGTTTTTGCAACCTGGATATGATTGCCGGAACTAATGGCAACACCGGCAGAATCATACCCGCGGTATTCCAGCTTGGAAAGACCATCTAGCAACACGGGAGCAGCCTGTTCATTTCCTGTATATCCAACAATACCACACATAATTAATAATCCTCCTCAATATATGCAGCTACTCCATTCAAACATTGCACGATAGATGTTGGACGGAATCGTGAGTAGCCGGCAGCGGATAGTTCTAGTTCTCTCTATTATAATAACCTCTGCTTGTCCGATGACAAGGAGATCAAGAAATTATTTATAAAATCTACCAAAAAATAAGGGTTTTCTCTTTTTTCTTCATGCTACCATATCAACGAAAGGTTGTCAAAGCTGTTTTGCAATTTCTACAATTTTTTAGATGTTAAGAAAGGAAAAACAGGAAAATTATACCATTTTTATTCTATACTTGTTTCTATAAGCACAACAACAGAGAAAATGTTGTACAGGATGCTTTCTTGTCCCCACAAATTCTCCTCTGACGGGAGAATGTTCTATACCAGCAACTATATGTATCAGCATTCTATTTGTAAAACAATCCATTTTCTGGAAATACAACAAGATTTTCATTGACAGACAGGAAAAATAAATGTATAATTTTCTATAATTAGTTCGTTGGTAAACAATTGGCAGACTGTTGGAGATCAGCATGGTAACAAATGAAGTGATGATGTCTGGTGTGCAGTTAAAGAAGTTGATAGAGAAAAAATCCGAATTTCTCCATCAAAAATATGACCTTCGCCCAGTGGAGATGGAAATCCTGATGCTTTTGTATCAAGCAAACTGTGGCGATACCGCAACAGACATTATGAACTGTAAGCATATTTCAAAAGCACACGTCTCGAAATCGATTGATAATTTGAAAGCCAGAGCGCTGATTTGTCTGCATACAGATAAGCATGACCACAGGGTGATCCATATTGAGTTGCTGAATAGAGCAGAAACAGTGATTCAGGAGATACGTGGAGTTTATGACGAATGTAAGCGGATCGTGTTTCAAAATATATCAGAAGATGAAATTTCGTGTATGACCGCAGTCCTGCAAAAGATATCTTTGAATATCACCCGGGAACTGGAGCAGGAATAATCAGAAATGTGCTTTCGGGATAGATGCTTTAGAATTATCTATCGGGTGGAAAGCACATTTTTATATTTTTACAGTAGTAACTGTTTTATGAATGGAGCGTGAAACAATTGACAGAAAGAATAGAGCAGTATGTACAAAAGCAGAAACAATTCTGCCAGGAAAATGACTATATCCACAGAGACTTATATACAGAATACAATGTGAAGAAGGGTCTGCGCGATGAAAACGGAAAGGGCGTTTTGACAGGACTTACCAATATCTCTCAAGTTCGGGCCTTTCGGAACGTGGACGGGACACAGGTTCCGTGTGACGGTGAACTGCTGTATCGCGGATACGACGTGAAATCGCTGATTGAAGGCGGCATTGGCAAGCGGTATCTTTTTGAGGAAGCAGCCTATCTCCTGCTCTTCGGTGCTCTTCCGGATGCGGATCAATTGGAGGAATTTCAGCAAATCCTTGCTGCGTCAATGGAACTTCCGGCCAAATTTACACGGGATGTGATTATGAAAGCACCCAGTCCGGATATTATGAACTCCATGACGCGAAGTATCCTGACACTGGCTTCTTATGACAGCCGAAAGGATGATTTGGAGATTGGAAACGTCCTCCGGCAATGTATACAGCTTATCAGCACGTTCCCGATGATGGCCGTTTATGGATATCATGCGTATAACCATTATGATAACGATGACAGCATGTACATTCACCGTCCAGATCGCAATTTGTCTATTGCAGAGAACTTCCTGCGTATGCTCCGTCCGAATATGTGTTATACAGAACTGGAAGCACGAGTACTTGATGTTGCATTGATGCTCCATATGGAGCACGGCGGCGGAAACAATTCTGCGTTTACAACAAGAGTGGTAACTTCTTCCGGTGCGGATACCTATTCTTCTATTGCGGCAGCAATGTCCTCTCTGAAGGGAAAAAAACACGGTGGTGCCAACCTGATGGTAATGAATATGATGGACGATATTCGGAACCATATATCAGATTATCGGGACGAGGAACAGATTACCTGGTATCTCAGAAAGATCTTGCGGAAAGAAGCGTTTGACAAAAAAGGATTGATCTACGGGATGGGACATGCAGTCTATTCCCTCTCCGATCCCCGTGAGCGGATTTTCAAGGGGTTTGTTGAACAGCTCGCGGTCGCGAAACATCGAGAGGCGGACATGGCGCTTTACAACAGCATTGAAGAAATTGCTCCTAAGCTGATTGCGCAGGACAGAAAGATTTTCAAAGGTGTCAGTCCGAACGTAGACTTTTACAGCGGCTTTGTTTATGATATGCTTGAGATTCCCAAAGAGCTGTATACTCCCCTTTTTGCGACGGCAAGAATTGTGGGATGGAGCGCACACCGGATTGAAGAACTGGTAACGGCAGATAAGATCATCCGCCCAGCGTATAAAAGCCTGGTGACAGAGCGAAAGACCTATATTCCGAGAGAGGAGCGTTGAGATGATGGAGCATCGTAATAACGTAGGAGAAGATTTTTTCCTGAAACAGATTAGCGTCGAAAAGATCTTCGCTTTGATTGAGCGAACCGACTATTTTTTCCTATATAATATTCAACACTGTGCATCTTGTTCCAATCTGGAAAATGCTGTATATCTATCCGATCTTGCGACATGTATGAAAATATCCGTCACAGAAGCCTCAAAGGCAGTGAGAAGTCTAAAAGACAAAGGATATGTGATCTGGAAAACAGACGAAAAGAAAGAGCGGACCTATGTTGCACTCACCAACCGGGCGGTTGAGCTGATGCGCAATCAGAGGCAGCAGCTTGTGGACTGTTACAATGAGATTGTTAACAGTATCTCAGACGAGGATTTGAAAACCACTCTGTATACGATGGATCGGGTTCGGAAGATCATTGAAGCACACCCGTTGCCTGAAGAGACGCTACTTTGATAAAAAAATTGCGGCACTTCGGAAACATTGTCTTTATACAATAAAGAGAAACGAGTATACAAGTAGAGAAATCTTTGTTGTGCTTCAGTGAAATGCGTAAAAATACTCATGCTTTTAGGAGTTTGGTTCGATAAATGATTCGTATACTTTTTATTTGCCACGGTACATGGGGTCCGAAAGCCAAACAACCGGAAAGTGCGTCAATCTTCTGGAAAAAATGGTGACATCTGCATCTAACTGCCACCTGAAAAAATAACAATGAGGGCACAGCATATACAGACAACTCAATAAAATCAAGAATGCCGAGAAATGCGGTAGAATGCCGACTTCTGGCAAATGAAGAAAGAAGAGGAATCTGTTATATGGCTAGACCAACATATCAAGCAAAGAAAGACAAGACATTACCATTTTATGAGCGCTATTTGCTTACTGTAGACGAGTCAGCTGCTTACTTCCACATTGGCGCAAAGAAGATGTATGAGATCATCAATAACCACGAGGGCGCCAAATGGTATCTGTACAGCGGCAGGAGGATCATGATCAAGCGGGAGTTGTTCGGCAAGTGGCTGGATCAGCAGACAGTGATCTGATGATGACTTTGGTGCTAATCTGATGGATGATATTAGCATTAAAGAAAGAACGGTAAAATATTGTATACCGGCCGGCTGGTTCTGAAAGGAATCGGTTGGCCGGTTTTAAATTTAGTCATTCTGCGTGGAAATGACTAAATTGAGGGGCTGTATGATCAAATTAAATGTAGGTTTTCGATGTCAAAAATGGAGCATATGCTCCCATAGAGCGTCTTAAAATGAGCGAGACATATAAAACCTTGCCTAAGCGTATAAAGGTGTTAAAAAAGGAGTCCAGACCACACTTGAAATTGAGTATTGCAAGTTGAAAGACACAGTAGAAAATGATATAATCATAGTAATTTAGGACAACCTTAATCACTGTTAGATAGACAATATGGGAGGACTGAATATGGCAGTCAGCTACGATAAACTTTGGGTTATTTTGAAAGAACGAGACATGATGAAAACAGATCTTGTGCGTGCGGCAAAGATTAGTACCAACGCTATGGCAAAGCTTGGACGAAATGAAGACGTACATGTGGGAATTCTTGTAAAATCTGTACAACTTTAAACTGCAAAATAGAAGATATCATAGAGATATTACCTGAAAGAGAGAATAAGTAAGATGGCTGAAAAGACGCAAGCAAATATTGGCTTTGAAAAACAGATTTGGGATGCAGCCTGTGTACTTTGGGGGCACATTCCAGCAGCAGAATATCGTAAGGTTATCATCGGTTTGATTTTCCTTCGTTATGTATCCACTTCCTTTGAACGTAGATATCAGGAGCTGGTGGAAGAAGGCGACGGATTTGAAGACGATCGCGATGCATACACTATGGATAATATTTTCTTTGTACCGGAAGAGGCACGTTGGAGCACGATTTCCGCTGCAGCACATACTCCGGAAATCGGAAAAGTCATTGATAATGCCATGCGAGCAATTGAGGCTGAGAACAAATCCTTGAAGGGAGTTCTTCCGAATAACTACGCTAACCCTGATCTGGATAAGCAGGTGCTTGGTGATGTCGTAGATATCTTTACCAATATGGATATGGGAGATGCTGAAGAAAGCCAGGATCTTCTCGGTCGTGTATATGAATACTGCATCGCTCAGTTTGCTGAAAAAGAAGGCAAAGGCGGTGGTGAATTCTACACCCCTTCCAGCGTTGTAAAAACTCTTGTTGCAATTCTGAAGCCTTTCTCTAACTGCCGTGTATATGACCCTGCATGCGGATCCGGCGGTATGTTTGTTCAGAGTGCAAAGTTCATCAAAGCTCACTCCAGCAATCGTGGAAACATTTCTGTATATGGTCAGGAGGCAAACCCTGATACCTGGAAGATGGCAAAGATGAACATGGCAATTCGCGGTATCGATGCAGACTTTGGATCTCATCAGGCAGATACCTTTACGAACGATCTCCACCCGACCATTCGTGCTGATTTTATTATGGCAAATCCGCCGTTCAACTATCATCCTTGGGGACAGGAGAAACTGACAGAGGATGTTCGTTGGAAATACGGTCTTCCTCCTGCAAGTAACGCCAACTATGCATGGATTCAGCACATGATTCATCATTTAGCACCGAACGGAAAAATTGGCTTGGTTCTTGCAAATGGTGCGCTTTCTACCCAGTCCGGTGGTGAAGGTGAAATTAGAAAGAGAATTATTGAAGATGATCTGGTAGAGGGTATCGTAGCTCTGCCGACCAACCTTTTCTATAGTGTTACCATTCCTGTTACGCTGTGGTTTATCAGCCGCAACAAAAAGCAGAAAGGTAAGACTGTATTCATCGATGCTCGAAAGATGGGACATATGGTCGACAAGATCCATAGGGACTTTACAGATGAAGATATTCAGCTGCTTGCAGATACATTTGAAGCATTCCAGAACGGAACACTTGAGGATCAGAAGGGCTTCTGTGCAGTATCTACTCTTCAGGACATCATCGCTCAGGATTACATATTAACTCCTGGTCGCTATGTTGGTATTGAAGAACAGGAAGATGATGGTGAACCGTTTGAGGAAAAGATGACCCGTTTGACCGGAGAACTCTCCAGCATGTTTGAAAGATCTCATGAATTGGAAGAGGAAATCCGGAGAAAGTTGGGGGCTATCGGATATGAAATCTAATTGGACTACACAGCAATTATCAGATATTGCAGACTTTAACCCAAGAGAATCTATTTCAAAAGGAACAATGGCAAAAAAGATTGGCATGGATAAGCTTCAGCCATTTTGCAGAGATGTTCCCAAATATTCAATTGAGGCCTTTTCTGGTGGAACAAAATTTCGTAACGGAGATACTATCATGGCAAGAATTACGCCATGTCTTGAGAACGGAAAGACTGCAAAGGTAAGCATACTCGATGACAATGAAGTAGGCTTTGGATCCACTGAATATATTGTGTTCCGTGCGAAAGAAGGAATCTCTGATCCAGACTATCTTTATTATCTAGTTTGTAGTCCTATGGTAAGAGAGCCTGCAATAAAATCAATGGTTGGCTCATCTGGAAGACAACGAGTACAAACAGATGTTGTTCAGCGCTTAGAAATTGAGGTTCCGCCATTAAGTGAACAGAAGAAAATCGGTGCCTTATTAAAGTCTATAGATGACAAGATCGCATTAAATACAGAGATAAACTGGAATTTAGAGCAACAAGCGCAAAGTATTTTTACGCAAGAATTTCTTTCCTTTGATGGACAACTACCTGAAGGCTGGAAAGAAGGTAATCTTTTAGAGATTGCGGATTACCTCAACGGACTTGCTATGCAGAAGTTTCGTCCAAAAGAAGGCGAGCAAGGTATTCCGGTTCTCAAGATCAAAGAACTTCGCCAAGGCTCATGTGATGCCAGCAGCGAATTATGCTCGCCTTCAATTAAGCCTGAATACATCGTGCACGATGGAGATGTGATTTTCTCATGGTCAGGTAGCCTTCTTGTGGATTTTTGGTGTGGCGATACTTGCGGACTTAATCAACACCTTTTCAAGGTGACATCTAAAGTATTTGATAAGTGGTTCTATTATGCTTGGACAAATTTCCATCTGGAAAAATTTGTTGCATTAGCAGCGGATATGGCAACAACCATGGGACACATAAAACGCGAAGAATTGGCAAAATCTTCAGTGTTGATTCCTTCAGATAATGATTACACACGGATCGGATCACTTCTTCAACCAATATATGACCTGATAATTGCTAACCGCATAGAGAAACGTAAACTTGCAACACTTCGTAACGAACTGCTTCCTCAATTAATGAGCGGTTCACTTGACTTGTCGGAGGTGGAACTGTGACCGAAAAAGAATTAAGAGTTCCTTTCAACGCTCAGTTACACGAACAAGATTCCGAGAGCCAGACTTACGGTTGCCGACAGAACAATCCTGACATTTGTGGATCCAATAGCCTTGAAGGTGTATGTGCTTTTGTGACAGATGATCATATTTGCCGTAAACCGTCTCGCTCATGGAAAAAGCAGTATCAAAAACTCAAAGCCTAAGCAGCTAAATTCTTGTTTAAAATACTAGTTCATGGAGGTGCTGTAAATGGCAAGACCATTCAGCCCTACTGATGCCAAGAGAATACTAGAAAGGCATCATAAGACAATTGAAAAACTGAATAGTGCAGAAGCCTCTGTGGAGAAGTATCGTTCAAGAGTAAAGGAAGCTTTGGAGAATAAAGTTGATGAGATGATATCACTCATTCGTATTCTGCAGCCAGGAATTGCTTCACAGGTACAGGGAATGGCATTTATGTCAGCTGCACCACAATTTCGGAAAGCTGTTGCTCCTGTTTATTACAGAAGAAAACGTGAGGATGTTCTAACTGACTTCCTGATCTCATTGAAAGCAAAATGACTCTTCGAAAGCAGCTCGCTTGATTGAATCGGTAAACGAAGCAGAATCCGAAGGAAGAAAAGTGATTGTATTCTCTTTCTTCCTGGATACGATTCGAAAAGTATCAATGCTGCTTGGTGACAGGTGTACGAACCCAATAAACGGTTCCGTAACGCCGCAACGTAGACAAGAGGTTATTGATGAGTTTGACAAAGCACCTGCAGAAACAGTTCTTGTTGTGCAGATTCAGTCAGGCGGAACAGGATTAAATATTCAGTCTGCGAGCGTGGTCATCTTGTGTGAACCGCAGTTTAAGCCATCTATTGAAAATCAAGCAATTTCCCGTGCTTATCGTATGGGGCAGACAAGAAATGTTCTTGTGTATCGTCTTTTGTGCGAAGGTACGGTTGATGAAAAAATCGTGTCAACCTTGGAAAGCAAGCAGGCTATATTTGATGCATTTGCAGATAAATCGGTAGCTGCTATGGAGAGTCAGAAGTTGGATGATCGTACATTCGGCAACATCATAAAAGAAGAAATTGACCGAATTAATGCCAAGTATGGTAATACAGAGCAAAGGAGTACAGAATAATGCCAGGATTTATCGAAGCTGATTATGAAAACTCAGTAATTGAATTATTCCAGAACATGGGCTATCAACATGCCTATGGTCCTGAGATCGAAAGAGATTATAAATCCCCTCTGTATGACGAGATCCTTATGGATTCCCTATACAGACTGAATCCCACCCTGCCCGATGCGGCAATTGAAGACGCTCTTTACAAGTTAAAAAACTTCGAGAATGGCACGCTTGTACAACAGAATACCGTTTTTATGAATTACCTTCAGAATGGCATTGAAGTTAGCTATCACCATAAAGGACAGGTAAAGTCTGATATTGTTTATATTGCAGATTATCAGAATCCTGATAATAATTCCTTTATCGTAGCAAATCAGTGGACATATACAGAGAACAGCACCAAGCGCCCAGATATTCTTGTATTCCTGAATGGTCTGCCGGTTGTTTTGATTGAGTTGAAGTCCCCTTCCAGAGAAGAAACAGATGCATCGGAAGCTTATTTGCAGATTCGCAATTACATGAAGGAAATCCCTTCTATGTTCATCTACAACGCAATCTGTGTCATGAGCGATATGTCTGTATCCAAAGCTGGAACAATTACGTCTGGCGAAGATCGCTTTATGGAGTGGAAGACAAAAGACGGCAGCTATGAAAATACACAATATGCACAGTTTGATACTTTCTTTGAGGGAATTTTTGAACGCAATCGCTTCATGGATATTCTGAAGAACTTCATTTGCTTTGATAGCAATGGAACGACTTCATTCAAGATTCTTGCAGGTTATCACCAGTATTTCGCAGTTCGTAAAGCTATTGAGAGTACAAGAAAGGCAGCAGCTGATGGTGGAGACGGAAAAGGTGGCGTGTTCTGGCATACCCAGGGATCCGGTAAATCCCTGTCTATGGTCTTTTATGCGCATCTTCTTCAGCAGGCTTTGGACAGTCCCACCATCGTTGTAATCACAGACCGCAACGATTTGGACGACCAGTTGTTCTCTCAGTTTGCACGCTGCAATAAGTTCCTTCGTCAGACTCCGGAACATGCAAAAAGTCGTGAACATCTGATGAGCTGGCTTGGAGCAAGAAATGCCAATGGCATCATCTTCACTACCATGCAGAAATTTGAGGAGTCCCCTCTTCCTCTATCTGAGCGTCGCAATATTGTAGTAATGGCTGATGAAGCTCATCGTAGTCAGTACGGACTGACTGAGCGAATTAAGATGGTGAAAAATGAAGATGGCAAAGAAGAGGCTAAGCGAGTAATTGGTACTGCACGAATTATTCGTGATTGTCTGCCGAACGCGACATTCATTGGCTTCACAGGAACACCGGTATCTTCTAAAGATCACAACACCAGAGCTGTTTTTGGTGATTATATTGACATCTATGATATGACGCAAGCTGTTGAAGATGGAGCCACTCGTCCTGTCTATTACGAAAGCCGTGTCGTGAAACTTCATCTTGATGAAGAAACTATTAAGCTGATTGATAATCAGTATGATCTGCTTGAAGCAACAGGACAAGCTGATGAAGCTGTCATTCAGGAAAGCAAGCAGATGCTTGGTAAGATGGAAGCTGTTCTGCGTAATCCTCAGACTATCAATTCTCTTGTTTATGATATTTTGGATCATTATGAGAATTACAGAGCAAACCTTCTTACCGGTAAGGCAATGATTGTCGCGTATTCTCGTGGTATTGCAATGGATATTTACCACCGAATTCTGGAATTACGTCCCGGTTGGACGGACAAGATTGCTGTTGTTATGACTGAGAGCAACAAAGATCCGGAAGAGTGGCGCGATATCATTGGCAATAAAGCTCATAAGAACGAACTAGCCAAGAAATTTAAGGATAACAACAGTCCGTTAAAGATTGTTATCGTTGTTGATATGTGGTTAACAGGCTTTGATGTTCCTTCCCTGGCAACTATGTATGTTTACAAGCCTATGTCTGGACACAATTTGATGCAGGCTATTGCCCGTGTAAACCGTGTATTCAAGGATAAAGAGGGCGGTCTTGTTATCGACTATGTTGGTATTGCTTCGGCTTTGAAGCAGGCTATGAATGATTACACGGCTCGTGATCGTAAGAATTACGGTGATACTGACGTTGCCAAGGTTGCATATCCGAAGTTCCAGGAGAAGTTGGAAGTATGTCGTGATCTTTTGTATGGTTATGATTACGATTCTTTCATGCGTGGTTCTGATTTGGATCGTGCTAAGGCGATTTCGGGTGCGGTGAACTTCATTGCAGCACCGGATAAGGAAGAACTAATGAAGAACTTCTTAAAGGAGTCCTTCCTGTTACATCAGGCTCTTTCTCTTTGTTCTTCCTTGACTACGGAACCAGAACGTCTTGAAGCAGCATTCTTTGAAGCTGTTCGTGTTATGGCTAACCGAATTTTAGTTGATGGCGGTAAGGCAAAGATTTCGTTGACAGAACTGAACAAACAGATTAACGAGCTGTTGAAACAGAGCATCAAGAGTGATGGTGTCATCAATCTGTTCGATGGAGTTAAGGAAGAATTCTCCCTGTTTGATCCTAAGTTCCTAGATGAGATTGCTAATATGAAGCAAAAGAACCTGGCAGTTGAATTGCTTAAAAAGCTCATTGCTGAACAGGTCGCTGTATATCGTCACACGAATATTGTTAAATCTCAGAAGTTCAGTGACATAATCCAGTCAATTATGAACAAGTATCTGAACGGAATGCTGACGAATCAGGAAGTCATCGACGAATTGCTGAAGCTTGCAAATGAGATAAAGAATGGTCATCAGGCTGGCGAGGATCTTGGCTTAACGTCCGAGGAGCTTGCGTTTTATGACGCTTTGACAAGACCGGAAGCTATTAAAGATTTCTATGAGAATGCAGAACTTGTAGCTCTTACAAAAGAACTGACAGAAACGCTTCGTAAGAATAGATCTGTGGATTGGCAGAAGAAATCCTCTGCTCGTGCAAGAATGCGAATGATGGTCAAGAAGCTACTGAAAAAGTATAAGTATCCGCCTGAAGGTATGGACGATGCACTTGAAACCGTTATGACTCAGTGTGAACTGTGGACTGATAACGAAGATATGTCCGATGTTACTGCAGCATCTACAGCAACGCCAAAGAAGCCTTCTGTATATGTATTGGATGGCAACAGTATGTGTACGGATTATTTAAAAGTGGCTGAAGCACCAGCTCCTTATGGCGTAAAGAAACCAAACAATAACTAAGAACTCTTTAATATACAGGAGGTAGCGGCATGTTATTAACAGAATATGGTTTTAGGCCTGTCTATCATAACGTCTGCATCTTCAAATTGAATGATAAACTGCGTGATTTGATCCAAGCGTGCCCGGATGCCGCAAAATCCTCCCACGCAGTGTGCTATGGCTATATCGATGCGAAGAAAGGACTTATGTTTGAAGTTCTCTGCGGAGGAAAACAGGCCCCTAAGTATTTCTATTTTAAAGATATTTATGAAGGCGAGAGAATTACAATCCCAGCTTCAGAGCTTAAGGATGTCGAATTCGATACATTTGTGGATTTAGAACCACGCTTTCAGAAAAAACTAAAACCTCGCATTGAACCGTTGAAAAAGTACGATGCACCAGAAGAATTGGAGAAAACCCGCTCAGAAGAATTGGGATTTCTTGATGCCTTTCGTGACACTCAGCATCCTGACATTGTTAGGGTATCATTCTTAAAAAATGGCTTGCAGGTTGAAGAAGTTCCTGTTCGCTTGACCGGCATCGGGGATCATTGTCTGCTTGGCGTTATTCAGAAAAAGCCTAAACAGGACTTCGGCTTAAATAAAGGAGATTCCATCCGCTTTAATGCTCGGCAGAATGAAGAGAATAAGATTGAGATTTATGTGAACCTAAACGAGGAACACGAATTAACAAAAGAAGATCTCGAAGATATAAGCTTTCTAAAGTACTGTATCGGTGAATTCTTGAAGAATACAGAAAACCAGGATGCGTTTGGATTTCTGCTCGCGGTTTTGCGTAGCAGTTCTGTTGTCGTGCCTTGTGATGTTCACCTTTCCAGTGAGGCTGAAGCAATCATGGATAAGTTAAAGGCTGATGGAAAGGATTTGGATTCTCTTGAAGGTGAAGATGCAGAAGTGTTCCAGAATGGAATGAGCTTTATTCCTCGCATTCTAGAAAACTCTGGCCATCAGTTCTTCCCTGCTTTCACTAGTGCTGAAGAAATAAGAGATCAGCTTGAAGATGCCGCACGAGTGAATATGCCGTTCCTCCATGCTGTTGAAATGGCACTGGACGGTGGGAGTGAAATAGAAGGTATTGTAGTGAATGCCTTCACAGATAACTTTATCGCAAACAGAGAACTGTTTGATACTATCTGTAAAATGAAACCACTTTTTGATCAAGAGCAGGAGGAAGAACCTGAGTCAGAGTTTGGGATGCAGAACTTTACTAATCACGAAGATTTGGCACTTGCTGTCTTTGTCGGTAAGATGGATGCATTCAACTATGCTTTATATCAAAATAAAGTAAATCCCATCCAGGGAATCCGTATTATGAATGATACAGGAGATCCCCTCACGGGCCTTTCTCTCAGGATTACGTCTGATTTTGAATTCTTTGAGAAATATGAAACATCACTTCCGAGTATTCCTTCCGGAAAGCCAATTTCTCTTCCTGATCCACATTTGAAAGTAAAAGGAAAAGAATTGGTCGGAATGACGGATGCTGTAAATGCCGTAATTACAGTAGAACTTTGTAAGAATGGGGAAACCATCTGTGGAGTGCGTGGCCACATGTTGGTTCTGGCATATAATCAGTGGATGGGTGGTATAGGCTATCGTTTCTTGTTGCCTGCCTTTGTTATACCAACACATCCTGTTATCCCTGCCCTAATGCATGATGCAGCAGATCGCTTAGGAAAATGGGGAAAGAATTCTTCTCTTGAAGGATATCAGTCTCATGATCCAAATCGAGTGAGAGAGCTTGCTGCAGCTGCATATGCCGCTGTGCAGAAGAAAAACATTGTATATGCTGAACCACCGGTAAGCTTTTTTACAGCGGCTGGTCAGCAAATAAGAACGCCTGAAATAATAATGGAGCAGCGTCTTGGAACCTGTATGGACATGACGCTTCTTTATGCTGCACTTTTAGAAGCAATTGGTTTGCATCCAATGCTTGTGCTGATTCAGGGACATATTTTTGCCGGAGTATGGTTAAAAGAGAGAACTCCGGAAGAATTACAAGCCTCTAATGTCATTATTGATAATGTCGAGCTGCTGACAATGAGAATCAATAATGGTTCTGATGAAATGACCTTTATTGAATGTACAGCTATGTGTTCAGGAAAACAGGTTAACTTTGAAGAGGCCGAAATGGTTGCTAAGCAAAGCAATTTGGATCCGTCGACTTTTAAGATGGCAATCGATGTTTTCCTTTCACGTTTCCATGGTATCAAGCCTATTCCTCCTCGAATGAAGGAAGGCGGAGAATATCAGATTGAGATTTCCGATAAAGAAGACGATGAAATCACGGATGCACCTACTAATCTAGGTATATCAATTGCTGATATTTCAGATGCAAAGCCGGGCAGAAAGATTACCAGTAAACGAGAGTTATGGGAGAGCAAACTGCTGGATCTTAGCACCCATAATATGCTTTTGAATCTTCCACTGAATTCATCTATAGAACCTATTATGTCCAGCCATATTGATGAGCTGGAAGATGCATTGGCAGATGGTCACGAATTCCATCTCTTACCCGCAGCAGAATGGATTGTCGGATTATCCTATACCAAGACGGATAAAGACGGCAAGGAGAGTAAACCTATCCAGTGGCTTCAGGAAGCAATAAAGGAACAAGGAATCTTCGAACTGACTAATTGGCCGGTAAGCGCTAATTTTGATTTTAATGAGAAATTCCGTCAGGAATACCGTAACCATAGGCTTTATACTTATTGCACTCCGAAGCAGTTGGAACGTGAATTAACTACGATTTATCGTGCCGCGCGGGCATCCCAACAGGAAAATGGCGTAAGCAGTCTCTATTTAGCTGTAGGCCTTTTACGCTGGTTTGCGGAACCTGATAGCAAGGATCCCTGTTATGCACCACTCATTTTGATCCCTATCGAGATTGTTCGAAAATCTGCAAATCAGGGATATGCTTTGCATGCTCGCGAAGATGAACCTCATTTTAATACAACATTGCTTGAAATGCTGAAGCAAAACTTCAACATAGATATCGGCGGGCTCAATCCTCTTCCGGCAGATGAGCACGGAATAAATATCAAGAAAGCATTCGCCCTTGTTAGAAATGCCCTTTTCACTGTTAAAGGTTGGGATATTGTTGAAACTTGTGTAATTGGCAACTTTAGCTTTGCTCAGTTTGTTATGTGGAATGATATTCATACCGCTGGCGAAACGCTTGAGAATAGCAATATTGTTCGTAGCCTAATTAAAGGTCATGTTGATTGGGATGTATCTTCATCTCCTAACTTGGACGATGAGCAGACATATCTTCCAATCACGGTTGATGCGACTCAGCTTCAGGCAATCAAGATGGCAGCCCATGGTTCAACATTTGTATTGCATGGACCTCCTGGAACTGGAAAATCTCAGACCATTACAGGAATGATTGCAAATCTGATGGCACAGGGTAAGAAAGTTTTGTTTGTTGCTGAGAAAATGGCTGCTTTGTCTGTTGTTCAGCGAAGACTTTCTTCATTGGGAATCGGTGATTTTTGTCTAGAATTACATTCAGACAAGGCTAATAAGAAACAAGTCCTGACTCAGCTCGATAAGGCGCTTGCTATTAAGCATCCTTCTCATCGGACTGAATATGAAGAATATCTGAAGAGAGCATCTGCCAGTCGTGCGAAACTGGATGGTTATGCTAAACATCTTCACAAAGTGCATGAATGCGGATACAGCTTACGTGAACTGATAGACCTGTATGAAACTGTGAGAGATTCAGAATATTACGTTTCATTTGATCGAAATGAGGCGGGAATGCTTACACAGGATCAGATTAAACAACATTCTGCTTTGATTGGGCAACTGATTGCATTGGGTGAAGCTATAGGGGGCATTTCCGGGCATCCTCTTACGGGTGTGAGATTAACATCCTATAGTGCTGACGTTCGTGGATCTCTGCACAGATATGTTGAAATATACATAGAAGCAATAGAGACAGTGCGTGATGCCGGAGCATGTGTTTCAGAAAAGCTTGGTGTTGATGCACCAAAGAATAAAGCGGCTCTTTCTTCTCTTAAAGAATTGATTACTCTTTTTAACGAAGGTAAAGATACCGAACCACTGTTTCTTTCACTTTTGAGCACTGACTCCACTCCTGCATACGCTTATTTTACCCAGGAAGAAGAAGTCATAGAGGAAGAGCAGGAATTGCTGAGCACATGGATGCCTGAATTCCTGAAACAGGATATGAACTCTATCCTTACTAAGCATGAAGCCGCTGGAAAGAAGTTTTTCGGAAAAGGATCTGCAATGGCTGCTGTTACAGCCGAAGTGCAGGCTTATGCTATTGCCAAAGTAACCTATGAGCAGATTCCGGTATTGCTTCAGAGAGTAAAACAGTACCAAGCAAGAGTACAGAACTTGCAGAAGGTTTATACCGAACTGCCTGAAGAAGTTCGTAAATTGATTGATCAGCTTAAATCAAAAGATGTATATCAATCTGCTCAAGAAGCTGCTTTTGCTTGCAAAAAGCAGGCAGAGGCATTCCCTGGCGGTCTGGATGCAATTATGGCATTGGCAGCTCAGACTGACGGTGAAAAAGCGTTCGCAGATTATAAAGAAAAGCATGAAAGAATGCTTTCTGCAGAAGAGAATTTCAATAATCTGCTTAAACGAAAAGACAACAATGATATCGAAAACTGGTTTGAAAGTGAACTTGAATTCTGCCGTTATCTGATGAGACACGCCTCTGAATTGAAAGATTGGGGCCTTTATAATCAGGTTCGACAGGAGTGTGTTAAAGTCGGCCTTATGCCAGTTGTTGAGGCATACGAGAATAATCTTAAAGCCTGTGAACTGGAGAAGTCTTATAAGAAAGGTCTCTATTATGCACTGATTAACTATGTTATCAGCAAAGACGATGTACTGAGTAGTTTCTCTGGTGTTACTTTCAATGAGTCTATTCAACAGTTCAAAAAGCTGGATGATCAAATGCTTCAGCAGACCAAACAGGAAATATATTATCTGTTGGCTTCTCGTGTTCCGGCTTCTTGCGATTCGGCAGAAGTAGGCATGGAGTTGAATCTTCTAAGAAAAGCTATTGGAAGTAATGCTCGTGGTATGTCTATCCGTACATTGTTTGATCGTATTCCGCATGTTCTGCAGATACTTTGTCCATGCATGCTTATGAGTCCAAACTCTGTAGCGCAGTATTTAGCACAGGATAATAATCTTTTTGATGTTGTAATTTTTGATGAAGCATCTCAGCTGCCAACATGTAAGGCTATCGGTGCTCTTTCTAGAGCAAAGAATGCTGTAATTGTTGGTGATCCAAAGCAGATGCCGCCTACTGCGTTCTTTGCCGGCTCTGGTCCGGAAGTGGACGACTTGGCATTAGATGATCTTGATAGCATTTTGGATGATGCTCTTGCTCTGGGTATTCCTTCTCAGCACTTGCAGTGGCATTATCGTAGTACACATGAGAGTTTGATTGCGTTCAGCAACAATCAATTCTATGAGAATAAGATGTATACTTTCCCGTCCGCTAACGACAGAGAGCGTCATGTTACTGCTGTCCATGTAGAAGGATTGTATAGCAAGAGCACTAATGTTAAAGAAGCGGAAGCAGTGGTTGAAGAAATTGTGCGCCGTTTCCTTGATCCGGAGCTAAACAAGCAGTCGATTGGTGTCGTTACATTTAATGTGAAACAGCAGACACTGATTGAAAACTTACTTGCAAAACAGTTCCAGAGCAATCCAGAACTTGACCTGTGGGCAAATGGTGGTGAAGATCCTTTATTTGTTAAGAATCTGGAAAATGTTCAGGGTGATGAGAGAGATGTTATTCTTTTCTCAACTGGTTATGGCCCCGATGAGAAAGACCAGATCTCCATGAACTTTGGGCCGATTAACAAAGCGGATGGCGGAAAACGATTGAATGTTGCATTCTCACGTGCAAGGGTAACTATGACCATTTTCGCTAGCCTCTATTCTTCAGATATTAAAGTGACGGAGAATTCTCCTGAAGGCCTAATTGCATTCCGTGATTTCCTGAAGTTTGCAGAAGGCCAGGATATTCGAACCGAATCATCTGCTGAAGCTGCTGCTAAGTTGGCAAAAGCGGGTATTCTGCAGAGCATTTGCAGTGCTATTACTGAACATGGATATCAGTGCGAAACAATGGTTGGACATTCCGACTTCCACGTTGACATTGCAGTAGTAGATCCGTTTGTTCCCACCAGATACATGATGGGTATTCTATTAGATGGTGACGGCTATCGCCAAACAAAGAATACCCGTGACCGTGAAGTCGTACAGATTAGCGTATTGAAGAATCTTGGATGGGCACTGCATCGTGTTTGGACAATTGACTGGTGGGATAACCGTGAGAAAGTTCTTGATCAACTCTTAAACAAACTGGATGCACTGAAGGATGCTTCTGCAAAGAAAATTGAAGAACAGAAGGCTGCTGAAGAAGCACGTAAAGTTGAGGAAGCTGCACGTGAAGCAGAGGCAAATAGAGTTAAGGCTGAGCTAGAAGCTCAGGCTGCTGAAGTAGTTGCTGAAGATGAGGAGGCTGAGAATAGCGAACGAATCGTGGATATTCCTGTCTCTACAACTGAACCTGTGGCGGATAACCCTATTGAAGAAGCACCAGTACAGACCGAAGAAAAACAGAATGCAATTGTAACTTCTGAAAAGGTCTCCTTAGACAAAGTACCTGAGGAGCAGGAGAAGCCAGAAGAACAGAGTCAAAATGATACTTCAGAAGATGCAAAAGATCAAGGTCAGGCGTTAGTAGTTATCCTTCAAAAGGTGGCAGATGCAAAGGGCGAAATAATAGACAAGCGTAACAATGGTGGCGCACTTTGGATTGTTGGTGGCAAGAATCTCACGCCAATAATGAAAGAGTTTAATGCTCTGGGTATTCACTTTATCTATAAATCCGGTGGCGGTAAAGCAACTGGCGGAAAAGATGGGTGGTGGGCTAAAACTGACGTTGTTCTGCCTAACCTTAAAAGAAGCGTAGATACAACTGCTAATGCTACACAGATTTCTGAAACAAAAACCATTGAGAGTCCTGATGATAAGATTGTGGTCGAGACTCCAACTGAAAGCATTGCATCTGTCAGCGAGAAGCCTGAGATTCAGGTTTCAATTGAGCAGGTCGAAGAAAGTGTTTCCAACAATACTGAATCTACCGTCTTGACAGAATATGTTGAAGCAGTTCTTCCAATGAGCAACATCAGCCAAAGTGAATTTGCATCTCCGGGAAACAAAACAGAAATTGCAAATCGTATACTGGCAGTTCTTTCTGTTGAGGCTCCGATTTTAAAGGATACTTTGTTCCGTAGAGTATGGGCATCTTTTGGAATTCAGAAAACTACATCTGCAATTGATGCAACCGAAAAAGCATTTAAGCTGGCAAAGGTAAAGACAACTAAGCAGAAAGGTATAGTTTTCTGTTGGACAGCTGATCAGGAACCAAAAACTTATTCTGGAATAAGAATTAGCAACAGTAGAACTGGTGATGAGATTTGTCAGCAGGAAATGAAAAACGCGGTATGCTTTGTTCTTGAAGAAAAAGGAGAACTGGAAAAAGATGATCTTATCAAAGAGGTTTCCCTTGTTTTCGGTTACAAACGCTTAGGGAAAAACCTGGAAGCCGCACTTGCCGTAGGTGTTCAATATGCAAAAACATCGGGCAGTATTGTTTCTGTTGCCAAGGGTAAATTTGGACTTGCTAAAGGTACTGAAACGACGCAGGAATCTGTAGCTATTCCGAATAATGAGCCGGAAGTTGTAGCAAAAGAAGTTTCAGGATCTCCGGAGGTCATGGTTAGTGTTCCAGCAGGAGAAACGGCTTTGTATTGTGAAAACGAGAATTACAAAGCGGTTGGAGTTCGTCAGGGCACTGGTTTTACCGTGTTGAGAGGCAGTAGAATCAACGCGGCTACCACTCCTAGTTGTCCAGCTTCAGCAATTGCGGCAAGAGAAAAATATGCAGAGGCTATAGGATCTGACTATGTACTGGTATCTGATATATCTTTTGCCAGCCCGTCTGGTGCGGCTTGTTTTGTTGCTGGTGCAAGTAGAAATGGTTACACAGAATGGCATTCTCAAGATGGAACAATGCTGAAAGATCTTTAATATAGATTGTTTTTAGATTTTCCATACACTGTCGGGAAAAACAAATTTCCCCCTTTGCTATGCAAAGACCGTGCCTCGGGCACCACTTTGAGGGCTTGGGGAACCGGAATCCCAAACAAGTTGCCAGACAGCAAAAACTCATTTTTGTCTGACATGGCGAAACTTGCTCTAGAATAGAGTAAGTCTACAATTTCATAATTAATAACGGTTTAAGCCGGGAAGTGACTTGAGAAAGAGTCGCTTCCCGGCTTTTTCTTTTTGCACTTTTTATGAAAACCACAGCACGAAGCCGATTTTTTCTCCACGTATGGATAGTGAGAGAGCAAAGTAATCCAAAGATCCTCGCGAACTGGTGAATCTTACAGTTTGATGAAATTTTCAAGGAGAAAAAATTATGGCAAGGAAGAAGAAAAACGAACCACCAATCAGATCACGGGTAATCAATTTCCGTGTGACGCAGGAACTGTATGAAGTCATCGAGAAGGATGCGTCAGCAGCAAGAATGTCGATGTCAGCCCACCTTTTCTTAGGTGGTAGAATGAGACAATATGCAATAGGTGGCAGATGTAAGGACTTCTGCCACCTAACTGCCACCTAAATTACGAAAATTAAGGTGGCAAAAGGCGGAAAAGAACGGCAATTTGCGTGAGCACTTGAAATAGGGCTCACTGTATATCGTGATTTATGACGGCAAATCAGCGCATTTTGACGCCAATATAGGAGATGAAAGCATGATAAAAATCCTGTTTATTTGCCACGGCAATATTTGCCGATCGCCAATGGCTGAATTCGTATTTATGATTTGCTTCTTGTAATGGATCGGAACAATCTGCGCAATTTGCATCGTATCATCCGAAAGGACCCCGATCAAAAGATTTTTCGTCTATTAGATTTTACCGATCATCCGCGTGATATTGCAGACCCCTGGTATACTGGAGATTTTGAACAAACTTATCAGGATGTATTGGAAGGCTGCACTTCCCTGCTGTGTGATTTGCAAAAGAGATATTCTGATAATCTAGCTTAATTTAAAAACAGGTTCATATAGGAAAAGACTGCTTTGCTCTCTCAAGCGAAGCAGTCTTTTCCTTTGTATAACAGAAATTTATTTCTCTATTATCGACGCACACCAGTTGTCTGCATATTGCAGCAACAATGCCAGCGGTGTTTCATGGTTTGCAGCACTGCGATTATCTTCCACATATTGGCCGTCATGATAGGCGATGGCCTGCACCTCCTCCTCGCTCAGATCCATATAAGGCAAGATCAGATAGAGGCTGCGAATCGGAACACTGAGGTAAACCAGATCATTATTAAAGCGGTACTGAGGAATATAAGACCCATACCGTTTCTGCTGCGCATTCGGTTCATTTGGAAGGTATTGTGGGTTGCCGGGCATGCCTGCCTTCCCAAGATCGTGCAGCAGACCAACAATGACACAGCTCTCATCGCTGAGTTCCGGGGCAAGTGTTGCCTTAATTTTCAACAGCGTTTCAGCAACATTTATGCTGTGTTCCAACAATCCTCGCTCGTGGTTCATGTGCCACCGGACGGAGGCAGGTGCAACCATAAATTCTGTATCGTGTTCCACAAAATCCATCAAATCTGCAAATTGTTCTTTGCGTTCAACAACGTGCGCTTTTAACGCTTCGTATCGTTTCAGCAGTTCCATTTTTTGGTACTCCCTTTCTATTCAATTGCGGCGAAAGATTTGCCTATCTCTATTTCATACGCCGCCGCTGAATGCGCTCTTCCGCACACTGCCACTCATACCGTTCCTCGTCTGTTTCCAACAGCAGACGGGGCACACGAACGGGACGCTCGCTTTCATCCATTGCAACCATGACAATGTTCGCGTCATTGATGCAGATTTTCTCTCCGTCCAGACGCTCAACATAGGTTGTAACCCGGATCTCCATGGAACTATTTCCGACATGCACAAGTTTGCTGGATAACACGATGGTGTTGTTGGCATAAGCGGGCTGCCGGAAATGCAGTGTATCAATCAGTGCAGTTGTCACGTTTTTCCCGGAATGCCGTCTGGCTGTAACCGCAGCCACCTCGTCAATCCACTGCATCAGTTGACCACCAAACAGGCGCTTTGCACCATTTAAACTCGACATTTTAATAATATGGATTTGTTCCGTATAAGAATCTTTCACACGTTTTGCAGATTCCATGGTATTCCCTCCTTAAGATGACATGTTTACAACCGTAGGATAGCACAATTTTGTCAAGTTGAACAGAGTGGATTTCCGAACACGGGAATTTTCCTGAACAACAGACAGCAATAACCGCGCGTGCCTTTATCCCTGTATTCCAAATATAAATGTTGTATATAACGCTGGATTTTCCTTTCTAGCGCTCCCAACGAGATCGCTTGAGATCAACATGATGCGCGTCCTTCATTGTTACGCCCTCCAGCTCTAGGAAAGATTTTTGTTCAACCCATCCCGGAACAAGTCGGCCTGCGTGATTTACAACTCTGTGACACGGATATTTACCATAAAACTGGGACATGCTGAGCACTTTCCCGACTAGTCTTGCATTGTTATCTCTTCCAATCAATCTTGCAATCTGGCCATAGGTGGCAACACTACCTTCTGGAATTTCCTCCACAACGGATAATATTTCATAAATCAAATCTTCATTTAAAACTTGTCCCATATTGCAACCACACGTTTCATAAATACATACGTTCTGTTCCTCTGCATCGTTGTTCTTCGTTCCACATCCAGAGACGGTTTATGGCGCTGTACTATGTTTCGGAACAAAAAGGTTATTCTGATAAGCGCCTTCTAGTTTCAGAAGCGCTATTTTTTTATCGATGCCGCCGGCGTAGCCAGTCAGACTTCCATTGGAGCCAACCACACGGTGGCATGGAACAACAATGGAAATTGCATTGCGTCCAACAGCGCCGCCAACAGCCTGCGCAGACATACGTGTTAAGCATCGCTTCTCTGCAATTTGTTTTGCAATGTCTCCGTATGTAGTTGTCTTACCATAGGGAATTTCCCGCAGTATTCCCCATACTTCCATCTGAAAAGGGGATCCAATCATGTGGATAGGCGGAATGAAGTCAGGTTCACGTCCCGAAAAATAGATGTCAAGCCAGCGCTTTACCTCTGAAAAAACAGGAACTTCCTTTTCTTCATGTTCCGGATCCAGCCTGCGTGCATAGAATTTTTCACCCTCAAACCACAGACCGGTAAGACCAATTTCATCAGCTGCCAGAAGAATATCGCCAACGGGAGATTGATAGGTTGTTGTGTATTGCATCATTTTACACCTCGAAAAACTGATTAAAATCAGCTTTATAATATGATTTTATCATATAAACAAGCAATATAGTATGGAAATATTATTGAATTTTATCATAATATTTTTTAAATATTTTTGTAATGAAACGGTAAAATTGATTCGTAAGATGGTATTTTTTGTTTTTTTCTAAAGTTTTGAATTGACAGATCAAAAAAACAGGAGTACAATATGGGCAATTCTTAGAAATGAAAGGGCTACAGTACAAATGATTGCTAACGTATTGTTTAACGCAGAATTTTACTTTTACTTTTACTATCGAACGTAGTAAGAGTAATTTGTGATGCGCAAAATGATACGGCAAGCGATTCCGAATACCGGAACCTTTGTTTTAAACGTAAAGCCACACAGATTACATCTGTGTGGCTTTTTTAATATCAAAAAGGAGAGTTTATCATGATTGTCATTCTAAAACAGCAGGCTACCCCGGAAAAGACCGAGCATCTGATTGACTGGCTGGAAAGCCAGAGCATTAAAGTCCACACGTCTGTTGGACAGTATCATACTGTCCTTGGTTTGATTGGTGATACCAGCAAGTTGGATCTTGAGTTGCTGGAAAGTCTGGATATTGTCGAGTCTGCAAAGCGGGTGTCGGATACGTTCAAGTGCTGCAACCGAAAATTTCACCCGGATGATTCTATCATTACAGTTGGCAACACCAAAATTGGCGGCGGCAACTTCTGCGTGATTGCAGGCCCGTGTTCTGTTGAGTCCGAAGAACAGATCATCTCCATCGCAAAGCAGGTTAAGGCGGCGGGTGCAACCATACTTCGAGGCGGAGCCTTTAAGCCTCGTACCTCTCCCTATGATTTTCAGGGTTTGAAAGCGGATGGCATTGAACTGTTGATTGAAGCAAAAAAAGAAACCGGCCTCCCCATTGTCACCGAAATCATGAACGCAAACCATATTCCCCTTTTCGAGGATGTTGACATCATTCAGGTCGGTGCCAGAAACATGCAAAACTTTGAATTGCTGAAAGCACTGGGTAAGCTGGACAAACCCATCCTGCTCAAGCGTGGTCTGGCCAATACCATGAAGGAATGGCTGATGAGTGCTGAATATATTATGGCCGGTGGTAACGAACAGATCATTCTCTGTGAACGCGGTATTCGTACCTTTGAAACCTATACCAGAAATACGCTCGATCTCTCTGCTGTTCCCATGCTGCATGAGCTGAGTCATCTTCCGATTATTGTCGATCCTTCTCATGCTACTGGCGTTTCTCGTCTGGTGGAACCCATGGCAATGGCTGCGACTGCATGCGGTGCGGACGGCCTGATTATTGAAGTGCACAACGATCCCATTCATGCACTCTGTGACGGCGCGCAGTCCCTGACACCCGATCAGTTTGCAAAGGTTGCAGACAAAGTCATGAAAGTTCGTGAGGTGGTCAAGGCATGATTGTCGGTATTGTCGGGCTTGGCCTGATCGGCGGCTCGTTTGCCAAAGCCTTCCAGGAATGTGGAGAAACAACCGTACTCGGCTTTGACAAAGATCAAAGTGTTCTCTCTTTTGCAGAGATCTCCGGCGCCATTGACGGTATATTGGACAAACAGACCATTTCAGGCTGTGACCTGGTCTTAATTGCAGTCCGGCCACAGGCTGCCATTGCATATCTAACTGAGATGGCGCCTGTTATCGGCAAGAAACCCATTGTAATTGACTGCTGCGGTACCAAACGCGTGGTCTGCAACGCCTGTTTCCCGCTTGCAGAATCCCATGGCTTCACCTATGTGGGCGGCCATCCCATGGCCGGTACGCACAACTCCGGTTTCAAATACGCCAGAGCCAATCTGTTCCGCAACGCCCCGATGGTGATTGTTCCACCCACGTTTGACGATATCGATCTACTGGCCCGTGTCAAAACGCTGTTGGAACCGGTTGGTTTTGCAAAGTTTTCTGTTACTACAGCGGAGAAGCATGATGAGATGATCGCATTCACTTCTCAGATGGCACATCTCGTCTCCAATGCCTATATCAAAAGCCCGACTGCCGGAACCCACAAAGGGTTTTCCGCCGGAAGCTATAAGGATCTGACCCGTGTTGCATGGCTGGATCCGCAGATGTGGGCCGAACTGTTTTTAGAAAACAAAGACTATCTGCTGCACGAACTGGACATCTTTCTTACCAGCTTACAGGAATATCGGGAAGCGCTCGTAAATGACGATCAAGAAACGCTGGTTCATCTCCTGGATGAAGGCAGACTCCGGAAAAAGGAAGTGGATGGAAGATGACAACCATTACTGTGAACGCCTCCAGAACGTATGATGTTTTAATTGGGCAGAATTTGCTCGATCATGTCGGAGACTACGTTTTGGAGCGCATCAAACCCGGTATTGCCGCAGTGATTTCAGATGATACGGTTGACGCACTCTATGGCGACCGTGTCCGTGCGTCGCTTCTCCACGCCGGATTTCAAGTGGTTTCCTATGTGTTCTCGCATGGAGAGACCTCAAAAAATATCCGGACCTATGCCGCTGTCCTGAACTTTCTTGCGGAGTCGAAACTCTCCCGTTCCGACCTCATTGTCGCACTCGGCGGCGGGGTTGTTGGAGATCTGGCTGGTTTTGCAGCGGCAACGTACCTACGCGGCATTCAGTTTGTGCAGATTCCCACAACACTGCTGGCCGCCGTCGACTCCTCGGTCGGTGGAAAGACGGCAATTGATCTGGACGCCGGAAAAAATCTTGCCGGTGCATTCTGTCAGCCGTCTCTGGTTGTGTGTGACTACAGCACCCTGTCTACCCTTCCTCCCGCCTATTTTCGGGACGGCTGTGCTGAGGTCATCAAATATGGGATGCTGGGCAATGCGGCCTTTTTCCGGTCTTTGCAGGAGACCATGATTGAGAATCAGTTAGAATCCGTCATTGCGACCTGCGTTTCCATGAAACGGGATATCGTTATGGGCGATGAGTTTGATACGGGAATGCGGCAGCTCCTGAATTTCGGCCATACGTTCGGCCACGCGATTGAAGCGCACAGTCAGTTCTCCATTTCTCATGGTAGCGCAGTTGCAATTGGTATGGTGGTCATGACCAGATCCGCTGTAAAGCACGGGCTGTGTAGGTCAGATGTTCTGAGCGCTGTACTCTCCATCCTGAAACAGTATCAGTTGCCCACGGAAACGGAATTTTCCGCAGAAGATCTGTATGCTACCACTTGCTCGGATAAAAAAATCTCCGGAAAATCCATCCGACTGGTTGTTCCGATTGCAGTCGGCAACTGCATCTTACAGTCCATTCCCGTATCTGAAATGCGGACTTGGCTGGAATTGGGACTTGCCACATGAAAAAGACGCTTCTTCCTCATTGTTTATCCGGGACCATTCGTGTCCCGGCATCCAAATCACAGGCGCACCGTCTGTTGATTTGTGCTGCACTCTCTCAGTCTCCAACCACCCTGCACTGCGATGGTCTGTCCGATGACATTGTGGCGACCATCCGCTGTTTGCGTGGCATGGGCGCGGTCATCACCGTCGATGGCACAGAGATTGCTGTTTCTCCGATCTCTGCAATTTCCTCTGACGTTTGTACACTGGACTGCGGCGAAAGCGGCTCCACTCTGCGGTTTCTTTTGCCGGTTGTGGGTGCGCTTGGATTGCAGGCTGTGTTTCAAATGGCCGGTCGCTTGCCGGAACGTCCGCTGGAACCGTTGACCACACAACTCGTAAAGCATGGCATGGCACTGATGCAGGAGGGCTCCCTGCTCCATTGTTCCGGAAGCTTAAAAGCTGGCGCCTATCAAATCCCCGGCAATATTTCCTCGCAGTTTATTTCCGGCCTGTTATTTGTGCTGCCGCTACTTGACGGGAACAGCACGCTTACAGTGACGGAAACGCTGGAATCCGGCGCCTATGTTGCGATGACCGAACAGGCGTTGACCTGTGCCGGTATCCAAATTTCCCATACCGGTTCTGTATACCAGATCGCGGGGAATCAGCGCTATCAGCTTCCCGAGCAGTTGGCCGTGGAAGGCGACTGGTCCAATGCCGCCTTCTGGCTTTGTGCCGGAGCGATTACTGCAACTCCTTTAACCGTTGCCGGTTTAAATTTGCAGTCCGGTCAGGGAGACAGACAGATTCTTTCCCTGCTGCGGCAGTTTGGGGCACAGATTATAGAAAATGAGAATCTGATTGCGGTCCGGGGTGGTGCTCTGCGCGGCATCCATATTGACGCCGCAGAAATTCCGGACTTGATTCCCATCCTCAGCGTCGTTGCAGCGGCGGCAGATGGAGAAACTGTGATTACAAATGCTGCACGTCTCCGCTTGAAAGAATCCGATCGTCTGCATACCGTATTCGAGATGCTTTCCGCGTTGGGGGCAGAGCTGGAAGAATTGCCGGACGGACTGCGGATTCGAGGAGGAAACCCGCTAAAAGGCGGCCGTATTTCCGCCTGTGGGGATCATCGCATTGCGATGTCCGCCGCAATTTGCAGTCTGCTCTGTCAAACTGCGATTACCATCGACGGCAGTGAAAGTGTCAATAAATCTTATCCCAGCTTTTGGGAGGACTTCCGGCAACTCGCCGGAAAGGAGGAATCAATATGAGCAGCATTTATGGAAACCGTCTGGTTGTTTCCATCTTTGGGCAATCACACTCCCCTGCAATTGGCATCACAATGGACGGCATTCCCGCCGGATTTTCCATTGACCTTGAGGAACTGTACCGTTTTCTGGCACGCCGTGCACCGGGAAACAATGCCTTTTCCACTGCACGGAAAGAAGCAGACACCCCCGTGTTTTTGTCCGGTTTGGTGGACAACGTGACTTGTGGCGCACCGCTGACAGCCATCATTCAAAACACCAATACACGGTCTGGAGACTATGACAATCTTCGGGATTTACCGAGACCCGGTCATGCAGATTTGACTGCACAGGTCAAATACGGCGGATTTCAGGATGTTGCCGGCGGCGGCCACTTCTCCGGCCGATTGACAGCACCGCTTTGCGTTGCCGGCGGCATTTGCCTGCAACTTTTGAAAGCCAAAGGCATTGCTGTTTCTGCCCACATTGCCTCCATTGGTACCATCATGGATCGCCGCTTTGATCCTCTTACTGCAACGGAATCTGTTGCCAGTAAGGCATTTCCAGCGCTTGACGATGTAAAGGGAGAAGAAATGCAGGCCTGCATTGCCGCAGCAAAAGCCGATGGGGATTCGGTCGGCGGCACCGTAGAGTGTGCTGTCGCCGGTTTGCCCGCAGGTCTGGGAGATCCGATGTTTGACGGAATGGAGAATCGCATCGCCCGTATCTGTTTTGGTATTCCGGCTGTCAAAGCGCTGGAGTTCGGCAATGGCTTTGCCGGGAGTGCGCTCCGCGGCAGTGAAAACAACGATGCCTTCACCGTAGAAAATGGCATCGTTCGAACGGTGACCAATCACCACGGCGGGATTCTGGGCGGTATCACTTCTGGCATGCCCATTCTGTTCCGTGTTGCATTCAAGCCTACCCCATCCATCGCAAAACCACAGCAGAGCGTCCGACTTTCCACCATGCAGGAGGATACATTGGAGATTCACGGGCGTCATGATCCCTGTATTGTTCCAAGGGCAGTTCCCTGCGTCGAAGCGGCGGCCGCAATTGCCGTCTATGACGCGCTGCTCGAGTCAAATAAAATTTAAAACAGATGTTCAGGAGGTACTTTTCAATGGATTTACAGGAACTTCGCTCCCGCATTGATACAATCGACGATCAGCTGGTACAGCTCTTCAGCGACCGTATGGCCGTTGCAGCAGAGCTTGCCAATTATAAAAAAGACCACAATCTGCCTGTGCTGGATGCCGGCAGGGAACGGCAGAAACTGGCAGACATCGCCGACAAGGCCGGAGAAGAAATGCAAGATTATACAGCAACGCTTTATTCCCTGCTGTTCGAGCTCAGCCGCAGCTATCAGAGCAAATTACTCGGTACTTCTTCGGAACTTACCAGTCAGATTTCTACTGCGATTAACGAGACTCAACCTCTCTTCCCCCAAAAGGCAACGGTTGCCTGCCAGGGTGTGGAAGGCGCATATTCTCAACTCGCCTGCGAAAAGCTGTTCCGTCTGCCAAGCATCCTCTATTTCCACAGCTTTGAAAGTGTATTTTCCGCCATTGAAAAAGGTCTGTGCACCTACGGCGTAATCCCTCTGGAAAACAGCACCGCAGGTTCCGTCAACATGGTCTATGACCTGATGATGAAGCACAATTTCCGAATTGTCCGCAGCACCCGTTTGAAGGTCGATCACAATCTGTTGGCAAAGAGAGGAACCAAGCTGGAAGATATCCGGGAAATCTTTTCTCACGAGCAGGCCATCAGCCAGTGCGGCACGTTCCTGAAACAGCTCGGCGATGTCAAAATCACCTGCTGTGAAAACACGGCCGAAGCCGCAAAGATGGTAGCCGAGTCCGATCGTACCGATGTTGCAGCGCTCTCTTCCCGCGCCTGCATTGAACTCTATGATCTCTCCTGCCTTGCCGCGGCCGTACAGGATCAAGGCAACAACTATACGCGCTTCATCTGCATTTCAAAGAACCTGGAAATCTATCCGGGTGCCGATCGCACCAGCATCATGATGGTGGTCTCCCATCATCCCGGTTCCCTTTACAAGGTGCTGTCCCGTTTCTATGTACTCGGCATCAACCTGATTAAGTTGGAAAGCCGTCCGATTCCAGAACGTGATTTTGAGTTCATGTTCTATTTCGATCTGGATACTTCGGTTTATTCTCCGCAGTTCATTCAGCTGATGGGCGAGTTACAGAGCATCAGTGAAGAGTTTTCCTATCTCGGCAGCTACAGTGAGGTTGTTTGATGCTGCACTGTGGACTTCTGGGCGAAACACTCGGCCATAGCTATTCCCCTGCCATTCACGCGCAGCTGGGCAGTTACGAGTATCTTCTCTATGAAAAACCTGAGACGGAATTGGACACTTTTCTGAAAAGTGGAAGGTTTGACGGATTGAATGTTACCATTCCCTATAAAAAAGCCGTTGTTCCCTACTGTGCAGAGCTTTCGGACTTTGCCAGAAGCATCGGCAGCGTCAACACCCTTGTCCACCGCGCGGACGGCACGCTATTCGGCGACAACACCGACGCCTATGGTTTTGCGTCCATGATCCGAAAAAGCGGCATCACAGTGACCGGTAAAAAGGTGCTGGTACTTGGAAGCGGCGGCGCATCTGTTACCGTCTGCGCTGTACTACAGTCGCTTGGTGCTGGAACAGTTGTCGTCATCTCCCGCAATGGGGAAAACAACTATGGGAACCTTGACCTCCATGCTGATGCAGAAATTGTTGTCAATACCACCCCGGTTGGAATGTTTCCGCACAACGGAACATCGCCGGTTGATCTTTCTCTGTTTCCTGCATGCAAAGGCGTTTTGGATATTGTATACAATCCGGCCAGAACATCGTTGCTGTTGCAGGCGGAAGCGAGAGGGATCCCCCATCTGGGGGGATTGCATATGCTGGTTGCACAGGCCAAGCGCAGCAGCGAGCTGTTCACCGGTGCGGCGATTGAAGCGGTGCAGATTGACCGCATTGAGCAGACGCTAGCGGCTTCCATGCAGAATATTATCTTAATTGGTATGCCTGGCAGCGGCAAAAGCAGCATTGCAAATGCCCTTGCTGCGCGGTTGCAGCGGCCGATATTCGATTCTGATACAGAAATTGTCTCTCGGAGCGGAAACGAAATTCCAGCCATATTTGCTTCTGCGGGTGAAGCTGCGTTCCGGGATTTGGAGTCTGACGTGTTAGCCGATCTCGGAAAGCAATCCGGCATCATCCTCGCTACCGGCGGCGGCAGTGTTTTGCGCGCTTCCAACTATCCGGCACTTCATCAAAATGGAACGATTTTCTGGATTGTACGCGATATCGACGCACTTCCGACCGATGGCAGACCACTTTCACAGCGCAATAATTTACACACCATGTTTACAAATCGCAAGCCGAAGTATGAAGCCTTTGCCGATTACGTGATTGATAACAACGGCAGATTAGATAATGCTGTCGATCAGATTCTGGAGGTGCTTTCTTGAAATTTCTTGTTATTAACGGGCCCAACATCAATATGCTTGGTCTGCGGGAACCGGATATCTACGGGAACCAGAACTATACGACCTTGCAGCAGTTGATCCGCGATACCTGTCGGGAAGAAGAAATTGAAGTGGAGCTGTTCCAGTCCAATCATGAAGGTGCGATTGTCGACACCATTCAGGCGGCGTATGGACACTTCGACGGAATTGTCATCAACCCGGCAGCTTATACCCATACCAGCGTTGCGATTTTGGATGCATTGAAAGCCGTCGCAATCCCTGCGGTCGAAGTCCATATTTCAGATGTCAGCACGAGGGAGGCATTCCGCCAGATTTCTTATGCCGGTATGGCTTGCATCAAGACCTATATGGGACTCGGCTTTGATGGATACTGCCAGGCAATCCGTTATCTGAAACAATATCTGAAAACTCTTTGACTATTTTCCAAAAAGAATGTTCTCTGTACAAAGCGGCGTAGTTTGAACTATGCCGCTTTTCCCTTTGTTTTCAATTTCTATATCATAATTTTTCTCCCATCTCTCAGAATCTTACAAACATTTTACAATTCATCTCTATAGCATTTTACAATCTTTTTTTATAATGAATGTGCGTAAATGCTATTTATTAAAAAGAGAAAGAATCCTGCTGATGCGGTGCAGGATTGGGAGGTTACTATGGATATTTTTGGAATTTTATCGTTGCTCGGCGGATTGGCCATGTTTCTGTTTGGCATGAACCTGATGGGGCAAGCGCTGGAAAAGTCTGCCGGCAATCGTTTAAAGGGAATTCTTTCCCGTCTTACCGATAAACCAATTAAGGGATTACTGCTTGGCGCCGGTGTTACAGCGGTCATCCAGTCATCTTCTGCAACAACGGTCATGGTCGTTGGGTTTGTCAACTCCGGCCTGATGAAACTCAGTCAGGCAACCGGTGTTATTATGGGCGCTAATATCGGTACCACGATCACTGCTTGGTTGTTGAGTTTAACCGGTCTGGAGGGGGACAATCTGGTCGTCCAGTTGTTGAAGCCCTCCTCCTTTACCCCCGTTCTTGCTGTGATTGGTGTCATTCTTTATATGTTCATCAAACAGGAAAAGAAAAAGGACATTGGCGTTGTCCTGCTGGGTTTCTCTATTTTGATGTTTGGTATGGAAGCGATGTCCGGCGCAGTAAAGCCGCTTGCCTCGGTTCCGGCTTTTACCAACATCCTGCTGATGTTCTCTAACCCTATTCTTGGCGTTCTGGCTGGTGCTTTATTGACCGGCATCATTCAGAGTTCTTCTGCTTCCGTCGGTATTCTCCAGGCACTGGCTGTAACAGGCTCTGTCACAATCGGCAGCGCAATTCCGATTATTATGGGCCAGAACATCGGTACTTGCATTACCGCCCTGATTTCTTCTGTCGGTACGAATAAAAACGCACGCCGTACCGCATTGATTCATCTATATTTCAATATCATCGGCACAATCTTTTGTCTGGTAGCATTTTATAGTCTCAACGCAGTTGTACACTTTGCCTTCCTCACAAACAGCATCAATGCCTTTGGGATTGCAGTCATCCATACTTCCTTTAATGTGCTTTGCACGATTCTGCTCTTCCCCTTTACCAAGCAACTGGAAAGGCTTGCCTGTCGAACCATTCCTGATGCTCCGAAGGAAGAACAGACTGCGGTATCCGTTCTTGATCCCCGTCTGATGTCCATGCCGACCATCGCAGTAGAACGTTGCAGAGAAATTGCCGGAGAAATGGCGCTGCTGGTACAGGAAAACATCCTGCTCTCCATTACCCTGCTTGGTTCCTACAGTGAAGAGACCGCCAGACAGGTAGAACAGATGGAAGAGCAGACGGATCACTATGAAGATCAACTTGGCACATATCTGGTAACACTCAGCACAAAAGATCTGAGTGATGAGGATGACCGTCAGGTTTCTAAGTTGCTGCGTTGTATCAACGATTTTGAGCGAATCAGTGACCATGCACTGAATATTTCCGAGTCAGCAAAAGAACTCTATGATAAGCAGTTTTCCTTCTCTGAAAAGGCTTACGGTGAGTTGCAAGTGGTAACCGATGCACTGATTGAAATTGTCCATCTTGCAGTTACGGCCTTTGTCAATGACGATCTTGAAACAGCACTTTCTGTAGAACCACTGGAAGAAGTGATCGATGACCTGCAAATTATGCTGAAGAACGAGCATGTTCGACGCTTGCAAACCGGCGCCTGTACTGTGGAAATCGGCTTCGTATTCAACGATCTGTTGACCAACTTTGAGCGCGTCTCCGATCATTGCTCCAATATCGCAGTTTGTCAGATTGAAATGTCGCATGATCGCTTCGATATCCATGCCTATCTTGACAGCATCAAAACGGGCGGCAATCCAGCGTTTGTTGAGAAATTCAAAGCGTACTCCGAAAAGTATGCCATTGCTGAATAATTTATATTTCTTTACACAGTATGCTTTGCAATTCCAAGCATGTTGTGTATAATAAGAAAAGGCAGAAGGAGGCGTTTTTATGCTGACATATCAGGAATTGAGACAAAATCAGGACATTCAAACGTATATAAAAAAAGCAGACGATTCTCTGCGGGCACTTGGCTTTACCGAGCACAGCTTTGCCCATGTAAGCAAAGTGGCAGAGAATTGCAAATATATTCTTGAAACGTTGGGCTTCCCAGAGCATAGTGTAGAACTGGTGCAGATGGCGGCTTATCTCCACGATATTGGGAATCTGGTCAACCGCGTTGACCACAGCCAAAGCGGTGCAGTTATGGCATTCCGTATTTTGGACAATCTGGAAATGCCTGCGGAAGATATTGCAACAATCGTGACCGCGATTGGGAATCATGACGAAGGCACCGGTGTTCCAGTCAATCCCATTGCCGCTGCATTGATCCTTGCGGACAAAAGTGATGTCCGGCGCACCCGTGTGCGCAATACGGATACCACAAATTTTGATATCCACGACAGAGTAAACTACTCCGTCAAAGAGTCGATTCTGAAAATCAACGAAGCGCATACTCTGATTAAATTGAAGCTGACCGTTGATACGCATTATAGTTCCGTGATGGACTATTTTGAAATTTTCCTGAATCGTATGGTTTTGTGCAGAAAAGCTGCGGAAAAACTGGGACTCAGCTTTAAGTTGATTATCAACGAGCAACAGCTGGTTTAATAAGTTTTTATCCTGTATCGGAATGGCATTTGCTTTATGCAGATGCCATTTGTTTTTTATGGTTGAGCAGGATGCAATGGTATGGTACAATAAAAAGAAAAGGATACGATATGGCTATTTTTATTACAGGCGATACGCACGGGGATTTTACACGATTCAAAAAAACGATCTTTCATGAACAAACTACAATGACCAAAAACGATTATGTAATTGTTTGCGGCGATTTTGGTATTTGGGACAACAGTCCAAATGAACGGCATTGGTTGGACTGGCTGGACGCTAAACCATTTACCACTCTGTTTGTCACCGGTAATCACTCGAACTATGAGCTGTTGGAAACGTATTCTGTATCAGAATGGCACGGTGGGCAGGTGCAGAGAATTCGTCCTTCTATCCTCCACCTCATGCGGGGACAGATTTATGAGATCCAGGGAAAACGGTTTTTTGCGATGGGCGGCGCCAGTTCCCATGACATAAAAGACGGAATATTGGAACCCGATGATCCTGGGTTTAAACAAAACTATAGGCGCTTAAAGGCCCGTAACGCGGAATTTCGAATCAATCATCGCTCCTGGTGGAAAGAGGAACTGCCGAACGAAACGGAGTATGCGATTGCCTTGGATAACCTGGAACAAGCCGGATGGTCTGTAGACTATATCATTTCCCATTGTTGCCCGAGCAGCATTGTCAAAATTTTGGGGAACGGTTCCTACCAGACAGATCCGCTGACTGATTTCTTTGAAGAGATCCGGCGGCGGTGTCAGTTTCAATTCTGGTGTTTCGGGCATTATCATGACAATAAGATAGTCGAAGATCGATTCGTTCTGCTATATGAGCAAATTGTCCGACTGGTATAGCCAAGCGAATCGGAAGGAGAGCATACAACATTATGAAAACAATTGCGCGCATTCGTACAGATTTTCCGACAAAGTTTGGTATCCCACGCCAAAGTGGTCTGATTGATGACCTGAAAGCCAGAATTATTTTTGAACCGGAGTATCGCAGCCCGGATGCTTTACGCGGGCTGGAAGGGTTTTCACATATCTGGTTAATCTGGGAATTTTCCGAAAATATCCGGGAAACCTGGTCCCCCACTGTTCGCCCGCCAAGACTGGGTGGTAATACACGGATGGGTGTGTTTGCAACGCGCTCCCCGTTTCGTCCCAATCCAATTGGTCTCTCTTCGGTCAAACTGGATCACATTGAACTGCATACGGAGCTTGGTCCTGTGCTCCACGTCTCCGGGGCGGATCTTATGGACGGCACACCCATTTATGATATCAAACCCTATATTGAACTGGATTGTCATCCGGATGCTGTCTGTGGTTTTACTGATACTGTTCCCGTTCCCGTATTGGAGGTTTTATTTCCGCAAGATCTGTTGGAACAATTTCCAGAAGAACACCGCGCCGCTCTAATTGCGGTATTGGCTTCTGATCCACGTCCTCGTTATCTGAAGAATCCGACGCGGATCTATGGTTTGGAATTTGCCGGTTTTGATATCCAGTTCCGTGTGGAAAATGACGTGCTAACAGTCGTGGATCTATGGTTTGTACATCCAGTTTCGTATGAAAAATGACGCGCTGACTGTCTATCGTGTGGTTTCCCATGTATAATTTATTTGTAAACGCGACGGTTTTCATCGGTTTTTTCTTTTGTTAATAATTCGTTCATATTTGTAATGTAAACTATAACATATTACATAAGACGCAGTCCAGAAATTTCCTCGCATTGTTGGTGTTCTGTCTCATGCGATGTTTACCAAGGAGAACCATTTTATGCATCATACATATATTACCCTTTCTTCTCGAAGGCGATTTTTTACACGCTTTGCATCGACCTCTCTGGCAATTCTGCTCGGCCTTTCGATCTTTACTTGTTCGAACCTGTCTCTCTCTGCGGATGCGGTTACCCAAGAGGAAATTGATGCGATGAAAGGTCAACAAACGGAATTGCAGTCCAAGATTGGAGATTTGCAATCGCAGATTGATGGCCTTCAGTCTCAAAAGGATTCCGCAGTGGATCAGTGCCTTCTCTATCAACAGCAGGCGGATACGTTGGCAGAACAGGTGGCCAATACCAATAATATGATTGGCGAGTATCAGGCGCAGATTGCAGAAACGCAGGCGGAGCTTGTCGAAGCCGAGGCAGATGAAGAGGATTATTATCGTTTGTTCTGTTCCCGTGTTCGCTCAATGGAAGAGAGCGGAACCCTTTCTTATTGGCAGATTCTCTTTTCCTCCCAAAACTTCAGCGACTTACTCGACAACATCAATTTGATTAGCGAAATTATGTCCTACGACAATAATGTCATGGGTGAACTGGAACAAGTCCGTCAGACCGTGGAGGAAACCAAAGCGGAGCTGGAAGCGGAGGAAGCCGAACTGGAACAGGCACTGTCTGACCTTGAGACACAGAAAGCTGAAGCAGACGCTGCTTATCAGGCTGCAGATGCTGCGCTTGCAGTGATACAGGAAAATGAATCCGTTTATGCGGATCAAATTTCCTCTCTGGAACAGCAGAGTGAGGAATTAGAGGCAGATATTGTTTCTTCTGAGGCTGAATATGCCGCACAGGTTGCCGCGCTGGAAGCTGCGGCAGCGGCTGAGGCACAGCGTCAAGCCGAAGCGGAAGCAGCACAACAACAGCGGCAAGAACAGCAGACAACCCTGCCAGAAGAGCAGACAACAACTTCTACCACACCGACAGAACCTACTCCGTCTAACAACAGCGGTCTTGGTTCCCAGATTGCGGCGTATGCCTGCCAGTTTATCGGAAATCCTTATGTTTGGGGCGGGACCAGTTTGACAAATGGCTGCGACTGTTCCGGATTTGTTATGAGCGTCTACAAGCACTTCGGCTATTCCCTGCCCCGTACCTCCTACGGTCAGGAGACCTGTGGCAGAGCTGTCAGTTATGCAAATGCACAGCCTGGTGATATCGTATGTTACACCGGTCACGTTGGCATCTATATCGGCGATGGCATGATGGTCAATGCGCTGAATTCCCGCAGCGGTATTGTCATCAGTTCTGTCAACATCATTCGCTCCGGCTTTACCATCCGTCGTGTGGTCTAATTCCATCTTGTACAATATAGCAACACCCTCGATTCCATAATCGAGGGTGTTGTCGTATTAATTTCGGTAGTAGCTTTATACTTCTTGCCCGAACGCCCAAAATCTGAACTTTCTTTTCGTATAAAGCAATGAATCATACTTTCAGAAAATCAGTCAATGATTACCAATGGCTTGATCAAGTCAGCGGGTTTGTCTTTCATCAACATCAGGGCAGCTTCCACGTTTTCCAGACCGTGGAAGGTATGGGTAATAAGTTTTTCCGGATGAATCCGACCGACTTCCACTAGACGTGCCAGCTTTTCAGAACGCAGACGTCCACCGGGCATCAGACCGCCAATGATCTGCTTGTGACTCATACCGCAACCCCATTCCACACGGGGTACACCGATGAAATCACCTTCACCCAGATAGTTCACGTTGCCGATTTTTCCGCCTGGCTTGAGCATACGAATGGCTTGCTGCATCGTGTTCACGTCGCCGCCAGCAATGATAATGCGATCCAGATATTTGCCGTGGGTCTTTTCCATAATTTGTTCTACAATATCGCCGTTGCGGTAGTTAATAATGTCGGTTGCACCGAATTGCAGAGCCAAGTCTGCACAATTTTTGCGGGAGCCTACCGCATAGATGCTGGCAGCGCCTTTCAAAGCAGCACCAGCAACAGACATCAGACCAACGGGTCCGATTCCAATCACAGCCACATTGTCACCGAACTGCACGTCTGCAAGTTCAACACCGTGCATACCTGTGGGAACCATATCGCTGATCATGCAGGCGGCACCCAAATCCATTCCTTCCGGCAACAGAGCCAGATTACCGTCGGCATCATTTACATGGAAATACTCGCTGAAAACACCGTCTTTGAAATTGGAGAACTTCCAACCTGCCAGCATACCGCCTGAATGCATAGGATAACAATCCTGTGCCTCGATAGAGTTCCAGTCAGGTGTAATCGCGGATACAAGAACCTTGTCTCCTACCTTGAAGTCCTTTACACAGGATCCAACCTCAACAACCTCACCCACGGCTTCATGGCCAAGAATCATATTATGTCGGTCACCAATGGCACCGGCCCAGACGGTATGTACGTCAGAAGTGCAAGGAGCCAATGCTATGGGCTTGCAGATTGCATCCATAGGACCACAGATGGGTTCTTTTTTCGTAATCCAGCCAGTTTTTCCGATAGTAAGCATTGCGAAACCTTTCATAGTTCTCTCCTTAAATAACAAAAATCTAGATGTAGTTAATTAAGCTTAATTAAGCTACTTTGAACTTTAGCAAGTAATTAAATTTTTGTCAATGTTTTTGGCAATATTTATAAATAATTTATCCATATTTATAAATAAAATAAATAAAATGAATAAAATCAGATACCATAGACACAGTTGCTCTGAAATTTTTTAATATCATGGTGCAGTTCTCTGCTTCCGGATATCTTATCTTTGCGAATCGTTCTAAACGGATAAGCTTATCGTTCCAGCCGTTTTGCAGCAGCGTTCAACATCTCCACGGTGACGCGATAGGGATAGTGTTCCAAATCCTCATCCTGTGTGATCTGTTCTGCTACCGAACAAAACTGATCGAATGTGACGCCGATTTCTTCCAGAGTGGTTGGCAGATTCACACGTTTGTTGAAAGCAACCATCTTTTGATAGGCTTCTTCTTGCCCGTCAATCAGAAGTAGCATCAGGACGCCAAAGCCGACCACAACACCGTGCAGATGGGTCTCTTCAAACCCCTGCAGGTTACAGAGCCCGTAAAACACTGCATGTGCAACGCCACCGTTGTAGTCCATCGTGTGATCGCGGGCAACCAGCATGGATACCCAGCCGGTTGTAATGATAATTGCCAGCGCTGCCTGTTCCAGATCCTGAGACGGCCTTTTCTGTTCATTGTCCTTCAGCGCCTGTTCCCCATGCTGCAAGAGCGATTCCATGCACATCTGGCTCAGATTGACGCCCATCGCCTTATAATGTGAAAGTCGCTCCCCTTTTGCCGATACGCTGACTTCGTAATATTTGGCATAGGTATCCCCAATGCCGGCCCAAAGATACTGCACCGGTGCTTGGGCAATGATTTCCGTGTCAATAAAGATGTGTTTTGCAGACTCCAACAGATGGACAAAGTCGCAGAAGCTTCCATCTTCCCGGTAGACAATGGAAAGTGAAGAAGCGGCCGCACAATTGGACGCAATGGTCGGAAAAGAAAAATAGGGTTTTCCGAGATCCAGACTCACCAGTTTACAGGTATCAACCGCTTTTCCGCCACCAACAGCAAAAATCATATCCGCCTCCTGCACGGCTTGGAGTTGTTCCAATGCTCTTGCGGACGAGTAGGTGCAGTCTTTCCCAAACCAGAGAAAATCGGTAATCGTCAGATCGGACTGTGCCACTGCGGCCAACAGCTTCTCTTTTGCTGCCGCCATCGCCTTGTGTCCGCCGATGACGACGGCTTTTGTTCCATATCGTTTGCAATACTCCGGAATTGCTTTATATGCCTTTGGTCCCACCGTATAGGAAGGAATCAGAATTGAGTAAGTTTCCATAGTTCAGCCTCTTTCAATATCGGTCAGTTTAAAAATTGAGAATAAAAATATTATATGTTGAAATTTGTCATTCGTCAACGAGCAGGATTCTTGTTATTCCCCCTTTCCTGTGATAAGATAAAGTCAGTTTTATTTGTATTGTACGAGGTGACGGTCATGTTAAATCAACAGTATACGATGATGCTGCAAGAAAAGGACATCATCTTTGAAATTTTTCACCATTCTCAAAAGCGTGCAAAGGAAATCGGCGCAGAAAATGTTTACGATTTCAGCCTTGGCAACCCTTCTGTACCAGCACCTGCTGCGGTCGAGGATACCATTGTACAGTGTGTCCGCACATTGGATCCACTTGCACTGCATGGTTACAGTCCAGCCGGTGGCATCCCGGAAGTGAGGGCGCAGATTGCAGAAGATCTCAACCGGCGGTACGGCACAAAATATCAACCGCAGAATCTTTTTATGACCAGCGGTGCAGCCGGCGCGCTGGCCCATGCGTTCCGTGCAGTCACCAACCCCGGTGATACGATTTTGACCTTTGCCCCGTATTTTCCGGAATATATTCCCTATACTGCTGGTGCCGGCTTGAAATTGACCGTTGTCCCTGCAGATATTGATACCTTTCAGATCAATTTTTCCGCACTAGAAACTATGCTTACACCGGCAACAGCCGCAGTTTTGGTCAACTCTCCTAACAATCCTTCCGGCATCGTTTATTCCACTGATACGATTCGTCGTCTGGCAGAAATTTTGACTGAAAAATCCAGAGAATTTGGACATTCCATTTTCCTGATTTCGGACGAACCCTACCGCGACATTGTATTCAAGGGAATCGACAGTCCCTATGTTGCGAATTTCTATCCAAACACGATCACCTGTTATTCCTTCAGCAAATCCATCTCTCTGCCGGGAGAACGCATTGGATATCTGGCTGTCAACCCTGCCTCTCCATACGCCGATCAGATCATTGCACTGTGTTCCCAGATCTCCCGCACAACCGGACATAACGGTGCCGCTTCCCTGATGCAGCGTACAGTTGCATCGGTTTGTGACTTGACCTCTGATCTTGCCGTCTATGAGACCAACAAAGATATTCTGTTCCGCGCTTTGACGGCGTACGGATACAACTGCGTTGAGCCGGGCGGAACCTTCTATATGTTCCCCCGTTCCCCTGAACGGGATGCAAAGGCGTTTTGTAAACGCGCAATGGCAATGGATTTGATGCTCGTACCCGGGGATAACTTCGGCTGTCCCGGACATTTCCGCATTGCCTACTGTGTTCCGACAGAACGGGTTGAAAAAGCGCTACCGGTATTTCAAAAGCTTGCTGCGTCTTACAGATGACCGATCAGGAATCATAAACAGAGCGTGGGACTTGTATAAACTCAAGTCCCACGCTCTGTTTATGATTTTTCGTTTTAATCGTTCAGATCCCTCAACTCTGCACCGCAGTTTCGGCAGTATTTTCCTGCGTCACGACCGAGAAAAGCGCCACAGTGCGGACAGCGCCAGAATACAATATGCACCATCAGAAATGCGATACCGAATGCAAGCGCTGCATATAGAAATATCATCTCATCCGTCCAGGTGAGAAAAGCGGCAGCGATGATCAAACCGGCGGACAGTGCAATGCGCAGGATTCTGACCTGCTTCAAATTCAGTTTCATAACAAGCAATCACCCGTTAGAGTAACGCTCTAGGAACTGGCGGGTACGCTCATGTGTGGGATGCTGGAATACTTGTTCCGGTGTGCCATACTCTGCGACGAGTCCGTCATCCAAAAACAGAATTTTATCTGAAACATCCGCAGCAAACTGCATTTCGTGTGTAACGATCAACATGGTTGTATTTTTGTCTGCCAGACTTTTGATAACCTTGAGCACTTCTCCGGTCAGCTCCGGATCCAGTGCAGATGTTGGTTCGTCAAAACAGAGAATATCGGGATTCATCATCAAAGCGCGGGCGATTGCAACACGCTGCTGCTGGCCACCTGAGAGCTGATGCGGATAGTTGTCCATTTTTTCCTGGAGACCAACGCTGGTTAAGAGCGCAATACCCTCTTCCCGGATTTCTTCCAGGATTTTTTTCTTGTTTGCTTTAAAATCCTGCCGTTCTTTGGCCATCAACTCCTTGGCCAAAGTCACATTTTTCAACGCAGTATACTGGGAAAACAGATTAAAGGATTGGAACACCATACCGAAATGGAGTCTCCGTTTCCGCAGTTCTTTTTCACTGAAGTTCTCTGGACTGCTGCTATCAAAAATTGTTTCCCCATCCACGTAGATTCTGCCGGATGTAGGCATTTCGAGAAAGTTCAGACAGCGCAACAATGTTGTTTTACCACTGCCGGATGTACCGATAATGGCAAGGGCCTCACCCTTTTCCAAAGAAAAATCAATGCCCTTTAATACATGAACAGAGCCAAAGCTCTTTTTTAAGTCATTTACTTCAAGAATTGCCATATTGGCACCTCCTATGCTCTGAAGTAGTCCATCTTCCGTTCAAGAACACTGAAGAGGATGGTGAGGATTCCGTTGAATATAAGAAAATACAAACCTGTGGAAAAGAGCGGCCAAATCAAACCCTGTTTGGTAAAGCGCTCTGCGCACATGATTACTTCTGCGATACCAATAACACGCGCCAGTGAGGTATCTTTTACCAGAGTAATGACTTCGTTGCTAAGGGGGGGCGTAATCCGCTTGACGACCTGCAACAGAATAACCCGGAAGAAAATCTGTGTTTTGGTCATACCAAGTACTTGTCCAGCTTCATATTGCCCTTTGGAAATGCTTTCAATTCCACCACGATAGATTTCGGAGAGATAGGCGGCATAGTTGATGACAAAGGCCAAAATAGCAGCCTGCATACGAGACGAAAGCCGAATGCCAAGCAACAGTCCGGGTGCATATAAGACAACGAAAAGCTGTAACATCAACGGTGTTCCGCGGATGACCCAGACAAAAGTTTTGGTAAGCCATTTCAACGGTTTGAATTTGGACATTGAGCCAAAGGCAATTACAAGACCAAGTGGAATTGCCAGGAGCAGAGTAATAAAAAACAATTGCAGGTTTTCAAGAAAACCTCCGCACAAAGACAAAATTGCGGTCATAAATACGGTTCCTCCAACAGTTTTAAATAAAGGTTCTAAAATGAAACAAGTCTCCATATTTGCATATGGAGACTTGCATAGAATTCTGTGATTACTTCTGAATCAACATATCTGTCAGATCGTACTTTGCAGCGATCTCCTGTACGGTACCCTCTTCATAAAGTTCAGCAATGGCTGCATTGACCTTCGCGGTAATGTCACTGCCCTTGCGGAATGCGATGCCGTATTCCTGCAAACCGAAGTTGTTGTCGAGGTTCACAACCATATCTTCGTAGTCTGTACCTTCGCCAACCATTCCAAGTGCGCAAACGCTGTCAACCAGCGCAACATCTGCCAGACCGGACTTGACTTCCATCAGTGCCTTTGCCATGGAGTCAACAGCGGTGTAGTTGGCGTCTGCAAAATACTCAGAAGGAGAAACTTCAACGGTATCATCGTCTTTGATGCTACCATCAATCTTGCCTTCGCCGGTAGAGCCCTGCTCAGCAACGACATTCAGACCAGCAACGCCGCTTCCCATAATCTCTTCTTCTCTGTCAGCCATCATAACCATTGCCTGCGTGTTGTTCAGGTAAGGATCGCTGATGCTCATATTTTCCTTGCGCTCCTCAGTGATGCACATGCCATTCCAGATGCAATCGATGCTCTTGGAGTTCAGTTCCACTTCCTTAGAATCCCAGTTGATTTCTACAAATTCAACTTTAAGACCGAGCTTATCGAAAACAGCCTTCGCAAGTTCTGTATCGAAACCGACCAGCTCGTTGTCCTCATAGTAGTTCATGGGTGCAAACAACGTAATACCAATGGTAAATGTACCCTTATCCTGTACGTATTCCCAATCGGATTCTTCACTGTCCTCTGTATCCTTGTCTGTGGTGGATGCGGCTGCCTTATCATCGGCGTCCTTGGACGTATCCTTATCGTTCTTTGTTCCACATCCGGTAAAGAGAGCCAAGCACATGATGAGAGCCAGGATCAAAGCCAGATATCTTTTCATTTTAGATCTCCTCACATAACATATTTAACACACTGCTAATTTAGCAAGGTGCAGTGCTATTATACAAAAAGCTTCCGAAAAGTGCAAGTGGAATCCGTTGTAACTTTTACATTTTATACTCAAAAAATCATAGAATTTCTTCTCTGTTTTTTGTGTGTTTTATACAACTTTTGGTTTTTCTTTTTTTCTTTTCTGTCATTTAGAAGAGAGTGGATACCTATAATAAAAAAATAAAACCTTATTGAATAAATGACGAAAACTTCCATCGAAAAAGGGTTGACAGCGGAAAAAAAGCTTTGTATAATAATCGCAGAGTGTACGGAGACGTCACGAAGGGGCACACCACCGCGGGTGTGATCTTTCGTGGCGTTTTTTTATTTACTACCCAAAAATTACCAGAAAGTAAGGGGATATTATGATTGTTGTCAATGGTGAACCCATTATTGGTGTAGAGGGCACAAGTCTGTGCAGCTATCTGGAAACAGCCGGCTATTCCCTTCAGCGCATCGCGGTAGAGCGAAATGGTGAGATCATACCCAAAAATCGCTATGCCGATGTTGTACTGATGGAAGGCGATACACTGGAAGTCGTCCAGTTCGTAGGAGGTGGTTAATCATGCAGGAACAGGTGATACCCACGCGGGAAACGCTGGAAGCTGCGTTCGATGCGCGGTTTCCAAAAGAAATAAAGGATAAGCTACAGCGCGCACGGATTGCCATCGCAGGACTTGGCGGACTTGGTTCCAATATCGCCGTCATGTTGGCACGATCTGGTGTTGGCCATCTTTTGTTGGTGGATTTTGATACGGTCGACGTGACCAATCTCAATCGACAGGCTTATCGTATTCCTCATTTGAATCTGCCAAAAACACAGGCATTGCCGCAGATTCTACGGGAAATCAATCCGTACATTGATCTGGAGACGCGTTGTCTGTGTGTTACATCGGAAAATGCAGCGGCATTGTTTGGAAGCTATCCCATTGTCTGTGAGGCATTTGACGGAGCACAAAATAAAGCCATGCTGGTCAACACCCTCCTGGCCGAATGTCCGGACACCATTGTTGTTTCAGGAAATGGTCTGGCTGGCTATGGTGACTGCAATACCATTACCACCCACCGTATGATGCGGCGGCTTTATGTCTGCGGTGATGCAACCACGGATATCGGAGAGGGTATAGGTCTGATGGCTCCAAGAGTTGCTGTCTGTGCCGGCCATCAGGCCAATATGGTAATCCAGCTTATTTTACAGGAAACAGTTTGAGTTTTTTACATAGAAAGGAATTACAATCATGCAAGAAGATAAATTGATTTTAGGCGGACATGAATTCACTTCCCGTTTTATTCTGGGCAGCGGTAAATACAACCTGAATCTGATCCACGCAGCGGTGGAACAGGGCGGCGCACAGATTATTACCTTGGCGCTGCGCCGTGCCAATACTGCAAAGAGCGAAAATATTCTGGACTTCATTCCAGAAGGTGTGACCCTGCTCCCCAACACTTCTGGTGCCCGCAACGCCGATGAGGCCGTCCGCATCGCACGGCTTGCCCGTGAAATGGGCTGTGGCGATTTTGTCAAGATTGAGATCATGCACGACAGCAAATATCTGCTGCCAGACAACTATGAAACCATCAAAGCGACGGAAGTCCTGGCGAAGGAGGGCTTTGTTGTCATGCCGTATATGTATCCGGATCTGAATGTTGCCCGTGATCTTCAGAGTGCTGGTGCTGCCTGCGTGATGCCGCTTGCTTCTCCCATTGGAAGCAATAAGGGTTTGGCTACCAAAGAATTCATTCAGGTTCTGATCGATGAAATTGATCTGCCGATCATTGTAGACGCTGGTATCGGCAGACCTTCTCAGGCCTGTGAGGCAATGGAGATGGGTGCAGCGGCCATCATGGCAAATACCGCAATTGCAACCGCCGGTGACATTCCCGCCATGGCAGGCGCATTCAAGCAGGCCATTGAGGCCGGTCGAACCGCATATGTGACCGGTATGGGTCGCGTATTGGCACGCGGCGGCGATGCTTCTGATCCTCTGACCGGATTTTTGCGTTAACTGTTACGAGGTGTGTCATTATGGATTCTATTTATGAAGAAAATAAAGTGTATTTTGTAGACAGCGATCAGCTTCCTCCCAAAGCACTTGCCAGAAAACATGCTCTGGAGACGGATCCCTCCACCCGTACCGATCATATGGCTTATATGCCCGGTATGGAAGTGATCGAAAGTGACATCAAAGATAAAGTTCTGGCTGCCATGGCAGCGTATGACCCCAATCGTTATACGGCAGTAGATGTACGTCGCGCTTTGTCCCACGATACCTGCTCAATTGAGGATTTCAAAGCCCTCCTCTCCCCTGCGGCAGAGCCGTTCCTAGAACAGATGGCACGAAAGGCCGAGCTGGAAACCCAGCGGCACTTTGGTAACACTGTCTATATTTTTACACCGATCTATATTGCAAACTACTGTCAGAATTACTGTGTCTACTGTGGCTTCAACTGCTATAACAACATCCATCGAAAAAAACTCTCTATGGAAGAAATCGAGAATGAGATGAAAATCATCGCCGATACCGGTATGGAAGAAATCCTGATTCTGACCGGGGAGAGCCGAAGCTACAGTCCGGTGGAATATATCGGCGAGGCAGTCAAAATCGCACACCGGTATTTCCGCAATATCGGCATTGAAATCTATCCGCTGAATACCGATGAGTACCGCTATCTTCACGAGTGCGGTGTGGACTATGTTACGGTATTCCAGGAAACTTATAATCCGGACAAGTATGAAACGCTTCACCTGTTGGGACACAAGCGCGTCTGGCCCTATCGTTTCGATGCACAGGAACGCGCCATTCTTGGCGGTATGCGCGGTTGCGCCTTCTCTGCCCTCCTTGGTCTGGATGATTTCCGAAAGGACGCACTTGCCACCGCATTGCATGTTTATTACCTGAATCGGAAATATCCGCATGCTGAAATGAGCTTAAGCTGTCCGCGGCTGCGCCCGATCATCAACAACGATAAAATCAATCCCCGTGATGTCCACGAAACCCAGCTCTGTCAGGTATTGTGCGCTTACCGCATCTTCCTTCCCTTTGTCGGCATTACGGTTTCCAGCCGTGAGAGTGAAGAATTCCGCAACGGTATTACAAAGATCTGTGCTACCAAGGTATCCGCTGGCGTGTCCACTGGTATCGGTGATCACGAGGAAAAGTACGAAGGCAAGGAGAATGAGGACAAGGGAGACGAACAGTTTGAAATCAACGATAACCGTTCTTTCTCTAAAATGTACACAGATATCGCGCATAATGGTCTCCAGCCTGTTTTAAACGACTATTTGTATGTATAGTCAATTTGTCGCAATCACCAACCGGCATTTATGTTCAGGAGATTTCCTCTCGCAGATCGAACGGCTTTCCAAGTTGGGATTAAAGGCAATTATTCTGCGAGAAAAGGATTTGTCAGAGACAGAGTACAAGAAACTTGCAGAACAGGTTCTGACAATTTGCCAGAACCATGGAACAACCTGTATTCTACATAGCCAGATAGAAATCGCCAGATCTCTGGACTGCGATAAGATTCATCTGCCGCTGCCCATGTTGGTAAAACAACAACATATTCTGCAAGGCTTTCAGCAGATCGGTACCTCCTGCCACAGCGTCGCAGATGCCCTGTTGGCACAGCAATTGGGTGCGACTTATATCACAGCCAGTCATATTTTTCAAACAGACTGTAAACCAGACCTTGCACCACGAGGATTGGCGTTTTTGCGGGCAGTGTGTCACGCAGTTTCCATTCCAGTCTATGCCCTGGGTGGTATTACCTTTGAAAACGCAACACAAACGTTGGAGTATGGTGCAGCGGCAGCTTGTATGATGTCTGGCTTCATGCGTCTATAGAAAGAAAGATCCGTATCTCTATAGAGATACGGATCTTTCTTTTATACTATACCGTCAAATAGCATGATACCAGTTTTTCAAAAGACTTGCGGCAAGTCCGCAGAGCGTAAGTCCATTTTTCGCCATAACCCAGGCGCGGTTCCGTCGCTCATAAAAGTCAACCTGCCCCTGAGATGGCTCTGTCTCAAACCCGGAAAGTGGACCCTCATAAACAATGTTTGCTTTTAACTGACGTTGCAATTGTGAAATTGTATGTATACCTCGAATATCCAATACTTCACAGAGAAAACTGAGACAGGTATGTGTGTATTTCAATTCCACATGATGATGCCAGATGGGATAGAGCAACAGGTCAAAAAAATTATACCGTGTTTTGGGTGCAATGGTAGTATAATATTCAATACGCTGTTGAATCTGTTCATAGCGTTCATCCGACACCGCCAATTCACAGACTCGAATCTCCACCGTATGCCCAGCAGCATAACGATCGGTGGATTCAATGCCAAAGCCTGAAAGAATCGGTTCATGATAACGGTATCTGGCATAAGAATACAACTGTTTGGTGTTGGGCGCAAAGGAAAAGGCGACGTGATTGTATTTATTCCGCGTTACAAAGCGGATCGCCGCTCCAGTTTTAAAACAGGTAGAAAAAAAGAATACATAAACTTTTTTCATTGTTAGACCTCCAAGGATAAGCAACCTGTATCAGCTTGTATAAAGATCTTTTGATACTGTTTTTCTTGTATGATTTGTATCAGTATAGCATACTTTTTTGTCACATACAGCTGTTTTAAGACAGAATTCATAAACACTTAAGGTTTTCTTATGAACATCGCACTCTCAAAAACAAATTCTGATATTGGTTTTTGTTGCAGAAATTCCCCTTGAAAATTCAAAGAATTTTCAAGGGGAATTTCTATTATCTTTGCGTTTTGAGCATGTGATTCCTAAATCTGATATCGTTTCGGAGCAACTGGTAGATACTTGCCGTCAACGGGACACCGATCAACATACCGGAAATGCCCATCATACTGCCGCCGACAGTAATAGCGGCAAGTACCCAGATTCCCGGCAATCCAATCGATTTTCCAACCACCTTTGGATAAACCAGTTTTCCTTCCAGTTCCTGTAATACCACGATAAAGATTAAAAATACAAGTGCCTGAAATGGAGAAACTGTGAAGATCATAAAAGCGCCTACAATCGCGCCAATATATGCGCCCGCTATGGGGATCAGAGCAGTAAACCCAATCAGTGTGCCAATCATAGTGGCATAGGGCAACCGAAGCAGTAACATACCGACAATGCTGAGAACTCCTAAGATCAGTGCCTCCGTGCATTGTCCAACGATAAATTTATGAAAAGTACTGTCAAATACCCGGAGAACATAAAAGATCTGTTCGCTTTGTTTGGGTTTCAAATAGGTCGTAATCAATCGTTTGCATTGCGCACCCAATCGTTCCTTTCCTGTCAACAAATACAGAGAAAAGATCAGTCCCAACACCAACGTAAGCACGAAGGAAAACACAGAGGACATTACTGTAACCACAGCATTGAACACACCGCCCAAGCCAGTGGTCAGCAGTTCCGTTGCCTTTTGCAATATGGTTTCCCAGTTGAACTCCTTCAGAGAGCTTTCCAGTTCCTTTATAAAATCAGGACGGAAGGAAAGCGTATCTTCGGCTTTGGCAATCAATTCCTCCATAACCGGCGGCAACTCCTTCATTAGCAGACGAATGCAGGAACGCAGCTCCGGTAAAATCATATTGACCAGAAGGAAGCAGATTAGTATCACGGTCACAAAGGACAAAACCAGACAGACTGGCCGACGCAATGTTTGCACGAGTTTCGTCTGTTTTTTTACCATCCAATGCCGTTCATAAAAACTCATCAAAATATTCACGACATAGGCAATCATGCAGCCAACCAACAGCGGAACTGCTGCACGAATCCCCAACAGTATAAATGATGAAACTGCACCCCAATAGTGGATAAACAGATACACGATGACGACTGTGATTCCACAGTACAGCCAGTTTTTCCATTTTGCCATGGACATCCTCCCGTTTTTATCGAGAACACGGAGTTCTGTTTTTGAGAACTTTTATAATTATATTCCCTATCATAACTGCAAAAATTGATTTTGTCACGAGAGAAGAAAAAAGTTCTCAGAATGTTTTGAAATACAGAATGTGATTTCAGGCAAATGTACCCTACTCTGATACGACACGTATCTGACAGGCTTTCATAGCTTCCAATGCCGTTTTGTGGCTTTCTGGTGTGACACCGGCACAGCAGGCAGCATCTACCACAATCTCTGTCTCCGGTAAAAACGCCTGCAGAAGCATGGCGTTTGAAATTACACAGATATCGGTACAAAGTCCCACCAAAGTGATGCGCCGAATCGGATTCTCGTGGTTTGCTGCACGTAAAACAGAACCAAGTCCGACAGAGCCAAAGGTTTCCTTATCAATCGGTGTTTCCTTTCGGAGCGCCTCCAACGCCGGATGAATCTGCCAGCCAAATGTATTTCGGATACAATGTGCAACGGGAAGATTACGGCCTTCCTGTGTTGTAAGATATTGTTCTCCGTGGGTGTCTCGTGTAAATAGAACACGTCCGGAAAAGTTCCGGATTTTCTGCACCACCTTCGGTACAATCGCTTCCGCTTCCTTTGTTCCCAATGCACCATCAATAAAATCGTTTTGCATATCTACTACAATTAAAATATCCTGCATTGTACGCACTCCTTACAATTTATTTCGTTTTATCGTGTGCAGAAACAGAGATCGAATGCGCTATGGTATTCTCCAGTATTTTATCCACGTCAGCGCCCCAGATATCCAGTCCCTGTGCACAAATGAGTTCCGTATCCCGAATTCCCATCATCTGCCCAATTGCCTTCATGTATGTATATCCGAAGTTGCATTCACCGACATAGCCGCCGGCACTCATAATATAGACCAGTTTATCCGCATGGCACAGTCCGACTGCTTCATTGTCCACATAATGAAAGGTCAATCCATTGATCATCAAATGTTCAATATAAACTTTTACAACCGAAGGAAACGAGAGATCCCAATACGGTGCGCCTACAACAACACGATCCGCATCCCGAAATTGCCGCGCCAGATCAAACATGCCGTCCTGATATGCGCCTTCCGAAATGCGTACGTCCCGTTCTTTCAGTTTTAATGCATCCAACGGTTGTAGGCCGAGCTTTTCCAGCGCCACAGTGGTTACAGTGTGCCCTTCCGCACAACAATGTTGAAGATATGCTTCGCACAATTTTTTGGTTCTGGATTCAGTGTGATTGCTGATACAGGCATCTATAAACAAAATATTCATATTCCTACACTCCCTTTTGTTTCTTTAAAAAGAATCTAATATGATAAACTTATTATACCATATCAAACTCTGTTTTGTTTATATTTTTTTAAAAGTATGATCCGTAAAGTTAAATCAGCTTTTAAGACATCAACAAAATATGCGCATGATAAGAAACATCCTGAGTCCATCTTCTTATCATGCGCATATTAGCTGAAAGGTTTGTCTGCTATGTGTTGAATGTATGAAGTACACCGATTAGAACATAACGGGCATCGTCGTATTCATATGAACAGGTTGACAATGTAATCACTCGATTATCCGGCTCTATTGTGGCACTGGAAACAAATGTCGAACGCTCCCGTGCATCATCCAACAATCGATCTCGTTCCTCCTGCGACTGTGGAATGGAATATGCTTCCGAGGTTGACGCAGTGACATATCCGGCAATCAGCTCAACACAGTATGTCTGCTGCGGCGTGAACAAATACAGAATCGGATAAGCATCATAATATGCCTGATTACAATAGTCTGGCAATGTCCCAAACATAGTACCATTTTTCATGTTGTGGCCATAAATGACCGTATTCCAATCAGAAAACTCCGCCTGATTACGGGAATCCATGAACAGCGTACCACTTTGGTTTTCTGTTCCATCTAACAGCCGTCGCAGATAATATGTATTATCATCGGCCTGTGCGATCGGATAATTGATCGGCGTATCTTCACAGTAAAGCCATGCAACAACATCCGCGTATTTCCTTTGTAATGAATCAAAGTCCACCGTAATGGGTATATCCTCCGCAGAAGTCGGGTTATAAACCGCCTGGTTGACCAGAGTCTCTGTAAATTGTTGACTGATATGACCTTCGTCCCAATACTGATAAATCCGATATGCAGAGAAGAGAAATACCGGAAGTACAAGACAGAAAATCAGAGCCCGAATCCTGGAAAGCTTTTTCATTTTACGGCGACCTTTGCAGGGCATGTTTCTTCATTCGTTGTATCCTTCACGTTTGTCAACACCAAAAACACACCGTTTTGTTTTATAACCTCATATTGCAGAGGATTTTCCTTTGCCCATTGCGCATCTGCACTGGCTTTTTCACTCCAGATTCGATAGGCTTTGACAAAACCGGCATGGATTGTCTCCTCTGCATCCAGTCGCGCCTGTACAGCCTCCTCAAAGGTTTTATAGGAACCGATATAAAAACGTTGCTTTTTAAATCCAATCAAGGCACGGTAACGACCCGTTTTTGTGAGATATACACCACGAAAGCCACTGGTGTTATCACAACGGCTTTTGCGTTTTTCCAGCCATTCGATGCAGGTGTTGTCTGTGAAAGTTAGTGTTTCCCCAATGTTTTCCTGAATTTCACGTTTTCGGCAGCCGCAACTTCGGTAAGTGCCGTAGACAAGACCATCCTGCGTGACATCTACCTCATTTCCGCAATCACAACGGCAGTGCCAAAAAACAGAACCTTTTTTATCACGTTTTGCAGTGGGATATTCGGCAATCAGACGACCAAAACGCTGGTTTGTAATATCTGCCTCATTGTGTTTCCCCGTATACCGCCGGCAACCGCAGCTTCTGGTCTTTCCGGATTTTAATTGATATGCTGCTACAACCGTCTCCTTGCCGCAGTTACAGCGGCAAAGCCAGCATGTCCGGCCTTTTTGGGATTCTGCACGGGAAAGTACGGTTAAGTCTCCAAACACCTGTCCTGTCAGATCCTCCGCAGCTCTTCCGCTGCTCGTGCCTGTTTCAGGAACACATCCGCAATTGGTAACGGTACCACGCAGCAAGCGTTTCGTATTAACCAAAATCTCACCGCCACAATCACAGACACAGCGCCAGACTGCATAGCGATCCTGCAATTGGTCTGTTTTTTCAATCACAGTTAGTTTCCCAAAACGCTGATTGACCAAATCTCTATACTTTGGCATATTGTCACCACAGTTCCGTTGTCAGAATCTTTATTACCTTTCTCTTTGTCCCGACTTCTTTCTGGGTATTACAAGCAGAATCAAAACCAGGAAACTGACGGCGTACAGTCCAACATAAAACACAATATGGCTTGCGTCACCAGTTTTTGGAATACTGGGATTATTCGGCTTTGGCTGTACCGGTTTCGACGAAGCCGCAGCATATGTATTCGTCACGGTAAATGTATTTTGTTCCTGTGTAATCTTTACCGTATATCCCTTTGGCATGTCTGTCTCAGCAACTTGCCAATTGGCACTGCTGTCCAAGTACTTCCATGTATGCTTCCAGCCGTGGTTTGCATCCAGAACAGCCGTATCATAAACTATGCCGTCTTTCAAAAGCTGTACTGTCACACTTGCAGGCCGTGCTTTGGTGTTGCCAACATCTTTCCAGACCTTCTTTACGGTATAATCTGCATAGGTATTGCCCGGTTTATCATATTTTGTATTTACAGTAAGTGCTTCTCCCTCTTTGACCGCGACAACAAACGGCGTTGGTACATAACGGATATTATCTTTCGTATAGGTACTACCCATTACAAGATAAAGACCTGCCGCCAGATCGGAAAACAATGCCCTGCCACTGTCATCTGTCACTGCAAGCGCCGTTGGCGTCACAGAATCACGGGCAGCATAAGCGGCCAATGTAGAGGCCAATGCGCACCAGTCCCCTGAATTGGAAGCGTCCAGAGAAACGGCATAGTTTGAAAAAGCTTCTGTCGCCGTATACCAGGTCTCAGAAGGAACTGCCACATGGTAAAGCTGAAAATTGACGTTGGAATGTAGATACTCCACAGTCAGGGATGCAGTTTTTTCCCCTGCAGCAAGTCCTGTCATTGATAATAGGGTGACACAGAGCAGCAAACAGAGTAGTACTGCAATCCATCTCTTCTGTCTTATTACTTTCATACACTGATCCCTTCCTTGCTGAATTTTGTTGCTGGGTCTATTAAAGCAGCCTCTTTTTCTTTCTCCTTTTCCAGATGACAATTATTAGGATAAGGAGCAAAAGCAAAAACAAAAGTACAACAGGTAGCCATTTCTTCCATTGCTCTGTCGCACGTTCTATCACCGTATCCGGAGTTTCAATGCGATGGCCACGAACCAGAAGCCGCTGTGTATTGACACCGTATGGATAACAGGTATAAAGCGTTACATAGTCCATTCCCTCCTGAATCAACAGAGGTTCAAATTCGTCCGGCTCTGCAATCAGCACCTGATCCACCTTGTAAGTCAGTATGCGATCCAAAATAGAGAGTGTAAATGTATCTCCCGTTTCCAGCTGGTCCACGTCAGTAAACATCTTCGCCTTCACAAGACCGGTATGCGCAGTAATCACACAATGGGTACTTTCGCCCCCAGTGGGCAACGAAGTGCCAACCCACCAGCCGGCACCGGACTGCAATGCCTTTTCTTCTGTTCCTTGATAAATCGGAAGATGGATGTTAATTTTTGGAATGTCGATATATCCCATCATCCCATTGCCAAGTGGATTGAGCAGTGTGGAAATCTGTCCTTCTTCTTCCTCTGAGATTGCAAACTGGGATTCTTTCTCCGCCAGAGCGGCATTATATGCTTCGGCTGCATTCCACAGCTCGGTATAATCCGCTTTCTCTGCTTCTGTGACCTGATTGTATTCTCCAATCTCTTTGGACAACTGCCGACGCATATACTGATCCTGCATCGTTGGATACAGCAAAATACCAAGTCCAGCCAAAAGGAGCAAAAGGAATAGCACCGTCGATATTCTCAATTTCTTTTTCATAATGCCTGCAAATAGCCTCTCTTCAATAATACTAAGACACACGCCGGACCGCTGTCTCCGACGCAGGTCTTAACATTGAAAGACTGCAAGCGGCAGGGATTGGTTAATCCAATCCCTGCCCTGTATGATACAGGTTCAATAACAAATGCAGTTATTCAGCCTGTGTTTTCTTCTTGCGGGAGATTACAAAACCAACAGCAGCAATACCAATGATTGCCAGGCCGCCGATGGTATAAGCCATCGTGCCTGTACCGCCAGTGTGCGGAATCTCAGAGTTTGCAAACTGAACATCTGCGATGTTAGTGGTTGCATCTGCATTATCCGGAATCACAACTGTCAGAGGCTTGTCACTCTTGACGTATCCGTCGGGCGCTTTGGTCTCAACAATTGTATAGGTTCCTGCTGCAAGACCTTCATAATGTGCATGTCCATCTTCATTAGAAGTCAGCGTTGCAATGACAGTGCCTTCGCTGTCTTTTAATTCAAATTCCGCACCGGCAAGGCCTTCGTCGGTCTTCTGGTCATACTTGAAGATATCAACGCCATAGACATCAACGTTGACTATAGGCTTCTCAGACTCTTTGCCTTCAAAGCCTGCCCATGCCTGGTTGGTATATGTACCGGCACCTGCATTCTCAGAAAGTGTTCCGGAGTAGGTCACAACGATTTCTGGGCTGTTTTCAATTTCCTCCAATGTGAAGTAACCACCAGCCTCATAAATCGCTACAAGATCCATCGTCACATGGAATGCGCAGTCATCACCTGTATCTTTTGTCACGGTATACAAGCTGCTGTCCAGAGCTTTGCCGTTCACTGTTACTGTAGTATCATCGTTAAAAGCAAATACACTGTCCATCTTGTCATGGAAGGTCAGCTCGTAGGAACCACGGACTGCTGCTCGGAGGGAAGGATCTTCTACAGGATCCGGATTCAGATAATCCCCGAGATAATCTGGTACATTCGAGGTCAGCGTAAAGTGCACGGTTTCACCAGACCCAGCACTGGTCTTGTCCGCGGTCTTTTCCATGCCTGGCTCGTTCGTTTTCTCACCGGGATCAGGGTCGACAGGAGTCGTATTCTTTTCCCAAGTAGCAACATAGGTCACGCTTTCTGTCACAGTGGCTGCAAGTTCCGGACTCCAACCCTTAAAAGTATATCCTTCGCGTGTGGGTGTTCCCTCAAAAGCGGGGGTAGCTGTACCAGAGGTCTGGTTAGAATAGACCTGATCTTCAAAGATTACTTCCTCAGCAACACCGTCGGTATACGTGACGGTATAAGTAGCGGGAGTAGGCGTGCTGCTTTCATTTGTCACCACATACTGATAATAAAGATTACCAGTAACCTTTTGCGGTCCATATATGCTGCCTGCACCAAAATCGCCGCTAAAAGTGACTGCGACTTCAACCAATCTCTCTTCAAATGCTTCTAAAGAAGACAGTACCGTAGTAAGCTGTCCGCCATTCGATGTCACATTCACATCGATCAGACTGTCAGCCGCAGCATGCCATTCACCATCGCTGCCTTTTACATATTCTGTATGGGTGGGATTATAGTAGGTTTTCGCCGGAGTGGGTGTTGCAGAACTATCATATGCAGCGATAATAAGGGGAGTTGCCACATCAGTAAATGCTCCCTCTGACAGATCAACCGTACATCTGTGATCCTCAAAATGATCGTACACATACCCTTTTTTGAGCGGATGGTAATCATTGTTCCCATACCATCCAAACCACACGTCGCTCCCGTCTTCACGCACAAATGCGCTGGTGCTTGACGAAGTTATTGCCAGTGCTGAAACTGGCAACAGTGCACATACCATCAGTACCACAATCAGAAGTGCGACAAGCTTTGACGTAAACTTCTTCATAGTTTACTCCTCCTTAAAAATAAATTTTATTAGAAAACAGATCACTGTAATTTCTAATCAAACCGGATTTATAATAAGGATTTTTCTTTTACTACATAATTTTCATTATGTAGTGCTGTCATACACAAAATTCGGACATTCCTTGTTTTCTTTCTCTCTAAAGCTGTATTTTTAGGCAT
>JBMNQH010000009.1:0-90477 GCA_050944035.1 Oscillospiraceae bacterium | reverse complement strand
TGATAGAATTTGGAAAATATGGAAGCGTTTTCGAAAAATTCTTGAATAAAAAAATATAAGAAGTAAGAAATTTACTCATTGTTGTGAGAAGAAAATGAAAGAGATCATATGGGAGCAGAAGGGATCGTTTTGAGAAATTGTTGATAGTTGATATATATAATAAGGTATGTGCAAAATCACGATTGGTAAAATTGCATATAACAAAGAATGATAAGATATTTATATTAGGAAAACTGCATGAAATGGTGCCCTTTAAACGTACGGAATAAAAATACCACCCTACATAAAATAAGTAGGGTGGTAACAGACGCGTTGAAAGGGAAGATGGTTCGCTGTGTTTGCACAAGCTACTCCAGATAATTGACAGTAGTCTGTTCTCCAACAGCGGGAACTGCGCTGACATCATTCGAGATTGCAACTTCATCGGCGGCAATTGCGGAAAGAATTTTTTTATATGTTTCGACAGTGAAAGAAGAAAAATTCCAGGATTCATCGGAAGTGGGGAGCGCAATTGCATTGCTGTCTGCACCCAGTACAGCAGTTGTGCTGGAATATTCTTCCGACCACACCCAATTGTTATTTTTTAAATCCTCCAGAGCGTTTAAACAGGTAGAGTACAATTGTTTCATAGCAGAGGTGATGACAGCATCTGAAATGTAGTGTTGGTCACTGTCGACCCCTATAACATAGGTGCCAAGTTCCTGTGCTGCTTTGATGACGCTGCTGCCAAGACTGCCGCCACAGGCAAAGATGACCTGCGTTTCGTTCGTATACCAGTCATATGCAGTATTATAAATGGTGTCATTCGGCAAAAAAGTGTTGGCGTACCAGTAATTGATCGTAATATCTTTTCCAAGTTCCTGTGCTGCAGCGTCTGCTCCCTGCACAAATCCGTAACCGTACCGCATAACAGAGTCGATTGCCATGCCACCAATAAAGCCAAGCTGTGTCATACCATCCATAACGGCTGCATAACCGGCCAGATAACCGGACTCTTCTTCTTTATAGATGATACAGTGGACATTGGGCGCGGTGTCATAGTTATAATCTACATCGTGCGGTTCGCCATCCAAGAGGAGAAATTGCACGTCGGGAAATTGGTATTGTACGGAATAAAGAGTTTCTTCAAATAAATTGCCGGGACATACGCAGACGGTAGCACCATCTTCGATCGCCTTGTTGATTGCTTCCGCCCGTGCGACAGAGCTGTTTTCTGCAGGGCGGTAATAATTGTATTTTGCACCGTTTTTTTCTGCAAAATCAACGACAGCTTCCCAGCAAGATTGATTAAAAGAACGATCGTCAATGTTGCCAAAATCAGTGATCAAGGCAATATAGGCATTTGCATTTACAGGTTCGGCCGGACCAGCTGAAATGTCGTCTTGTTCACTGGATGTATCCTTTGGACTGGTTTCGGCGTCCTTTTCATCTGTTGTGTTATGCCCACAGGCACACAGGCTTAGAAGCATAACAAGGACAAGAAATAGAGAAAGGCATTGTTTCATAATAGTTCCTCCAAAAGTGTTTGTATGGAAACTTTAGATATCAAAATTATACCATTCGTTAATTGTGCAATCAAGCCATATTTTTTGTAGAGTATTTTGTATTTTTAGATAAAAATGACAGAATCATACGAAGAAAAACGATATATTCAATACTGGAAAAATTATATATTTTGCACCGGAACAACCCCCTCAAAAAAGGAAAAAAGAGAAAGTTGTAAGATCTTATGGAATATGGTAGGATGAGTCGAACCCATGAAGAGCATTTTTTATATAAAAGAGGGAGAGGGAGGACGTATGAAACGGAGTATTGTGATTGGTATTGCAGGCGGCACTGGGAGTGGCAAGACCACCATTACAAAGAGAATTATGCAACAGTTTGGCGATCAGGTCAGTGTGATTTATCACGATGATTATTACAAAGCGCACGATGAGCTGTCTTTTGCAGAGCGTGAAACACTCAATTATGACCATCCCAATGCGTTTGATACGGACCTGATGGTTGCACATCTGAAAAAGTTGCGTAGTGGAGAAGCAATTGATTGTCCGATCTATGATTATGCGCAGCATAACCGTTCTGAAAAGACGATTCGAATTCAACCGGCGAAAATTATCATTGTAGAGGGTATTTTGATCTTTGAAAATGAGGCACTTTGTGATCTGCTGGATATGAAACTGTATGTCGATACCGATGCAGATGTTCGAATCTTGCGTCGAATTGTCCGCGACGTTCACGAACGCGGCCGTAGTCTGGAATCCGTCATTACGCAATATCTGCGAACGGTGAAGCCAATGCATGAGCAGTTTGTAGAGCCCAGTAAACGCCGTGCGGATATTATCATTCCGCAGGGTGGGCACAATCAGGCGGCTATGGAGATGGTAATGGAATGGATTCAATCTCATATGGAACGGAGATAGAGCCGGAGAACTGACGGTTGTCCAGCCCCAGCGGTTCGGTCAAAAGCGGTTGGGCGGAAAACACACCACTGGTGAGCGACAGAAGATCTTACAGGTTGTTCTGCAGTGGAATCAGTACAGAGCGGTGTTTGGAAGTCCGTGACCAATGAACGGAATCTCTAGAGAATCAATACGGTGGAATTTAGAAAGAAACCCAATAAATACTGACAAAATCCGTCGTATTTATTGATTTAAAATCTGGACATGGCAAATATATTGTGATAATATACTATAGTCAGAAAAACAGAGAGGTGATGCACATGTCTTTTAAGTTTTTTGGCGGTGTCCATCCCAATGACAAAAAAGCACCCGCCAACAAAAGCGCTGTAGCACCGATGACCCCGCCTCCGCAGGTAGTCATTCCCATGTCCCTGCATATTGGCGCGCCCTGTCAGCCCACCGTTCAGGTCGGCGACATGGTCAAGCTGGGTCAAAAAATCGGTGACAGCGGAGCCCCCGTATCAGCACCCATACATGCATCCGTGTCCGGTAAGGTCATCGCCGTGGAGCCCAGACTCCATTCCAACGGCAATATGGTCATGTCCGTCGTAATCGAAAACGATGGTCTGGATACTCCGGATGAGAGTATGGTCCCCCACAGCGAAGCCGAACTGAACGATCCCGAAGCACTCGTGAAAATTATCCGCGAGGCTGGTATCGTCGGTATGGGCGGCGCAACCTTCCCGACTGCATTTAAAATCAGCAGCGGTAAGGGCAAAGTCGACACCGTCATTATCAACGGTGCTGAATGTGAGCCGTATATTACCAGTGACCACCGCACAATGCTTGAGCATACTGAGGAAGTCCTGGGTGGTATTCAGCTTATCATGAAGGCCTGTGGTGTTGACAAGTCTTTCGTCGGCATCGAAGAGAACAAAGCAGATGCGATTGCACTGATGAAGGAGAAAGCTCCTGCAGGCATCGAAATTGTGACTCTTCCCTGCAAGTACCCTCAGGGTGCTGAAAAGCAGTTGATTCAGACCATCACTGGCAAACAGGTACCTCCCGGAGGCCTGCCTGCATCGGTCGGATGCGCTGTATTCAACATTTTCACAGCATACAGCGTTTATCGCGCTGCGCACGAAGGCCGTCCTGCCATCGAGCGTGTCGTAACCGTTTCCGGTTCCGCAATTGCTGATCCCAAGAATTTGATTGTTCCCGTCGGAACGCCGATCGGCTATGTGTTCGAGCAGGCCGGTGGCTTCAAGGCTGATCCCAAGAAAGTTATCATGGGCGGCCCAATGATGGGCAACGCCATGTTTGACCTCGATGTCACAACAACCAAGGGTACCAATGCACTGTTGGCTTTCTGTGAAGATGAAGATCAGACAGTGGAAGATCCCGTTTGTATCCGTTGCGGTAAGTGCGCAACAGTATGTCCGATGAAGCTCTCTCCGGTATACATGTATTTGTATGCAACCAGAGGCGATATCGATGGCATGAACCAGTATCATCTGATGGACTGCATTGAATGCGGTGCTTGTACTTACAACTGCCCCGGCAGACTGCATCTGACCCATGCTTTCCGTATGGGCAAGGGCACCATTCGCGCTAAGATGGCTGCGGATAAGGCACGCGCCGAAGCAGAAAAGGCCAAGGCAGAAGAAGCTGCTAAGGTCGCAGTAGCAAAGGAGGAAAAATAATGGATAAGAAATTGCTTACTGTTTCTTCCTCCCCACACATTCGTTCGAAAACCGATACCAGAAGCATCATGCTGGATGTTATCATCGCCATGCTGCCTGCACTGGTTGTCGCTGTCATCGAATTTGGTATGCGCGCACTGCTGCTGACGGTTGTCTCTGTTGTAGCTTGCGTATTTTTTGAGTGGGCATATAGAAAGATCATGAAGAAGTCCAGCTCCATCGGTGATCTTTCTGCTATTGTTACCGGTATGCTGATTGCATTCTGCATGCCTGCAAATGCACCCTATTGGCTTCCCATTCCCGGCGCACTGTTTGCGATTGTTCTTGTAAAGCAGCTGTATGGCGGTATCGGCAAGAACTTCCTCAACCCCGCGCTGGCAGCTCGTGCCTTTATGCTGACTTCCTGGCCCGTTTACATGGCAACCTGGATGGCACCGAAGGCTACCGGCATTTTCAGCTTTACCACTGACGTTGCAACTGCTGCAACGCCTATGTCCTATCTGAACACCGGTGTTCTGCCTGATGCAAGCATTATGCAGACCTTCATCGGTAATATCGGTGGTTGTCTTGGTGAAGTTTCCGCTCTTGCACTGCTCATCGGCGGCGCATGGCTGGTGTATCGCAAGGTTATCTCCGTTCGTATCCCCCTCAGCTTCATTCTCACAGTTGCTGTTTTGACCTTCGTTTTCCCCAAGGGCGGCAATGCTCGTCTGGACTGGATGCTGTACAGTGTGCTTTCCGGCGGCGTATTCCTCGGTGCGATCTTCATGGCCACCGACTATGCTACCAGCCCCATTACCAGCAAGGGTCAAATCATCTATGGTATCGGTTGCGGTGCGCTGACTGTTGCAATCCGTTACTTCGGTGCCTATGTTGAAGGTGTTTCCTATGCAATTCTCGTTATGAACGTTTGTGCATGGTTCATCGACAGCAAAACTATGCCTCGTCAGTTTGGTGTCTCCAAAGAAGATCTTAAGGCTGCAAAGGCAAAAGCAAAAGCAGAAAAGAAAAAGGCAAAGGAGGGTGTTGCATAATGACTGAAACAAAGAAAAGCAGCATGCCCAAGCTGATTATTACCCTGTGCTTGATTTCTGCAATCACTGCATTCCTCCTCGGTCTCGTAAACCATATTACTGCGGACAAAATTGCTGCACTGGCAGAACAGACTGCACAGGACGCAATGAGAGAAGTTCTGATGGCAGATTCCTATGAGGAAGTAGATGTTCCAGCAGGTCATGACGAAGTCGTTTCGCTCTACAAAGCAGGCGATGCCGGTTATGTTGCGGACGTTATTGTTAAGGGTTCCCAGGGCAAAATCGAGCTCATGATTGGTGTGGACAACGATCAGGTTCTGAGCGGTGTTTCCATCATTGCCTCTGCTGAAACCTCCGGTCTGGGTGCAAAGGCCAGTGAAGAAGGCTGGAGATCTCAGTTCGTTGGTCTGTCTGCTCCTGTTGCAGTTACCAAAGATGGTGGTGAGGTTGAAGCCATCACCGCATCCACCATTACATCCCGTGCTGTCTGCAATGCTTGTAACCTGGCAATTGCAGCAGTTGCTGACATTGGTTAAGGAGGTCTGACAAATGAATATTGGTAAGCAGTTCAAAGAGGGCCTCGTTACTCAGAACCCCGTAACAGTTCAGCTGCTCGGTATGTGCTCTACCATGGCAATTACCACGTCTCTGTTCAATGGTATTGGTATGGGTATCTCCGTTCTGATTATCTTGACCTGTTCGAACGTTGTTATTTCTCTGCTGAGAAAGTTGATTCCGGACGAAATCCGTATTGCATGCTTCATCGTTGTCATTGCAGGTTTCGTTACGATGGTTGACCTGCTCTTGCAGGCGTTTATCCCAGCATTGTCCAAATCGTTGGGCGTCTTTATCCCGCTGATCGTTGTTAACTGTATCATTCTTGGCCGTGCAGAAGGTTTTGCATATAAGAATGGTATTGGAACTTCCTTTATCGATGGTATTTTCCAGGGCATCGGTTATACTTGGGTTCTGATTGTTCTCTGCGTTGTTCGTGAGTTCATCGGTTCTGGCACTTTTGGCGGCGGTCTCCTCAATGGCGGTGCCGGCATCCAGATCTTTGATCCCAGCTACGGCGCTTTGATCCTCATCATGCCTGTTGGTGGCTTTATTGCCTTGGGCATCTTGATTGCAGTGATGCAGCATGCACTGAGACCGAAAAAGAATAAGAAGGAGGTAGCAAAATGATTACTTCGTTAATAACCATTTCTCTGGCTGCCATCCTGGCTGAAAACTTTATTTTTGTTCAGTTCCTTGGCATCTGCCCCTTTATGGGCGTTTCCAAGAAGATGGATACCGCAGTTGGTATGGGTATCGCTGTTACCTTCGTTATGGGCGTTGCCTCTGCATTTGCATGGCTCGTCAACCACTTTCTGCTGGTTCCGCTCGGACTTGAGTATATGCAGACCATCGCTTACATCCTGGTTATTGCTTCTCTCGTTCAGTTTATCGAAATGTTCCTGAAGAAGTCGATCCCCAGCCTGTATCAGGCTCTGGGTATCTACCTGCCTCTGATCACCACCAACTGTGCGGTTCTCGGTGTTGCGGTTAACAATACCACAGCAGCTTACAACCTGCTCGAAAGTGTTGTAAACGGCATTACCGGCGGTCTGGGTTTCCTGCTCGCAATCGTTCTGTTTGCAAGTGTTCGTGAGCGTACCGAATTTGCGGATTATCCCAAGGCATTTGAGGGATTCCCCATTGCTCTGGTTTCCGCAGGTCTGATTGCTCTGGCATTCATGGGCTTCTCCGGTCTCAGTATTTTTTAATGGAGGGAATGCTCAATGACTAATGTGATTTATGCTCTTGTAGTACTCGGTGTTATGGGTGCTGCATTTGGTCTGGCTCTGGCAGTTGCATCCAAGGTGTTCGCAGTAGAAGTCGATCCCCGTGAAGAAGCAATTTCTGGCGTTCTTCCCGGTGCGAACTGCGGTGGCTGCGGTTTCCCCGGTTGCGGCGGCTACGCAGCAGCTGTTGTTGCAGGTACAGCACCTGTTAACAAGTGCGCTGCTGGCGGCGCTGATGTTGCCGCTCAGATTGCGTCTATTATGGGCGTAGAAGCTGGTAGTTCCGAACGTATGGTTGCACAGGTTATGTGCTCCGGCGGCAACAGCAACGCTGTAAAGAAATATCAGTACTCCGGCGTTACCGATTGTGCTGCTGCAAACTTGCTCAATGGTAAGGGTGACAATGCATGTGCCTTTGCTTGCCTGGGTCTCGGCTCCTGTGTGAAGGTTTGCGCATTCGATGCAATCCATGTTATCAACGGTTCTGCCGTTGTTGACCATGAGGAATGTGTTGGCTGCATGAGCTGCGCAAGTGTTTGTCCGAAGCACATCATTGCAGAAGTTCCCTATGCTGCACAGGTTACCGTTCCCTGCTCCTCTAAGGACAAGGGTGCTGCTACCCGTAAGGCATGTGCGGTCGGCTGCATTGGCTGCAAGCTCTGTGAACGCTCTTGCGAATCTGATGCAATCCATGTTGTTGACAACATTGCAACGATTGACTATGCAAAGTGCACCAATTGCGGCGCTTGTGCTGAAAAGTGCCCCCGCAAGATTATTGTCAATAACGGTAAGGTAGTTGTAGAGCAGGCTGCTGGTTAATCACTGGTTTGCTTGTACACAATTCCAATTGTACAAATGTACGAAAAAACGGGGTGGAACTTTCCACCTCGTTTCTATAAAAAGCAGAAACTCCATTGTCTTAATACTGGAGTTTCTGCTTTTTATTTTGTAAGATGACTAAAGTTTGCTTATTGCTGAACTATTTTTTGCAGTTCGTCTGTTATATCCTCTGAATTTGGATTGCATGATCAAGGTAAGATTTCTACCAGGTCGTCTGTCTCAAAATCCCGTCATTTTAAATGAAACAACAACTCTATTCAATCATCGTTGAAGCGTTTTTATGAAGTGGGAAGAATTTCTGCCGACAACGCTATATGGTGGAATCTCTTTTAAGATTACTGAATTATCACATCCTTTTTCCTGAACTGCCTCACGGCGATCGCCTTCTTTTTTTTCAATTCTTTCGTTGATGTGTACCTTCCCGAAAAGTAATATTATGGTGAATGTATCACGAAATTTATCTGATTTCCATAGACCACTGAGAATACATTGGGGAGGGGAGACAAAATGCTTTCCATACTGAAAGAAACGATAAGAAAAGACCGCAAGTTCTAATTAGAACTTGCGGTCTTTTGAAGATAACGGAATTAAACTTAACGAACGACCCAATTTCCGTCATCAGAAGGTTGTTTCATAATTGGAACAAAGCGAGAGTTGGATTCATCGCCGAGCGCATCTTCCAATACTGCGGTATCAGATTCTAAATGTTCTTCATCTGTATTACAGTACAGACGACTGAAATGTTCCTTTAGCATGGACAAATCTTGTCCTGTCTGCGTCCCCAAGTTGTTGCGGAGTGCAGTGTTGTCACAGCGGATGGACAGTACAGTTCGATAGGTAGATGTGATATCAGAGAGTTCCTCCGCAAGAGTAGAGAGAACGGAAGCAATTGTCTCTGGGTTTTCCTCTGACACATAATAAGTGGTTGGATCGACTGTAGTGTCGTCATTGGACGTGTCATCATCTCCGGTATCCAAGCTGTTTGGATCATCTCCGGTCGGATCGCCGGAATCTGGATCTGTCGTATCATTCGAAGTGCCGTTGGAGCGATCACCCATGGTGCCTTCAATTGGCAGACAATAGTTGGACAACATAATTTCATCAAAGCCGAGACTGCAGAGTTCCTGAACCAGTTCGGAAAGATAAGTTCGTACTTCCGTATTATATGGATCCAGCCAGGAACCGTAGCTGTCAGAATAAACTTCATTGGATGCGTTGGTCAGTGCCAAAGCGGAGTTGCGGGAAGCAACAGTGGAATCCAAGAAGCAGGAAATGTCGGCAACAACATAAATGTTATCATCATGCAGAGCATTGACAATAGAATGCATGCTGGTGGTACCAGTTGTACCATAAGATGTGCTGAGTTCAGAAGAAGATTCCCAGACCAAGTTTCCACTTTCCGGTTTCATCTGTAGGATCACAGCATTGCCTCCGTTGGCTTCCAGCTGAATCCGATAGGAAGAGATACCGTCCTCAGAAATGTCGGAGTAGGGGATATACATGGCCTGTAGAGTGGAAACGCTGACATTTCCTGTGCCATGCGTTGCCGCCCCGTCTCCAGCCGTTACAATTTCAGCCGTTACTTCCGTATCACTGGCACGGGTTTTGGTCATCGTGTTTTTATAATGAAAGTCAATTGAGAGTGCATCCGCAGAAAATACAAGATACTGCTGCATAAAGAAATACAGAGTCGTCACAATTATACAAAGAAGGATGAGAATACAGATTGGAATGACGATGATATCTTTTACAGATCGTTTGAATCTTCCTCTATAAATATCTCTTGGTCGAATAGCGATGGTAGATCCCTCCTAATTACCGATGGGATATCCTCATCTGGATTCCAGCTCTGTGATCAGATCGACACGTCTTGCATGACGCCCCCCATCAAAGGGAGATTCAAGGAAGGTGTCGACGATTTTCAGTGCCAGACCAGGACCCGTCACACGGGCGCCGAGTGCTAAAATATTGGCATCATTATGCCGACGTGTCATCTCAGCGGAAAAACAGTCGCCGCAGAGCGCTGCCCGTACGCCCTTAATCTTGTTTGCAGAAATCGAAATTCCGATTCCCGTACCGCAAATGATAATACCGCGTTCGCAGTTACCATTGGCAACAGCACGACCGACAGCCTCACCATAAATGGGGTAGTCACAACTTTCTTCATTGTACGTACCATAATCCTTGTATGCAAGACCCAGCTCATCAAGGTGTTTCATAATTTCCTGTTTCAGTGCAAATCCACCGTGGTCACAACCCAGTGCAATCATTGTAAAATCCTCCTGTTTTTGGTTTTATAGGCGGTCGAGTTTTATAAACGCAGGAATTCTGTTCTGATAGGAACACACATATTGAAAGCCGGCTTCTGCGAGGAGTGCATACCCTTCTCGGATGAAATGTCCCGCATCCACAACGCGATGTGCATCGGTGCCAATTGTGATGATCTCTCCACCGAGTTCCCGATAACGCTTCAAAAGCGGAAGATCTGGAATGGAAGTAGAGATGCCGGGATGCCGGAAACCAGAGCAGTTGAGCTCGATGCCGCGTCCATTCTGGATCAGTGTACGAAAGATCTGATCCAACTGGTCGCCGTAGCGATCCAATGTGATCACGGCGTCATACCCGGCGGCAAGCATATACCGGCGAGTGTAGCCGATATGGCTCATGCAATCATAGCAATCCAGTTGAGACAATTCCATTAATTCCGCGATATAGGTGTCAAGCAGCGCGTAACAGTGCTCCAGACTTTGATATTGCAGGTAATAGAAATCTGTGGTATTGCGCAGGTTATGCGTTGAACCGAGAACAAAGTCCAGCTCCGGCTGCGCAGCGCAACGTGCAGCATACGTTGGATTGTGATTTGCTTCCCCCAATTCCATACCCAATCGGACTTCTACAATTCCGGCACAGGCTTCCTTTGCTGCGGCGTACTGTTCCAGAACGGTTGGCCAGATGTCAAGAGGATTCAGGAGCGGTTCTCCGGTACGGTAATCATCCAGATCAAAATGATCGGTGAAACAGACAACGTCAATCCCTGCTTTTGCAGAGGCGAGTGCCATCTCTGCCATGGTGTTTTTAGCATCGTCAGAGCAGATGCTATGGATATGAAAATCAAAGAGCTGCAATGTTGTCCACTCCCTTCAGAACAATACCCAACTCCGAGAAGGAGATGCGTAATTTAAAACCCTGTGTATATGCCAAAGTATACTACACTTTTTATTTTCTGTCCATGTATGAAGTGAGAGTTTTAATAAGGTTTTGCGAAAAAGTTCTATTCTTTGAAAGTCGATTGAAGTGAGGATTGGACGTTTTTGGAGAAAAAACAGTAAACACCTCAGATTACCGGATTTCCGGTAATCTGAGGTGTCCTGAGAGATTTTCAGTGTTTTATTCATCAAATTGTTGTAAGGCCATGCGAATGGTTTCTGCGGAGGCAATGTCACCATGTTTGATAATCATATCTACGTTTCTGTCGCTGTGAGAAAGACAGCCAGCACCGTTTACACAACCGCCCGTGCAGGCCATGCCTTCAATGAAGTTCCCTCTGGCGCGGCCTTTCGAGGCGCGGGTCAGTGCCAGACGACAGGCATCGATGCCGTCGCAGATTTCCGGCTTGACCTCAAAGGTAGAACCGCGTTCCTGTAATGCCTGCTTGACTGCAGCGGAGACGCCGCCGCTGTGTGCGAAATTACGTCCAAAGCCAGACGCCTCATCCAGTTTGGAAATTGCGAGAGATGGCAAATCAATATTTCGGCTGTCAAGCAGTGCCTGCAGTTCCTCAAAGGTCAGAACGCAGTCAACATAAGGACGAACTTCCTTTTTTCTTGCTTCCATTTTCTTGGCAGTACAGGGACCGATAAAGATAACCTTTGCATCGGGATCGGAATCTTTAATCTGTTTTGCAATCGCAACCATAGGAGAGGGATTATGAGAGATGTGTTCCACCATAGAGGGAAAATGCTTGTGAATGTAATCTACAAAAGCAGGACAGCAGGAGGAGGTAAGAAAGCCCTTTTCCTCCAGTTCTTTGGATTCTTCCATTGCGACAATATCAGCACCGAGCGCAACTTCCATCACCTTATAGAATCCAAGCATCCGGATGCCGGTGATGAGCTGTCCCAATTCTGCATAGCGGAACTGGCTGGCAATTGCCGGCGCGACGATGGCGTATAGATGAAAATGTTTGTTGTTGTGACAGCGCTGGATGAGATCAACGGCGTTTAAAATATAGCTCTTATCTGTGATGGCGCCAAAGGGGCAAAGAAAAGCACAGGCGCCACAGGCGATGCACTTATCATCCTCAATGACCGCTGCTTTGGTGTGCTCGTCCATCTTAATCGCGTTGACTTTGCAGGCGCGCTCACATGGCCGCTGACGGTTGCTGATTGCATCGTAAGGACAGACCTTTGCGCACAGACCGCATTCCACACAAAGATCTTTGTTAATGTGTGCTTTCAAAGATTCGTCAAAGGTAATTGCTTTTCGACGGCATGCCTCCTGACAGTGATGTGCGATACAGCCGCGGCAGATATCCGTTACAAAATACCCACCGACGGGGCATTCATCGCAGGCAATATCAATGACCTCGATGACGTTTTTATGGAGCTTATTGCCGCCGACGGCCAATTTGACACGTTCTGACAGGATAGCACGTTCTTTGTAAACACAGCAACGCATGGTTGATTCTTTACCGGGGATGATAGTTTTAGGAATGTCGTGGATGGTAGTGAGCAGATTGTCCTCAAAAGCGCTGGAGGCAACCTCACGTAAAACCTGATATTTCAGATCCTGAACTTTGGTATCAAATTTTCTCATAACGGAGTCCTCCCTTTATTGATAAAAGTCGTAGTCAACCTTGCTTAATAAGAGTTCTTTGGTGTTTCCTTTCCACTTAATTGCCAGATAAGCAGCAGCAATGGGAAGCCAGTGCAGAATTTCCGTACGTGGGATTTGAGGATAAACACGTTCTACAATATCCAGATACTTTTTTGAGACCTCCTCGCCATGCGAAATCATCAGCATCAGATAGCTGATAGCGATATCGCCGGCGGCATTGCCCTGAACGGCGTGGGACCAGTCCAGAATGTAGGGTGTACCATCCGCCTTGATGATAATATTGCTGGGATGAAAATCGCCGTGACAGACAGCATTGTATCGTGGCATATCTTCCAGACGAAGGATGAGATCAAATCGTGTTGTTGCATCCAAATCTTCCAGCGCAAGCAGACGCATCCGAACTTTGTCCCGCATCCGGCTGAGCATGGGCGATTTCTGGCAGTGCACCTGCGCCTGAAGTTTTACGAAAAACTCCATATAATCATCAAATTTTTCCGGTGTGTCCCGCATCAGATGTGAAAGGGTTTCACCTTCGATAAACTCAGAAATAATGGCCCATTTACCATCGTGCTTTGCTACTTCATATATTTTTGGGACGTGAATGTCAGTTTTTTCTGCACGAGCCTGATTGAGTGCTTCGTTCAACACGTCAGTACGAAGATAATCTCTGTCAAACACCTTAATTGCCATATCGCCATCACGGTAAATGGTCTTTTTAGAACGGACAGCAATTACATGATCCAGATTCATAAAAGCAGATGTTCCTTTCTTTTCGTTAAAATCTTTGATAAATCAATTGTATTATACTACATTTATGATGGGTTTCAATAGAAAAGAAAGGGAGCATTTCCGCAGGCGATTGCCAGCGAAAAAAGCATCCCTTTCTCACTGTTATTTTTTCTTTTTCTTTTTTTCAAAAATGCCTTTATGTTTTGGCGCTTCGTTGGTCCCGGTGGCTTCTCCAAACTTGCGCAACAGTTCCTTCTGCTCCTCTGAGAGCTTCGTTGGTGTAACAAGATTGACAGTGACGAACTGATCGCCGCGTCCGTTGCCACGCAGATATGGAATACCTTTTCCGCGCAGACGAAATACTGTACCGGTTTGCGTTCCTTCTGGAATATTGTATTTCACTTTACCGTCCAGCGTAGGAACCTCGACTTCGGCGCCAAGCGTCGCTTGGACGATACTGATGGGCATTGAGAAGAGAACCGAAGTACCTTCACGTTCAAAATCACGGTGGGGTTTGACGCCAATGGTGACCAGTAGATCACCGGTACCTCCGCCATTGCTGCCCGCATGCCCCTGGCCACGAAGGGAAATGGTTTGCCCATTGTCAATCCCGGCCGGGATGTTGACAGAAATCTTGCGCTGTTTGCGAAGATTGCCGTTGCCATTACAAGAGGTACAGGGCTGATGAATAATTTTACCGGAACCCCCGCACTTTGGGCAGGCGGTCGTGGTAGAAAATACACCAAAAGCAGTGCGTTGCTGCCCCCGAACAGTGCCGGTGCCGCGGCAGTTCGAACAGACCTCAGGGGTGGTTCCGTTGGCACAGCCGGAGCCGTGGCAGGTATCACATTCCTCTACGCGAGAAATATTGATCTCTTTTGTGCACCCAAATGCTGCCTCTTCAAAGGTAACGGTGATACCGGTACGGATACTTTCTCCGCGCTGTGGACCGTTTCGACGTCCACCGCCGCCGAAGATATCGCCAAAACCGCCGCCGCCACCGAAAATGTTCCCGAAGATGTCGCCGATATCGCCAAAGTCGCTGAATCCACCGCTGCCAGCGCCTGCATTGGGGTCAAAAGCGGCGTGGCCGAATTGATCGTATTTTGCGCGTTTTTCAGAGTCGGACAAAACCTCATAGGCCTCATTGGCCTCTTTGAATTTCGCCTCACAGGCTTTATCGTTGGGATGGAGATCCGGATGGTTTTCTTTTGCGAGCTTTCGGTATGCTTTTTTGATCTCGGCATCTGATGCGTTTTTGTCAACGCCGAGCACTTCATAATAATCACGTTTTTGGTCAGCCATATATCATTTCTCCCGGTTATGGATGCAGGGGCAAATCCTCTATCATGAACACACGGCAGTGGCGAATTTCGCCCTGCCGTTGTGTCAATTATGCCATTCTTTCTTTTTTACAGCGTGCTTTACTTATTATCGTCGTCTACGACTTCATAGTCGGCGTCATAATACTGCTGATCGTTGCTTGTACCGGTACCGGCATTTCCGTCGGTATAACCAGCGCTGCCGGCAGCACCAGCGCCGCCCTGTGCAGCCTGAGGATCTGCCTGTGCGTAAAGCTTTTCGGAAACCTTATAGAATACCTGGGTCAGTGCTTCCGTCTCTGCTTTGATCGCAGCGCTGTCAGTACCGTTCAGTGCTTCTTTCAGTTTTGCGAGAGCACCGTCGATTTCTGTCTTATCAGCTGCATCGATCTTATCGCCCATTTCTTCGAGTGTTTTCTCGGTCTGATAGACCATCTGATCTCCCTGGTTACGGATATCAATTTCTTCTTTGCGCTTTGCATCCTCAGCGGCAAACTGTTCCGCTTCCTTGACTGCCTTATCGATATCTTCCTTCGAGAGGTTGGAGGAAGAGGTGATGGTGATCTTCTGTTCCTTACCGGTGCCCATATCCTTTGCGGAGACGTTGACAATGCCGTTGGCATCGATGTCGAACTTGACTTCGATCTGCGGAACACCGCGGCGTGCCGGAGCAATGCCATCCAGATGGAAGCGACCCAAGCTCTTATTGTATTGAGCCATCTCACGTTCACCCTGTAAGACATTGATTTCAACGGAGGTCTGGAAATCGGCCGCAGTAGAGAAAATCTGGCTCTTACTGGTGGGAATGGTGGTGTTGCGCTCAATCAGCTTGGTGCAGACACCGCCAAGGGTTTCAATACCGAGGGACAACGGTGTAACATCGAGGAGGAGGATGCCACCCATGTCTTCATCGGGACTGAGAACGCCGCCCTGAATTGCAGCACCGATTGCGACACATTCATCGGGGTTGATGCCTTTGAATGCTTCTTTGCCAGTGATATTCTTAACAGCTTCCTGCACCGCGGGGATACGGGAGGAGCCGCCGACCAGCAGAATCTTGGAGAGTTCGCCAGCGGACAGACCGGAGTCAGACAGTGCCTGGCGAACAGGTCCCATAGTCATCTCAACGAGATGATGAGTCAGCTCATTGAACTTTGCACGGCTGAGAGTAACATCCAGATGTTTGGGGCCGGTTGCATCTGCTGTGATGTAGGGGAGATTGATGTTGGAAGTGGTGACGCCGGAAAGCTCGATCTTTGCTTTTTCAGCGGCTTCACGCAGTCTCTGCATTGCGACTCTGTCAGCCGAAAGGTCGATGCCTTCTGCTTTCTTGAACTCTTCCAGGAGATATTTGGTAACACATTCATCGAAGTCGTCGCCGCCGAGACGGTTATTACCTGCGGTTGCCAGAACTTCGATAACACCGTCACCGATTTCTAGGACGGAAACATCAAAGGTACCACCGCCAAGGTCATAGACCATGATTTTCTGATCGGATTCATTTTCAAGACCGTAAGCTAGAGCAGCAGCAGTGGGTTCGTTGATAATACGTTTGACGTCCAGACCTGCGATACGGCCTGCATCCTTGGTGGCCTGACGCTGGCTGTCTGTGAAGTATGCAGGAACAGTGATAACTGCTTCGGTAACAGGGGAGCCGATATAAGCTTCTGCATCTGCCTTCAGCTTTTGCAGAATCATTGCGGAGATTTCCTGCGGTGTATAAGCCTTACCGTCAATGGTGACTTTATAGTTAGAGCCCATCTCACGCTTGATGGAGCTGATGGTCCGGTCGGGATTGGTAATCGCCTGACGCTTTGCAACCTGACCGATCATACGTTCACCGGTCTTGGAAAATGCAACAACGGAGGGGGTGGTGCGGTTGCCTTCTGCATTTGCAATTACAACGGGATTGCCGCCTTCAATAACGGATACACAAGAATTGGTCGTACCAAGGTCAATACCGATAATTTTACTCATTTTTAATTCCTCCTATATCAAAAGAATGTGTCATTTCTAATGTTAATTTGCAACTTGGACCATGGAGAATCGGATCACTTTATCGCCCAGCAGAAACCCTTTCTGGAATTCCTGGATGATCTCATTCTCACCGTAGTTTTCATCTTCAATATGCATCACCGCATTGTGCAGATCCGGATTAAACGGTTTGCCCACAGCTTCAATTTCCGTGACGCCAAGCTTTGCCATGGTCTCTTTCATCTGGTCAAGGATCATTTCAACGCCGCGAAGATATGCCTCGTCATCCGTTGCCTGCTGTACTGCGCGGAGCAGATTATCATAAACGGGCAAGAAGCGGGAAACCGTGTCTGCTCGTACATCGGAGCAGATGGATTCGCGCTCTTTCTGACTCCGTTTGCGGAAATTGTCATACTCTGCTAGCATTCGGAGATACCGGTCATGCTCTGCTGCGAGTTCTGCTTCCAGGGGGTTGCTTTTTGCCTCTGTTTCTTCTGCAGACTCTTCTGTTTCCAAAACTTCACCGTTTAGAATTTCTTCCTTTGGTGTTTCTTCCTGGGGTGTGCTTTTTTTCTTATTGCTCATCTATATCATCTCCTGTATTCTGGGGATTATCAAGGCCGGGCAGCGTATCGCCGCCGAGGATTCGGCTCAGACCATTGGCAATATAGCTGAGCTTTGCAGCAACCTTGGAGTAGTCCATTCTGGTAGGGCCCACAACACCAATTAAACCGCGCATATTATCGCCGGCATTGTAGCTTGCCATAATTACACTGGAATCTTTTAACTCATCTGCCAAGTTTTCCGGGCCAATCAAAACCTGAATATCCTGGCTGTCGTCAATATCTGAAAAGTTCAACAGTTTTTCTTCATCTGACAGATAGCTCATCAACTGATGCGCTTTATCAGGATCCCGAAATTCAGGTTGCCGAAGCAGGTGAGAGGCACCGGCAACAAACGCTTCACCTGCGCTGGTGTCCGACAAAACCTCAATTGCAAAACTGGAAATAATGGAAACAAGTCCCTGACAATCTCCGGATGCCCGTTCCACCGAGTGAATCAGTGCAGTGGTGATGTTATCTTCTGTCAGTCCTGTAAAGCTGGTATTGAACATAACGGAAAGCTTTTGCAACAGTTCCGGATCAATCTGGAAGGGAAGCTGTATTAGCTTATTCTTTACAGAATGATTATCAAGCAGAACGACAATGATAAAGGAATTATCATCGACAAAGATCAGGTCAAAGCGTGCAATTGTTAAAAAAGTCGGTGCTGCAAGCGCATAGGCCGGATAATTTGTCAGGCGGGAGGTGAGCTGTCCCACATTGGAAATAATGTGATCCAGCTGTTTCATTTTCAGATTCAATGAATTATTGATAACCTGCGTCTCTTCTATGGTTAATTTGTGCTGATGCATGAGCTGATTCACATATAAGCGGTACCCCTGCGCAGAGGGGACTCGACCAGATGACGTATGCGGTTGCTCCAAAAATCCCATTGCTTCCAGATCCGCCATTTCATTTCGAATGGTCGCACTGGAAAGATTGAGTCCGGAATTTTGTGCGATGGTTTTGGAACCAACCGGTTCCGCCGTGGTAATGTATTCATCAATGACAGCAGCAAGGATTTTCTTTTTGCGATCGCTGATTTCCACAATGACACCTCATTTTAGCACTTGGCTAGCTTGGGTGCTAGCACTCGATCTATCTGAGTGCTAATTTAGCACGGAGTATATCGAATGTCAAGAGCAAATTGCATGAAATTTACAATTTATTCGGATTCATCATTTAGTATGTTCGAATTCACAAAAGAAAGACCAACTTCCCAATCGGAAATTGTTGGGAAATTGGTCAAAAATTATAAAGACGCGGATAATTTAGAAACGATAGATTCTAGGAAGAGGGAAGCTTTTAAATATGAAAAAGATTAATTCAAGAAATCCCGCAGTTTTTTGCTGCGGCTGGGATGACGCAGTTTGCGCAGTGCCTTTGCCTCGATCTGACGAATGCGTTCGCGGGTTACATTGAATTCTTTCCCGACTTCCTCCAGCGTACGTGTACGGCCATCCGTAATACCGAAGCGGAGTTCCAATACCTTTTGCTCCCTTGGCGTTAGCGTGGAAAGAACCTCCATCAGCTGTTCTTTCAGCAGGGTAAAGGAGGCGGCTTCACTTGGTTCCGAAGCATCCTCGTCCGGGATGAAATCGCCAAGGTGACTGTCCTCCTCTTCGCCAATTGGCGTTTCAAGAGAAACAGGTTCCTGCGCGATTTTCAGAATATCGCGCACCTTTTCGATCGGCAAGCCCATCTCTTCTGCGATTTCCTCAGCGCTGGGGTCATGGCCCAATTCCTGTAACAGCTGGCGGGAAACACGGATCACCTTGTTGATGGTTTCTACCATATGAACTGGGATACGAATGGTACGGGCCTGGTCAGCAATGGCGCGGGTGATTGCCTGACGGATCCACCAGGTTGCATAAGTAGAGAACTTATAGCCTTTCGTGTAGTCGAACTTCTCAACAGCCTTAATCAGGCCCAGATTGCCTTCCTGAATCAGATCCAGAAACAGCATACCGCGACCAACATACCGCTTTGCAATCGAGACAACAAGACGCAGGTTGGCCTCTGCCATGCGACGTTTTGCCTCTTCATCGCCCTCAGACATCCGGATCGCAAGCTGGACTTCCTCTTCGGGGGTCAGCAGATTGACTTTACCGATTTCTTTCAGATACATACGAACCGGGTCATCAGTCGAAAAGGAGTCCACCATGGCTTCGGTGTCTACCATTTCTTCCTCTGTAACCTCTTCCAGCTCTTCCAGTTCCTGAATGGCGGGCAGTGCTTCCTCATCAATTGGTGCAAGATAGTCCTCGCCGGCAGTTTCAATTCCAAGATTTTCAAGGGTATCATAGAACTTATCGATCTGTTCCGGCTCCAGATTCATATCTTCCAGAACATCCATTAGCTCTTTGGATGTGAGTTTTCCGGTCTTTTTGCCCTTATCGATCAGTTCCTGCAGGCGTTCTTCATTGGTCTTTTCCGGCACGGGGACCTCGTTGCTTTTCGACAGAACCTCTTTGCTTTTTTTGGGAGATGCTTTGCGTGCCGTACGCTTTTCCGACGTACTGGAACGGTTTTGTTCTGTTTGTTCGGATTTGGCTTTGTCTGCTTCCGCGATCAGCGCATCTGCCATCTTTTTGAGTTCCTGTGCACTCATATTGCTGAGCTCGATATCATGAAACGCCTCCATGGAAGCATCGTTTGTCAGTTTTTTTGCCATATCTTATACACCATACCCTTTTCTTGCACGAAGCAGATCTGCTGTGGCTCGAAGGTCAGAATCCATTGTAGAGTGCAGCTTTTCTGCTTGCAGTATTTGTATGTAATCGGAAAGTGCACGTTCTCCATTGGAGAGCTCTTCCGGTTTCTGGAGGATGCGGATGAGATGTGCAACCTCATCCGGTGTGAACACTTCGCTGAGTGTTACAGGGGAAATGGTGGATCCGCGCTGTACAGCGTCCAGTAATTCCCCATAAAGTCTGCCGAGTAGATCAGAGGAAAAGTCCGAAGGAGCAGGAAGATCCCGACCGGAAAACAGCCCCGGATCCAGATAGAGCAGACGAACGATGCCTTCCTCTGCGGTTGCAGAGCGAATATTTTCATAGCGCAGATGTTTCTCTGTTGGTTGCGCATTGGATGCGGGACGAAGTACGGCGCGTTCCTCTTTTTTGCGGCTCTGCTGGAATCGCAGTTTGCGAACCCGTTCTACATCGGCCTCTACAGCATCGGCTGAGACACCGGCCATCTCTGCAACACGAAGGCTGTAGACCTCGCGTTCTACGCCGGTTTGCAGCCGTGCCACCAGCTCGACAGCTTCTTTCAGGAAGGCAAGCTTCCCATCGTCGGTGGAGAGATCGTGCTGTTTGACAATGGTCTGCAACTGATATTCAATGTGGTTTTCTGAGCCTTCCAACAATGCACGGAAGGTATCGGCGCCACGTGTCTTGATAAATTCATCTGGATCTTTTGCTCCGTCAATTTGCAGAACCCGCACGTTGAGATCCAGTTTCTCCAGGATCTGAATGGCGCGTTGTGATGCTTTGATGCCGGCACTGTCGTTGTCATACGCAATGACAACATTGGAGACATAGCGGCTGATCAGTCTTGCCTGTTCTGGCGTCAATGCGGTACCAAGAGAGGCTACAGCACTGTCAAAGCCAGCCTGATGCAAGGAGATTACATCAATGTTACCCTCCGATAATATGATATATCCACTTTTTGACTTTTTTGCCAGGTTTAATGCGAAAAGATTGCGGCTTTTGCTAAATACGAGTGTTTCCGGACTGTTCAGATACTTGGGTTCTCCATCGCCGAGAATGCGACCCGAGAAGCCAATCACGCTGCCACGGACATCGATAACCGGAAACATCAGTCGATTGCGGAAGGTATCATATACACCAGAGCCTTTCTGCCGATGCTTTGCAAGGCCTGCATCGACCAGCTCATGAATGGAAAAGCCTTTTGCGATCATGGCATTGGTCAAAGCATCCCAACTGTCGGGCGCAAAGCCGAGCCCAAAACGCCGTACCATGGTGGCGCTGATGCCGCGCTGATCTACATAATGCTGTGCAGATCGTCCAGAGGGTGCGATGAGCTGCGCATAAAAGAACCTCGCAGCACTGCGGTTAAGTTCCAGCATCCGTTCTCTTCGGCCGCGGTCTGCATCGTGGCTTTCCTCCGGCATCTGCATTCCGGCGCGCCTGGCTAGAAACGCCACAGCATCCGGAAACGACAGATTCTCGATTTCCATGATAAATGTGATAACACTTCCGCCTTTTCCGCAGCCGAAGCAATGAAAAATCTGCTTGTCCTGAGAAACGGAAAAAGAAGGGGTTTTCTCGCTGTGGAACGGGCATAAGCCAAATTGGTTGGCACCACTTCGCTTGGTCAAGTGCACGTAATCAGACACAACCTCGACAATATCATTGCGGTCGGCAAGTTCCTGCAAAAAACGATCAGGGAATGCCAAATTGCCTCATTCCTTTCCAAAAAATTGTGAAGGGATCTGCCTCATCGCACCATCCATGCAGTGGGAATCATCAGTTCACTGAACTGGTAAATTGCATACTGATCCGTCATACCGGAGATATAATCACAAACAGCACGCTCCAACCCGTCACGATCGGCAACGGCGCGATAATCGGCAGGAAGAAGATCCGGGTACTTGAGATAATAAGTCCAAAGGGCTTCCAGAATTCCCAATACCTTTTGTTCTTCTTTTTTTGCGGTCGGATTGGTGTAAACTGCATCGAACATGAACGCATGGAACTGTTGTACAGCTTCTTCCATATCCGGCGACATGGCAATCGTACCGTCACCGCTGCACTCGATGATATCATGCACGATGGTGTCAATCCGTTGGCTGTGGGTTGCACCGATCCGCTCCCGCACCATGGCTGGAAGATCCTTGTTGGAAAGAATCCCAGCACGGATGGCGTCGTCCATATCGTGATTCATATAGGCGATGCGGTCAGACAGGCGTACCACCGTGGCCTCCAGTGTATCATCCGGTGTACCCTTCGTATGGTGCAGAATCCCCATGCGGGTTTCATAACAGAGGTTCAGACCGGTTCCGCCATGTTCCAGAGAATCCACGACCCGGAGACTTTGTTCGTAGTGTTCGAACCCGTGGGCATAAATGGTTCGTAGAGCCCGCTCTCCTGCGTGTCCGAACGGCGTGTGGCCGAGATCATGCCCAAGCGCAATGGCCTCGGTGAGATCCTCGTTCAATTCCAGCGCTCTGGCAATGGTGCGCGCCAGGCGGGAAACTTCCAGTGTATGGGTAAGACGTGTACGATAGTGATCGCCCTCCGGTTGGAGAAAGACTTGGGTTTTGTGTTTCAGCCGGCGGAAGGATTTGGAATGGGTGATCCGGTCGGTGTCGCGCTGAAAACAGGTTCGGATCTCACAGGGAGACTCCGGCCGCAGCCGGCCGACAGACTGACGGGACAATACGCCGTATTGGCAGATTAAAACTTCCTCCAACTGTTCCCGGCGTTCTCGCAGACAGTGCATAAAACCCCTCCTTTTACTATAAAATCCTGGGATAAATGCAGAGAAATAAACGAGAAACGATACATTTACAATATTCTGTACGGACTTTCGGATTTCCTTCAATTTTTTAAAATTATTCAAACTTTTTTCAAAAACCCTGCACTTTACGAGTGGAATTGTACTTCAGACTCCAGTTTATGGAATATCAGACCGATATTATGCAGGGAATGCCCATTTAGCGGATACGGACACCCCGGAAGCAGGTGCCAACAGACTCGCAGAGCACGGTACCGGCTGTCAAATCTGTGAGTTTTGTCGTGAATTCCTGAGAACGATCGCTACGGATCAGAAGTTCCAGCATCACATCGGCGGCAAAGTCCGTGTTTTCCACCACCGCTTCATACGTTTGTAGCAGGCGAAGGATTCGTTCATACTGTGCATAGGAACAGGAGAGCAGCAGGTTGTCCCACCGGGTCATCAGGCTGACGCCGGCAGCGTCCAGCGCAAGTTTTGCCGTGTTTGAATACGCCCGCACCAGACCGCCCGCACCCAGGAGAATCCCGCCAAAATAGCGGGTCACGACACAGCAGAGGTTTTGAATGTCCCCACTGCGGAATACGTTCAAGGTCGGCATACCGGAGGTTCCGCTGGGTTCCCCATCATCGGAAAAACGCATGATGCCATTTTCCCGGATGATGTACGCGTAAACATTGTGGGTTGCATCCCAGTACTGTTCACGCATGGCTTTGATATGTGCGATGGCTTCTGCTTCCTCTTCTACCGGCCAGACCCGGCCAATAAAACGGGAACGCTTTTCGACGAACTCTGCTTCCCCATAACCGGCCGGAACGAGATAATCACTCATTCCGGAATCTCCTCTGCATAGTCACGGACACTGCCCAATAATTCCGGCTTGAGAATGGTCTCTACATCGATCGTGTGATCACTGTAAGAGAGATTCAGTACAGCGGCCTCGCGGTGAAGCAGCTCTACCAATCCCGCTTTCTCATAGGGAATGTGCAGAAGCAGATGACACTTTCCTTCCCGAAGCGTTTCAGCAATCTTCTCCAGCAAGGTGTCGATGCCTTCTCCGGTTCTTGCTGAGATACAGACGCTGTCCCGACTGCGGGGCAGATCACTCCAAAAGGCATCGCATTTATTATAGACGCGGATACAAGGCGTGTGCTCGGCACCGAGCTGGTGCAGCAGACCTTCGACGACGTCGGCCTGTTCAGGCCAGTCGGGGTTTGAGGTATCGATGACATGAAGCAGAATGTCGGCATAAGTCAATTCTTCCAGGGTTGCCTTGAACGCCTCGACCAGATGGGTTGGCAGTTTGCGGATGAAACCGACGGTATCGGAGACCAGAACCTCTTGCGCTGCACTGAGCTTCAGGCGGCGCGTTGTGGTGTCCAGCGTGTCGAACAGGCGATTGTTGGCTGGAATATCGGAGCCGGTCAGCCGGTTAAGCAGTGTGGATTTTCCGGCATTGGTGTAGCCGACCAGCGCAATGACGGGCATTGCATTCTTTTCCCGGCGGCGGCGCTGGGTACTGCGCACTTTACGGACAGACTGCAGCTCGTATTCCAGTTTTTGGATCTTCCGGCGGATGTGGCGGCGGTCGGTTTCCAACTGCGTTTCGCCGGGACCACGGGTACCGATCGGGGAAGAACCGCCGGAGGCGCTCTGACGGACGAGATGGGTCCACATACCGGTCAGCCGGGGAAGCATATACTGATACTGCGCAAGTTCGACCTGCAATTGGCCTTCTCTGGAGCGGGCGCGCTGGGCAAAAATATCTAGAATTAAGCCACTGCGATCTAAAACACGGACGCCCAGTTCTTCGGACAGAATGCGCATTTGAGACGGAGAGAGTTCATTGTCAAATACCGCGAGATCGCAGTTTTGTGCGACAATGATCTCCTTCATTTCACGGACTTTCCCGTCGCCGATAAATGTGCGGGGATCGGGCGTTGCGCGGTTCTGCAAGACAATGCCCACTGTGGTTCCGCCCGCAGTTTCTACCAGAGCAGCGAGTTCATCCATACTGACATCGGTAGAACACTCACTTTTTTCCATGCTGGCAGCAGAGAGACCGGCGAGTACGGCTCGTTCTTTGACTTTTTCTACGGTAACAGTCGTGTTAATAGCAATCAACCCTTCTTTCCGCTTCGAAAGTATATCGAAGCGATATTGATTCATTCATCAAATTTTCACGAGATTCTGTTCTCAGAATCCTATGAAACACTGTTTTCAGTTTGAGCTGCAAGACAGCAGTTATTGTATCCACTATTTTCCGAGCGGAGGATAGCAGTAGAAAGTGAATAGCAAAAGTCCCGTGCCATTGGCACGGGACTCGGAAAAGGTTCCAAAACCTTACTTAAGACCAAACTTCTTGTTGAACTTATCAACACGACCGCTGGTGTCAACGAGCTTCTGCTTGCCGGTATAGAACGGATGGCACTTGGAGCAGATTTCAACAGTGATGTTTTCTCTGGTAGAGCCGGTTTCAATAATCTCGCCACATGCACAACGGATGGTGGTCTGCTGATATTTCGGATGGATTCCTGCCTTCATAATCATTCACCTCATAAAAAGCTATCTTGATTACATTGCCAGTATATTTATAAAACAATGTGGATACAAGACGCAAAGTGAATTTTACCATAGCATTTGCAAAAATGCAACAGATTTTCACAAAAAGTTTCTGGAAATCGTGTTCCTTTTACGCAAATGTCAGGGGGATGGCAAGTCCAGTACCAAGGAAATACAAAATTGCACCGGAAACCGGTTTTCCTGTGATGCGCTCCAGCGCGTCACGATAGGCACGGAGCTGAGGCGTATACGTTTGAATTTTCTCCTCTACATTGTCTTCATTTACGAAATCTGTTTTGTAATCCAGAATTGTCAAAGTGCCGCTCTCTTCAAAGAAGCAGTCAATTACACCCTGTAGCAGCACTTCTTCTCCGTCACCATCGGGAAAGTACCGTTCAGCAGGAACCAAAAGGGAAAAACGAAATTCGCGCGTAACTGCTTCTGCATGGCGCAGGCGCTGACCGGTTTCTGAGGCAAAAAAGCGATGAATTTGTCCGACCCGGACTGCCGCAGCCTGTTCGGAATTGAGAATTTTTTCACGGGTCAACCGATCCAATTCCATTTGGATGGCGGCAACGCTGTCTGCCTTGGAGAAGTCAATGTGCTGCATGACCAGGTGTACGGCAGTTCCCACCTCGGCGCCGGAGAGCGAGCGATCTTTTTTCAGACAGAACTCTGCTTCCCGGAAGATGGAGGGACGCACGGGAAGCGTGTCCAGCATCTGACCATCCGCAGAATCGAGACTGTCAACGGGTAGATCCTCGGCTTCTGTTACAGTTAGCTTGGAGGGCAGGTTAATCGCTGTACTGTGAGGATAACAGTAGTCCAATCGCCGCTGGATTTGTTCCAGCATTTTCGCTTCCTCTGATTCAGCCGCTTGAAGTTCCATCGAATCATCCGAAGCGGCTTGAGAAGTCAATTGGCCGCCCCCCGCTTCCACAAACTGCACCTGAATCTGTGTGCCGTCCTTATCCAGTGCTGCGACGCGAAGCAGCCAGTCGGCAAAGGAGTTGCTGTCGAACAAAAGCTGAGGCGGAATGGGGGAGAGCGGTTCCTTTTGCAATTCCTGCCATTTTTTCTGTGGATTGGGGAGGCTTGCAGTGAGAATTAAACGCTCTTTTGCACGCGTCATCGCAACGTAGAGGACACGCATCTCTTCGGAGAGATTTTCACGCAAAATGCACCGTTGAATGGCGCGCCGTGCAGTGGTAGGATAGGTGACACTGTGTGCCAGATCAGTATAGCAGGGACCCAGCCCCAGCTGACTGTGTACCAGAACCGGTGCCGTGGCATCGGACTTATTGAACCGGTGTGCGGTATCTGCCAGGAAAACAACGGGGAATTCCAGGCCTTTGGATTTGTGAATGCTCAGAATGCTGACTGCATTCTGCATGGCGTCGGTTTCCAGTCTGGGTTCTTCTCCCCGCTCGATCAGACGGTTGATCCAGGCCAGAAACAAAAACAGACCACGGCTTCCGTTTGACTCGAATTGTCCGGCGTAACGGAAGAGCATCATCAGTCTCTGTCGGCGCAGACAACCGTCCGGCATGGCGCTGCACAGTGCCATTAGGTTGGTTTCTGTATAGATATGCCAGATCATTTGGTCGACGGGCAGATCCGCAGCACGGGCACGAAAGCCTTGGAGTGTCTGTAAAAACGACTGGCATTTTGGCATGGTCTCTGCAGAGAGACACAGCGCGGTATAAAAATCACTGTGTCTGTCGAATGTGCGAATTTGGGACAGTTCATCCGGTGTGAATCCGAAAATGGGGGAGCGCAGAACCGAAGTCAGAGGGACATCTTGGTGAGGATTGTCCACAATGGACAGCAGAGAGAGCAGAATGGAGATCTCAGGCGAGGTGAAAAAACCGCCGCCGTTGTCAGAATTAACGGGAATGCCGGCTGCTGTCAGCGCTGTGTGGTAAATACTGCCCGAAGAACCGGGAGAGCGCAGCAGAATGACAATGTCGCCATACGTCATCGGTCGTGTACCGTCTTTGTCCAGAACAGTTTCCCCGCGGGAAAGCATGGCCTGAATCTGGGCGGCAATGAAGTCTGCTTCCTGCCGAGCCTTGCCTGGACTTTCGTGGTCATTGGTCGAAGGGGAGGGCAGCAGATAGAACATGGTGGGATGCGGCGGTTCCTGCAAAACGGTGGTGCCGCAGCGTAGACGGGCCTGATCATCGTATGCAATATCCCCCAATTCGATTGACATAATATTGTCAAATACCAGATTTACGCTATCCAGTACAGCGGGCTGTGAGCGGAAATTTTCCTGTAAAAGAATCCGGCGGGGAGCATGTGCTTCGGCTTTGTCGTTGTCCTGATAGGTGTTGTATTTATGGATAAAAATCTGCGGATCGGCAAGACGGAAACGGTAGATGGACTGCTTGATATCACCGACCATGAACAGATTGGTTTCCTTACGGGATACCGCGCGAAACAGCAGATCCTGTACCTCGTTCACGTCCTGAAATTCATCAATCATAATCTCGGTATACCGGTGAGAAAGCTGCTTTGCCAGTTCTGTCGGACTGCGATCTTCTTTTCGGACGAGCAGCTGAACAGCAAAATGTTCCAGGTCGGAAAAGTCTACAATACTCCGCCGCCGTTTTTCCTTGGAAAATACGGTATCCAATTCCAGTGTCAGTTTGAGAAGAGCCTCCATGGCCGGAGCAGTGGCGGCAAGATCGGATAACAGCTCTTCGGAGGTACCGTCAAAATAACCGGCCCAGTTCTCCGCTTTGGATTTCAGTGCCTTACGGCAGGCTTTGATCCGATCCGATAACTCCGGATTGGGGGAGTTGCGAAGAGCTTTCAGCTTGCCAAAGACAAAGGGAAACTGTACTTTGCTCTGCTCCCACCCCTGTTCAGTTGCACGGCAGATGGCGCGCAGCTGTTCCGCATCGTCGGCCAATACAGCACCGTAGGCGTCAATGATTTTGCCGTTGAGTTCCGGGTCGCTGTACAGTGTTATAAGGAGCTGATCATATACGGCTGCCCAGTAACAGGCATCGTTGTAAAGTTCCTGCAACAGAACCTGTCCCCAGATGGTTTCGGCGATGTCTGTGCAGGCAGAAACATCCATGGCGCGAATCTGCTCCGCTGCCCAATCTTGCGGATAGGGATGGCTTTGCAGTTTTTGGTACAGATCATTGACAACCTGGATCAGACGATCATCGTTGCGGCCGACACCGACCGTGTCTACCAGTGCCTGAAACCCGGCGTCCGTTTCAATGGTCTCATACCGACGTTCCAAAAGTCGCTCCAGCGTCCGCTGTCGGAGCGACTCGCTGCGTTCTTCGTCTGCGACGGTAAAGTCCGGCGCCAGACCCAGCAGATGGCAGTTTTCCCGTAGAACGGTGGTACAAAAGCTGTGGATCGTGCCGATCTGTGCGCGGTGGCAGAGGTCGGTCTGCCGCCGGAGCCGTCGATTTTCCGGTTGTGCGGCACTGCGTTTCCGCAGATCGGATAAAATGCGTCCGCGCAGTTCAGCGGCTGCCGCACGCGTATAAGTAATGATTAGAAAGGTATCAATGTCCTTTGGGTCATCTGGATCGGTGACATAGGCCATCAATCGCTCAACCAGAACACGAGTTTTTCCGGAACCAGCCGCAGCAGAGACCAGCAAAGCACTGCCCCGCGAGTAAACGGCGGCCCGTTGGCTTTCAGTCAGATGGATTTCAGCCATGTTGTTTTCCCCCTTCGTCTTGTTCCTCCAGCGCTTCCCAAACCTCCTGCGATTTCATGCTGCGAAGATGCAGAACTGGTTCCCGTGTCGGGTCAAACTGGCAGATGCTGCGGTATTTGCACCAGATACAGGCATTTTCCGTCGGTGTTTGATAAAGTGGGTGGGCAGTGATGCTGCCCCGTCGGAGCTCGCGGGAAAGGTATTGCAGTTTTTGCTCGATGTGACGGCTGAGTTTGCCGAATTGCTCCAGAGAAGCGAGATTGTCCGCGGAAGGAACACCTTTTTTGAAGGCAACAGGGATGTACTGCTTGGTATCTCCGTGCTCCATGGCTTCGATGACAGCGGGATCTTCCAGAATCAGGCCGCTGCGGCGCAGCTGCTTTTTCTGTTCTGCCGCTACTTCCTCAGGAGTAAGCCGCTGTGCTCCGGAGACCAGAATATCGCGTGCCGGGATATACAGCACACCGGCCGGAACAATTTCTTTGCCGTAGTAGGTATCTCCACTATTGACCAACACAAAGAGATAGAGCAGCATTTGCAGGTTCAAACCGTGGTAGATATCGGAAAGACGGAAGGCCTTCCTACCGGTTTTGTAGTCTGCAATGCGTAGATAAAGCTTGTCCTCGTGAATCCATCCGTCTACCCGGTCGGCAACGCCGGAGATGGAGACCTGCTCCTCACCCTCTCCGAGCGTCAACGGCGGCATGGTGCCGTCCGGCGCAAACCGCAGTTCAAAGTCGAGTGGGCGGAAGTCTGAGTGGGCAAGCTCGGCCACCATATCGCTGACCACCTGTCGTACGTTGCGGGACAGGCGGCGAAACAGATAGACAAAGCGGCTGGATTTATTCCGCAGGCCGTGCAGTTCCTCTGCGATAAACTGTTCGGTGTAATGGTCGGCAAGTGCATCGGTCTCTTCGCGCGAGATCGTTGAAAATTCACTGCTGTGCATGATATCGCGTGCCACATGTTCCAGAATATAGTGCAGAAAGGTTCCGTACTCCGGGGGGTTAAAGCCGGCCGGTTCCCGCGGTTTCAGCCGCAGACCGTATTGCAGAAAATAGGCGTACCGGCAGTTGGTAAAGGTGTCAATCTGGGTAGGGGAAAAACGATGCCGTTTTCCGTACAGGGCAGTGACCGAGCGGGCGGAAAGTCGGCCGCGCGTCTGTGCTGCCGCTTCTGCGAGCCGATCCAGTACAGCGGCCTGCTCCGCATCCTGGGAAAAATAACGTTTTGTGACGGCGGCTACGGTGCTTGTTGCAGGCATTCCAGCCTGAGCAGCCAGTGCAAACGCCGGGATTTTTGAGACGGTGAGCAACAGTTCAGCAGGAACGGGTTGAATGGGTTGCTCAAACATCGTGGCCAGGCGGCTGAGTACGAAGGTGGGAAGTGCCTCTCCACCACCCGATGTCGCCGTGCTGTAGGAAACCGTCAGAGAGTCTGATGGCAAGGTCATACAGTGATAGATGAGGGCCATTTCTCGATAGAGACTTTCGGTGCTGTCTCCGATATCGAGTTCCAGTTCCTGCAAAATGTCGCGTTCGTCGCGTGTGAAAATACCGGTATCGTCCGAGACCTGCGGGAGACGGTCATCAGAGGCGCCGAGCACGATCAGATGTTTCAGATTTCGACGGCGCACCCGGTCAAAGTCACCGGCAGAGACCCGGTCGAGGGAGACTGGAATTGTGCCCACGTCGTAACGGCTGAGCACCAGACGAAACAGATGGGAAAATTCCTCCTGTTTCATGGGCGTGTTGCCGAGAATCAGGACGAACTGTTCCAACGCCGAGACGATGATTTCCCACAGCTGCCGATACTCCTCAGCTTCCTCTGTAAGACCGAGTGCAAGAAGCTCTGCACTGCGGTGTTCCAGTTGTTCCGGCAGGGAGAGAGAAATCAGAAAGTCGCGCAGAGCCATGGCCTGTTCTGCCGCAGTCTCTGCGGCTTTGCCCTGCGAATACAATGCCAGCAAAGGTGCAGAAACCTGTACACGAAGAGCGTTGATGGTGCGCAAACAGGACTCCGTTTCATCTGCGTCGGCAAATTTTTGTTGCTGATAGCCGTTGGGGGAGAGGGTCCAGGGCTCATTTTTTGTCCAGGCACTGCCCCGCAGACTCCAGAGAAGAACATAATTTTCCAGAAGATCACACGCTTCCTGGGAGAGGCCGGTCAGACCAGTTTTCAGATAGGAGAATACATCTTCATATTCCCAGCCTCCTCCGACAATCTCCAGAGCAGAGAAGAGCAACACACAGATGGGGCGCTGCAAAATGTCGCTTCGCCGGCTGAGAAAAAGAGGGATATCGTAACTGCGAAAAATACTTTCCAACAGGGGACGATAGGCGTCAAAGCCCCGGATGGCAACGGCGATATCGCGATAGCGACAGCCGGTGTCCTGTACCAGCGTACGGATTTTCCAGGCAGCAAGCTCACATTCCTGCACAATGCTGTTGGCGGCATAGCAGGTTACCGCTTCCGTACCGGCCCAGACGGCCTGTGTATAGCGAAACAGGTTCTGTTCGATAAAAACCGGCAGTGCCTGCGCGGTGCTCGAGGCTTGTAGCGTCAGGACACTGGATTTCTGTCCAGCTTTCTTGGCGAGAGAGAGCAGCGCTGCGGCGCTGCGGCGGGAGATATCGTGAACCTCGCTTCCGCCATCGATGCAGTCGCAGGTGAGGCAGACGGTCAAGTCTGCACCTTTCCGCAACAGAGCCGCGAGCACACGCAGCTCCTGTTGGGTGAAATCAATAAAGCCATCGACATAAATCTGTCCTTCGTTTCCAACTGTGCTGTGTTGTATTGTATCGGCAAGCAGGTCGAGACGGTGTGCCGGATCGGCATGGCTCCGCGCGACAATGCTGTCAAAGGCTGAGAGAATCAGAGAAAGATCCTGTAGTTTGTCCCGCAACATGCCGTTGGTATGTGCTGCCGCATCCGCGAGTGCATCGGCGCGGATACAGGCGGACTTGAGTTCATCAATCGCGGATAGAAGCGAAACCTGCAGTTCCGGTTGGTACCGCGCTGCGCGGTACAGTTTCAGATGAGGGGTAATCGCATCCAACGCGAGCGCCATTGCCAGCAGCCGTCCGCCTTTGTCGAGCAGATTGTTCTGTACATTGCCCGTTTCCTGTGCAACACGGCTGCTGAGACGTGTAAAGCTGAGCACTTCGCCGTAGAGACTGAGGGAATCGCCGCAGGTGCGGCAAAGTTCACGTTCGGCTTCATGGCTGTACTGTTCCGGAACAATCAGAAGCTGATCTCCCTGCTTTTGCAGGACTGCGTCACGGATTTTAGACAGAATGTATGCAGTTTTTCCACTTTTGGCACAGCCAAGAATCAGATGCAGCATATGTTCCTCCTTCTGCAATGACCATCAAAACAATCGATGCCGCCAATGTAAAATTCTGATTATCAGTATATCAAAACTTGTCGAAAAAGCAAAGATGGAAGGAGAAAATCCACAAAGAGGAAAGCAATTCTCCAAAATTGCACCACAAGACTCACAGTTGACGGTGGTATCCGTACATGGTAAAATAAAGAATCACATTTGTCATATAAGGAGTGGATATCCGAAATGGATGACATTTCATCGTGGTTATTGATTGCAGTTCTATTGCTTTGTGCGGCATATTTTGCGGCGGCGGAGACAGCGTATGCCTCTGTCAGCAGGGTGCGCATCAAAACAAGCGCGGATAAGGGAGACCGACGTGCGGAAAAGGCACTGCAAATCCTGAACCAGTTTGAAAAGGCAATTACAACCATTTTGATCGGAAATAATATTGTACATCTTGCCACGGCTTCGGTTGCAACTTTGATTGCAACACATAGATGGGGGCTGTCCGCCGTCGCCGTTGCGACAGTGGTGACCACGATGGTGGTGTTTTTCGCTGGTGAGATGCTGCCGAAGAGCATTGGTAAGCGCTACAGCGAACACATCGCTCTTGCAGTTGCTCCGTTGCTGTGGCTTCTCATGCGTATCTTTAGTCCCATTTCTTCTCTGCTCGCCGTCATTGGCTCCGGTGTGGCCAGACTGACCGGAAAAGATACAGAGGTTACGGTCACGGAGGACGAGCTCTATGATATCATTGAGAATATGAAGGATGAGGGCGAACTCGATGCGGAAAAAGGGGAGCTGGTACATTCCGCGCTCATGTTCGACGATATCACAGTCGAGAGTGTGCTGACTGCCCGTGTGGACGTGATCGCAATCGATGTGGAGGCTGACCCGGAGACCGTCATCCACCTGATCCGGGAACAATACCACAGCCGGATTCCAGTGTACCGCGGGAGCATTGATAACATCATCGGAATTTTGCAGATCCGCAAATATATCAAAGCCTATATGAAGCAGGGGACAGCGGTGGATTTGGAGCATTTGCTGGATGCACCGTATTTTATCCACCAGAGCAGTAAGATTGATGATCTGCTGCGCGCAATGAGTCTGCGCAAGCTGAATATGGCCGTTGTTACAGACAATTACGGTGGTACACTGGGCATTGTTACGGTTGAAGATATCCTGGAAGAGCTGGTCGGCGAGATCTGGGATGAGGATGACGAAGTAGTAGAACGCTTTGTGAAGTTGCCAGATGGAAAATTTGAGCTCAATGCAGAGCTGGAGATGGAGGAGGCCTTTGAACTGATGGGATATGAAGATCCCGAAGATCCCGATTGGGAACATAAATTGATTGGCGAATGGGCCTATGAGCATTTTGAATTCATGCCGCGAGAGGGAGACAGCTTTGTCTATAACGGGTTGCAATTTTTTATTTCACAGATGAAGCAGAATCGAATTGTGAAATTGATTGCGGAAGTCCCGTTTCCATCGGCGGAAGGCGGTGAACAGGCATGATTTCTCCGCTGTATTATGTGGCCATTGTGGTGCTTTTGGCGCTGTCGGCCTTTTTCTCTGGCTCAGAAATGGCTTTTTCCTCGGCAAACCGCCTGCGTTTGGAAAGCACGATGGAAAATGGTTCCGGCGGTGCAAAGATGGCCTGTTACATTTACGATCATTTTGAAGATGCGCTGTCTGCGATTCTGATCGGAAATAATCTCGTCAATATTGCCTCTTCCTCTTTGGCTTCCGTGATGGCAATTATGATTGCCGGCGAGGCATATACACCGGTGGCGACCGCGATTATGACGGTATTGGTTATTATTTTTGGAGAGACCGTTCCCAAGATTGTCTCAAAGAAGAACGCCAACCGAATAGCGCCTAGAATTTCTTACATCATTCGGTTTTTGACAATTGTACTGAAACCGATTACCCTGATTGTTGTTGGGCTAGTCCATCTCATCATGAAACCGCTCAAAGGGGAAGTAGAAGGGGATGACCAGGAGGCAGCGGTTGAGGAGTTGCAGTCGATCATTGAGACGGTCGAGGATGAAGGTGTGATCGATGAGGAACGCTCTGAACTGTTACAGGCAGCGCTGGACTTTTCCGAGATCAGTGCCAGCGAGGTGATGACCGCCCGCGTTGATATGCTTGCCATTAATGTTGATGACAGCTGGGAAGAAATTCTTGCTGTGATTGAAAACAGCCCCTTTTCCCGTATCCCGGTTTATCAGGACAGCATTGACAATATCATTGGGATTTTATATCTCAACCACTTTTTTAAAGCGATGCTGGACAGCCCGTCCTTTGATCTGCATACCGTTTTGATGCAGCCTTGCTATGTTTATAAGACCTTGCGGTTGCCAGCCGTACTCAACGAAATGCGGCGTTGCCAGATGCATATGGCGATCGTCACAGACGAATACGGTGGTTCGATGGGTCTGATTACCATGGAGGATGTATTGGAGCAGATTGTCGGTGAAATCTGGGATGAGAGCGACGTTATTGAACACGATGTTGTGAAATGCGAGGCCGGCGTGTATGAGCTGGATGGCGACCTTAGCATCAGTGAATTTTTGGAAGTGTTGGAGCGCAGTGAAGAAAGCTTTGAGACCGACAGCGCGACAGTCGGAGGTTGGACGCTGGAGAAGTTCGGCACCTTTCCCCAAGAGGGAGACAGCTTTGTTGCTGAAAACCTTCAGGTTACTGTATTAAAAATGGATGGGCTGCGCGTGGAAAAGGTTTTGATTCGCGTTTTATCGGATGAAGATGCGTCCGATGTATCCTAAACCGAAGATCCTTTGCTGAAAATCGCATAAAAACAGAAAAGCTGTATGGCTTACTCCCATACAGCTTTTTCACGTTGATTACAGTTGAAACGGCAAAAATGGCGCGAAAAAAAGCCTATCCCAATGGACAGGCTTGATTTCGATGTTGGTTGCGCTCTGGATTTACTCAGATAGCGCGGGTAACCTTACCGCTGCGGAGGCAACGGGTGCACACGTAGACGTGCTTCGGAGTACCGTCAACAATAGCCTTTACGCGCTTGACGTTGGGCTTCCATGTGCGGTTGGAACGTCTGTGAGAATGGCTTACCTTAATGCCAAAGGAAACGCCCTTATCGCAAAATTCACACTTTGCCATGTTATGCTGTACCTCCATGCATAATAATCAAAACTAACAGCCCTATTATGATAGCAGAGGAATTCTTGAATTGCAAGCGAAACTTTTCGCTTCTGGCTAATTTTTCTTAAAAAATGGAAATTTTGGCACAACAGATCTGATTTTGACGAACAGATCCTCCATTTCCAACAGAGATTGCAGCCTTTTTATAAAAATGACTTGAGAAATACCAACAATCTGATTAAAATAGTATAATATATAAGCACACTGTGAACCAACAGTACAACGTTGCAGAAAGGGGAATGAGAATGGAACAGTCTTATCCTGTCAAATTAAAGACCGTTGTAGAAGAACTGGAACTGATTGTAGTTCATGCCGCAAAAAATTATGAGGAGGTACAAATTGATACCTCTGAAGTCAACCGCCCCGGTTTGCAGCTTACTGGTTTTTATGACTATTTTGATCCCAGGCGAATTCAAATCATGGGAAAAGTAGAAATTACCTATCTGTACACGCTCAGTGAAGAAGAACGCAAGAAGATGATTGATGATTTTATGAGCCGTGAACTCACCGCTGTTATCATCTGCCATGGGATGGAAGTACCGGTTGAATGTCTGGATGCAGCAGAAAAGTACGATGTTAATCTGCTGAAAACGGATGTACCGACTTCCGACGCCATGGCACAGCTGATCAGCACTTTGGGTGTACACTTGGCACCGCGTACTGCGATGCATGCGGTTCTGGTCGAGGTGCACGGCGAAGGGCTGCTGATTACCGGCGACAGCGGAGTTGGAAAGAGCGAGACCGCACTGGAATTGATTAAGCGTGGACATCGTCTGATTGCAGATGATGCAGTGGAGATTAAGCGGACCTCTTCTACAACCCTGGTTGGAAGTGCGCCGGAAATCATTCGTTATTATATGGAACTGCGCGGCATCGGCGTGATTGACGCACGCCGGATTTTCGGCGTCGGATCGGTCAAACCCTCCGAACGCATTGATCTGGTGGTCAATCTGGAACCCTGGAAAACGGACAAAGCCTATGACCGCCTTGGAATTGATCTGGAGTATACAACCATTCTGGGAGTGAAAATTCCGTCTGTGACCATTCCAGTGGGTCCAGGAAGAAACCTGGCCGTGATTTTGGAGGTTGCCGCCATGAACAACCGTCAGAAAAAAATGGGCTACAATGCAGCGCTGGAACTGGTGGAGAACCATGACCGCATGGTCAACAATGAGGAATTGATTCCTCCGGAATTTTAGAGTTTCATACAACGCTGCCGGCCTTGGGGCTGTACAGTGCGGCGTTTTCAGGAAAACACTGCAATCAAAGGAGCTATTATGGAAAAATTAAGCCTTGCTGTCAAGGAGATTCAAACCCGTATTCCCAGCCTGGAGCTGTGCTTGCAGGAACCAATGCGTAACCACTGTTCGTTCCGTATCGGTGGGCCCGCAACAGCGATGGCGCTTCCCAAATCCATCGAAGAAGTGCAGGCACTTTGCACCCTGTTAAGAGAATTGGGGATTCGCCCCTTTGTTATGGGAAATGGAACCAATCTTCTGATTGAGGATGGACCATTTGAACATATTGTCATCAAGTTTGGGGAAAAATTTTCCTCTATTCGGCAGAACGGCTGTGAACTTGAAGCGCAAAGTGGCGTTTCGCTGGCCAGATTGGCAGTCAATGCCAGGGACTTTGGTTTGACGGGTCTGGAATTTGCACACGGGATTCCCGGTACGCTGGGCGGAGCGGTTTCCATGAATGCTGGTGCTTACGGGGGAGAGATGAAAGATGTGGTGACAGAGACACTGTATCTGAATGAAAACTGCCGTTTGTGTACGGTTCGCGATGGTGCACACGAATTTTCTTATCGCCACAGTGTGTTTTCTCAACAGGACTGGATGATTTTGCGCAGTTGTGTCAAACTGGAAAAGGGAGAACCCGGTATAATCGGTACACGGATGCAGGAGCTGATGGAAAAGCGGCGCAACAGCCAGCCGCTGGATCGGCCGTCCGCAGGCAGTACCTTTAAGCGTCCTGTCGATGGATATGCCGCTGCACTGATCGATCAGGCAGGGTTGAAAGGCTATACGGTTGGCGGCGCACAGGTTTCAGAGAAACATGCCGGTTTTGTTATCAACCGTGGGAATGCTACCTTTGAGGATGTCCTGCGAATTATCGGCGATATTCAGGAAGTGGTAATGCGAACCTATGGGATTGCATTGGAGCCAGAGGTGCGGATTATCCGTAACTGACGGGTTTCCAGAAAGGAAAGAAGGTTCTATATGGAGTTTGTAATTGTGTCCGGACTTTCCGGCGCCGGAAAGAGCAGTGTGCTGGATATTATGGAGGATCGGGGCTTCTATTGTGTGGACAATATGCCCATGGCACTGCTGTCCAAGTTTGCAGAGCTCTGTATGGCCGTCAAGGGGCAGTATGAACGCGTTGCACTGGTCACAGATATTCGCGAGCGGGATAATTTCAGCCAGATTATCCAGGCGTTGGAAGAATTGGAACGTCTTGGATGCGCTTATAAAATTCTGTTTGTGGAGGCGGATCTTCCGACGATTGTGAGACGATATAAGGAAACGCGTCGCCGCCATCCATTAATGGGAGAACGGCAGTCCATAGAAGAGGCTGTCCTGTATGAAAAGCGGTTATTGACCGATCTGCGCAAGCGGGCGGACTATATCATTGATACCTCGCAGCTGACCAAGAGGACCCTGCAAAGTGAGTTGTTTCGGATTTTTTCTTGGGAGACGGGAAAAGGGCAGATGCCGATTACAGTGCTCTCTTTTGGGTTTAAACATGGCATTCCTCTGGAAGCAGATTTGGTGTTTGATGTGCGATTTTTGCCAAACCCCTACTATATAGAAGAATTAAAGGAAAAAACGGGCATGGAAAAAGAAGTCGCAGACTATGTCATGGACCGCGATGTGACAAGGACGTTTATGCAGCATCTGACCGATCTGTTGGGCTTTCTAGTTCCGCAGTATTTGGAAGAAGGAAAAACCGGTCTGACCATTGCCATCGGCTGTACGGGGGGCCACCATCGCTCTGTGGCAGTGGCCAATGCAGTTCAGCAGTTCCTGCTGGAACAGGATATGAAGGTGCAAACGATACACCGCGATATGGAGTGCTGAGGACCAGATGATGAAACCAATCAGTCATAGAACAGAGGAACCCAAAATTGTTGTTATTGGCGGGGGTACTGGTTTAAGCACCATGCTGCGCGGCCTCAAGCGCTATACGAACGACTTGACGGCCATTGTCACCGTGGCAGATGATGGCGGTGGTTCCGGTGTACTGCGGGATGAATTGAATATGCCGCCACCCGGTGACATCCGAAACTGTATTCAGGCGTTGGCCAACACGGAATCCACCATGGAACGGATGTTAAGCTATCGTTTTACAGAGGGATCTTTGAAAGGGCAGTGCTTCGGTAATTTGTTTCTTGCCGCACTCAACGGAATGTGCCATTCCTTTGATCAGGCCGTTGCAAAGATGGGGGAGGTTCTGGCAATTACCGGGCGTGTGCTCCCGGTTACCAATGAAAACGTAGGATTGATTGCTGATTTTGACGATGGGACCACGATCTATGGAGAATCAAAAATCAGCGCCTACAAAGAAAAAACAGACAGCCGCATTATCCGGGTTCGTCTGAGTCCGGAGCGACCGGCTGCGTTGCCGGCCAGCCTGGAGGCTATCAAACGTGCGGAAATGATTGTACTGGGTCCCGGAAGCTTGTATACCAGTATCATTCCTAACCTGCTGGTGGAGGGAATCTCTGAAGCAATTGAGGCGTCCTCTGCTGTCCGTGTCTATGTGCTCAATGTAATGACGCAGGAGGGAGAAACCGAAAATTATACCGCTTCCGATCATATTCGTGCACTGATGAAGCACGCCAGAAAACGGAATCTGTTTGAGATCTGCCTGGCCAATGATTTTCCAATTCCCCAGGAAGTGGTTTTGCGTTATCAGGAGCAGGGGGCCGCTCTGATGACCGTGGATCAGCACGAGATCAGCCGTCTTGGAGTGCAAACAATTTTTGCACCAGTGGCAGACGGTTATAATGGTCGCGCAAGACATGATCCGGATTTGCTGGCCTGTGAACTGATGAAAATTTTCCGGACTATGACACCAACCAGAATTTACCGCTAATGTTTTACCCAATGGGAGGGAAAACCCATGTCATTTTCTTCCAACGTGAAGGCAGAACTCTGTAAGATCTCGATGAATAAGAAATGTTGTGCGCTGGCAGAGGCGTATGGTGTTCTGTTATACTGTAATACATTTTCCGAAAAAGAGGTGCGTATAGTAACCGGCAGTCCGGATTTTGCTGCCAGACTGCAAAAGTTGTTCAAACGCGCATTTGGTCTGGGGTTTGACGTCCTGCCGGCGCAGCAGACCAAAGGCAAGCAGATATTTTTAATCACAGATGGCGAGAAAATCAAAAAAATCTTCAATGCCTGCGGATATGAACCCGGTACGATGATTGCGCATCATATCAACCTCGGAGTACTGGAAGAGGATTGCTGCCGCGAAGCGTTCGTCCGCGGTGGATTTCTTGCGGGTGGAAGTGTAACTGATCCCCAGAAGCGTTATCATCTGGAGCTTGTCACCGACCATTTTAATGTAAGCCGCGGCGCCTATTCCATCCTGTTGGAAATGGGATTTTCTCCAAAGGATACGGCACGGGCCGGTAACTATATTACATATTTTAAACAGAGCGAAGCCATTGAAGATTTTCTGACGACCATTGGAGCACCGCTTTCGGCCATGGAGATTATGGCGGCCAAAGTAGAAAAGGATATGCGCAATGCGATCAATCGCCGTGTTAACTGTGACAGTGCAAATGCGGATAAGGTCGTCAATGCAGCACAGGAGCAGCTGGAAGCGCTCCGCCGGATTGAGCGGGAAATCGGAATTGAAAATCTGCCGGAAAATTTGCAGGAGGCTGCGTTGCTCCGCATTGCAAATCCCGAGGCAAGTCTGGCAGATCTTGCGGTGTTGTCGGATCCTCCCGTCAGTAAGTCCGGCCTCAGTCACCGTCTGCGGAAATTGATGGAGATTGCAAAAAAGAACGAGGAATAAAATAATAGCGTTTTATTTACACAGGGCAGAGCCAATCCTGCCCTGTGTTCCAATCTAAATGAAAAGAGGAGGACAAGCAATGGCATTTGTACACCTGCATGTCCATAGTGAATACAGTTTATTGGATGGGGCATGCCGTGTTGACCAACTTGCGCCTCAGGTGCAGTCGCTGGGGCAGGAAGCGGTTGCCATTACCGATCACGGCGTAATGTACGGTGTGGTGACATTTTACAAGGCTGCAAAAAAGAACGGCATTAAACCGATCATTGGCTGTGAGGTTTATGTGGCGCCTCGCGGGCGCACAGACCGCGAATATGGAATTGACAACGAATACACGCATTTGGTCTTATTGTGCAAAAATGAAACCGGGTATCGCAATCTGTGCTATCTGGTCAGCTGCGGCTTTCTGGAGGGTTTTTATGTCCGGCCGCGCATCGACTGGGACCTGCTGAAAAAACATAGCGATGGCTTGATTTGTCTGTCTGCCTGTATTGCTGGTGACATCCCACGCAAGCTCCTGAATGATGACTACAATGCAGCGAAGGAAAAGGCGCTGGAGCTTGCTGCGCTGTTTGGTCCGGAGGACTTTTATCTTGAAATTCAGAATCATGGAATTGAAGAGGAAGCACGTGCTATGGAAGGAATTCTTCAAATCCATGAGGAGACGGGAATTCCACTGGTGCTGACCAACGACGCCCATTATCTGACGAGAGAAGATGCGCGCAGTCAGGACGTGCTGATGTGCATTCAGATGGGTAAGACCGTGGACGATCCCGATCGCATGAAGTTTGAGGGGACCGAATTCTATCTGAAATCAGAAGAGGAAATGCGGGCGCTGTTCCCGGATCACCCCGATGCCGCGGACAATACGGTTTCCATTGCCGCACGCTGCAACTATGATTTTACATTTGGTACCTATCATCTGCCGAAATTTCCGCTGCCGCAGGGGGAAACAGATGGATACGCCTATTTGCATCGACTGTGCTTGCAGGGGTTCGCAAAACGTTATGGCGAGGGAACAGACAAGCTGAAGCAGCAATTGGAATATGAGCTCAATATGATCCGAACCATGGGATTTACCGACTATTTCCTGATCGTCAGTGACTTTATCGGTTATGCCAAAAGCAAAAATATCCCCGTGGGACCGGGGCGCGGCAGCGCTGCGGGCAGTATGGTCTCCTATTGTCTTGGGATCACGGATGTGGATCCAATTAAGTACAGCCTCTTTTTTGAGCGCTTCCTGAATCCGGAGCGCGTCAGTATGCCGGATATTGATATTGATTTCTGTGTCAACCGAAGGAATGAAGTGATTGACTACGTCAATCGGAAATATGGAGAAAATCATGTTGCCCAGATTGTCACCTTTGGAACAATGGCGGCCAGAAATTCCATCCGTGACGTCGGCCGTGCGCTGGATGTCAGCTATGCAGAGACGGATGCCGTGGCGAAACAGGTGCCGACAACCTTAAATATCAAGCTGGATGAGGCACTGAAGCTTTCAAAACCATTGCGCGAGTTCTATGAGAGCGATGAAAAATTACATGAACTGATTGATATGGCGCGCGCGCTGGAAGGCATGCCACGGCATGCCTCCACCCATGCTGCGGGTGTTGTCATCACGGAAAAGCCATTGTATGAATACGTACCGTTGGCAAAAAATGACGAATCGGTGGTTTGTCAGTTCCCTATGACAACGCTGGAAGAATTGGGATTGCTCAAAATGGACTTCCTTGGTTTGCGCAATTTGACCGTTTTGGAGGATGCCGCTACGCTTGTGCGGAAAAAGGAGCCCAATTTTTCTGTGGAGACCATTCCAGAGGACGATGTGGCTGTATTTGAGATGTTGTCTGCTGGACGGACTTCCGGCGTGTTCCAGCTCGAAAGTGCGGGGATTACAGGCGTCTGTGTCGGACTGAAACCGAAAACGATTGAAGATATCACTGCAATTATTGCTTTGTACCGTCCGGGACCAATGGAAAGTATTCCGCGATTTATTGAATGCTCTGCGCATCCGAAGCGGATCCAGTATAAACACCCGATGTTAAAGGATATTCTGTCCGTCACCTATGGCTGCATTGTCTATCAGGAGCAGGTCATTGAAATTTTCCGGCGTCTTGCCGGTTTCTCGCTGGGACAGGCGGATATGATCCGCCGTGCGATGTCGAAGAAAAAGGAAAAAGAAATTCTGAAGGAGCGCGATACCTTTATCTATGGTGATCCGAAACGTAAAATCTGCGGCGCCGTTGCAAATGGAGTGCCAGAGGCTGTTGCAGGTAGCATTTATGATGAGATTCTGGACTTTGCGCACTATGCCTTTAACAAAGCCCATGCGGTTTCCTATGCAATCATCTGTTACCGCACCGCTTATATGAAATGCCATTATCCACAGGAATATATGGCAGCGCTGCTCTCTTCGGTTCTGGACAACAGCACCAAGGTTGCAGAATATATCGCCGAATGCAAAGAGTGTGGGATCAAAGTACTGCCGCCGGATGTGAACGAATCCGATGACAGTTTTACCGTAGTGGGGAACAACATCCGATTCGGACTTGTGGCCATCAAAAATATTGGCCGTGGGTTTATCCGCGCAGTGATGGATGAGCGGCAAAGGACGGGAAAGTTCCGTACCTTTGATGAATTCTGCCGTAGAATGTATGGAAAAGAACTCAACCGCCGTGCGATTGAAAGCTTGATCCGCAGTGGAGCGTTTGACAGTATGGGGTATAAACGCAGCCAGCTGATGCAGGTTGCAGCTACGGTAATCGACAATGTCAGCTCTGACGGCAGAAAGAATATTGCAGGTCAACTCAATCTGTTCAGCATGGGGGAAGAGGAAGATACGGAGAGCACAGACTTCCAGCTGGAACTGCCGGATATTCCAGAGTACACACCGCGTGAGCGGATGGCGATGGAAAAAGAGACGACGGGTATGTATTTGACCGGACACCCGATGGATGAGTACCGCACGGCGGTTCGCGGCATCGGCGCGGCGCCCATTGGGGCGATCATGACAGACTTTGCCGCGGAGGATGGCCCGCAGACCTATCACGATGAGCAGCAGCTTACCATTGCCGGCGTTGTTTCCCATGTACGCACCCGCACTACCCGTAACAATACTCTGATGTCATATATCACGTTGGAGGATGATACCGGTGTAATGGAAGTGCTCGCATTTCAAAAGGCACTTGACAGCGGAGGTGGCTATGTCCGGAACAATGAACCGCTGATTATTCAGGGGCGTCTATCTCAGCGTGACGAGAAGGAACCACAACTTGTGGCCGAAAGTATCCGTCCGCTTGGAGATTTTGCAACGATGCAGACAGCGCGAAAACAACCGGAGAATCAGAAATTATGGGTTCGTCTGCCAACTGTAGAGCACCCTGCATTCCAGAGAATTCAGCTGATCTTGAAAATGTTCCCGGGACATGAGCAGATTATCCTGTATTTTGCGGATACAAAAAAGCGTTTGGGTGGACATTGCGTTATCCATGAAGCGCTGGTGGAGGAACTGGAAGAACTCCTTGGAACAGAAAATGTAGTTGTAAAATAATCATAATAAAAACAGGCTTTGGCCAGAAACGGTCAGAGCCTGTTTTTGTTTATCACAGGAATTTATATCGCAGTTCCGGCGGTCAGCAGAGCGCCCAGCACCAGAATGCCAAGGTTGTCGCGATAGATTGCAGGAAAATCGGCAATAGGCAGGGGATTGGTTCCAAGCCCTGCTTCAATGGTATAGCCGGGACGGCCAAAGTCCTGAAGGAACCAGTCTTTATAGCCCGCAAAAGAGGAGGCGTAGGGTGTATCCTCGACCGAATAGCCGCTGACAGCGGAAAAACGGTTGGCAATGGCGCGGGCATTCTCTGGCGCATAATCAAGAAATTGCCAGTAAATAACCTGCCCCTGTGTATGGTACGACAGTGTGAGCGATGGATCAAACCGGCGGGTGTAGTCGTACATGCTGCGACTTTCCGGCGCCTGCAACGGTGCGGTGCCGACGTAATCGCGCGGACCGGGGAGAAGATATCCCTGTGATGCCTTGATTTCCTTTGCCGTTTCCCAGCCGGCCGGGTACTGCAAATTGGTATCGATGCCGCGGATATTGGCTTTCCAGCCGGAAGGAAAAGGAATCTCCGGATAGTTTGCGGCGAGCTGTGCAGCAGCATTGACGTCACTTTGAGGAAGGGCACCAGTGACGAGGTCAATCCCGTCCGGATTGACGGCGGGTACCAGACAAATGGTGGAAGTTTCCAACAGTTCTGTAGCGGAAATGTTGAAAATAGCGCCATCCTCTGCATAGGCAGCGGCCAATTCCTCTGCGAAACGAAGCAGGATCAAGGTAGTAATCCATTCATTTGCATGATGAGATGCGTTATACAACACGCGATTGCTTCCCGTTCCAATGCAAAGGCTCTGAATGGGACTGCCCAGTACGCTGGTGCCAATCTGTTGTACACGGAAAAACGGATACCGTGCGGCAAGACCCCGTATGGCGTAATTTACCAGATCGGAAGAGACGGCAATGTCGGTTGGTACCACTGGAAAATCCAGAGGGATAACAAGCGTACTGCCGATCTGTAAGCGCAATGGATTGACACTGGGATTGGCGGTCTCAATTGCAAAGATGGAGGAACCATAGCGCATGGCAATGCGATAAAAAGTATCCCCTCTGCGGATGGTATGGAGAATATAACCGCGGTAATACGGCAGCAGAGCGGCATTGGTTTGCGGGCCTGCAATTCCATCTGCCGCGATTCCAGCGTCACGCTGGAATCGAAGCAGTGCATTTTGTGTTTGTCTGCCGAATATTCCGTCCGCTGCCACCAGATAGCCGGCGCGGGACAGTGCTGTCTGCAAAAGCTGCACCAGCGATCCCTCATCTCCCAAGCGTAAGAGTTTCATAAAAATTTACCTTCCTTTCCAATTTCTACTGTATCTTATGTCAGACCTGAGAAAAAGGAAAATTAGAAAGAAATTACTATGAAATACAAAGGTTGATTTTTGACGAACCAGACATACTGATACAGCAGAAAAACAGATATGAGGGAGGAACTTATGAAAAAAGTGGCAAAAAAGGCGGCTGTCCTGATCCTTTCCATCTGGATAACCGGAATGTTGAATGTCCATGCGGAGGCACTGTCTCTGGTGCCGTCCGGTTGCGTGACAGGGATTCAGGTAACAACCGACGGCATGATGGTTGCGGGGTTAATGACAGTAGAAAAGGATGGTTGCAGCGCTTCACCGGCTTCGGATGCGGGACTTTGTGTCGGTGATGTGATTGTGAAGATTGCCGACCAGACCATTTGTACAGCAGATGATTTTGTGGAGGCGGTTTCCGAATTGAGCGCGGAACCTGTTTCTGTTACGGTGATGCGAAATGGGGAAGAAAAGCAAGTGACAGTGACGCCAGCGGAGAATGATACCGGTATTTTTCAACTGGGACTATGGTTAAAAGACGGGGTGAATGGGATTGGAACCATTACCTTTTATGATCCTGAGAACGGAAAGTTTGGCGCTTTGGGGCATGGAATCAATGAGAGCGAAAGCGGTGTTCTGATGCCGTTGGGAAGCGGTACTGTGGTGGATGCCAGTGTTGTCGACGTGATTCGTGGAACAGAGGGAACGCCGGGCGAACTATGCGGTGTGTTTGATGCGGATATGGTTCGCGGTGAAATCGAGAAAAATACCGGTCATGGTATTTTTGGCGTTCTGTTGGATGTGCCGGAAACAGCGTATTCCACAGCAATGGAAGTGGCGTCAGAGGACGAGATCGAGATTGGGCCTGCAAAAATTTTGGCCAATGTGTCGGGAACAGAAGTACAGGAATATGATGTGGAAATCAGCAGGATCTATCACGGGGACAGCGCTGGAAAAAATATGATGATTAAAGTGACCGATGAAAAACTTCTCGAGGCAACCGGCGGCATTGTACAGGGCATGAGCGGTAGTCCGATTATTCAGAATGGAAAACTGGTTGGTGCGGTGACCCATGTTTTGGTCAACGATCCCGCTGCTGGGTACGGAATCTTTATCGAGGAAATGCTGGATGCGGCAGCTTAGGCGGTAATGTTATAAAGCCCGTTGATGTTCTCGATCAACGGGCTTTATGTTTTTCTTGTAGAAGAAGTTGCAGCATGATAAAATACAATAACGGAATACAATGGATTTACTATAAATGGTTTTCCATTTTACAGCACCATTTTGCGATGTCAGCAATCAAGTCGGATGGAAGCGGTTGGCTGTACAAAAAATGAATGGCACTCTTGTTGGTTTTATATTCTTCCAGTCTCTTATGAAATGCTTCTATCGCTTCTGTTCCAACATATAAGCTGATATGATTTTTGCAGGCTGCAAATTGAATGATGTTTTTCTGTTTCCAATAAGTTGGCATATTCCATGCAATGCGTTCCTGAACTTGGGGGAGTGCAGTACGAATCGCTTCCCGCATCTTGGTCAAATGCCGTTGAGTTTCCTGAGGCTGCGCCATAATATAGTCATCAATGGTTTTATGTGCTTTTCCGCAATAATGTGCCTGATTTCGCCTTTTGAATGTTCGTTCGCAGTTTGGGCATATCCACATTGGTTTCCACCTCCAGGAATTCTGATTTTGTCATGATCATACCACAATTTCTGTCTCATTTCTATATAGGAGTGCAGGGTATGAAACGGGTGACCAGAAGTCGGAAATAGAGGATTCAGAATTTTTCAGCGAGTATTTTCTACGAAAAATATAAAAGCAGGTGTTCATTTTCTATAAGAGGATGCAAGCACATTTTTACCGTATTAAATCATTGGAAAGTAGGGGCGAATGAAACATTTGATACATAGAAGAAAGGTATTTTTATTGCTGATTGTTTTTCTCCTGTGCGTTGGTTGTACAAAAAATGAGAGAAAAGGAAAAGAATGGCTTTGTGCAATTCAGATTCCAAAACGGAGTGAAGAAAGTGTGCTCTGCGATACGGTGTTTCAAACGACATCAGGACAGATTGTGATAGAGAACCATACGGTTGTAGATGTCTGCTGTTACTTGTTCGATACACGGAATTTGGATGAGCCAATTCGGACGCTAGACATTGGAGCCGGTGGCAGTGGAATACTGTATGAAATCGATGCCGAAAAAAGCTATCAGATTGGAATACAGGCAACTGTTTCAGAAGAAAGAGAAGTGGAGCTTCTGATCTCAGAGTATCCCAGCGGAGACATCTATACAGTGAAATAGGTCTTAGGAGAATTCGCAAGTACGGTCTTGTGAGATTCCGGAAAACAGGATATGGTTTGCGCAGGAAAGCAGGTGAAACGATGGCAAAGGAGAAAAACATTTCCGTCTATTTGTGTTTTCTGCTCCGGCATCATCCGGAAGAAGCCAATCTTGATATGGACCGACACGGATGGGTAAGTGTCAAGCAACTGGTTGATAATATTAACCGTGTCGGAAAATATCAGTTGACTGTACAGCAGTCGAAACAGATTGTGGAGACAGACAACAAGGGACGGTATCGTTTTAACGTAGACGAAACGTGGATTAGAGTTTGTCAAGGTCACTCGATCCCTTGGGTACAACCGGAGTTACAGTATTTTTCTCCACCGGAGTTTTTGTATCATGGTACCACATGCTCCGCGTGGCGAAAAATTCGGAAAAGCGGAGCAATCCGCAAAATGAACCGGCATGCAGTTCATATGCAGGCGGACGAAGAGAAGGCCTGGCAGTCCGCCAATCGTTGGCATCAGGATGCGGTTGTGTTGAAGATTGCAGCGCAAAAAATGAGTCAGGATGGTATTATGTTTGGGGTTTCTGACAATGATGTCTGGTGTACCGAACAGGTCGATGTCCGCTATGTTTGCCAAGTGCTCGAATGAAATTATAAAAACCCCTTCTGTCAAACTGCTTTGCCTGACAGAAGGGGTTTTGAACTGTAAGTAGATCGAGTAATTAGTCGAGCTTCATATCGCCGTCTTTGATCCAGCCGAGTTTACGGCAGACTGCATCAAAAATCAGAGAGAACACGGCAGGTAGGATAAAGCAGATCAAAACGAGTCCGACCCAATCAAACGCAGTGATAGCGGTCTTGCTGCCGGAAGCGATGTCATTGAGCCAGCCAGTATAAACACCAATTTGTCCGACCAGACCGCAGGTACCCATACCAGAGGAAACCGCAGCGCCGTTCATTTTCAGATGGAAGATGCAGGTTGCAATTGGTCCAGTAATTGCAGAGGCAACAGTAGGCGGAATCCAGATCCGGGGGTTTTTGACAATATTGCCCATTTGCAGCATAGAGGTACCGATACCCTGAGAAACCAGACCGCCCCAGCGATTTTCACGGAAGCTGATGACGGCAAATCCAATCATCTGTGCGCAGCAGCCTGCAACTGCGGCGCCGCCCGCAAGACCGGTGAGACCCAGTGCAGCGCAGATGGCTGCACTGCTGATGGGAAGCGTGAGGGCGATGCCCACAACGACAGAGACGATAATACCCATAAGAAAGGGCTGTAGTTCAGTTGCCCACATGATAACCTGTCCGACCGAGCTTGCCGCTGTGCCGATGGCCGGTGCAATCAAGGCGGATAGTGCAACGCCCACCGTAATGGTGACAAGCGGTGTTACCAGAATGTCGACCTTGGTTTCTTTGGAAACGGCTTTACCGACTTCGCCGGCGATGATTGCAATAATCAGAACGGCCAAAGGACCGCCTGCGCCGCCAAGTCCGTTGGCTGCATTGCCGACAGCGACCAGAGAGAAAAGCACCATGGGGGGACAGTGCAGTGCATAGCCGATGGCCACGGCCATTGCAGGACCGGACATTGCAGTGGAATAACCACCGATTTCATTCAGAAATGGAATGTTAAATTGTGTGCCGAGTGTGTTGATGATCGTACCGATCAGCAGGGAACAAAACAAACCCTGTGCCATGGCACCGAGTGCGTCAATTCCATAGCGCTTTGCGGAGATCTCAATGTCTTTTCTTTTGAGAAAAGCCTTTAGCTTGTCCATAAGAATCACCTATATCCCTTAAAAATAGCATTTACAGGTGTCTTTACATCTGTGAATGCTATTTTAGCAGTTTTGATGCGATTGTCAACCGTTCTGGTAAAAAAGAAGCCTCTTTTTTTCGAAGCTGCCCAAGACGAAAGAATGCATTCTCATTGGAACCGAAGTGCATATGGATACCAGCAGTAAGGTGGGGGAGCGGAGGTGCCTCTGAAGTTCCGATATGTTCGACACACAGTTTGGCCTCAAAATTGTATCGATACTGTATCGTGGGTACACCGAAATGACAAGACAGAGGAATAGACTGGAAAAGAGCAAGCTGCCAATCCGGACGAAAGTTTTGAAAATTGGGGAAAAATAAAAGAGAAAGTATAAAATTGTTTAGAAAACGGATTGAAAAAAGATCGTATTTGTGATTTAATTCTAGTATCTATTAGATATATGGGAATGCAGTTCTTTACAGAAATCGCAATATTACAATCCGTGAGTCGTTTCTATAAATTATTAAAAAGGAAACCGGTTCATAAAAGAGAATATGCATTCTTCGTATCTTAGAAGGGAGAAATTCATATGACCTATTCAGCAGAAGTTGAAAGAATGACATGCGTCGCAAAGGGTGCATATCATGGTCCTGCCCCCATTCCCGAAGAAGGTAAATGGGTTCAGGCAAAGGAAATCACAGATATTAGCGGTCTTACTCACGGTGTTGGCTGGTGCGCTCCTCAGCAGGGTGCATGTAAGCTGACTCTGAATGTTAAGGACGGCATCATTGAGGAAGCTCTGGTCGAGACTCTGGGTTGCTCCGGTATGACCCATTCCGCAGCAATGGCTTCTGAAATCCTGCCCGGCAAGACCCTCATCGAAGCAATGAATACCGACCTCGTATGTGATGCAATTAACGTAGCAATGCGTGAGCTGTTCCTGCAGATTATCTATGGTCGTTCCCAGACTGCATTCTCCGAAGGCGGCCTGCCCATCGGCGCCGGCCTCGAAGATCTTGGTAAGGGTCTCAGAAGCCAGGTTGGTACCATGTATGGCACCAAGGCAAAGGGCTCCCGTTATCTGGAAATGGCAGAAGGTTACGTAACTCGCATTGCACTCGACGCTGACGACCAGATCATTGGTTATGAATTCATCCATCTTGGAAAGATGATGGATGCAATGAAGAAGGGCGTTGATGCTGGCGAAGCAGTCAAGGCTGCATCCGGTACTTACGGCCGTTTCGCAGAGGCTGCCAGATACATCGACCCTCGTGAAGAATAAGAAAGTGAGGCGCGTATAATGGCACTGTTTGAAAGTTATGAAAGAAGAATCGATAAAATCAATGCGGTCCTCGCTGAGTACGGCATCGATGGTATCGAAGGCGCAAAGGCTCTCTGCGACAGCTATGGCGTAGATCCCTATGCAATCGTCAAGGAAATTCAGCCCATCGCTTTTGAGAATGCAGGTTGGGCTTATGTAATCGGTGCAGCAATCGCTTTCAAGAAGGGCTGCAAGACCGCTTCTGAAGCTGCGGAAGCAATTGGTATTGGCCTGCAGGCTTTCTGCATCCCCGGCTCCGTTGCTGAGGATCGTAAGGTTGGTCAGGGTCATGGTAACCTGGCTGCTATGCTGCTTCGTGACGAGACCGAGTGCTTTGCATTTGTCGCTGGTCATGAATCCTTTGCAGCTGCTGAAGGCGCAATCGGCATCGTCCGCAACGCCAACAAGGCAAGAACCAAGCCCCTCCGTGTTATCCTGAACGGCCTGGGCAAAGATGCTGCACAGATCATTTCCCGTATCAACGGTTTTACCTATGTTCAGACACAGTTTGACTATGCAACTGGCGCACTGAACATTGTCAGAGAGATCGCTTACTCTGACGGCGAGCGTGCAAACGTACGCTGCTATGGTGTTGACGATGTTCGTGAAGGCGTTGCAGTTATGCACTACGAAGGCGTTGACGTTTCCATCACCGGCAACTCCACCAACCCCACTCGTTTCCAGCATCCTACCGTAGGTACCTACAAGAAGGAATGCATCGAGCAGGGCAAGAAGTTCTTCTCCGTCGCTTCCGGCGGCGGCACTGGTCGTACCCTGCATCCGGACAACATGGCTGCAGGTCCCGCTTCCTATGGTATGACGGATACCATGGGCAGAATGCACTCCGACGCACAGTTTGCAGGTTCCTCTTCTGTTCCTGCTCACGTTGAAATGATGGGTCTGCTGGGCATGGGCAACAACCCCATGGTTGGCGCATCTGTTGCTGTCGCTGTTGCAGTTTCCCAGGCAGCAAACAAATAAGGTTTGTTCTGTTATTAAAAAGCGCTCCCACTTGTGGGAGCGCTTTTTTTGTAGGTGAAGAAAGAAAATTGGCCGATAATACAAACTATTTTCTATCAGTCAAAAAGCATGCAGAGGTGATATCTATGTAGATGGTTTCTAGTGGCATCGTTTCCTTATTTGGTGGTACTGATGCTTTGTGCCTTTCATAACGTTACAACTGGTATAGAGGATTTTAGAAGCTTCTTTATTATTGTTATACTTTTATTGCTGGTGGGAGCAACTTTTGGTATTATTTCCTTATATTCTGCTTATTCGATTTTTCACTCAGCAATGCAGGGGCAATGGAATACACATAAATTGGCCAAGATCAATATGATATTGAAGTTGGCGAAGATACCATCATATATCTGCATATTCTTTATTGCTTTGGGGTGCCTGATTGTTCCACCTGGATTGATAATATCGGTCATGCTTTGGATATTGGATATCATGGCGATGGTTGCAACTGGATTTATCGGTCTAGATGTAGTAGTACGAAGAAATGCCGATGAGGGAAAAACAAAAAAGCTATCGGTAATTTATGGTATTCTCCAGTTTATATTCTGCTTGGATGTGATTGCCGCAATAATTGTATTTTGGAAGACAAGACAGAGAAACTAGGATTACACGATTTGGATTAATAAAAGAGGGAGAAACGCATTCATACGTTTCTCCCTCTTTTATTATATTAAGTATGGAAACCTTGGCCAGAAGGTCGCTCAGCCTAACACCCGTTCGATGATAAAAGCCCACATTGGCAATGTCAGCACAGAGAGCAGCGTGGAGATGAATACCTCGGTGGAGCAGAATTTGCACATCTCATCGGAACAGCCGTACTGTATGGTAAACACCGTAAGAAGGCTGGGGACTGGGATGGTGCTGCCAATGGCGATTACATGCTTGATTTGGCTGTCAATCGGAAGGAACAGGACAAACAGCAGTGCAATGGCCGGAGAAATAAAATTACGCATCAGCGTCATCGTGTGTGCCTTGAAGTTTACGATCAGGTCAGACAGACAGATTGTTGACATGCCCATACCGCAGATAATCATGCCAAGCGGAGAGCAGATGGCCGCCAGAGAATCAACCGTACTCATAAAAAATGCCGGCATCTGCAGGCCGGTGAAATAAAAGAACAGGCCAACTGGCATAATTAGAGTTGTCGGCGTCAGAAACGGTTTGATCTTTTCCTTCCAGTTGGTTTCCTGCCCTTTTTTGTGATTGGGGTCGAGAAGGTACACTGGAGAAGCATAGTAGAGCAGGCGGAGCGGGAGCGTATAGATGGTGTAGATAAACAGACCGGAGGACCCAAACAGTCCTTCAACAACCGGGATTCCAACATAGCTGAAGTTTCCGAACAGGGCGGAAAAACGCACTGCTCGCCCAAGATCAGAGCGACCCAAGGCAAGATAGAACAGTTGTCCGATTAGGAACATGATCAGGAACAGGACAATGGAGAGCCCCACAATAAGGAAAAGATGTCCAATATCTCCTTCAAATGTTTCACTCCATAAAGTTTTTAGAATGAGACACGGCAGGCAAACATCCATAACAAATTTGGAAAGCTGTTTTGAAAATGCACGGTCAAGGACTTTGACACGAATTAGAAAGATACCGAGCAGGACAAACATCGCGAGTTTCAGTGCGAGATTCAGGACAATCATGAGAGCAATACCTCCGAACTGGATTTACAATTCTTACAAGTTTGTATTTTACTCCTGATTTCAAAAATAAAAAAGTGATTTCGACAAAAAGATAAAAAATAAAAAAACAGAGTTGGGAGTGGATAAGACAACATGTTAACGTAGGTTGATGAACAAAGAGTACAGATAAGTCAGGGATTTCTTTGATGTTTGACCGATTATTTCAATTGATAAGGAGATTAAGACCGCCCGCGACAGTGCAAAACTTGTCGGTTCCGGGCGGTTTTTTATGCAAAAATGGAAGGTTTTTTTACCATTTTAACGACAAATGTCGAAATCGACTAAAAACGACGCGTTAGTCGATTTATGTAAACAAAAAAATAAAAAATATTTTCGAATTTTTATTGCATAAATGTATATTTTATGGTAAATTATAAGAAAATAAACGGTGTTTCTGCTTAGAAATATAAATGCTTTCGCCGTAAATTAAAAATCATGGAGAAAATGTTATGAAAACTAAAGCACGTATTATGATTGCGGATTCCGGCGATGATTTCAAAGCGATGTTGACGGATATTATACATATGTCGTCGGATCTTGAAGTGGTAGGCAGCGCCTCAGATGGTGTTGAAGCACTGGAACAGATTGAACGTTTGAAACCCGATATTGTTTTGCTTGATCTGGTATTAACACGATTGGACGGTCTTGGTGTCTTGCGTAAGATTTCTGAAATGGACAATAGACCGACTGTGGTTGTAGTTTCAGCTTTCTTTAACGAATATGTCGTTTGTGCTTGTTCGGAACTCGGAGTCTCCTACTTTATGCCAAAACCCTGCGATATTCCTGCACTCCTTTCTCATATTCGCCAGATTCCCAGTATGCAGCGCAACGACAATACCAATCTCACCCGTCAGGGGATTGCAATCAACCCCCCTAAACAGCCTGAGCCAAGTCTGGAAGCGGCTGTTACCGATATCATCCATGAAATCGGTGTTCCAGCACATATTAAGGGATACCAGTATTTACGAGAGGCAATTATTCTGACGATCAACGATATGGAAGTAATCAATGCTGTGACCAAGGTTCTGTATCCAGAGGTAGCAAAGAAATTTTCCACGACACCGTCACGTGTGGAACGTGCCATCCGTCATGCTATCGAGGTTGCTTGGGATCGCGGTGATTTAGAGACATTGCAGAAATTCTTTGGTTACACCGTTTCCAATATCAAGGGCAAGCCCACGAATTCTGAATTTATCGCGATGATTGCGGACTGCCTTTCCCTGCGCCGTAAGGCAGCAGAGGCGTAAACAGATTTTTCTATGATACTATGTATTAAAAAACACGCCGGTGCTTGTTTGCACTGGCGTGTTGCCTTTTTTTTCAGATTGCAGTATAGTTACATCAGGTACTTCCATTACAAATAATAAAGGAGATCAAACCATGTCGAGATCCGTATTTTTTCCTGGAGATATTTTGTTGCCTCGTACCACGGATATGCTGCGCTGGAGTGTCATTGCCTGTGACCAGTTTTCTGCACAGCCGGACTACTGGGAAGCAGTGGAGGCCTTGGTTGGAGATCAGCCTTCTACCCGTTGGCTGATGTTACCCGAAGCTTATTTGAAAACAGTGGATACGGAAGCAGAGACAAAGAAAATCAATGCAACCATGGAGCGATATCAGCAGGAAGGTATTTTTCAATGTATGCAGAACTCCTATATCTATATAGAACGTACATTGCCTTCTGGCGATGTCAGAAAAGGACTGCTTGGCCTGCTCGATCTGGAAGCTTATGATTATAGCAGCAATACAGATTCGATGGTGCGTCCCACCGAGGGGACCGTGGAAAGCAGGTTGCCGGCACGCGTTCACGTCCGCGAGGGCGCGACCTTGGAGATGCCGCACATTGTTGTGTTTATTGACGATGCGGAACGTCAGGTGATAGAACCTTTTGCCAGCCGAACAGCACAGCTGCAGAAATTGTATGATTTTGATCTGATGCTTGATGGTGGTCATCTCGCTGGCTGGCGAATCCATGCGCGACAGGTTCCCGAGCTGGAGCAGGCATTGATTCATCTCGGTGCGCCGGAGATTATGCTGCAAAAGTATGGCCATACGGGAAAACCGGTGGTCTATGCCGTTGGAGATGGCAATCACAGCCTTGCAACTGCAAAGGTCTGTTGGGAGCAATTAAAAAAGAATCTGACACCAGAGCAACAGAAAACCCATCCGGCACGATACAGTCTAGTAGAACTTGTAAATTTGCACGATGATGCCATTGCTTTTGAGGCCATCCACCGTGCGGTGTTTGAGACAAATCCGACAGCTTTCCTCAAAGAGGCGCAGGCGTATTGGGCCGGTGTATCAAAGGCAGAGGGGGAAGCGCATGAGATTGTCTGCATGGCAGACGGAAACCAGATGGCCATTGAAGTCAAAGGATTGACCATTGGTCAGACTATTGCAGCAGCGGACGCGTTCTGTGAGGATTATATTGCAACGCATGGCGGGGAGATCGATTATATCCATGGAGACGATACAGTCGTGGAGCTTGCAGCGCAGGCGGGCTGTGCGGGGATTCTGCTGCCAAGTATGGACAAAGAGGAACTGTACCCGAGCATTTTGAAGAGCGGTGTATTTCCAAGAAAGAGCTTTTCCATTGGACATGCACAGGAAAAACGCTATTATCTGGAATGTAGAGCAATTCGATAAGAGAAATAAAAAAGCACCCCGGAAGTCGTTTTCGGGGTGCTTTTTCGTTGTAATTTAAATGGGAGCAGAATCAAGAAGTTGTTCTGCGGAGAGTGAAATCAGACGAGGAGAGGAGAATAACGGCGATTGCGAGGCGAGAGAAAGTGTAGTGCGATCAAGTATTTGAGAAGAGAGGTACAATGGTGTGCCGTTCATTGCAATGTTATCTTCCAGTACAGAAAAAGAAGCAGTGAGAAGAGAGGATAAACCGAGCCCTAACGACTTAATAACACTTTCTTTTCGTGTCCAAAGCCAAAAAAAGCGGTCTGGAAGATCCTGCATCCATGCAATTTCCTCCGCTTTGAAATACCGGGAGGCAACGCCAGAATAAAATGTCTTTGTCATTTCCTGCAGATCAAGGCCAATTGGAGCGTTATCTACTGCCAGTGCAGCAAGATTGCCGCTATGGGACAGGTTGAAGCACGGACCTTGTTGCAGGTAAGGCTTTCCAGACGGTGTATAAAGCAACTGCGTATCCGTCGTAATTGAGAGAACCTTACGGAGCAAAAGTCCTGCGGTAAGCAACTGTAGCCGTGCAGTCTCCGGTTTACAACGGGAAATGCGTTTCTGTCGTGTAGCCGGAAGCAATGCACAGCCCTGTTCAAACCGATCGGCAAGTAAGCGAATGTCTGTAAAAAAAATGTGACAGGTCATAGGTCTTTAAAAAGATCGTTGAGGTCGTCAAGATCCCGTTTGGGAACCTTATTGAATTCTGCAGCAAGTGGTTCGGATTTTGATGTTTCCGGAGTCATAGGCGAATCCGAAGAGACCTCTGCAATAACAGCGCTGGGTGTTTTATGTTCCCCATCGGCACCGATCATTGTATTTTTATAGCGTAGATAGGCTCGCCTACGTTTGCGATAGCGGACAACCGACAGAATATAGAGAATGAGCAGGATCAGTATCACTGCAACGATAATCAGAACTGCTGGGCGAAGCAATGTGGAAAGAAGTTGAGAGCGAATAAAAAGTTTTTCTGAGCGAGAAACAGCGTTTGCTGCTACCAGACTGGTGCTGCCGTAAATGACTCCGTTGTGTAAAACGCGTACCTCACCAAGAACTGTTCCAACCGAGATGGGTGCGGTGAGCTGTTTCTCATAACAGGTGTACTGCAAATCAAAATTCATGGTTTCCTTGTTGGGAATAAGGAGAGCGATGGATTGAGCCGGACGAAGCTTTACTGTTTTATTCTCGCTGGCCATGCTGATTTTTTCTTCCGTAATGATGTCTTTTGTTGTTAGGACATCAGAGTATTGAAAATGCTGGAATACCCAATCGAATAACGTGGCAGCAGTGCTGTAGCAGGCTCCGCTGTCTGTGTCGAATACAATGGCGAGTAATGCGATATCATCTTTAACTGCGGTAGCAAAAATAGAGGTTTCTTTCAAAGAAGCAGTGGAAAATGATGCATAAGGATAGTAATCTGGATCCAGTGAAGAAGTAAAAGCATTATCGCCTACAATGGTGCGGCTGCTGTTTTTATCCGTTTCGGGAAGATCGTAAACTTCTGTTGTGGCAATTTCCCGGAAAAGAGGATGAGAGAGTGCCACCTCTAAAAAAAGTGCAGTATCTTTGGCTGTCGTATTGTGCTGGTTGCCGGTATGACCATTCGGAGAGGAAAACAACGTATCAGTACAGCCGGATTTTTCAGCATAATCGTTCATCTGTTCTACGAATTTTGCAGCGCTGCCGGCAACGGCATAGGCCAGAACATTGCAGGCATCATCGGCCTGTTCCAGCAGAGTACAGTACAACAGGCTTTCCACTGTTACAGTTTCTCCGGCGATGAGTCCGCAACGTTTGCTGTTATCGTCAAGCTCCTTGTCAAAGTCCTCAGGGACGACGAACGCGTCATACTGGGAGATATCACCGTGATCGATGGCTTCAATTGTGAGCAGAACAGTTGCAATATATGGAAGATGGTCGGAATCAATGGATTGATCGGCATTTTTAGAATAAAGTACCTGTTGTGTGCCGATATCGATGAGATAAACGGCCTCCGCTTCGACTTCCGGATCTGCAAGTGCCTGTGCTGTGGGCACAAAAAGAAAAGTTGCAATGAAACAAAGCACCAGCAATATGGAATAAAACTTTAAATTTTTCATGTTCTTCTCCAGAAAAGTATGGTATGATAAGCTGCAAAGTATTTTAGAGCATCTTTTATTATACGAAGAAAAAAGTCGGAACGCAATAGAAATCTCCTGTTGGGATGGAGGGAAAGGCGTGAAACTAAGAAAAGCGGAATGGATTTCCATCGCTGTGACAGGGTTGTTTTTGCTTGGTCTGGCTGGATATCAGATACATGTGCGACATGGCAACAATACGGTTTCTATCATGCCAGCCAGTGATATTGTCTCGATGGAGTCGGAGCAATCTACAACATTGAATCAGACAGCGTCAGATACGGAGACCGTGGAGCCTGACGCAGAAGAACAGAATACAATGAAGTCCGATGCAATGTCATCAGATGTTGCAACGAGTGCAGAGGGCTTGGTCGATTTGAATACAGCCGATGCAGAACAACTCAAACAGTTGCCCGGGATTGGCGATGTGTTGGCCGAACGAATTATTGCATATCGCGAAGAACACGGCGGTTTCTCTTCCATTGAGGAAATTATGAATGTCAAGGGAATTGCCGGTGGCAGATTCGCAGAGATCAAAGACAAAATCTGTGTCACAGAGGGATGAGTTCCTCGCACTGTCATTCATTATAAAATAAATAGAAAGAAAGCGTCTGTATTGAACAGATATGGAGGGCTTTAGATGAGCAAACTTCCAATACCCAGCTTGATGCTGAATACAATCTATGACCTGACGCCGGAGCGTTTTCAAGATATGGGAAAATCCATGCTGATGTTGGATTTGGATAATACAATGTCACCTTACCATCTGCATGAGCCGACCCCGGCGCTTCTTGATTGGATTCATCGTTTCCAGCAGGCTGGAATTGAATTGTTTATTTTATCAAATAATAAAGGGGAACGTCCTGCAATTTTCGCAAAAGCATTGGGCATTGACTATGTCAATCGTGCAAAGAAACCCAATACCAGAGTGCTGGAACGGGTGTTGCAGGAAAAAGGCATCGACCGTGATGCAGCTGCATTGATGGGAGATCAAATCTATACCGATACCTTGTGTGCCAGGCGTGCCAACATGACAGCTATTGTGGTGAAGCCAATCTGTATTACCAGAAATCCTCTGTTAGCCCTTCGATATTGGGCGGAATTCCCGTTTCGTCTGGCTTACCGAATTCGGGAATATGTACGAAAGCTTCGTAAGAACGGGTAGTCTGCCAAAAGCAATAAAAAATGTTAAGAAAGGAAAATTTTTCAAATCCTGCAAACAATAGAAAGGAAAAAATGAAATCTTTCTTGCCAAAACATTGCGTATAGTGTAAAATATCGATGATTGTATAGTAGTTGTGCAACAATTTATTTCAGATACAGGAGGAAACCTTTTATGATTTCTGCAGGTGAATTCAGAAATGGCGTTACCTTTGAAATGGATGGTAAGGTCATGCAGGTTGTTGAATTCCAGCATGTTAAGCCTGGTAAGGGCGCTGCATTTGTCCGCACCAAAATGAAGAACGTCATCACAGGTGCTGTTGTTGAAACTTCCTTCAGCCCTACAGACAAGTTTGAAAACGCATACGTCGAGCGCAGAAGCATGGAATATAGTTACAATGACGGTGATCTGTATTATTTCATGGATAATGAAACCTATGAGCTGGAGCCGATCGAAGCAGACATTTTGAATGACAGCTTCCGTTTTGTCACAGAGAACATGGTTTGCACCATCAGTTCCTTCAAAGGTAAAGTTTTTGCTGTTGATCCCCCCAACTTTGTGGAGCTTGAGGTCACAGAGACTGAGCCTGGCTTCGCTGGCAACACTGCTACGAACGTTACCAAACCCGCAACACTGGAAACCGGTGCAGAAGTACGCGTACCGCTCTTCATCAGCACTGGCGACCGCATCAAGATTGACACCCGTACCGGCGAATATCTGGAAAGAGCAAAAGGTTAATCCACTGCTACAGAGAATCCGCACCGGAAAGAGGATGGAATAGGAGGGTATGAATATGACCATCGGTGAAAAAGTCGCATATCTAAAGGGCCTTGCAGAAGGAATGGCATTTGATCCCGAATCCAAAAAGGGCAGAATGTTTTCCGGTATCCTGGACGTCCTTTCCGACATCGCTGCTGACCTTGAAGATCTTGAGGACAACAACTTGGATGTTTGGGAAGAAATTGACGCCATCAATGAGGATCTGGATATCATCGAAGATGATTTCTACGGTGATGATGAGGACGATGACGAAGATCCATGTATGCTTTGCGAGGGCTGTGAAGACTACGAAGAGAGCGAAGATGACGAAGATCCCGTTTTCTATGAAGTGGAATGCCCTGCCTGTGAGAACACCATCACAATTGATGAGGACGTTCTGGAGCTTGGTTCCATCGAATGTCCCAACTGCGGCAGCAAGCTCGACTTCGATCTCGACAGCATTGAAGATATCGAGGACGAAGAAGAGGAAGAAGATGCAGAGGAAGCTGCGGAATAATCTCGGCACTGCCATCTCCGTTGTATGAGAACAGCCCCTGTACCACATGTGGTACAGGGGCTGTTTTTTGGTTGGGGGGGTATCAGGTAACGGTCTATTTTATTTCCTGCTCCAATGCATCGAATTCTGGCGTAGAAAAAAATTTTTTATTCGGGATGGTAATATCTGTTTTGCTATCAGCGTGTGGGCATTCGTATATCTGGAATGAAGCGACATGCACCGAGGCAAAAACCTGTAAAGAATGTGGGAAAACAGAAGGGGAGGCTTTGGGGCATACCGTTACAGATTGGACGATTGTTCGGGATTCGACCTGTACAGAAACAGGACTGGAGTCCGGCCTTTGTTCTACCTGTAATGAGATGACAGAACGGGAGCGTGCTTTAAAGGAGCATATAGCAGGGGATTGGGTTGTAACGGAAGTGCCAACAGAGGAGACAGAGGGAACACGGGTAAAAACGTGCACAATTTGTGAGACCGTAGTTGAGGAAGAAAAGTTTTCTATGAGCGAAGAAGAACTGAAGGCACTTTATAAGAGCCGCTGTCAGAGCATTTCCTATGACAATTTATCGAGAACACCAGATCAGTATGAGGGAGAGTATGTAAAATTTACAGGCAAGGTGCTGCAAATTTGTTCGGAAACGACCTCCAGCTTATATTATTCCACTTATCGGGTTGCAACCGCAGGAGGCTATGAGAATGGGGTGTATATCTGTGTGGACAATTACGGCGGCGACAAAAGAATTTTGGAGGATGACTGGATCACATTATGAGTATATAAAAAAGCGAAGAAGAACAGCTGTTCTTCTTCGCTTTTTTACAAAATAGTTGCCTTACCGCATCCGCAGGGTGCGCATGGCATTTAAGATGGCAATGACGGCCACACCGACGTCTGCAAACACAGCTTCCCACATACCGGCCAGACCCATTGCGCCGAGTGCGAGGATCAGAAATTTGACGGCCAAAGCAAAGACAATGTTCTGAATGACAATGCGCATGGTCTTATTTGCTATTTTAATAACGGAAGCAATCTTACCAAGATTATCATCCATGATGACAATATCAGCAGCTTCGATTGCTGCATCGGAACCGATGCTGCCCATCGCAAATCCAACATCTGCGCGGGACAAAACCGGTGCATCGTTGATGCCGTCACCGACAAACGCCAACTTTTGTTTTTCTGTGTTTCGTGAAAGAAGCGATTCAACAGCTTCCACTTTGTCTCCCGGCAATAACTCTGCACGGACTTCATCGATGCCGAGTTCTGCCGCAACGGCCTCTGCAACAGAGCGGTTGTCGCCGGTCAACATGACAGTGTGCTGGACGCCAACCTTCTTGAGGGAACGAATTGCGGAAAGGGAGGCGTCTTTGATCCGGTCGGCAATTACGATATAGCCGAGCAACTCCCGATCTTTTGCGATGTACAACACCGTACCGTAGCCATCGTACGGTGTATAGGGAATCTGGTGCAACGCCATCAGTGCCGCATTGCCAACATAGACAGAACTGTTGTCGATTATTGCTACCAGTCCTTTTCCGCTTTCCTCTGTGACTGAGTGGATCCGGGAGGCATCAATCTCAGCGGAGAAAGCCTCGCAAACAGATTTTGCAATGGGATGAGAGGAGCGGCTTTCTGCCATTGCAGCGAGTTCCAGCATCTCAGCTTCAGAACCGGAGATTGCATGCAATGTATTGACGGAGAATTTGCCTTCCGTCAGTGTCCCGGTCTTATCAAAGACTACAGTATTTAGCTTTGCGAGGATTTCAAAATAGTTGCTGCCCTTGACCAGAACACCGATTCGGGAAGCCGAACCGATACCGCCGAAAAAGCTGAGCGGAACCGAGATCACCAGGGCGCATGGACAGGAGATGACGAGGAAGCTGCATGCACGGCGAATCCATTCACTCCAAGCCTGGTGGAAGAAGAGCGGTGGAATCACTGCCAGAAGAAACGCACAAATGACAACAACCGGAGTGTAGTACTTTGCGAACTTTGTGATAAAATTTTCGGTCACGGATTTTTTGCTGTTGGCATTTTCAACCAGTTCCAGGATTTTGGTTGCAGTCGAGTTTTCAAAGGTTTTGGTAACGCGAACCCGCAGCAAACCGCTGCTGTTAACACAACCGCTGTAGATTTCATCCCCAGGTTCCACGGCGCGGGGTACAGATTCACCGGTCAGGGCGGAAGTGTCGAGGAAAGAGGAACCCTCTAATATGACACCGTCCAACGGAATACGCTCTCCTGCACGGACGATATAGATATCATCCAATTCCAAATCGTTCGGGTCTACACGGATTAGTTCTCCATTTTGCTCGATGGTTGCATATTCCGGATAGATGTCCATCAAATCCGAGATAGAGGCGCGGGAAGCATTGACTGCACGGTTTTGGAAATATTCTCCGATCTGATAGAATAACATTACAGCAACCGCTTCCGGATATTCTCCGATGCCAAAGGCACCGAAGGTTGCAATGCACATCAGAAAATTTTCGTCAAAAATCTGTCCCCGTTTGATATTACGGAATGCTTTATAGAGGATATCCCATCCAACAATCCCATATGGGACAAGGAAACAACAAAGTGCGAGCAGGCTGCCCTCTTGCAAAACACCGGTATGAGATAAAACAGTCAGGACTGCGTACAGGGCAGCGGAAATCAAAATCCGCCTTAATACAGATTGTTTTCCCATGGCAGTTACTTCAAGATAAGTGTGCAGTCAGCATCAATTTTTGCGCAGGCATCTGCAGCCAGTTTGACAATTTCATCGAACGCATCGTCAGCGGCCTCCAATGTCAGACGCTGTGTCATAAAGCTGACCGAAGCATCCACAACGCCGGGAATTTTCTTGATCAGTGCTTCCATTTTTGCAGCACAGTTTGCACAATCCAGATTGCTCATCTTAAATTTCTTTTTCATAATTAAACTCCTTTTTTGATTTAGAACGATTCTCTACCTATTCTTCAATATGTTCCAATCCTTGGCTGATGATGGAGCGGACGTGGTTATCGGACAGTGAATAAAAGATGGATTTTCCTTCCCGGCGGGAAGTGATTAAACGAGCCTGTTTAAGATTTTTCAACTGATGCGAGATGGCAGACTGCTTCATACCGAGAAGCTGTGCAATATCGCAGACGCACATCTCAGATTCAAACAGGACGTACAGAATTTTGATGCGGGTAGAATCACCAAATACGCGAAACAGCTCTGCCAGATCATACAGTACATCTTCTTCCGGCAATTTCTTGTTGACTGCATTGACAATGTCCTCATGCACGAAAGCAAATTCACAGCATTCAATGCCTTGTTCTTTCACTGGATACCCTCCTTTGAATTATTATATGATTATCTGTTCATATATTGGATTATAAAACAAGAGAGGGTGTTTGTCAATCCCTTTTTAAAAAAGAAACGGACTGCAAAATTTTGCAGTCCGTTTGGAATTGAAAAAGGAAAAAGAGACTCAGTAGCTTTGATTCAACAGCTGGTTACGAATGGACCAGAGTTTTTCAGACATATCTACATAATACGTGTGAGGATTGTCAAATCGCTTGACTTCATCCCAAAGCAGATCAACCTGATTTGCACAATAGCGCTGGATTTCGTCCAGTGCCGGACGCGCATAGACCAGTTTCCCGTTTTGGAAAATGGGAACTTGCAGTTCCTTTGCAGAGAAATTATCAATCATTTTGTGTTTCCAGGTCGCATCCGGATCGAATAATTTCAAAGGTTGGGAAACATCCAGCGTTTCGTCGTGCAGACAGAGATAGTCGGCAATGGCTTTTCCTGTATTGTTACCGAACAGGCGGTAAACTTTCTTAAAATGAGGATTGGTGATCTTAACCACATTTTCACTGATTTTGATACGGGGTACAATGGTGCCGTCGGGATCTTCCACGGCAGCCAGTTTATAAACACCGCCGAATACCGGCTCAGATTTTGCAGTAATCATGCGCTCACCGACGCCGAACGAATCAATACAGGCACCCTGCTGCAATAGATCCTGAATCAAATATTCATCCAGAGAGTTGGAGACTGTGATTTTACACTCTGTCCAGCCAGCTGCGTCCAACATTTTCCGCGCTTCACGAGTAAGATAGGCCATATCACCGGAATCAAGACGAATGCCGCACTTTGTAATGCCGCGGGGCCTCAGTACTTCATTAAATGCACGAATTGCATCGGGAACACCACTTTTCAGCGTATTATAGGTGTCAACCAGGAGAACGGCATTATCAGGATACGCTTCGCAATAGGTTTTAAATGCTTCATACTGGCTATCAAACATCTGCACCCAGGAATGTGCCATGGTTCCGCCTGCTGCGACGCCAAACATCTGGTCGGTGATGGTACAGGAGGTTCCGGCACAGCCGCCGATGTAAGCAGCTCTTGCACCGTAAATCGCAGCGTCACCGCCCTGTGCACGTCTTGCACCAAATTCCAAGACGGTGCGGCCCTTTGCTGCGCGGCAAATACGATTTGCCTTGGTGGCGATCAAGCTTTGATGATTGATGCAGAGGAGAAGAAATGTTTCGATAATCTGTGCTTCAATCGCAGGAGCACGAACAGTTAGAATGGGTTCCTTTGGGAATACAGGTGTTCCCTCAGGAACTGCGTAAATGTCACCGGTAAAATGGAAATCACGCAGGTAATCAAGAAAACCGTCGCTAAAGCAATGCTTGCTGCGGAGGTATGAAATGTCCTCGGCACTGAAATGTAAATTTTCAATGTAGTCAATAATTTGCTCCAAGCCAGCAGCGATTGCAAATCCACCGCCATCCGGAACTTGACGGTAGAAAACATCAAAGTACGTGATCCGATCCTTATAGCCAAAGTTAAAATAACCATTGCTCATGGTCAGCTCATAGAAGTCTGTGAGCATGGTATGATTGCGGCCATCGTAATGTTTCATAATGAAGTCCTTCTCATTATACTCCTGCATTGTGCAAACAGACGGCAGGATGAATTTGGTATACTAAAAATAATTATAGTACGAAATAGACATTCGTGCAAGATGTTTTCCTTACGATTGGGCGGTTTGCATATGCAATTTTGCTGTTTTGAGGAGGATATAGAGTGAATGTTGTAAAATAGAATCGAGTTGTGTTACAATATAAACAACACAAGAACCTACGAAAAAGGATGGAGAGAACATGGGTGGATTTCATCTGAAACAGGGTATGATGCTTGGTGTTTCCAATGCGCCGACTGAGATCGATGGCGGAATAGTGGAGAACTCCTGGAAAACATGGTACGAAAGCGGACATATCCGAGACGGCGCTGATCCAAAGAATGCGGCTGGACACTGGGAGCGTTGGCGGGAAGATTGCATTTTGATGAAGCGTATGGGCATTGAAACCTTTCAGCTCGGTGTGGAGTGGGCAAGAGTTGAACCTGTAGAAGGAACGTTCTCTCAGGCTGCGCTGGATCATCTGAGAGAGGAAATTCTGTTGCTGCGTGGTTTGGGAATTCAGCCGCTTTTGACACTGCACCAATTTTCCAATCCTATGTGGGTGGAAGCGTTGGGCGGATGGGAAAATGTCGATACCATCAGACTGTATCTGGACTTTGTAGAAAAGGTGGTTCGTACCGTTGGTCATCTGGTATCAGACTATATTACCATCGGGGATGCGGAGGTTTATACGGTCAACGCCTACTATCGTGGACTTTGGTATCCCGGCAAGAAGTCTACCAAGGCATCCATCCAAGCTGCATCCACATTAACTGCGGCGCATCTGCGCGCTTATCGCCTGATTCACAGCATCCGGCGGGAACTGGGATTTAAAAATACAAAGGTCGGGTTTTCCATCCATTTTGGTGCTTTTGAGAGAAAGGGCGCTGCTGCGGCAATGCTGGGCGTTCCAGAACGCCTGTTACAGCTTATTATGTCCGAGGCGATGGCAACCGGACGGTTTACACTGCCGATGAAAAACTATTCCCGTTTGCGGCCAGGGCGATACTTTGATTTTCACGCGATTAATTTTGAATTCCAGAAAGGAACAGATTCCAATATTTACACCATGTCTGACACCATCACAGAATTTTTGGAGAAAATTCCAGAAGGAACGGACAAGCCGATCTATATTATTGGCAGCAGTGGTTGTGACGGAGATGAAGATGTGCGAATCCGCTGCCTGTACCGGCAATTGGAGACGCTTTGTGTTTCCGGGTTGCCCGTTGAGCGCTACTATCACAGAACCTTTTTGGACGGGTTTGAATGGACAAAAGGGGAGAGCAGTAGAATTGGTCTGGTTCACGTCGATTTTGAGACAATGGAACGCAGCATCAAAAAAAGCGGCGCATTTTACAGTGAAATCATAGAGCATGGCGGCGTAACCGAAACAATGTTTGAAAGTTATCTGCCAACCGAGGCAGAAAAAGAGCTGGAAGAGATGACAGCACAGGGGGTTGTACTGGATGTAGACGATCCGGGAGAGACAGGACACTCGACATCTGCAGGAACTGCGTTGGACGCTCCAGAGAAGCAGGAGGATTTTCGCCGCCTTTGCGAGGCAGAACTGTTTTTGCTTGATATGGACGGAACGCTCTATCTCGGAGATGAGGTAATTGACGGGGCTATTTCCTTTGTCGAGACGCTCCGAGATACTGGTAAGCAGTTTTTATATCTTACAAACAACTCGTCGCGTGCTGGGACAGACTATGTTGCCAGAATGCGTGATCTTGGTTTCCCATGTGAGGAAAAAAACGTATTCACATCGGGTATGGCTACAGCCCAGTATCTGCGGGAACGATTTCCGGATGAAATCGTGTATCCGGTTGGGACAGCTGCATTCTGTCGGGAGCTGGAACACTTCGGTGTCGGCTTGAGTGACGGAGAGACCGCGGCTGCGGTGGTCGTTGGCTTTGATCGGGAATTGAACTATGAAAAACTGCAAACCGCAGTGGATTTATTACGCCGTGGTGCTGCTTTTGTTGCGACCAATCCGGATCTGGTTTGCCCGATGCCGGGCAGAAAAGCCATTCCGGATTGCGGAAGCATCTGTGCGCTGCTGACCGCGGCCACGGATCGACAGCCCTATTACATCGGTAAGCCAAATCGGAATATGATTGATTTGCTTTCCAAAAAGTACAATGTACCCAATACAAAGATTGTAACAGTTGGGGACCGGCTTTATACGGATATCGCGATTGCAAGAAATGCTGGCTGTGTTTCAGTCTGTGTGTTATCCGGTGAGAGTACGTGGGAGATGATTGAAACCTCTCCCGCACAACCGGATTATGTTTTCGATTCAGTTGCAGATCTGATGGAGCTGTTGCAGCGGAGTCCCGTTGCTGATACCCCCACAGCGGAGTCAGGGGAAGAAGAGGGCACCGTAATGCCAGATGCGGCAGAGCAGACACAGGAATTGGAACAGGCAGAAGAAAGCGAAAGAGAAGAGGAAGAATAACACTATGAAATAAAAATCCCCTATGGAATTTTCTGTATTCCATAGGGGGTTTTTATTTATAAATTTATGATTCAGAGACAGGGGAGGCTTCCGGAGCAATATCTTCCGGGAGGATTGCCATCAAATCATCCTTGGTGGGTGTTCCCATGGTGGCAAGCCGGTTTGCTTGGTTCGCAATGATGGTTTCAAACAGGTTTCGGACATCACGGCCATTTCCAAAGTTTTCATCCCGTGTTTCGTACAGATCCTGAAACAGACGCGAGGCACGATTGTGTGCGGCTTCTGTCGGCGTATAGCCATTTTTCCGACAGAGTGAATCAAAGATGGCGAGCAACTCTGTGCCGGTATAATCGGGAAAAGCGATGTACTTATTAAAACGGGATTCCAGTCCCGGATTGGAGGAAAGAAAGCGTTCCATGGGTGCGCTATACCCCGCTACAATGACCACCAGGTCATTCCGATGATCTTCCATGGCTTTCAGCAACGTATCAATGGCCTCCCGTCCAAAGTCATTTTCCCCGCCGCTTGCCAGAGAATAGGCCTCATCGATGAAGAGAACACCACCGAGTGCAGATTGGATGACTTCACTGGTCCGCAGTGCAGTCTGTCCAACATAACCGGCAACGAGACCAGAGCGGTCCACTTCAATCAACTGTCCTGTTTTTAGAACGCCAATTGCAGCGTAGAGACCGGCCAGCAGGCGGGCAACCGTTGTTTTTCCCGTACCGGGATTGCCCGTAAATACCAAATGCAGAGACATCGACGGAATGGGAAGGCTCGCTTCTTCACGCAGTTTTCGTACTTTCATAAGGTTGACAAGACTTTTCACATCTGCCTTGACCGTTTCTAAACCGACCAGTTCGTCCAGCTGTGCCATCAATTCCTCCAGATTTTGAGGAGCAGTGTTTGACGCGGCAGACTGAACAGTCGAGGAAGCAGTTGTGCCTTGTTCGGTTGAATTGGACTGCGAGGTTGCACCCTGATGCTTTTCTGTAAAAGAGGGGGCTCCGCTGGTCACAAACTCAGCTGCCCGAATGGCGGGCTTGGAGGGCTTGACGTTGGCTGCATCACAGATTGCTGTCAGCTTTTCACTACAGTCTGTAATATAGGCGGCCTCGTCAAAGGTTACTTCGTCGTCGACTGCGGCCATATAGAGGAGAAGATTGGTAACCATCCGCACAAAGATACGGGAATAGTCCGTATGGTGTTTTGCATCCTGTTCGGTCAGTGTCCAGAAAAAGAGCGGCGGCAAAAATTCGTGGGATTGGCAGATTTCCCCCGTAAGACCCCAGAGCAATTGACTCGGCTGTACTTGTCCTTTGGAATAGAGTTGGTTGAAGGCGTCAACATGATCCTGTGTAATAGAAGTGCTGTGGCTCCAGAGCGCAAGCGTACAATTGCGCATAAAACCATCCAACTGTGGTGCAAGACTACGACCGGCCGCGCGATAGAACGCGTCTGTGTTAGAGCAATAAATGCTGTGCAATTCATCTGGTGTGCGTTTCCACGATGTTGGCATGATGGAATCTCCTTCTCTGTTTTGTGAAATCGCTATCGTATAGGTGGAATGGGTTGAATGGAGACATTCCCGTTCAACCCATCCGGTCACTATACAATCGGTGTGTATAGTGCTGCGGCGTCCGCAGTCATAGAGAGCAGGCCGTCTCTTGTGTTACTGTAGTCGCCATCCCAAGTAAATACGCCGTTGGCGCTGTATTGTGTATCAGTGTTTGTGGAGTAAAACGCTTCCACTGTAGCCTGATAGGTTTCCATAGTACACGTTTCTCCATTGATTTTGTATTCTGTTTCTGCCACTTCTGTGGATTCTTCTTGGAAAGTTTCTTTGGTATAAAACAGACTGCTCAGAGAGAGCACACCATTTTTTGCCGAAAACTGAATGGTTTCCCGATAGTAAAAATCCATGGCACCGTTGGAGGAATCAATACAGAAATATTGTTCCCCTGTTTCATTGTTTAGCATCAGGCGGAAGTTTTTAAAATAATTGGTGTTGACCACAGTGTTGGAGAGATAGTCTCCACCAAATGCTTCCCCGACGCCGGCAACATTGGCAGAAACACAGGTCACTGTACCATTTACGATATCAAAGAACTGAACGCCCATGGCTGCAGAGGAACCGCTGTCAAACAGTAACAGTTCAGGAATGCCGTCCATATCCAAATCAATGAACCCAACACCGACAATACCGACACTGCAACTGTCCATCAAACGGTCATAGTTTTCCGAAAGAAAGTTGGTGTAAATTTCTTCCCAGTTGGAAATGACGGTGACAGGAGGAGTTTCTTCCTCTGGTTCTTCCGGTTCTGAATCTTCTGTTGGTTCTTCCGCGTCAGATGAGAGGTCGTTTTCCTCCTCCATTTTCTTTTCCTCTTCGGCCTTGTTTTGTGATTCCTTCTGATCCGAAACAGTTGTATCGTCATTTTTGTCCTCTTCTGCCGGTTTCTTGTCAGAACAGGCGCACAGGCCGAGCAGAAGTGTCAATGTAAGCAGGATACTCAAAAGTTTTTTCATCGTTGGTTCCTTTCTCGCGAAAATACATCGCGCGGGGAAGTATCAAAGCAATACGCAGACCGCTGCGTGGAAAAATTATAGCACAGTTATGCAGAAGGGTAAAGAATCAGAACAAAAACGGTCGAAAAATTTAAGGGATATCAGAGAGATTGCTTTTTGGTGCGGGTATTGAAAATGTCCGGAAAGATGATATAATAAACTGTATCTTGATAACAATATATAGAAATCTAGGAACATCGCCGTAGTGCCTGCGTGATATTGGCCGTATTGCGGCGCGGTTCCCATCAGCAAATGCGAACACCAAGGAGGAATTGCAGATGGCAAAGAAACAGTTTAAGGCAGAGTCGAAACGACTGCTTGATCTCATGATCAATTCCATTTATACACACAATGAAATTTTCCTCAGGGAAATTATTTCTAACGCGAGCGATGCCATTGATAAACTCTGTTATCTTTCATTGACCGATGAACACGTCGGGATGGAACGCGGTGATTTCCAAATTCGAATTGACCGCGATAAGGATGCGAGAACCTTGACCATCTCTGACAATGGTATCGGCATGAACAAAGAAGAGGTAGAAAATAATCTCGGTGTGATTGCCCGCAGCGGCTCCTTCCAGTTTAAAAATGAACTGGATCCAGAAAAGAAGGCGGATATTGATATCATTGGCCAATTTGGCGTTGGCTTTTACTCTGCCTTTATGGTCAGCAAAAAAGTAGTAGTCCGAACCCGCGCTTATGGTTCTGAGGTTGCTTATCAATGGGAATCCACCGGAGCAGACGGTTATACCGTTACCGAGTGTGAAAAGGAAACCGTTGGCACCGAAGTCATCATGGAACTGAAAGAGGACACGGAGGACGTCAAGTATTCCGATTATCTGGATACCTGGACCATCCGCAGCCTGATTAAAAAATATTCCGACTATGTCCACTGGCCCATCGTAATGGAAGTGGAAGATGTCAACCGCGTTGAGACCGACGAACTGGATGAGGATGGCAAACCCAAGACCAAGATTGAAACCACCTATCAGGAAGAAACGCTGAACAGCATGGTTCCTATTTGGCAGCGCAGCCGTACGGAGGCGCCGGATGAGGAATGCATGCAGTTCTATAAAGAAAAATTCTATGACAATCAGGATCCGCTTGCTGTGATCCGCGTCAACGCAGAGGGAACCGTGTCCTATCGTGCGATGTTGTTTATTCCCAAGCAGGCACCCTATGATTACTTTACCCGCGATTTCAAACCCGGCCTGCAGTTGTATAGCAGCAATGTTATGATTATGGAGAACTGTGCTGATCTGTTGCCTGACTATTTCCGGTTTGTGCGCGGTGTGGTCGATTCTCAGGATCTCAGCCTGAACATTTCCCGCGAGATGCTGCAGCATGACAGACAGCTTCGGGTGATTGCGAATAATCTGGAGAAGAAGATCAAAGCAGAACTGAAAAAAATCATGGATGAGCGACCGGAAGACTATGAAAAATTCTTCAAGATTTTTGGTTTGCAGCTGAAATATGGCATGACCTCCTATTATGGAGATAATAACAAGACGGTGGAATTGCTTAAAGATCTGCTGCTGTTTTCCTGCACTGGAAATGACCATATGATTTCTATTCGCTCGTACATCGACCAGATGCCGGAAGAACAGCCTGCCATCTATTACATCGGTGCGGAATCGATCCAGCGCGTGGAGAAACTGCCGCAGGCAGAACAGATCCGCGACCACGGCTATGAAATTCTTTGCCTGACAGAGGATGTCGATGAGTTCGTCATTGAGATGATGGGCGAATATGATGGCAAAAAGTTCTGTAATATCAATCGCGATGACTTGGGCTTGGAGTCTGAGGAGAAAAAGACGGAAACCGCAGAGAAAGCGGAACAGAACAAGGATCTTCTTGCTTTTGTCAAGGAAACATTGGGAGAGGCAGTCTATGATGTCCGCTTGAGCCATAAGCTGAAACGACACCCTGTTTGCCTTTCCACCGACGGTGATGTCACTCTGGAAATGGAAAAGTACTTTGCTGCACTGCCCGGATTTGACAAGGATAAGGTCAAGGCAAAGCGTGTTCTGGAGATCAATGGCGATCATCCTGCCTTCGCGGCGTTGGCAGCTGCCTATGAGTCCGATCGAGAGAGAGCAGCTTCCCTGGCACGTATTTTGCTGGCACAGGCCAACATCATTGCAGGGTTGGATATTGCCGATCCCGTAGAGTATGCAGAACTGGTTTGCTCCCTTTTCTGATATAAAAACGTCTGAGATATACAACGCGGTTCCGGCCTGACCGGTCGGAACCGCGTTCTGAACTACCCCAAAAACGCTTCGGAGGAACACCATGGAACAGAAACTGGGAATTTATATACATATACCGTTCTGCGCAAGCAAATGCGGCTACTGCGACTTTCATTCTCTTGCCGGATGTGATGACAGAATGGCAGAATATCAGGATGCCCTGCTGCTGCATATCCGTGAATCGGCAGATCGCATGGAGCCCTATTATATTGATAGTGTGTATTTTGGCGGCGGTACTCCAAGTTACTATGGTGCAAAGCGAATCTGTGAGATCTTTAATACGCTGAAATTAACAGGACAGGTTTTGAAAAGTGCGGAAGTTACGGTTGAGATGAATCCCGACAGTATGACGGAAAAAGATTTGCGTATGCTGCGGAAAGAGGGAATCAACCGTGTTTCCATTGGTGTCCAAAGTGCCAATGATGATCTACTGAAGTTGATTGGGCGGCGTCACACCTTCCGTCAGGCAGAGCAGGCGGTTGCAGCGGCGCGGTCTGCCGGTTTCCGCAATATCAGTCTCGATCTGATTTATGGTCTGCCGACCCAGACCAAAAAGGATTGGGCCGATACGCTGGGCCGTGTTATGGCTCTGCGTCCGGAACATATTTCCTGCTATGGATTGAAGCTGGAAAAAGGAACGCCTATGTACGACAGCTACCGCAATTCCGCCCTGTTACCGACAGATGACGAGCAGGCGGATATGTATCTTTACACTGTGGAAACACTTCAGCAGTATGGCTATCAGCAGTATGAAATTTCTAATTTTGCTTTCAAAGGAAAAGAGTCCCGCCATAACCTGAAATATTGGAATGTGGAGGACTATATGGGCTTTGGTTCCGGTGCTCACTCCTATGTGAATCATACCCGTTACAGCTATGTCCGTGATGTAGAAGCTTACATAGACGGTATCAACGAAGAGACGTCAATTCTGGATGAATATGAATATATCGATCATTTTGAGCATGCGACAGAATATATTATGCTCGGTATGAGACGAAACAGAGGCATTTCTCAGGAAGAATATAAAACGGTCTACAGCGGAGATTTTACACCGATTGCCGCGCGGCTTCAGGAATTTGAACAAAAAGGCTGGGCTGTCAAAGAAGGGGATCGATGGCATTTCACCTCGTCTGGATTTTTGCTTTCCAATCTTTTGATTGAATCACTTCTGGAAGTACAGGCAGAGGAACGAACCAATTTGAATCCCTGGGCAAGAGAGGCATTTGAAAATTCGGTGAAGAAAAAATCGTTGCCTGAGGGCGAAGAACGGTTTTTTCATCAATGATACAAGGCAGTTTAAAGAAAAAGGGTTGCGGTGATTTGCAGACTATTGATGGGAAAGGTGGAGAGCGGTTCTGAACTTTGCGGAAAATCCAGAAGAAAACAGAGAACAACCAATATCTGAGAAGCCAGAGAAGGAAGAACGGCTGCCAGAGGTTGAACAGGATGGAAAGCCGGAAAATGTTTCCACACCCGAGACAAACGATAAAAATGCGACCATGCCCGTGAACGCAGAACACATTGCAATGGAGCAAGATATGAAATTCGGTGATAAGAAAGAGAACGAAGCAAACGCCAGACAACACAACCATAAAAAACTGAAGATTGTTGGGATTGCTGTGGCGGTGTTGGTCGCGGCAGCATGTATTAGCCTTGTCTGCGCTGCAAAGCATATTGATGGGTTGGATACAATCTATCCCAATGTAACGCTCAACGGTGTACAACTTGGCGGTTTGACGCTTGAGGAGGCAAAAACCAAGCTGGAAGAGAGCGGCGCATATGATCAGGGCGCAAGCTCCGTCGAGGCAATTTTTTCCGATACCTGCAAAACGACGATTTCTGCAGAGGATTGCAATCTGACAGTGGATATGCAGGAGGCGGCTGAACTTGCCTACCGTTATGGACGACAGGGTGGAATCTTTTCGACCTTGCGCGATTATCTCCACTGTATGGGAAAAGAAGTGGAGTATAGCGCGAGTGGCGCCATCTCTATAGATACGGAAGTAATCACCGCAACTTTGCAGCCGTTTGCTGAACAGTTTGAGGAGGAGACAGAGGCATCCTCTGTGAATATTAGAGAGGACAGCATCGTTGTGATCAAAGGTGCGTCGGATGTCAGCGTCGATATGCAGGGACTGACTGCGGCAGTGGAAGAAGCTTTTATCAATGGTGATACCGCTGTTGACTGCACGCCCTTTGTTACCTATGCGGGACAGACGGATTTGCAGGCACTGCATGATACGGTGTATCAGACTGGGTATACTGAAAAAATAAAGGGAAAAACAAAGACAAAAACAGAAGTCTGGTTTGATATGGATGCCGCACAGACGGCATTGGATGCAGCTGCAGAAGGAGAGGCAGTTACCATCGAACTGATCACGACTACAACAGAGGAAGAAGTAACGTTCGACGAGAGTATGCTGTTTCAGGATCTGCTTGCGGAGAAAACAACTTATATGTCCTCATATAACTATAATCGCAACAACAATATTGCGAAGGCCGCCGCAGCCATCAACGGTGTTGTCCTGTATCCGGGGGAATCCTTCTCGTTCAACGGAACAGTTGGACAGCGGACCGCAGCGGCAGGATATTTGCCGGCAGGCGCTTATGCAAACGGGGAAGTGGTAGACGAACTGGGTGGCGGTATCTGTCAGGTTTCTTCTACGCTATACTATTGTACGCTGCTTGCCAATTTACAAATTACAGAGCGAAATGTTCACTATTTCTCGGTCAGCTATCTGCCTTGGGGACTGGATGCCACGGTCAGCTGGCCCAATGTGGATTTTAAATTTGTAAACAATCGGGAATATCCGATTAAGATTGTGACCAGCGTGGATACCAATGCCGGTACGACCAATATCAAAATCTATGGAACCGATCTCGACGGCACACATGTGGAGATGACGACGGAGACCTGGCAGGGAAGCAGCAATTTTGGTGCAACCTCCTATCGAAACGTATACGATGCGAATGGTACTTTGATCAGCAGTACAAAGGAGGCCTCCAGTACCTACCACTACCACAACGATTGATACAATAAGAGAACAGTTTGGACAGGATTTGTCCGGATTCTATAAACGGAGGAGAAAGATGAATAAGGGAACCTATTACCTTTCCACTGCGATTGCCTATACCTCTGGCAAACCGCATATTGGAAATACCTATGAAATCGTTCTGGCAGATGCGATCTGCCGCTTCAAACGGCTGAATGGCTATGATGTTTATTTCCAGACTGGCACGGATGAACATGGTCAGAAGATTGAGGAAAAAGCAAAAGAAGCTGGTATCAGTCCACAGGAATTTGTCGATGGTGTCGCAGGAGAAATCAAGCGGATCTGGGATATTATGAATACATCCTATGACCGCTTTGTTCGAACCACAGACAAAATGCACGAAGCACAGGTTCAGAAAATTTTTAAGAAGCTTTATGATCAGGGAGATATCTATAAAAGTTCCTATAAGGGACTGTATTGCACGCCCTGTGAAAGTTTCTGGACCGAGAGTCAGTTGGTGGACGGCAAGTGTCCGGACTGCGGCAGACCGGTAAAAGAGGCAGAAGAAGAGGCATATTTCTTCAAGATGAGCAAATATGCTGACAAACTCATGCAATATATTGACGAGCATCCGGAATTTATTCAACCGGAAGCCCGTAAAAATGAGATGGTCAACAACTTCCTCAAACCGGGCCTTCAGGATCTCTGCGTTTCCCGTACCAGCTTCAAGTGGGGAATTCCGGTTACCTTTGATCCAAAACATGTTATCTATGTCTGGATTGATGCACTTTCCAACTATATTACCTTCCCAGGCTATGATGTGGAAGGGGAGTATGGAGAAACCTTTAAAAAATATTGGCCGGCAGATGTGCATCTGATCGGAAAAGATATTTTGCGATTCCACACAATTTACTGGCCCATTATGCTGTTGGCGCTCGGCGTCGAGCTGCCGAAACAGGTCTTTGGCCATCCCTGGCTGATGGTCGGCGACGGCAAAATGTCCAAGTCCAAGGGCAATGTCATCTATGCTGACGATCTGGTGGAGCTGTTTGGTGTGGATGCTGTCCGCTATTATCTGTTGCATGAAATTCCATTTGCAAGCGATGGCACCATGACCTATGAGCTGATGATTGAACGCGTCAACTCCGATCTGGCCAATATCCTGGGGAATCTGGTCAACCGTACCATTACCATGTGCCACAAGTATTCCGACGGCATCCTCAGTGATCATGCTGCTGCGGAAAAAATTGACAAGGAACTGATCGATCTCTGTCTGGCAACGCCCGCAAAGGTCGAAGCCAGAATGGAAGGCCTGCATGTTGCAGATGCAATCGATGAAATCTTCGCCTTGTTGCGCCGCGCAAATAAATACATCGATGAAACACAGCCTTGGATTCTTGGTAAAGATCCAGAGAAAAAAGAGCGTTTGGATACCGTGCTTTACAATTTACTGGAAACCATTCGCTTCTGTGCAACGCTGTTGAAGCCCTATCTGCCTGAGACCTCGGATAAGATCTTTGCACAGCTGGCCATCGAACCCTCTGATTGGGACAGTCTGGCACAATTTGGTGCACTGCCTACAGGACATACAGTTGGCAAGGCAGAAATTCTCTTTGCACGTCTCGATGTAAAAAAGAAGCTGGAAGAAATTGAAGCCTTTCATACGGAAAAAAATGCCCCTGCTGTTCCTGCGGTACCGCCGGTTACCATTGACGAGTTTGCGAAGGTACAAATGACAGTCTGTAAGGTGCTCAACTGTGAACCGGTTAAGAAGTCCCAAAAGCTCCTGAAGTTTACATTGGATGATGGTTCCGGTACCCCGCGTCAGATTCTCTCCGGCATTGCCAAATACTATAAGCCGGAAGAGCTGATTGGCAAGACGGTTCTGGCCTGCACCAATCTGCCGCCCAGAAAGATGATGGGACAGGAATCCAACGGTATGCTGCTGTCTGCAGAAAAAGATGACGAGCTGAATCTGATTATGCTGGACGATGCCATTCCGGCAGGTGCTCTGATTTGTTAGTACTGCGGTTCTTCCTATAAGAGAAAATAGAAAAACAATCTGCTCCGTACCTTCAAGTACGGAGCAGATTGTTTTTTATAACATAACCCTTATGCGTTTTCGCAACAGGAGGTACAATCGCCGCTACAGAACAGCGCTGCGTCATATGCAATACCATTTCTGTCATAGTAATCTTTGACAGCTGCTTTGACGGCCTCCTCGGCCAGAACAGAACAGTGGATTTTTTGCGCCGGAAGACCGTCCAGTGCTTCCACAACGGCCTGATTGGAGAGTTTCAATGCAGCCTCGATCGGCTGTCCTTTGATCATTTCTGTTGCCATGGAGCTGGTGGCAATGGCACTGCCACAGCCAAAGGTGTTGAAGGTAACATCGGTGATGATACCGTCTTTGACTTTGATATACATTTTCATGATATCGCCGCATTTTGCATTGCCGACTTCACCAATGCCGTCGGCATCTTCCATTTTTCCAACATTGCGGGGATGCTGAAAATGATCCATTACTTTTTCACTGTATAACATGGTGTATTCTCACTTTCTATTCTGTTTAGATGATATGGGTACGCTTTCCAGTTTCCAAATCCTCCCAAACTGGGGAAATGCTGCGGAGATAAGAAACGACTTCGGGAATGGTACGGATGATATGGTCGATTTCTTTTTCGGTGTTATATTCACCGATGGAAAGGCGAAGAGAACCATGTGCAACCTCATGCGGAAGCCCCAGAGATAACAGAACATGACTGGGATCCAAGGAACCGGAGGTACAGGCACTTCCGGAAGAGGCTGCAATTCCTTTTGCATCCAACAATAGCAACAGGGATTCACCTTCAATGCCCTCAAAACAGAAGTTGATCGTACCGGGCACCCGCTGGTTGCGGTCGCCGTTTAGAATGGAGTGTGGAATCTTGGAAAGTCCAGAAATGACTTTATCACGCAAAGCAGAGACATAAGTCATGGTTTCCGGCAGGCGGTCACAAGCCTCCTGCATCGCCGCAGCCATGCCCATAATCGCGGGAATATTTTCTGTTCCTGCACGTTTACCGCGTTCCTGTGCGCCGCCTTCGATAACATTGACAAGCGGGATGCCGCTGCGGCAATAGAGCACACCAACGCCTTTTGGACCATGGAATTTGTGGCCGGAGAGGGAAAGCATATCAATGTTCGTGGCCTGAATGTCCACTGGAATGTGCCCAACGGCCTGTACGGCATCGGTGTGAAAGAGAACACCTTTTTTCCGGCAGATGGCACCAATTTCCGCGATTGGCTGAATCGTACCAATTTCATTGTTGGCAAACATTATGGTTACCAATGCAGTGTCTTCGCGAATAGCCTGTTCCAATTCTTCCAGACGGACTATGCCGTTTTCATGGACGTCCAACAGTGTGATTTCGAATCCGCGCTTTTCGAGCTTGTCCAATGTATGCAAAATCGCATGATGTTCAAATTTGGTAGAGATAATGTGCTGTTTTCCTTTTCTTGCACCAAAACTTGCCGCACTGAGCAGCGCCTGATTATCCGCTTCACTGCCGCCGGAAGTGAAGTAAATCTCTCTGGTGGAAGGAGCGTTCAGCAGCTTGGCAACCGTATCGCGCGCTTCCTGAAGAGCCATTGCAGCTTCCTGACCAAAATGGTGAAGGCTGGAAGGATTTCCATAGATTTGATCGAAGTAAGGAAGCATAGCTTCTTTTGCAGTACTGCTCAGACAAGTGGTGGCGGCATTATCAGCATATACAATCATGGCAATAACCTCAATTCCTATTTTATTTATAGGAATATAATAAAACAAATATCCTATAAAGTCAATAGGAAAATAAAACTTTACGCATAGAAATGGACTTCTTTCTCTGTATACAGAGTGTTATAGTATCCAGGAAGTTGTTATTTTAGTGTACCGTCGAGAATGTCTTGAATAGAGACGCTGGAGAGATAGTCATCAATGATGGTGTCTAACTGCTGCCACATCGGCAGGGTCAGACACGAATCCGCGCGTTCACACTGGTTGTCACTACAGCTGAGACAGGAAACCGGTGCCAGATGACCTTCTGTCAGGTCCATAATCTCACTGACAGTATAATCTTTTGCAGGTTTGATTAATTTATAGCCGCCGTCCTTGCCGCGCCGACTTTCCAAAATGCCAGCTTTATTTAAGATGGCAACAATCATTTCCAGGTATTTCATTGAAACTTCCTGCCGCTCGGCAATGGATTTCAAAGAAATAAACCCTTCCTCTGTATGCTGTGCAAGATCAATCATAATACGCAGGGCATATCGGCCCTTGGTTGAAATCATCATAGAAGATCACCTCTTTCTCCTATTATCACACAGGGAATTATCAATTGCAAGCTGCGATTGATAAAAAGAGCATTCTAAAAAAGAAAACGAAAAAGTTGCATAAATGAAATGTTAAAAATTTGGAAATTTTTAAGGAAATAGTATGGAGATTCTGTCTTGAAAAACAGGGGGAAAAGGACTATAATGTAGACGAAAAAGACAGAAAGCTGCTTGCAAAAAGTAAAACAGCCGTACTGTAAAGTAGAGGGAGGGAACTGGTATGTTAAGCTTTCTTATTTGTCTTGTTTTGTTAATTGGTGGTTATTTTGTCTATGGTAAAATTGTGGACAATACCTTCGAAGTGGACGACAGGGAGACGCCTGCGGTCAGAATCAATGATGGCGTTGACTATGTTGTTATGCCACAGTGGAAACTGTTTCTTGTACAACTTTTGAATATCGCTGGATTGGGTCCTATCTTTGGAGCACTGCAGGGTGCCCTTTGGGGACCTGTTGTTTTTTTATGGATCACATTTGGTACCATTTTTGCTGGCGGTGTACATGATTATTTCTCTGGTATGCTTTCGGAACGAAACGATGGTGCATCTATTTCGGAGATTTGTGGCATCTATCTGGGAAATATCATGAAGAACGTAATGCGGGTATTCAGCGTTGTTCTTCTAGTTATGGTTGGTACGGTGTTTGCAGTTGGACCGTCTGGTCTGATTGTAACTTTATTCCAGAATGGCGGATTCAAAGGTATTTTGACCAGTACAGAATTCTGGCTTTGGGTTATCTTACTCTATTATTTCATTGCAACATTTGTCTCTATTGATAAGATTATCGGTAAAATTTATCCGATCTTTGGCATCTGCCTTATTATTATGGCCGTTGGTGTTGCCGTCGGTATTTTTACAAAGTCGGATTACGTCATTCCTGAAATCTGGAGCAACTTCAGAAATATGTATCCGGATGGTACGCCGATTTGGAGTGTTATGTTTATCACTGTTGCCTGTGGTGCGATTTCCGGCTTCCATGCAACCCAATCTCCGTTGATGGCTCGCTGTATGAAATCCGAGAGACAGGGACATTTCGTATTCTATGGCGCCATGGTATGTGAAGGAATTATTGCATTGATTTGGGCCGCCGCCGGCTGCTCTCTATACTCGGTTACAGGTGGACTGAGTACAGGACTGCAGGATGCGTTGGCAAACGGACAGTCTGCTGCAATCTATGACGTATGCAAAAAGACAATGGGCGGTATTGGTGTTGCACTTGCGATGCTGGGTGTTATTGCGTGCCCAATCACATCTGGCGATACGGCTTTCCGTAGCGCACGTCTTGTTGTTGCGGACTGGTTTAAGGTTGATCAGAAATCCTTTAAAAATCGATTGATTCTGTGCATCCCACTTTTGGCAGCCGGTGCATTTATTGGCCATCTCGATTATAAAATCGTGTGGAGATATTTCAGTTGGACTAACCAGACTCTTGCGATGATTGTTCTTTGGGCGGCCAGCATGTATCTCTATAAAGAGAAAAAGAATTATTGGATTACGGCAGTTCCTGCAACCTTTATGAGTGCAGTATCCATGACCTATTTCTTCTATGCACCAGAATGTCTGGGACTTGGTACAACCATTGCATATCCTGCCGGTATTGTGCTTGCAGTGTTGTTCCTCGGCATTTTCCTGCACGCAACGAAAAAGCAAAAAGAACAACTTGTACAGTAATTGCATACTGTGAAAAGGACATTCGATTGTTTCTGGAATAGGCAACCAGGGAACATGGCAGCATACATAGATCAGGAGATGATAAAATGTGGAAACCAGTACAGCTTGGCAGAGAACAGTTACCCGATGCAGTATTATCAAGCGATCGAAAAAACTGCAGAAAATATGGTCCTTGCGGTGTGGGAGAACAGGCTCTGTATTTGAATAGTTTTTATATAGACAGAAGATACTATGTGCCGTTTTCATCGGTCACGCGGGTATTCAAGCGGGTGGCCATGAGTAAGGGCGGATTTTCTGGAAAAGGGGTTTTTGCTACCATTCCCTACCTGGTTGTAGTCTATGATGACGGAAAAGAAAAGCAGTGCAACTTTAAATATGAGGAACAGGTTGATCAGTTGCTCCAGTATTTGGCCAAGGCCAGACCGGAACTCAAACGAATCAGCAGAGCTGCGGAGCAGCGCCTTGCCGAAAAAGAACAGGCACGTGCGATGCAAAAAATGCCGGCCTTATCGGATATGGCAAAAACAACAATATCTGAACTGAAACAGGCCGCTGACTATTTGGATAAACGGCCAGAGCTTTCTCTGGAATTGAGTCAGTCGGCCAGAAGAAAACGTGCCTATTTGCAGAGCAAGCCCAGTTATAAATGGGCGGCATTGGCCATAACTCTGTTGGGACTCTGTTCACTTCTCTACGGCATCTACTCATTTGTCCACCGGACGGAATTCGCAATTTATTTTACCCTGTTTGGGATTGCCGCTATTTTCCTTTTTTCGGGGGTCAGTATGCTTCCAACTTCAAAAAATAACAGACATTATATTATGAACCGTGTGCAAAAGGCACAGGCTGCTGTGGAACAATACATCCAGGCTTATGATTCTGTTTTTCCGCTTCCAGCACGGTATGCACATACGATGGTACTAAAGAGAATGGTAAATGCTGTCGAAGAGAGCCGTGCCGTTACAACAGAAGAGGCGCTGGATGTGGTTAAAACAGACTTGAAAGCGCTGAATTCCTCTGTAAAAGTGGATCAGGAGGAATATGAGGAAGTGGTGGCGATTAAAGCCCTGTTCTTGAATGAAGACTACAGATAATAATCGGAACAAGCCGGAACAAAAGATACACAACCCCCTGTGTTGTGCCATTGTTCCGGCTTGTTCTATCATACAATTGCGACTCAAAGTACGGCATGATCCGGACAATCCTGTCATAAGATATAGCATCAAGACAGAAAGGGGAAGGATAAATGCCTTACGAAGAATTAAACAAGCCAATCCAGCGGCCACACAACGTCATTATGGAGGAACGAAAAAAGTTATCCGTATCCGGTGTTGAAAATGTGGAAAGCTTCGATGAAACGGAGATCGTGATGCAAACTAACAAGGGGATGCTGACCATCCGAGGTTCGGAATTGCACATTGGGAAGTTGAGTGTTGACACTGGGGAAGTGAACATCGAGGGGAAAATTGGAGAGTTGCAGTACGAGGATGAAGCGCCGGTGAGCGGTGGTCTGTTCGGACGTCTGTTTAAGTAATGAAAGATGGAGCTTCCGGTTTCTTTGCAGATGATGCAGGCGATTACCTCAGTGGCTGCCGGAATTGGTCTCGGCCTCGTGTATGATCTGTTTCGCATTGTGCGAAAGCAATGCAGCGGTCAGGTTGTTCCCCAGCTGTTGGATCTGCTGTTCAGCGCAATTGTCCTGTCCGTGCTGTTCTATGTGATGCAGCACGTCGGAGGAGGTGCGTTCCGTCTGTTTATGATTCTGGCTGCCGCACTGGGCGCAGTATTGTATTTTGCAGGACCAAGTGTCTGGATCTGTCGGGGACTGGAGAAAGTAGCAGACGGGATGCGATGGGTTTTGAGATTGCTGACAAAACCTTTGAAACTGCTTGAAAAACCCTGTAAAAAAATTCTGAAATTTTTAAAAAATCTCTTTCAAAAACCGATCAAATGGAGTAAAATACACTGTATTAACCGCAACGTTACGAAACATGTCGGAGACCCTGCACAACAGGAGGGCGATGCGGTTGAACCGAAAGCGGGCAGCTATATCTACAAAGATTATCGTAATTGCCATAGTCATGTACGCGGGTGTGGAGTGGATGGTTCTACACGGACAGGTCCGAAAGGCTGAAACACTTCTGACGCAGCTCGAAGAAAAAAAAGCAATCGTTTTGCAGGAAAATGAATTGCTTCGGCATGAAGTCGAACACATTCAGGATGCGGATGTGATGGCACATCTTGCGCGGCAAAAGCTGGGACTTGTGGCACCAGACGAGATTATTTTTATTGATGTAAGCAATCAAACAGGAGGATAAAGCGTTTGCAGCTAACAGTGGGAGAGATTTATGAGGGCAAGGTTACCAAGATTATGGGCTTCGGTGCGTTTGTAGCATTGCCGGAGGGAAAAAGTGGTCTTGTTCATATCTCAGAGATCGCCAATACCTATGTGAATCAAATTACCGATCACATCTCCGAAGGACAATTAGTCAAAGTGAAAGTTATCAGCGTTGGAGACGATGGAAAAATCAATCTGTCAATTAAAAAGGCAGAAGAATTTGTGTCACGCAGACCCCAGACGCGGCAGTATGCGCCATGTCAGCAGTCTCAAAACAGGAGAACAACGGCTCCATCCGTTCAAACCGGTACAGCTGGTACAGCGGATCCCAGCTTTGAGGATAAGTTGAAGCAGTTTATGCAGGAATCTGACAGCAGGATCTCCGGCAATCGTCTGTATGCGGATAGAAAAACGAGTTCTCGCCGTAGGCGCGGCTAGATGTTTTAAGTCGATCATACACCTGCCATTTTGGTTGTTACCGAATGGCAGGCTTTTTTTACTTTTCAACAAATGGAGACAAGACGATGAAACTTTTCGATATTACACGTATCATACAGGAAGCGCCCCTTTATCCCGGGACACCGCCGTTTGCCATGCATAAGGTCAGTGATCTTTCAGCAGGCGACGAATACAATGAAAGCGAGATGACACTAAGCAGTCATATGGGGACGCATGCGGATGCCAATTCCCATTATTTACAAGGAGGCTGTACCATCGACAATATGCCGTTGGAACGCTATCTTGGTTCTTGCACTGTCATGACGATCCCAGCCAACGCGGTGGTAGACAGTGCGGCATTTCGGGGAAAAGTGGAAGGGATAAGCCGTTTGGTATTGCATGGCGGTGGAAGCAGCTATTTGAATGAGGAAGCTGCAAGCTATCTTGTCCAATGCGGTGTGCAGACGGTTGTGACGGATGCCTGGAGCGTTGCACCGCTTGATCAGGAAGCACCCGTCCACCGTATATTACTGGAGGCTGGTGTTGCCATTGTAGAAAATGTCATCCTGGATGGCGTGCCGGACGGTGCGTATCAATTGTCCGCACTTCCGATTCGTGTTGCCGGTTGCGATGGGGCACCCGTCCGTGCAATATTGTTTCAGGAGTGAACAACGGGAAATCCGTTGGAATTGCTTTTCAGAAGATAGGAAATGTTGTATAATAACCAGCAGAAAGACGAGAAGCCAGCGGGAGGAATCACAATATGGGAGAAAAACAGGTGCTTGTAATTGGCGGTGGTGCTGCCGGACTGACGGCGGCCATTGCAGCGGCCAGACAGGGCGCACAGGTTATCATCTGCGAGAAACAGGAACGGGTTGGGAAGAAAATACTCGTTACCGGGAATGGACGCTGTAACTTGACCAATTTGCAGGTCTGTCCGTCGGCATACAACCATTCGGAGTTTGTCTCTCCGCTGCTGGAGCGGTACAGCGGTGCCGCCATGCGAGAATTCTTTGATGCACTTGGTCTTTGGTCTTATGCAGACGAACAGGGGCGCGTCTACCCGGTCAGCGACAGCGCAACTTCTGTTTTGGATGTTCTGCGCTTGGAATGTCATCGGCTAGGTGTGGAGGAACGCTGTAATTTTACAGTCACGAGCATCAAGCAAAAAGATGGTTTCATGGTCAAGGGAACCAAAGGAAACAAGGCATACGGCGATGCTGTGATTGTTGCCAGCGGTGGGGGTACAACACTGTTGGAGCCGTTTGGCCATCGCACCATTCCGTTTTCTCCGGTGCTCTGTCCCATTCTGACCGAAACCAAGGCAATTCGCGGCCTGTCCGGGTTGCGTATCCGTTGCCGTGCTGTGCTGATGGAACGCAATACCGTGATTGGGGAGGAGACAGGGGAACTGCTGTTTCGGGATTATGGAGTCAGTGGTGTAATGGTGTTTGATCTCTCGCGCTTTGCAAAAGAAGGCCAAACCTTGGTACTGGATCTGTTTCCGGATGAGAGCGAGGAGACACTACAGGCACGTTTTGCAGCACGGGCAAAACTGTTGAGTGTGCGCGATACCGGTGATTATCTGACGGGGATTTTTCAAAAACGGATTGCACAGACAATTCTGCGCCGTGCTGGGTCTACTGATGCGGCGGCATTGGCCGCGGCAGTCAAGCAGTTTCCGTTGCGGGTTCTTGGAAACAGCAGCGAACAACAGGCACAGGTAACACGCGGCGGTGCGGAAGTCCGGGACTTTTCCAAAAAGACGATGCGATCCCGTGGCATTCCCGGCCTTTATGCCGTCGGAGAAGCACTGGATATTGACGGCCGCTGCGGCGGCTATAACCTGCATTGGGCATTTGCTTCCGGTCTGGCCGCTGGAGAGGATGCCGGGAGGACAGAGCTTTGATTGAATTACGGGTGGTCAGTGTACCGCTTTCCTTTGATATGGAGACGCTGCAGCAGATTGCAGCAAAAAAATTAAAACGTCCAACCTCGGAGATTCGGGAAGTACAGATTCTGAAGCGTTCTGTGGATGCCAGAAAAAAACAGGCCGTTTGTTTTGTCGTGACGCTGGGCGTTAAATTGAAAAATGCCGGACAGGAAATGGCTGTTGTCAAAAAATTGGACAACCCAAATGTACAGATATTTCAGGTGAAACCGGCAGCTGTCATCAGATCCATGAAACACCCGCCATCTCAGCCGCCGGTCATTTGTGGTGCCGGACCTGCCGGACTGTTCGCGGCGCTGTATCTGGCGCGTGCCGGTGCGAAACCGATTGTCCTAGAACGCGGAAGCGATGTGTGGCGGCGTGAGGTGGCAGTGCAGCGATTTTATGACACTGGGCAATTGGATGAGGCGTGCAACGTACAATTTGGCGAAGGTGGAGCCGGTACCTTTTCGGATGGAAAATTAAATACCAACATCCACGATCCACGGTGTACCGATGTGCTGCAAAGTTTTGTAAAAGCGGGGGCACCGGAAGAAATTCTCTGGCAGGCAAAACCTCATATTGGTACCGATTTGCTGCCTGATGTGGTGCGAAATATTCGGAAGGAAATTATCTCTTTGGGCGGCACGGTTCAATTTGATACCAGAATGGTCGATCTGCTCCTGCGGAATGGGGCGCTTTACGGCATACGGACGGTATGTGACGGCCATGTCGGTGAGATTGAAACCGAAACCGTCATCGTCGCAACTGGACACAGTGCGCGCGATGTGTTTCAATTGCTCTACGAACGTGGCGCAAATTTGATACAAAAACCATTCTCCATCGGGGTTCGCATTGAACACAGGAGAGAATGGATTGATCGGTCGCAGTACGGTGCTTTTGCAGGCCATCCCGCTTTGGGAGCCGCAGATTACAAGTTGTCTTGCCATTTGCCGAATGGCCGCTCTGCCTATACATTTTGTATGTGTCCCGGCGGAGAAGTGGTTGCGGCGGCAAGCGAAACCGGCGGCGTTGTCGTTAACGGCATGAGCCGGTTTGCACGCAATGCACGTAATTCCAATGCGGCCTTCCTTGCGAGTGTGGAACCTGCGGATTTCGGTAGTGCACATCCACTGGCCGGTGTGGAATTTCAGCGGACTTGGGAACAGGCCGCATATCGTTTGGGGGGCGGCGCATTTCAAGCGCCGGCACAGCTGTTGCGGGACTTTTTACAGGGGGTACCGTCCAGCTGCTGCGGCGAGGTGCTGCCCAGCTATCCGCGCGGCGTGACCTATCAGAATCTGGCCGACTGTTTGCCGGACTTTGCCGTGCAGACTCTGCGCGATGCGGTGCCGCTGTTTGATCGGAAGCTGCATGGGTTTGCATTGGATTCTGCTGTGTTGACCGGCGTGGAAACCCGCTCTTCTTCTCCTGTTCGGATTGTGCGCGACCAACAATTGCAGTCCAATCTTCGCGGTGTCTATCCCTGTGGAGAGGGTGCCGGATATGCCGGCGGCATTATGTCTGCTGCTGTGGACGGTTTGCGCGTTGGAGAAGCCGTTTTAGAAAGACTGTTATAAAACTGACAAAATAGATAGAAATGATTCAGTGAAAGGGGATATTGATTTGAGACTGCCGAGAATCCGGTACAACGCACCGGTGACGCTGACATTTGCATTACTTTCCCTTGGCGTGTTGGTTCTGAATCAACTCACCAATGGTTGGACAACGACCATGCTGTTTTCTGTGTACCGTGCACCGCTGACCGATCCTTTGACCTATGTCCGATTTTTGGGACATGTTCTGGGACACAGCAGCTACGATCACTATATCAGCAATATGATTATGATTTTGCTGATCGGGCCGCCAATTGAAGAAAAGTATGGAAGCACAGCGCTGATTTGGGCCATAATTGCAACGGCAATTATCACAGGGATTGTCCAGTTTGCATTCTTCCCGACTGCCGGACTGTTGGGAGCAAGCGGTCTTGTTTATATGATGGTGATTCTGCTCTCCTTCTCGGGAACCCGTGAAGGCGGAGTTCCGTTGACGTTCCTTCTGATTATTGCATTGTACCTGTCCAGTGAGGTAGTAGATCTGTTTACCAAGGTCGACGATATCAGCCAGATCACGCATATTGTCGGTGGTGTTTGCGGGGCAGGTATCGGCGCCATTCTTAACACCAGACGCACAGTGAGATAGCAGAGGGAGGCGGAAGATGTATCGACCTTTGGCAGATGAGATTCGACCGGAAACATTGGACGATGTTGTGGGACAGCAGCATATCCTGGGAAAGAATGGTCTGCTTCGCCGTGTCATCGAGAGCGGACAGATTCCAAATATGATCTTTTATGGACCGTCCGGCACCGGAAAGACGACGGTATCAAGGATTATTGCGCAGCAGACCAACCGAACGCTGCGGAAGCTCAATGCCACCAGTGCCGGTATCTCGGATATTAAACAGATTATCAGCGAAGTGGATACGCTGCTTACCCAAAACGGCATTTTGCTCTATCTGGATGAAATCCAGTATTTTAATAAGAAGCAGCAGCAATCTCTGCTCGAATTTATTGAAAACGGAAAAATTACACTTATTGCATCAACCACAGAAAATCCATATTTTTGTGTGTTCAATGCAGTGCTCAGCCGCAGTACAGTTTTTGAGTTCAAACAAATTACACCGGCAGATGTCGTGCCAGCGGTCGAACGCGCCATCGGTATTGTGGAGGAACGGAGCGGCTGCAGAGCCATCTTGCAGGACGGCGTCATATTGCACATTGCGACCTCCTGCGGCGGTGATGTACGGAAAGCCATCAATGCGGTGGAACTTCTATTCTCCGTCGGAGAGCGGACGGAAACAACCATCCGACTGACCATGGAAGAGGCAAAGGCTGTTACGCAGCGCAGCGCCATGCGGTACGACCGCGATGGTGATGACCACTATGACATTTTATCTGCATTGCAAAAATCCATTCGAGGTTCTGATCCCGATGCAGCGCTACACTATTTGGCCAGACTGCTTGAAGCCGGTGATCTGTTGTCGCCTTGCCGACGGTTACTGGTGATCGCATCAGAGGATGTAGGACTGGCGTATCCGCAGGCGATTCCAATTGTCAAAGCCTGTGTGGACAGTGCGTTGCAGCTCGGAATGCCGGAGGCACGGATTCCATTGGCAGATGCAGCGGTGCTGCTCGCGACAGCACCAAAATCCAATTCTGCCTATCTGGGCATTAACCGCGCTATGGCAGATGTTCGAAAAGGAAAAACCGGGAGCGTTCCCAGAGAGTTGCAGAATGTCCATGCGGATACCACTGGAATGGAGCGGGAGCAGGGATATCTGTATGCGCACGATTTTCCGAATCACTATGTGAAGCAGCAATATCTGCCAGACGAGATCCAGAATGTACAATATTACGAGTATGGCGATAACAAAATGGAGCAGGCGGCAAGGCGATATTGGGAAGAAATTAAACGATAGAGAGGGGAGTTTGCAATGGACATTCGTGTCGGTGATATTCTGACGATGAAAAAACAGCATCCTTGTGGCAGCAATCAGTGGAAAGTGTTGCGTACCGGTATGGATTTTCGGCTGAAATGCCTGGGATGTGGCCATGAGGTCATGGGTGCCCGCGGAAAGTTTGAGAAAAATATTAAAACAGTACAACGTGGAGAAGAATAGAATATAAAAAAAGACAAGTGAAAGAAGCGTTCACATAGGGATTTACGAAACATGTGAATTTTAACCGACTCTCTTCAAGCGGAGACTTGAAAGAAAAGACTGCACCGAAGGATAAAAC
>JBMNQH010000008.1:0-118680 GCA_050944035.1 Oscillospiraceae bacterium | reverse complement strand
TTTTTATCGCATTCAAGTATTGAATTCTCCTCTTTTTCGTTTAAAATAAATATAGTCGTTCTATGCCTTTCTTTCCGCATATATTCACCCTATCTGATTGCAAAGAACGGATGATTAGAAATAGAGATGAGGGAAAAACCTTGAACGAAGAGAAAAAACAATCGCTCCTATCAAACTCGGATTTCATCGAGTCCTTGTATACCACACATTATAAGGTCTTAAAGCACGCCGCTCTGAACTATACGAAAGGCAACGAAGATCTGGCAGAAGATCGTGTACAGGAAACCATACTCCGTATTTTTAAAAAAGCAGACGTTCTCCGGACTTTGACACCATGTCAGCAGAAAAAATACCTGATACAGACTGTGAAAAATCTCTGTCTTGATGAGATTGCAAAGGCAGTCCGAAAAAACACTCTACAGCAGAAATTGACGGATCAGCTGGTTGAAACGCTCTTTTCGCTTGAATCCACAACGGAGATCAATTTGATTAAACAGGCAGAAATCGATGCGCTGTGGTATGCGATTGAGTGCCTTCCGGAAAGAGAACAGACCTTATTAGTCCGTCGCTATATTCTAAAGCACAATGACAATGACATTGCCGCTGCTATAGGTGTGAATTCCAACAGCATACGGGTATATACTCAGCGGGCCAAAAAACATTTAAAATGCATCTTGGATAACAGCATATTCTGTGAAGAATAACCATTGTTAATGGTAACAGAAACAGGCTCCCATCGGAAGATTCCATTCCAATGGGAGCCTGTTTTTGTTATTGTTTATGCCAAAAAGGCAAAATAGACCATTACGACAATACCAAGCAAAATACGGTATACACCGAAGATTTTAAAATCATGTTTTCGAATATAACTCAGCAGCATACGGATCGCAAGTATTGATACGACAAACGAAACCAGAGTTCCGATGAATAACAGAAGCCATTCCGTTCCGGTAAACATACCCACCTTCAAAAAATACTTGATTAGTTTCAGTCCGCTGGCGCCCGCCATGACTGGCACCGCCAGAAAAAACGAAAATTCACTTGCCACATAACGAGAACATCCTAACAGAATCGCGCCAAGAATGGTGGCGCCGCTGCGGGAGGTACCTGGAATAGCTGCGAGCACTTGGAAACAGCCGATAAAGAATGCTGTTTTATAGGTCAACTGTTCCAAAGACTGCATGGATGGACGTTTCTGCCGGCTCTCAATCACAAGAAATGCGATACCATATAGAATCAAGGTCGCCGCAATGATATAAACGCTGGACAGATACTCTTCCAAAATCATATCCAAAGGAAGGCCAACAATAACAATTGGCAAACAACCAACGATAACCTTTTTCCACAAGTCAAATGTTTCCCTTTTCTCTGACTTGCTCTTTTGTGCAGAAAATGGATTCAGCTTATGAAAAAACAGGACCAGCACAGCCAGAATCGATCCAAACTGAATGACAACCTTGAACACTTCAAAGAATTCCGACGTGGATGTCATCGGCCAGATATTGTCAAACAAGATCAAGTGCCCAGTGCTGCTGATTGGCAGCCATTCGGTAATGCCCTGAATAATACCGAGGACAATGGCTTTTATGATCTCAATAAAGTTCATGAATGTTGCTCTCCTTTATGTACTGCTTTATTGTAATCTTTTGGTTTGAGAATTAGAACATCCAGTCCCTCTACTCTCAGCCAACAGATTCAAACATCTAGATAGTATAGACGGGAATCCCCAAAAATGCAAGTCCACAGTCTCAATCTTAAAACTTTCTGCAACTTCCTCCTGTAATATTATAGCCCCCGGCCTGGAAACCAAGTCGGGGGCTGCAATGTTGTATGCTATTATTATGTGGTATGATCAGGATTTAATGTAAAAACAGAGAGAGGATAAAGATACCGGCCATAGAGCAGAGACCTTCTACCAGCGTTGCAACGGTTTGGGTTTTATAGCCCTGTTCCGGTGTCATTTCACCGAAGTTTGTAACAACCCAGAAGTAAGAGTCGTTTGCATGAGAGACCGTCATTGCACCAGCACCAATTGCCATAACGCAAAGCGCTGCCATTGCATTGGATCCCATTCCCAGCGCACCCATCAGCGGCGCCATAATACCGGCGGTGGTAGTAATTGCGACAGTGGAAGAACCCTGTGCGGATTTCAGGATTGCTGCCAGCAGGAACGGGAAGAAAATTCCGATCGACTGCAGTGCATCCGCATGTTCTGTGATAAATTTGACCAGACTGGTTGCGGAAATAACTTTTCCGAGAACACCGCCCGCCGCGGTAACGAACAGAATGGGACCAACCGTCTTAAGTGTTTCATTGGTCAGATCATACAGCTTTCCACCCACGCCAGACTGGAAGAGCAGGATGACACCCAGTACAACGCCGACAGCCAGTGCAATGATCGGAGTGCCGAGGAAGGTGCAGGCTGTTGCCAGTGCACCACTCCATTTTAAGATCGAAGAAACATTGGACAATGCCATTAGCAGAATCGGAACAATAATCGGAGCAAGGGACATAAAGCCGCTTGGCAGCTTGCCATAAGAAGCAACCAACTCTTCATAGGTCTGGACAACACCGTCGCTGTTCGCTTCGTCTTTGGCTTTGACCTTTTTACTGATATACTTTGCGTAGAAATAAGCACCAGCCAGTGCAGGAATGGAAATCAAAACGCCGAGGCCCATAACCAGAAGCAAGCTGTTGCCGATGCCCAAGGTATTTGCTGCGGCAATCGGGCCAGGCGTTGGCGGGATAAATACGTGGGATGCGTACAGTCCGGCGGACAGACAAACTGTCATGGCAACAGACGAAACGCCTGTTCTCTTTACGAGTGCTTTCCGGATCGGGTTCAGGACAACAAAACCGGAGTCGCAGAATACCGGGATGGATACGACCCAGCCCATCAGCTCAATTGCAAGTTCGGGATGTTTTGGTCCTACCAGCTTGACAACCATATCGGCCAGCTTCAAAGCAGCGCCGGTTGCTTCCAGAAACGTGCCGATCATCGCACCGAATATAATGACGATGCCGATGCTGGTAAACGTGGATGAAAATCCGTTACCGATAACAGTTGCAATGCCATCAACTGTATTGCCGTCAGCGCCTGTAGTGGAAGCGAACGGAATACCGCCGATTAAGCCGAACACCAGGGAAACCAGCATGATAGATAGGAATGGATGGATTTTAAACTTACTGATCATGAGAATCATGACGATAATTGCTAAAACAAACACGATTAAAAGCGGAATACCTGTCATAACTGTGTCCTCCTTTTTCTTTGTGTTAAAAATATAACACATTTCCTTTTTTACGTAAATGTTACAGGAAATAATATTCTTCGATATTTTTTTGTTATACATAACAATCATGCTGTTTTTCCGTGTTTCAAAACTCAGCGCGTTTATGATAAATCTTTCTGTAAAAAATGAGTGCCATATAATAAACAGAGATATTCAATGGAACGCGAATGTCCTGTCCTGTCAACTCAGCAAGTTTTTTTAACTTGTACTGTAATGTATTTTTGTGCATATACAGCGCATCCGCCATTTTATTGATGGAACCATTATAGGCAAAATAGGCCTCAATCAACGCAATATACTCCTTCAGCTTTTTTTTTGGAATATTCATAAATAATTTCTCTAAATATTCCTCCATCGTGGATGTCGAGATTTCATCCAGAAAGAGCTCAATATTCAGATCATCATAACAAACAATCGTCCCGTTCCAGATCAGTGCATGAGATGCAGCTTTTTCCGCTTCTGCACAGCACTGTCTGGCATACAATTTGTTCCCTGTGCTGCTGTCAAACCCGATTACGATTTGCTTTTTATAGGTGTCTTCAATCAGTTGAATCAAATCCTTTGCAAGGTTTTGCATCTCATCATTGCTACACGCAGGCAAAAGACAGATCTGCTTCGGCGGTTCTCGCAGGTAAAGCGCTCCCCTGTCTCGCATTTCATGACGAATCGAATCTTCCATTTCTTCCAGCAACCGCTGTCCTTTTAACGTATCGGACAACTTCTGATACCCCGTGAAAAAGATGACCAGCGCCCTGTGGGGACGCGTAATATCTATCCCTAGATTATGGCCGCGTTCAATAAACTCTTCGCTGTACGGTATACTGGATCTTGAAATCCATTCCTCCATAAAACGATACCGCACCCTTCGGTCATATCGTTTGACATCCTTTCGGAGCCGATCCGCAATCATGATCTCCGTCATATGCCTGACAATATTACCATAGCCCGCAACCTTCTGTTTTTCGCCTGTAATACCGACAACACCAACAATTTCTCCATGCACGATCAATGGCAAACTGATTCCCATTTTCGTGGTCTCAGTCTCCATCTCTTTGGAGATATATAGCTCGTCCAGTTCTTCTGTAATAATTCTACGCGCCCCTTCGTGGATGGTTCCAAGTCTTGAGAGATTCGTACTGGCAATGATATATCCATCGGAATCGGTCATAATCATATGCTCCTGAATTTCTGCTCCGATCTCTTCTATAATCGCCTGTGCAACCGCTTTTGATATGTTCATTCTCTTTATCCCTCTACTGATTTTTCATTATATTTTATAGGGTTTTGTTGTATTATATTGTACGCAATCTCCGAATGCAATCTTAAAACCTTGATTTCACTTGAATTTCCCAATAATAAAAAAGGATAGCGGCCGGAAATTTTTCCGTTCGCTATCCTCCTGATTTTTCATCTGTATAAAAAGCGCCGCTTATTTGACATAAGCAGCGCTTTTTTATTGCAGTTTCATTATACTGTCCGATGCAACTGAGACTTACATCAGCGGATTATGCTGCGTTGCCATCTCTGCGCTTACGCAAAACAACAAAGCTTGCTGCACCGCCCAATGCAAGGACTGTCATCAGGACAAATGGAATTGCATCATGGGAAACACCTGTTGGCGCGCTGATGGTCTTGCTGTTGGTAAAAAGAACGGTGGTATTCTCAGTAAGGGTCAGCGTCTTGGACGATACTGTCTCTTCTGTACCATTTTCTCCAACCTTAACAGTCGTGGTGTAGCCGTCATCTGCAACGCTTGTCTCTGCTACTGTTAAAGTGCATCCCGCCGGAAGCATCACACTAATTTGTTCGTCGTGCTTCAGCTTAAAGGTATATACCCCATTCTCATTTACCTTCAGAGAATTGCCGTTACTGTCTGTTATGGTCTCTGTGTAAGGCTGCCCATCCTTGGTTACGGCGAGCGTAAAACTGAAGTCCTTGTTTTTATCTCCCATGTTGCCGTCCACCGTCTTTTTGACAGTTAGGGCAGTTGTCATTCTTTCCGTTTTCATTTGCAGACGGGAGAGATAGTAAACATTTCTAGTAACTTCGCGATACGTGAACTTTCCAGCCGTCGAATTGACACTGTAATAGTTCTTGTAGCTGTCACCTTCATATGGTTCAACTGTTGTCTGGTACGTTTCACCGTCTTTCAGGTAAGTAACAATCAGTCCTTTTCCGTCAGCGGTTGTCCGATATTGATAATCTGTACCACCAAGATAGGTCTCCGATAGGTCTCCAGCTTTGTTTTAAAATCACCAAGGGCTACGCCTGGCAGACTGGTATCGTTGCTGCTCAACGCAAAAACAACGGTATTGCTTTTATCCAGATCGTAGAGTTCCACAACGTAGACTGGAGGATCTTCAGCCAAAACGCCATCAATATGCCAGCCATCATTCTCTTGCTTCAACACATAGCCGATGTAACTGCCCTCGCCGAAAATGGCATTGAGCGCTGCCTGATCATCCGCTGCAATATTGGGGTAGATATATGTGTTCCAAAAAGCGGTGGCATCTGTCTTACGGTTTCCGCTCGGCCGATATTGGCCATCGTTATCGATAGAGAAGTAAATATACCCACTACTGTTAACATACGGCTGAACGCCTTGTGCTTCAAGTGCTTTCAAATTAACCGTTACAGTCACATACGGCGTGTTATCACCCGCTGGGCCGTAATCTGCAGCCTCAAAATCCTGGTTAATATTACTTGGAACTGCATTCGAATAGCGGAGATATACCTTTGCCTCAATCGTATCTGGAAGCTCTGTATTCTCTTCTTCATAGACCAGATAGACGGTAGAATTACTGTCCAACCTTCTCCAGTCACCATTTTCATTACGATACTGAAGGTTTCCATCATTTCGTCTGATTTGCGTTACCTTTGTACCATTTATCCCAGACAAATGAGCGCCCTGGTATGTATAACCTGAAATGCTACCGGCGTACTCTGCAAGCGTAACCGTACTATTTCTATCAACGCTAACATTCCGTGTTCTTGTCCCGGAGATTTCATTTCCATCCTGATCGACATATTTAACGGTTACGGTTGCACGATTATTCCCCCATGTAATGGTAAAGCTGGAAAAGCTGTCCACTGTGAAGTCTGCCTTCACGGTCTGCTCACCCAGTGCAACGGTACCATTTGTCGCAGCAGAGGTGTCCGCTACGGTTTCTACTTGTACGCCGCTGGACGTTTCCGCCAGATGCTGGACTGCAACGGTGTCTGGGTCGATCTCATCTGGGATTGTGCTTGCGGCCAGCTCCAACCGTACCTGTACAGAACCATCTGGTTCCACTTCCTGTCCATTCACTTCAAAGCGAATGTCCATTGCCATCATGCCGTCAAAAGCCACGCCTGTCGCCTTAACAGCGGCCTTTGCCTCCGCAAATGCATTGCTGTTTTCCGGAAGCTTGTCGGCTTTTAGTACAGCACCCTCAGGCAGAACGCCTGCGCTGGCATAGGCATATACCTTTGTGCCATCAGCGTTACAACATACTCCACAGGTGTAGCCTGGGCTGTCTCGTCCTCCGGTTCCTCTGTTGGCGTCATGACTGGTTCCGTGTCGGGATCCCCCTCCTCTTGTGCAGGTGGGATTTCTTCCAAATCAGGCGGTGATTCCTGATCTGCACCCACTGCAGAAGATGCCGTATTCGAAGACGTTGCCGTTTCTGTTGCAACAGAAAGCAGCGACCCCCCTACTACGGACATCATCATGACGAGAACCAGCAGGAACGCGAAGAATCTCTTCACTTTTTTCCGCATTTTGCATTTCTCCATTCGTACTGTTTACAAGTGATCGTAGCAACACGCAAACTTTCTTATTGTACGCTGCAACCTTTTGCCGCAATACTGCACTTTGAACATTCACTTTGGCAAATTGGTTCGATGTAGTTCTCCCCTCCCAACGGGACGGTTTCCATGCACCCTATTTGTTCCAACAAGAATGAACAATCACAGTTTTTGTTGCCTACCTTGTATGTTCAAAGAGATTATATCAAATTTTCCCTGATTTGCAAATCATTTTTTTCGCAATGCTTCTGTATTTTATCCCTTTTTTCGCTTTTCTTTTTAAATTTTCCCCAGTTTTCCATCCTTTAACGATAAAATTACAGACTATTTTTCGCTCAGATTTGTCTATGTTTGGCATATGTTTTAAAATGGCATGTATATTTTCTATATATCTTACAATTTGAAGTCATACACCGCTGACAATATAGGATATTGCTTCTACATCACCATCACGAGATTCTCTCCGTTCGTCCCACTGTCCTTTTGTAAGAAGTGTAAAGTGTTCCGTTCGGACATCTCCCAGCGGTGATGGACGCCCTTGGACTGTATGGTGATGGACAAAGCCGCATTTTTTCCTGGACTCTGTGGGATTGCACATTCCCATCGTAATATCCGCACCAGACCGCGCTGCAATGAAGCGCAGTAAAACAGCGGTGAAGGAGCGCTTCCACTGCTTCCGGAATCAAACCCTGTCCCCAAAACGGAACACCGATCCAATACCCGATTTCCACTTCGTTTTTCCCAAGCGGGGTATGGGCATTCTCTCCAAATAAAATTCCCACACTCCCGACCGGTTTTTCCGTGGACTTTAACACCACTGCATAGGTTTCCGGTGCTGATAAGATTTCCCGGATAACCTGTCGGCTATTTTCCACATCGGTATGCGGCGGCCAGCCCGCAATCGGGCCAACCCGTGGGTCTTTTGCATATTGATACAGTTCTTCTGCGTCCGTCTCTTCCCAGTGGCGTAAAAGAAGCCGTTCTGTTTCCAGCTGGTAAAGGCCGCGATATTTCGTATTAGAATCAGATTTGTCCATTTCTGTTCCTCGATCTCTTTGGTTTGGGCGGTGGAAGTGCCCGACAGGTGGCAGACACCAGCTCAGCAAGCCACATCCGGTTCTCCAACTCTTCTATGAGAAAATAGGGCTTTGCACCGGGATACGGTGGTACCTCCGGCAAATTGGAAGCAATCTGCTTTCCTGCTTCCGTGATTTTTAAAAACAGTTGATTGTCACAAACCAGAGCAAAAATTGTTCCGTTGCAGTATAGCCCATACTCCCCGAACATCTTGCGATAGGTAACCGTCCCGGCACCGGCAAGCTGTTCGGCAACATACTGTACAAATTCCGGTTTGGATGCCATTACAGAGTCTCCTTCCTCGCTATTTCCAAATATGAAACAACCGTACTGCATTGTTGGTTGTCATTTTTACAACATCCTCGCCGGAGCAACCTTTTAAGGCGGCAATCTCCTGCACAACGATGGGTAAAGACATGGAGGTATTGCTTTTGCCGCCATACCCCCGGGGTCTGACAAACGGCGCATCGGTTTCCAGAAGAATCGATTCCATCGGGATTTGTTTAACTGCTTCACGGAAACCGGTTTCCTCCGGAAACGCAATGCTTCCTCCGATACCAATCAAAAATCCCAAGTCGAAATACGCCTTTGCTGCCGCAAAATCTCCTCTGAAACAGTGAACCACGCCAGTGCAGGAAACAGCATGCGTCCGAAGAATGGATACAGCATCCCGATCCGCGTCACGAATATGTAAAATCAGCGGAAGTTTCTGCTCTTTGGCAAGGAAAATCTGACGGCAAAACCAGTCTTTCTGCCGCCTCTGCTGCGCCGGTTCCGTCACCCGATAATAATCCAGACCCGTTTCCCCGATGGCAACGGTACGGCAGTCTCTGGCAAACACACGCAGTTGTTGCGCTCTGTTCTCATCTTCGTCGGGATCACCCTCACAAACCCAATTGGGATGGATACCAGCCCCATAGTAAATCCAGGGGTACGGTTTCAGTTCTTCCCGCATTTTGGCGTTTGACGCAAACGACATTGCTGGGTTGATTACCGCCGCAATACTCGCCTCTGCGAATGTAGAAAGCAGACTGTGCCGGTTCTTATCGAAGCGTTTGTGGTCATAATGCGCATGCGTATCGATCAATCTGCGTTCTCCTCTGCAAGCCACTGTAACATCGACGGAACGATTGCTTCCGCATCCGCTTTTCCAAGATCGTATACTTTCTGGATTTCCTCCGCATCGCGTTCCAGCCTGCCGATTGTCAACGCCTCGCTGGGACGAATCACAAAAATCTCTCCGGTCTGTTCCAGTCTGCGAATGGTGTCCAGTGTTCTGTTATATGTCAGGTGACGGCACTGCAATGCCAGTTGAAACAGCGGATATCTGCGATAGAAAAGTTTTGAAAGCCTGACATTCTCCGGCTTTTTTACATAGCCTTCCTGCCGTGTCAGAATCACCACAGTCCGACGGTATCCCAGATTCCGCATTGCCTCAACCGGGATGCTGTCCGTACATCCACCGTCCAGCAATTTCATGCCCTGATACGAAACCACTTTGGACACATAGGGCATAGACGCCGAGGCACGAACCAGATCCATTTGTTCCCGCATATCTGTAATCTTCAGATACTCTGGTTTGCCGGTCTCTAAATTGCTGCAAGTCACATAGAAGTCGGTTTCCGCTTGCCGGAACCCCTCGTAATCATAGGGGTCCAACTTCTCCGGAATCTCGTGATAACAGAACTGTTCTCCCACGATATTGCCGGTCAGGAGCAGACTCCTAAAACTCATAAAGCGCCAATCCTGCCCGTACTTTCTGTAGTAACGGATATCCCGTTCTTTCTGGTTGGATACATAGGAACAGCCGTGAATTGCCCCGGCAGAAACTCCCATCACGCCATCAAATCGAATACCATATTGCATAAAAACATCCAATACGCCGGCGGTATAATAGCCGCGCACAGAACCACCTTCTAATACCAGACCTGTTCTCAATTTCGGCTCCCCTCTTTTCTTATCATATTATTGTCTCAGTATACACTGATTTGTAATTTTAGAATTTCTCTTTGTTCTCAAAGATTTTTATTATTATAATCTTATTTTTTCAGCTTGTAAAGCAAGGAAAAAACCTTCTCATAGTTTCGATATCCCATTCTAAATTGAAATAAGCATGGAAGTTCCAAATGGAACTTCCATGCTTATAATTTGGACTATTTCTGTCGAGCATCCTGAATGACTTTGTAAATTTGAATTACAACGGTAGGCAGGAACGCGAGAAGTGCAATCCAACCAACCTGCGCACCAGTCAACGGTGCAATCAGGAACAGTTTTTCCATGGCCGGCAAAAACAGCACAATCGAAAGCAGCACCACACCAGTGACAAACGCCAGAACGGAATACAAATTTGTAAACAGTCCCAACCGGAAGATCGAACGGGCGCCACGGCAGTTGAAACCATGGAACAGCCGTGCCAAGGTCAGCGTAGAGAATGCCATGGTGCTGGCAAGCGCTGCGCTGCCGCTCTGATATCCAATATAGAATGCGGCCATTGTGGCAACGGCAATCAGTGCACCCTGTACCAGAACATTGCTCATTCGCTTTGCGCTCAGGATATTCGCCTTTGGATCTCTCGGTTTTTGACGCAGCAGATCACCGCGGGCGTTTTCCATCCCGATAGCAATGGCCGGCAGACTGTCAGTCAGCAGGTTGATAAACAGCAGATGCACCGGAGCGAATGGAACTGGAAGCGCTGCAATGGAAGTGTAGAGCACACACAGGATTCCCGCCATATTACCGGATAACAAAAACTGAATGGAATTGATAATATTGGTAAATACGTTTCTGCCATTGACTACAGCCTTTACAATCGTTGCAAAGTTGTCATCCGCCAGAATCATATCTGCTGCATCCTTACTGACTTCGGTTCCGGTAATGCCCATGGCAACGCCGATATCTGCCGCTTTCAAAGCCGGCGCATCATTTACACCGTCTCCCGTCATGGATACAATGCAGCCTCGTCTCTGCCAGGCCTCTACAATACGAATCTTATGCTCTGGGGAAACACGGGCATAAACTGACACCGTCGGAAGAATTTGATCCAGCGCTTCATCCGACATGGCATCCAGCTCCATACCGTCCAGACAAGTATCTCCTTCTTCAAAGATGCCAATCTGCTTTGCAATTGCGGATGCCGTCAATTTGTGGTCGCCGGTAATCATAATGGTACGGATCCCGCCGGATTTGGCATCCGCCACCGCGCGAATGGACTCTTCTCTCGGCGGATCAATCATGGAGATCAGACCAATGAATGTAAAGTTCTGCTCATCCTCCAGCGTCAGCTCACGTTCCCGATCCATTGTTCGACAGGCAAAGGCCAGGACACGAAGTCCCTGCTCGGAAAACTGCTGATTTACCGCCAGAATTTCCGCTTTTTTCTCCTCTGTCATCGGCACCACACCTTCCGGTGTCAAGAGGTTGGTTGCCCGATCCAGCAATACGTCAATGGCGCCCTTGGTCAGCATCATTACTTTGCCGTCTAACACATGCAGTGTGCTCATCAGCTTTCGATCCGAATCAAACGCCAGTTCCGCCAGACGAGGGAACTTCTCCCGTTCTGTCACTTCATCGACATGGAACTGTTCCGCCAGATGCACCAGCGCAATCTCTGTCGGATCTCCCACGCCGACCCCGTCGGTTTCTGTCGCATCATTGGCCAGAATCGAAGCTTCCAGAAGCAGCTTGCTGTTTTGCTCATTCAGATCTATGTCTAGGCCGTTTTGAATCGTCCCATTGACATAGATCTGTTGTACTGTCATCTTATTTTGCGTCAACGTACCGGTTTTATCCGAACAGATGATAGAGACAGACCCCAAGCTTTCTACCGCTTTCAGATCTTTCATAATGGCGTTCTGCTTTGCCATCTTCTGTGTCCCCATGGCCAGTACGATCGTTACAATGGAACTCAGGGCTTCCGGAATTGCTGCCACAGCCAATGCTACTGCAAACATCAGAGCATCCAATATGGGCATCTGACGATACAGGGACAGACCAAACACCAAAACACAGACTGCCATGATGATAATGGCGAGCTTTTTGCTGAAGTTGTCCATGCTTTGCTGTAACGGCGTTTTCCGCTGCTGGGTCTGATTCATCAGAGACGCAATTTTACCGATTTCTGTATCCATTCCCGTTCCGGTTACGACAACCGTGGCCCTGCCGTAGGTAACCAGGGAACCGGAAAACACCATGTTTTTCTGATCGCCCAGCGCTACTTCATCGGCTAAAATTGGGTCCACCGTTTTTTCTACGCTTTCGCTCTCTCCGGTCAATGAACTCTCATTTACTTTCAATGAGAAATTTTCAATAATGCGCCCATCGGCAACGACCAGATCACCGGCTTCCAGAGAAATGATGTCACCCGGTACCACTTCCGCAGAGGGGATTTCCATTCTCTGGCCATCACGGAACACCTTTGCCGTCGGCGACGACATGGCCTTCAGGCTTTCCAATGATTTTTCAGCTTTAAAATGCTGCACCGTTCCCAAGATGGCGTTGAGAATGATAACCGCAAAGATTACGATGGTACTTTCTCCCTCCCCGGAAACCATGGAAATGATAGCCGCAGCGATCAGAATCAGAACCAAAAGATCCTTAAATTGTCCCAAAAATACAGCAAGTGGAGATTTTTTTTGACTTTCGGTCAACGTGTTAGGCCCATACTTTTCCAGTCTGGTAGCCGCCTCTTCGGAAGGCAGTCCCTGCTGTCCTGTGTTTTGTGACTGCAACACTTCTTCTGCAGTCTGCCGGAATCGTTTTTCCATCTTTCTGCTCCTTCCTATTTTTACAAAATAAAAAACGAGACTCTTAGAAAATAGTCTAACCAATTCGGCCAAGCTATTTTCTAAAAGTCTCGTTACCACAAGGGTGCCTGTTACCAGCCCATGGGGGCGTGATGTTGATAACAGAACTTTTAACTACTCCCTTTTATTTGATATGAAAGTGTTATTAGTATAAAAGCTTTTCTTTAAAATGTCAAGAAAATTTTCCAATTTTTCCTGCAAATAGTACAAAACCACTACGGCTTACATCTACCGCAGGGTTCATACCCCTGTGCAATCAGAGTGTCGCGGTTTCCGTCATATTCCTGCCGGTTGGATTCTTTTATATCATCCGCCAGAGCGCATACGGGATCATGAAATTTATAAGTATTGGTATTTAGAATATATGTGACGTTTCCTGACGCGGATGCAGCCTTATGACTTTCACCGGTCGCATAGTCAATCACCACACCAGGCTGACTGTTATAACAAAATACATTATAGCAAATTCCCTCTCCATCATCCTCTACAGACTTTGCCTCCATTTGCACCCCTTTTGCCACAAGGTTCTCCCCTTCGAAAATGGGCGTAACACGATAAAGCACATGGTTCCCAGTTTCTTTCACATAGTCTGCCACCATATTTTCAAACGGGAGCATTCCTTTGATATTCAAATATCGCGTACCGGTAATCAGATTTTCTTTGTTGGCATTTTCCGCAGTCAGTTGATATCCGATCAGGTGGCAGCGGTTATAGAGGTATTTACCGTCTACAAAATCGTACTTTACAGTCTGCCAGCCGGATGGTTTTACCTGACCGATGGAACCTCTTTCCTCTGTCGGCATCGTATCGGTTCCAACGTTGGCATAGGCAACGCCACAGCGGCCAAAAGCATCTAACGCAGCATACTGCTCAAACGATGTTGTTGTGAGGTCCGACTCCGCAAATTCCGGTATGTTGTCATTGATCACGACATACGGCGCATCTGAAAACGCTGGAACTGCATCCAGAGAAAAGCTGCCAGCTGAATCCGATACATCAAAGGAGGAAGGCGAACAGCTGGACAGAAGCAGACAGCAGAGAATCAGGATTGGAAGGATTGTCTTTCTTACTATTTTCATTTTATGTATATCTCCTCTGTTATCGTTTCATGGGAGAAGCCTGCAAAATCAGTTGTCTGTAGCAATCTCCATCCATTTTCCTGTAATGGAATGGGAAACCACCGGTCAGCTGGATAAACGCGGTTCCATTTGTACAGAACAATTTTTTCGATCTGGATTTCATAAGGTGCAACATTCACACACTCTGCAAAACAATAGTCTCCCTGTACTGCCTTTGCTAAAAAGTCGGCATCAACACAAATCTGCGGCGCTTCCAAATCTGAAAACTGCTTTGCCGAATACGCATCCATCCAAAGTTTAGAATCCGATGTCATTGCTAGAATTTTTTCTCTCAAAACACGGTCCTGACTTTGCCGTCTCTGGTTAAATAACATTCCAAACTGATTATCTATACACGCAATTAGAATCAAAGTATCTGTTCTCTCCGTAAAAAATAATTTTATTTCAAAATAACATAAAACATTGAAAATGTCCAGTTCCCACCCTGACACCATCAGATTTTTAAAATTTATTTCCTCATTTTTCATTTTATATCAAACGAAATCCCTTTATTGTGCATTTGTTCATATCATCACTTCTATATTTAATGATGTAATAGAAAAGCGATCCCGGATATTTGAGACCGCTCTTCTATTAGCCTTTGATTATTCCTCTGCGACATTCCGCATTGATTTCAGAAATTTCTTTTTCCCCGTCGATATACGGCTGATATAACAGCTCCACCCGACCACCGCCGAGGTTGTCACAGCCATTACAAAAATCGCAGACTCCACCACATGCTGCCAATGACATACTCACAATTTTTCCCGTTCTTCCCTTGTTGTGTCCTTAATTAAAATTGACTTCATTTGACTATGCGTTGCTTCTGGGAGATTACACAGAAATCGAAACCTGGATCTTAGAGGGCCGTGTGGATTGCGGTTTTCTGCGGCTTCCCACCCATCCGGATCTGGAGACCATCTTTTTAGAGCAAGATCCACTCCTTGCCATTTTGCCGGAACAGCATCCACTGGCAGATTACGACCGGTTTCCTGTCACTGCACTGTGCAGTTCTCCCTTTATACTTTTGGAAAAGGTGCCAAAGCAGAGGTCTCTAAAATGACGCGTTTTAATATCAGTTTTGGCAAAATGCTGATACCCAGTCCGCTTCCTACCATGGACATGATGGAATAATCGTCCCAGGTGGTAAAATGGACATTGGGGTTAAATTATATCGTTCTGTCCCCTATCGCATTGTAGCGAAAGAATTGAATGTACCAGCCTATCACAACATCGGCATTGCCCTGCGGAGTCAGAAATTCTCGTCGTTGGAAGCGAGACGGTTCTTAGCGTATTTACCATACAGATAAACTGAAAACTCACTGGTTCACAGATTTTCTTCCATATTTGCAGCTTGGTCTATTTTATGGTATGCTTTATAATAACAATTGGAATCAACAGATATTCCCTGCTTGATGCACCAGTGACCAATAGAAAGAGAGCCGGAACAATCAATGAATCAGAACATCTTAATTGTAGATGATGAACACGCAATTGCCGACTTGGTGGAAGTCTATCTGAAAAACGACGGCTATCAGGTTCAGAAATTTTACAATGCCACAGATGCTTTGCATTGCGTAGAGCACGAAAACATCAGTCTTGCCATTTTGGACGTTATGTTGCCGGATATGGACGGCTTTACACTTTGCCAGAAAATACGGGAATCCCATCTGTTTCCTATTATTATGCTCACTGCTAAAGTCGAAGATATGGATAAAATCACTGGGCTGACGCTTGGGGCAGACGATTATATCACCAAACCGTTCAACCCTTTGGAACTGATGGCCCGCGTTAAAACCCAACTGCGGCGATATATACGCTATAACACAGCAGAATCCACTGTCCAGGAAACAGAAGAACACAACATTCGCGGACTGCATATTTCCAAAAGCAGCCATAAATGTTTTCTCAACGGAGAGGAACTGTCCCTGACGCCCATTGAATTTAACATTTTATGGTATCTGTGCGATCACAGAGGCAGTGTTGTTTCCTCTGAAGCATTGTTTGAAGCAGTTTGGGGAGAAAAGTATCTGGATAATAACAATACCGTTATGGCGCACATTGCCCGTCTGCGGGAAAAGATGCACGAACCGGCGAGAAAACCGAAATTTGTCAAGACAGTTTGGGGGGTCGGCTATACCGTTGAATAAGAAACAATCTGAACAAAAAAAAGATCGTCGCAGCCGTTTGTCCCGGCAATTACTTCTCCAATATTTTCTTACAATCGTTGCCTTCATCTCGGGACTTGTCATATTCGTATTTCTTGCATGGCGGTTTTGCTCCATGTTTACCTGGTATGATACCAACCAATTGTATTGGATTCTTCAGGGCGTAAAGGATAATATTCTTTTCTTCATTGGTCTGATTGTTCTGATTGGTTGGACTTTGATCACCTATCATTTTATTTCAAAACCACTCCGCTATCTCGATGAAATCATCGACGCAGCAAAACAGTTGGCAAATCCTTCTCTGAATCCTATCACATTGCCGAGAGCAATGGCAGAAACAGAAAATGAATTGAATCTGGTACGCGAAAGGGCGTTAAATGATGCGAGAGCAGCCAAGGAAGCAGAGCAGCGGAAAAACGATTTGATCGTTTATCTGGCTCACGATCTCAAAACTCCATTGACGAGTGTAATTGGTTACTTGACGCTGCTTCGTGATGAACCACAGATCTCTCAGGAGCTGCGTGCCAAATATATGGGCATTGCGTTGGATAAAGCGGAACGGCTGGAGGATCTCATCAACGAATTCTTTGATATTACCCGCTTCAACTTATCAACGCTGACACTGGAACCGGAACGAAGAAATCTCAGCCGGATGCTGGAACAGATTACCAGTGAATTCTATCCCATACTGGCAGAAAAAGAATTGCGGTGGCATACAGAAATTGCCCCTGATATTGAAATTCTTTGCGACCCGGACAAACTTGAACGTGTATTTGATAACCTGATTCGAAACGCCGTCAACTACAGTTATCCGCAGACTGAGATTGTCCTCACGATGGAACAAACTGGTGATCTGGTGAAAATCTTCATACAGAATCGTGGAAAAACCATTTCTCCCGACAAACTGAGCCGCATTTTTGAGCAGTTCTTCCGGCTTGATTCCTCCCGCTCTTCCTCCACAGGCGGCGCTGGCTTAGGTCTTGCCATTTCAAAAGAGATTGTGGAATTGCATGGCGGCCTGATTCAAGCAGAAAGTGCAGACGAAAGCGTTTCTTTCACAGTCCTCCTCCCTGTCGATTGTCAGAAAATCGTATGATTTTCCAGGCAAAAACGCAAGACTTCCGAAATGAAAATCGAAAACAAGAAACATCCTGTTTTGATACAATTCCAGTGTCGAAGCAGGATGTTTCTTTTATTTCTCCCTGAAGAAAGGACAAAGTCAATGAATACATTACATGTTGCTATTTTCTTCGGAGGTCATTCCTCTGAATACAGTGTATCTCTGGAATCCGCTTACGCCGTGATCCGCAATCTGAACCGGACAAAATACCAGCCTGTGCTGGTTGGAATCTCTCAGGAAGGAAACTGGTTCCACTTTACTGGAGATATTGAAAAGATCCGAAACGATACCTGGCTGAATGCAGAGGATTGCGTACCGGCAATGCTCTCTCCAAATCGAAAGGAGCAAAAACTGTTGCTTCTAAAAGGTAATCGTCTGGATTCTGTCCGAATTGATATCGCTTTCCCAATACTGCATGGCAGAAACGGCGAGGATGGCACGCTGCAAGGCCTGATTGAACTGGCTGGCATCCCGTTGGCAGGCTGTGGTACACTCGCTTCCGCGCTGTGCATGGACAAGGATCGTGCACACAAGCTGGCAAGTCTGGCAGGCATGCGTACACCAAAGGCATTCGTTCTGGAATTGAACGCACCCAGAGCGGCCGCTGTTCTATTTGCATCAGAAATTGGATATCCGCTCTATGTCAAACCTGTAAAAGCCGGTTCCTCCTACGGCATCACCAAGGTATCCGAGCCGGAAGCTTTACAAGCCGCCATTGACTTGGCATTCCAGTATGACAACCAGGCAATTCTGGAGGAAAACATCGAAGGCTTTGAAGTAGGATGTGCTGTTTTGGGCAACGACCATCTCATAACCGGTGAAATTGATGAAATCGAACTTTCCAGCGGTTTCTTTGACTTCACAGAAAAGTATACCTTAAAAACCTCTGCCATCCATGTTCCGGCCAGAATCAGCACAGAAAAATCCGAGGAACTCAAAGAGGCCGCAAAGCGAATTTATCAGGCGCTTGGCTGCTCCGGATTTGCCCGTGTCGATCTGTTTTTGACTCCAACCGGTGACATCGTGTTCAACGAAGTAAACACCATACCCGGCTTCACCGAGCACAGCCGTTATCCGGGCATGATGCGAGCTGCTGGACATACCTTCCCTGAAATCATCGAAGCCATTCTTGAACAGGCGGTGAAATCATGCAGGTAATCTCGTTTCCAAATACACGCGTCCAGACTGGCGCCCTCATTTTGGTGAATTCAGAACATGGATACTGGGCAGAGGACACCCAATCCCTGGTTTCTGTACAGGAGCAGACACCCGCTATCCAAATGCAGCACAGAGCTGTGGCGCTTCTTTCCAAGTTGATGGAGGACATGCAAGGCTGGCAACACATTGTTCCTGTCAGTGGCTGGCGCTCTTTTCAGGAACAGCAGGAAATCTGGGATCAATCCGTTGCGGAGAGCGGTTTAGAATTCACAAAAAAATATGTGGCGCTTCCGGGCCACAGCGAGCACCAGACCGGTCTTGCCATTGATCTCGGATTAAAACAGGAAACCATCGATTTCATCTGTCCGGAATTCCCATACAGCGGTATCTGCCAGGTATTCCGCGAAAAAGCTGCACAATACGGATTTATCGAGCGATACCCAGCCGGAAAGGAATCCATCACCGGCATTGGCCATGAGCCCTGGCATTTTCGTTACGTCGGGATTCCCCACGCTTCCATTATCCGCCGTATGGATCTCACACTGGAGGAATACCATATGTTTCTAAAACAATTTCCTTACGGAAAGCGTCCTTATATTCATCGTACCGAGCGGAGCACTTTGGAGATCTCTTACTTATCGGTCGACGCATATAACACGGAAACCATTTGTCTGGCGCCCAAAACACCCTATACGATATCGGGTAATAATATGGACGGCTTCATCATCACAGTATGGAAGGATCGGTCTTTGTGAAGCTTAGAGAACATTTAACAGATTTCTCCAAAGGAGACCAGTTGTCCTTTTACTGGAAGCTGTTCCAGTGGCGAAGTCGTGCCAGAAGAGGTGTTCTGCGGGATATTTTGAACTTCTTTTGTAGCCGAAGCGCGCAGAAGCACGGCGGGTATATCGGAAACGGGGCAGAACTTTCCGACATTCCTTCTCTTCCCCATGGACTACATGGAATTTATATTTCCCGCTACGCAAAAATTGGAGCAGATTGCCGGATTTATCAAAACGTGACCATTGGGGAGGTCGACGGCAAAGCACCGCAAATCGGGTCGCACTGCTTTATCGGCGCGGGTGCGGTAATCATTGGAGCAATTCATATTGGAAATGATGTAAAAATCGGGGCAGGTGCGGTAGTCTGCACGGACATTCCAGACCACTGTACTGTGGTTTCACAAAAGCCCCGGATTCTGGAAGGAAGTGAAGGTCATGTCCGAATATCAGAAGGGACGTGCATGGATTGAACTGAGTCAAAGCGCATTGCACCACAATGTTGCCTTTCTTCGTCACCGTTTACCGGAACGCTGTGCGCTTATGCCTGCGGTCAAAGCGGACGCCTATGGACATGGCGCGGTTTTGATCACAAAGGAACTGGAAAAACTGGGTGTCAATTCCTTCTGTGTGGCCTGTGTTGCAGAGGGGGTATCCTTACGAACACAGGGAGTCAAAGGGGAAATCTTGGTTCTTGGTTATACCCATCCCGAGCAATTTTCATTGCTGGAACAGTATAACCTGACACAGACCGTGATCGACCACACCTATGCAACCGAGTTGAACCACTACAATGGAAAAATTCATGTACACATCGGGATCGATACCGGAATGCATCGTCTGGGTGAACGAAGCGACAACATCCAGCAGCTCTGTGCCATCTGTGAGATGAAAAACCTGATAGTAGACGGCCTCTTCACACACCTTTCAGCCGATGACACGCTGTCACCACAGAACAGAACCTTCACGGATACACAGACCAAAACATTTTACAAGGTCATAGAAACACTGAAAAAGCGGGGATATCCCTGTCCCAAGATCCACTTGCAATCAAGCTACGGTGTCCTGCATTACCCGGAACTGGCAGAAGATTATGCACGGGTCGGCATTGCGCTGTACGGTGTTTTGAGCACAAAGGAAGATACCAGCAATTGGAGCAAATATCTTCAGCCTGTTCTGTCCCTCAAAGCGCGAATCGCAACGGTAAAGCCCCTATACGCAGGAGAGTCCGCTGGTTACGGGATGCAATTCAAGGCAGAGCATGACATGCAAATCGCAACGCTCACAATTGGGTATGCCGACGGACTTCCGCGTGCGCTCTCCTGTGGAAACGGGTCCGTTCTCATCAATGGGCACAAAGCGCCCATCATCGGATGTATCTGTATGGACCAGACCATCGTTGACGTCAGCAGCATCCCAAACGTAGCGCCGGGAGATACTGCCGTATTGATCGGAAGCTCCGGTACGCAAGCGATTTCCGCCTGTGATTGGACACAACAGTGCGGAACCATTACCAATGAAATTCTCAGCCGATTGGGTGCCAGACTGGAACGCGTAATGACAGCCTAATCCGTTTCCTCATAACAAACGAAGCGCCCCGCTCTTATAGTGGGGCGCTTCGTTTGTTATCGCTATTTATCTACCCGGAAATTGTTGATCTCTTCCTGTAAGTCACGAAAGAAACAACCTGTGTGATATCCGTCACATACTGCATGCGCAATCGTCAGATTAAACGGCATTTCCACGGTATCTTCTTTTCTGGTATATTTTCCAAACGTAATAATAGGAAAAAACTGCGGCGTTCCACCGGCGACATAGTTGCTGTATCCGGTAAAGTCGATCCAAGGTACACAGGAAATACAGAAGAAATTCGCCGGCTGACCGGGCTTCGCCTTGATGCCTTTGATATCTTGATACCGTTCCATATCGTCCGTAATTGCACGATAAAAGGTTACAAAATCAGAAGAAAATGCCGTCCAGCAGTCTGAAAACGTACTGTCATCCTCATGGAAAATCGTGTAGTTTGGCATCACATCATCCCAGATACAGAGCTCCCCTTCCTGATTCTGAAACATCCGCAACGCCTCGGTCCGGTTGATCACAGAGGTGACACAATAGATAAATGTGGGATAAAATTTGTATCCGTTCTGATGACAGCAGTCCAGCAGTTTTGTCACATCCAGACGGATGGTCATGCTGTAGCCCACGTTCAGCTTCTGTGTATAATACGCATAGTGATCCTTCCGCGGCCATTGTTCCATATCTACAACCGTGTATCCAGTCATATTATTCCCTCCTGTTTTTCTTTTTTGTTCCACACTGTAAAGGCTTCCATTGACTATCCTTGCAGCCAAAGTACGACAACCGCTGCCGCCTCGCGCAAAAAATAATTGACCATCATCAGCGGATAGGTCGTATGCGCAGGGACACCCATTGTGGAAATCCCCAGCATCTTTTCCGCCATATAGGTTGCGCGGTACAAATGGTATTCACTGGAAACAATGCCCACACTGGGATTGGTTCCCGCTTTCTCCTCGATCATGCGGAAGGAGAACGTCAGATTTTCCTCCGTAGATGTTGCTTCCGGTTCTATCCAAATCCGTGATGCATCGATGCCGTTGGAGACCAGCCAGTCATACATCGCCTGCGCCTCCGTGATAGACTCTCCCAGCCCCTGTCCACCGGAGACAATGGCTATGGTATCCGGATGAGCTTCTAGATAGGTTGCCGTTGCAGTCAAGCGATCTAGCATGGAGCGCGATGGAGTCGTTCCGCGCACCTGTGCGCCCAGGACAATAAGAACGTCCACTTCTTCCTCCGGTTCCTGAAAGGCAGAACGAAGGATCGGAATCTCAACAGCCAGCAGGCACACAATACAAATCAGCAACAACACCGTCAGTACATGTTTCCCCCGCCGATGGTTCCGAAGCAGATAGTAAACAACCAACAGACCGGCAATGCCAAAGCAGAGCATCCCAATCCAGAGATATCCCGGCAGGCAGAATCCAAACAGAACACCTAGGATGGAAAACAGTGCTGCCAAACTCCAGCGAAAAATGGCATTCATCTGTAATTCCCTCTTGCACGAAATGCACAGTTCTGTACCAGTTCCTGTTCTCGAAACAGCGCCGCAACTACCGCGCGATACTCCGAAAGCACACGTGATTTTCGGATCCTTTTCAGATAGCGGTCGCCGTTTGTGAACATACCATCCATATGTCCCCAAATATCCAACATCCGAAAAATAATATTGCGGTCACCGGAAATTAACATACAGTTCTGCGCCAGTATCTCATCTAAAAACTCCTGCAACTCCTGCTTCTGCAACGGCGCGCCGCCCCGCGCCTCACGTACCAGTGCAGGATTGGCCACCAAACCGCGCCCGCACATCAGTGCATCCACTGCCGGAAATTTTTCAGAAATCGCCTGTATATCCGAAACATGAAAAAGATCCCCATTATAACAGAGCCGATGGCGACTCGTCTCCACCGCGCATTGAAACGCTGGATAATTGGGGCGATTGCGGTAGAAGTCCCGCCGGATACGCGGATGAACTACGAGGGAGAGCAGCGGCCAGCGGTTGTAAACTGCAAGCAGACGCTCCCATTCCGCTGGATCTTCCAATCCGATGCGGGTTTTGACTGAGACATGTATTTCCGGCATTGTATCAAACACCTGGGCAAAAAAATGATCCAATGCGGCTGGATCCTCCAGAAATCCTGCGCCGCGGTGTTTGGCCACCACGGTTCCAGAGGGGCATCCCAGGTTAAGATTCACCTCGTCATATCCCATCTTCTTCAATTCCCCTGCTGCCCAGACAAAATCAGAAGCATCGTTGGTCAGCAATTGCGGAACCAGCGGTACGCCTTCGTTGTACTCCGGCAGCACATCGCGGAATTCTTTTTTTGTAAAATGGTGGGCATGGTTGGGTGTTACGAATGGAGAGTAGTAGCGGTCAATTTCAGGAAACCAGTTCCGATGAATACGCCGATAAGAAAACACTGTCACACCCTCCATGGGTGCAAAGAAAAAGGTCATAATTTCACTGACTCCTGTCCAATTAAACGAAAAATTAGTACATATAGAATATCACATTGCACGGCATTTGTCTCGGCATTCTCATAAAATTCACAAATTCCGCCGCTCTTCAACCACCTATATTCCCCACCCGACCACTTATCACAAATTCCTTTTCTTTCTCCTGTTAAAGGCTTATACTGTGATTACTCCAAAGGAGGTGTGGCCGTGAAGGTTGAATTTTCCATTGATCCGCAGCAAAAAGAGCCAAAGATCATCATCGTAGCGAGCGAGATAACAGAGGATCTGCACACACTCGCCAACCGCTTGGAACATCCTTACCCGGACACTGTAAACGGCTATCCGGAGCACGGTTTGATTGTGTTGCAGACCAACGATATTCTACGCATCTATGCAGAACAGCAGAAAGTCTACGCACAAACTATCGGCGGTGTTTTCCCGCTCCATGCCAGATTGTACGAACTGGAGGCGCAGCTGGATCCGCAGCAGTTTGTCCGTATTTCCAACTCAGAGATTGTTAACAGCCGGAAAATTTTGCAGCTTGATGCCAAACTGAGCGGCACCATTCGTATCGCGCTGGAAGGCGACATTGCCACCTTTTCCTCCCGCCGCTATGCATCAAAAATCAAACGCCATTTTGGATTGTAAGGACGGTGTTTTATGAATTACCATATTGGAACGCGTGCGCTGGTTGGTGCTATGGCCGGCGTTTTTATCGGTCAGATTGTTACACTCTGTATCTCTGCCGGCATCGGCGACGGGGATTTTGTGGCCGTGATGCCGCAGCTTGTCTCCCGCTGTACCAACGAATGGACCGCAGCACTGGTACAAACCGTGCTCATGGCTCTGCTTGGCATTGTCTTTGCGGAAGCCTCCATCCTGTTTTTTTACGAGCGCTGGAGTTTTTTCAAACAGTGTATCCTTCATTTTCTGATTACTGCAATCTTTTATGTGCCGTTCGTTTTGTTCTGCTGGATGCCGGCCACTTTGTGCAACGCACTGTTCATGCTGGGCACATTATTGTTCAACTATGCTTTGATCTGGTTCATTCAATATCGTATCAACTGCCGGGATGTCCGGGCTATCAACCAGATCATTGATCGAACCCGATCCGAACAGGAAGGGAGGACATCACGATGACTGCCATTACAATACAAAACCTGACCAAATGTTATGGAAAACGCACGGTCGTCGATCATCTGAATCTCTCGATCGTACAAGGGCAACTGTTTTCTCTGCTGGGTGTCAACGGCGCAGGGAAAACAACGGTAATAAAACTGTTGTCCTGCCTGACAAAACCAACCGAAGGCGACGCCTGTTTGATGGGGCACAGCATCCGCAGTCATGCGCAGTCTGTCAAATCGATAATCGGCATCTCCCCACAGGAAACCGCCGTTGCACCCAATCTCAACGTCCGGGAAAATCTGGAATTCATCGCCGGCATCTATGGTATTGACCGTCTTTCGGCACGGGACAGAGCGACGGAGATGATTGAAACGTTCTCTCTTGGCTCTGTTGAAAAACAGAAAGCCTGTACCCTCTCCGGCGGATGGAAACACCGCCTGAGCATTGCCATGGCGCTTGTCAGCAATCCGCAAATTCTCTTTCTTGATGAACCAACACTTGGACTGGACGTCCTCGCCCGCCGGGAACTATGGGAACGTTTAAAGCTGCTGCGCGGTCACCACACCATTGTCCTTACAACCCACTATCTGGAGGAGGCAGAAGCGCTTTCTGACCACATTGCCATTCTTGCAGATGGCAAGTTTCATGCACTCGGTACAGCAGACGAGTTGAAAACGCTGGCGCATTGTGATAACTTTGAGGACGCCTTTGTCACACTGGCCTCCCGAAAGGAGGCGTTCTAATATGCGACTTCGAACATTCTCTTCCCGCAATTTTCAGGAGATGCTGCGCGACCGTCCCAACCTGGTATTTGGAATCGGATTTCCTCTGCTGATCCTTGTGCTATTGTCCGTCATCCAATCCCATGTTCCTGTAGAACTATTCGAACTTTCCAAGCTGGCACCAGGCGCCGCCGTGTTCGGACTCTCCTTTCTCTCGTTGTTCTCCGGAATGTTGATTGCAAAAGATCGCAGCACAGCTCTTCTGCTCCGGCTTTTTTCCTCCCCTATGCGTGCTTCCGACTTCATCCTCGGCTATACCCTGCCAATGCTTCCACTTGCCGTTTTGCAAAGTTTAATTTGTCTGCTTGTATCTCTGTCTCTCGGTCTGCCGTGGACTCCAAGAATTTTTCTGGTTTTACTGGTCTCCCTCCCAGCGGATATTCTGTACATTGGTATTGGGCTGCTGGTCGGTTCTCTGCTGAATGACAGACAGGTCGGCGGTCTTTGCGGTGCACTGCTCACAAATGTTACTGCATGGCTGAGTGGAATCTGGTTCGATTTGTCCCTGCTTGGCAACACATTTGAGAAAATCACCCGCGCGCTCCCCTTCGCCAATGCCGTCGATGCAAGCCGCGCCGTACTCGCTGGGGATTATGCCGCCATCGGAAAACCCATCGCAATTGTCTCGATTTATGCTGTTGTAATCTTCGATTTGGCTGTCATCGTGTTTCACAATAACATGTCCAAAGGCCAATAATATCAATAAAAATTGCTGCCCCCTGTTGTCTTGGCTGTGCAGGGGGCAGCAGTTTTTAGTTTTCTCTTTGAAAGCGGGCTTTTGCTTCTTCCAGATAATGCACAGCAGTCTGAATATCGAAAAATCGTTCCACAATGGTTTCTCTTCCCTGTAGCGTCTTATAAGTAGAAAAGAAGTTTCTCAGTTCGATTAAATAATGCGGCGGCAAATCCTCCAACGTCTGAATGTGGTCATAACGCGGATCTCCGATATTGACTGCGATGATTTTGGTATCCCCTTCTCCACTGTCTACCATATCCATGCCGCCGATGATACGGGAGTCAATATAACAGCCAGGAAAGGTTGGCGATGACGTAAATACCAGGATGTCAAGCGGGTCTCCGTCCAGACTTAAGGTATCTTCGATAAAACCGTACTCTACCGGGTAGAAAGCCGCAGAATACAGCACACGATCCAATTTGATTTTTCCGGTACCCGGATCTACCTCATACTTGTTCTGACTCCCCATGGGAATTTCAATTCTTGCTTCTACAACCGGTCCCATATATTGCCCTCCTTTTTCTTATATCGCCAATTTTCTATAGCGTTGTTTTGTGATTGGAAACTCTTTTCATTTTGTTTTTTTCGTGCATCGATTTCTTTTCTTCCAAATCGGTAAGAATAAAAACAGTATATGTATCTCTTTTTCTTCCGTCAACGGTATTGACATGTTTTTATAATAGTATATAATAGCAGTAAATATAATATTAAATATTATATAATCTTGAATCTATTGGAGGATCAACACAATGCAGCAAACAGTAAAGATTGGAATCTATGGTGATTCTCTGATGAAAGCAACCATGCCGGACAACAACTGGCGGTACCATTTTCATGCAGAACTGCTTACCTCGGCATTTTCCAAGCTTCCGGTTTCCCTGACCAACCGGGCAAAGTTTGGCGCCACAACCTGCAAAGGCAGTTTTGTGCTGCAGCAGGACATGGCTGCCGGCCGCTCTTATGACTATGCACTCATCGAATTTGGGGGAAATGACTGCAATTATGATTGGATATCCATTGCGGCAGATCCAGAAGGAACCCATTCCCCTGCTGTCTCATTGCCACAGTTTACCGCGGGGTTGGAAGATATGGTTCAGACACTGGAACAACAACAGATCCAGCCCGTGCTGATGACCTTGCCGCCCATCGATGCTAACCGATATTTGGATTTCATAGTATCCAAGGGCTCCAGCAAACCAGCTATTCTCCACTGGCTCGGCGACGTCCAACGCATTTATCGTGTGCAGGAACTCTATTCCAATGCCATTGCGAACCTGGCCCAGCGGTTCCAGCTGCCCTGCATCGACGTACGCTCTCTGTTTTTGGCATCTCCACGGTTTTCCCAATTGATCTCACGGGACGGAATTCATCCATCCGAGTCCGGCTATCATCTGCTATACCAAACACTGGCGGGATTCTTGCGCACTGCGCTCTCTATCCCTCACCTGGCATAACCCGATAATCCCACTCCGGGCAAACTTGTCAGAGCGGGATTGTTGGGTTACGATTCCTGATCGACAATCTGCTGCCATACAGCAATCAAGCGATCCAACGACCACGCCGCGTTAGCCGGACTGGTAGACGGCAGTTTTTCTGGTGAAATTCCCAACTGCGGCAAGAGATACCGCAAATACAGGCGATGCGCCGTCCCACCATTGCAATAAATACGTCGAATCCTTGTCGCTTCCAGAAGGGGACGCAAATCATTTGGAACTACATTTCGGATCGAACTGTCGGATGAACCGGTAATTTCACAGCTTTGAATCACATCCCACAACGCAATATGGTGCTGGAGAAGAAGCGTCTTTTTCTCTTCTATACTCTGCGGTACCGTCGTGTTGGTCACAGCGGCGAGCACGCTCCAAAATCGATTTTGCGGATGATGATAGAAAAAATGTCCCTCCCGTGATTTGACCGAGGGAAACGATCCTAGAATAAGAACTTCAGCGTTCTGGTCATACACCGGTGGAATCGGATGCGAAATGGACGCCATACAATCACCTCTTTTGATTATTGTACCACAGTCTTAGACCTCACTCAAGCTTCCCTCTGCTCTGTCCTGGTAAAACGACCCCCTATCAGGCTTTTCATAATGCAGGAATTGTGGTAAACTAAGAAAAAACTGGAAAGGGTGTGACCATCGTTGGAGCAGTTTATCCCAGCCCCAGGCACAGTATGGCACGGATCGGTTCCTGTGTTGGACACCGGATTCTCTCTGCCGGTTACGATTCTCTGCGGCAAAGAAGAAGGCAGTACCATTCTGATTACAGCTGGCATACACGGCGAAGAATACTGCGGCGTTGAAGCGGCTATGGAACTGGCACACGAACTGAAGCCGGAGGACATTACCGGTATTCTCTGTATTATCCCCGTATGCAACTCGCCCGCCTTTTTTCACCATATACCAGAAAATCTTGAACAAGAGGATCTCAACCGTTGTTTCCCCGGTAACGCAGAGGGATCTCTTCTGGATCGCCTTGCATATGTGCTTTTTCAGAATTGGATTCTCTCTTCAGACTTCTACATTGACTTGCATGGTGGCGGCAAAGAAGAAGTATTGTTTCCCCATCTGTACTATCAGGGCGCAGCAAAAACGTCCACAAAACGCGCTTCCCTTGCAATGTCACAGGCAGTAGGATTGCCCTACCGAATTCGAATCGACGACAACAGTTATGGTGCCTTCAACTGTGCCGGCGCAGCCGGTGTTCCAGCTGTACTGTTGGCACGGGGTGGAAAAGGAACCTGGACACCGGAAGAAGTGGAAGCCTATAAGAATGATCTTCGTACTCTGCTCGTTCACCTGGAAGTACTTTCCGCTGAACCTCCACCGTCCATCACACCGCCGACCGAACTTACAGCTCTGAATTGCGAGACTGCACTCTGTGACGGTCTCTGGTATCCGGAAATGCAACCTGGAGACTGCTTCTCCTGCGGGGATGTGTTTGGCACCATCCGTGATTTTTCCGGTGAGATCCTCACCACTGTTGCAGCACTCTGCGATGGTGTCCTGTTGTATCAGGTTGATGCGCTCGCTGTTCAATCGGGTTCTCCCCTTCTGACTTACGGGGCACTATAAATAAAAACAGTATGCACGCGGAAATGCTCTGCGTGCATACTGTTTTTTGCTATAGAATAACTTCCACCCATGTTATCCGGTAAGCATGAAATTGCTGTATATGCGCTTCCGTAATCCGCTCCCCGCTAACCACAATGGGAATTGCCGGCGGACAGGCCACAATGGGTGCAGCACAAATTCTACCAACGGCAGCATCCACAGGAATCTGCTCATGCGCAGCAAGAACCGCCTCCCGAACAGAACAGACCGGGATTCCAGTGGGAACAATCGGAGGAGGCTGTTCTGTTACAGATGGTTTTCTAGGAAATTCTGATAGAACAGAACACAGCACCTTCAATTCTTCCGACGTGTTTTCCGGTGTAAACATCAACACAACTGCCTGACGGTCTGCAAACTCGCATATGATACCTCGATCTTCAAGAAGTTGTGAAAACAGTTCTCCGCTGTACCCGAAACGCGCTGTATCCAGTACCAGCTTCAGCGGATCGGAAGACATCACAGTCCAGCCCCGTTCTAAAAGCGTCATTTTTAGTGCTTTCAACGCAGAACAAAACCATGCAAGTTTTTGAGGGTATCCGTCAGACAGCACTCGATTGCACAAATCCAGAGACTGTAAAATCAAATAGGACGGACTGGTTGATCCAAACAGCGCCATCGCCTGCTTTGCCTGGTCGGCAACAGCTTCCGGCACATCCGCAGACAGCTGCAAATATGCGCCGCCGGTCAAAACCGGCAGGGTTTTGTGCGCAGAGTCACTGGACAAAAACGCTCCCAACGACACTGGATGCTGCGATGGCTCCAGAAAGCGCAGATAAGCGCCGTGCGCATTGTCTACCAGTAGCGGTACACCAGCGCGATGGCAGACACTCGCAACGCCGGCAATATCCTGCATTCCGCCGAGATAATCCGGTGAAGTCAGGTAAACGGCAATCGGTGGCTGTTCCAATGCTGCAAGTGTGTCGGCAACTGTCTCCGGTGAGATTGGGCAACTGCACAGCGACACAAAATCAGATTCCGGCTGCAGCCAAAGTGGCTGTAAATCCAGCAATGCACAGCCATGGATAAACGCTTTGTGGGCGTTTCGCGCCGCTATAATCTGATTGCTCGGATTACCGTTTAACCGCGCGTGCAGCCGTGCCAGAAACAGCATCGCCTTGATACACTGCGAAGAGCCTTCTGTGGAAAACAGAGTTTTTCCGAAACCAAACAGCGCCGTCGCGTTTTGTTCGCTCTTTTCAATAATACCACTGGCCTCATATAACGCATCAGCCCCTGGTATCTCGGTAATATCCAATGGCTCGCAGCCCAAGACCGGTACGCCTTTATGCCCGGGCATATGAAAGCGCAGTGCGCCGCTTTCCCGATAACGGCGGACAAAGTCACAGATCGGGGTGTCCATTACGCTTCTTCGCTCTCGGCAACCTGTATCATGATCGCACATTCGATGCGTTTTTTGAACAGTTCACAGCCGTATTCATAAATTCCCCGAATATCACCGGTGGCATGATAGGCATTGGCTGCGCAACCGCCGGAACAATAAAGCTTTGCCCAACAGTCCGCACATTCCGGACGAGCATAGGCATTGCAAGATTTGAACTGTTCGCGAACAGATTCATTAGTGACGCCATCCCAGATGTTGCCCAGACGATATGCTTCATCGCCGACAAACTGATGGCACGGGAACAGGTCGCCCCAGGGTGTGACTGCCATATATTCGGTTCCGGAGCCGCAACCGGAGATTCGTTTATAAATACAGGGGCCATGGGCCAAGTCGATCATATAGTGGTAGAACGTGAAGCCGTTTCCTGCCTTTTTCCGCGCAATCATCTCGTTTGCCAGACGTTCATACTGCTGGAATAAAACAGGGAGATCTTCCTCGGTCAGAGCGTAGGGGTCGGAAGGTGCACAGACCACAGGTTCCATACTCAACTCTCGGAAACCAAGATCCGCCATATGTAAAATGTCCTCGGTGAAGTCCGTGTTTTCATGCGTGAACGTACCGCGGATATAATAACTTTTATCCCCTCTTGCCTGCACAAATTTTTGAAACTTCGGCACGATCAGATCATAGCTACCTTCTCCGGCATAATTTTTCCGGAGACGATCATGGACTTCTTTTCTGCCATCCAGACTGAGGACAACATTTTGCATCTCCCGATTGCAATACTCGATAATTTCATCATCAATCAAAACGCCATTGGTCGTCAGTGTAAAGCGGAAATTTTTATGATGTTTCGCTTCCTGCGAGCGGGCATAGGCAACAATCTGCTTGACAACTTCCCAATTCATCAGCGGTTCGCCGCCAAAGAAATCCACTTCGAGATTGTGCCGGTTGCCGGAATGGGCAATCAGAAAGTCAATCGCCTGTTTTCCTACTGCAAAGGGCATCAGCGCACGGTCGCCCTGATACTTTCCCTGGCTGGCAAAACAATACGAACAGTTGAGATTGCAGGTATGCGCAACATGCAAACACAGTGCCTTGATATCGGTACTGCGGTTCTTAAAATCAAACGCCATGGATTCAAACACGTCCGGTGTATAAAGTTTCTTTGCTGCAATTAAATCCCGGATATCATTGAGACACGCCTGAAGCTCTTCTGCATTGACATCGTTGCGATCCCCATATTTTTCGAGCATGGCAGAGAGGATCTCTTCCTCGCTGTGCACAGGATACCGCGCAATCATATCATAGGCAACGTCATCCACAACATGGACCGCACCACTGCAGGTATCAAGCACGATGTTATATCCATTTAATTGATATTGATGTACCATAACATATTATCTCCAAACATAGTGAAAGGACTTGTGCATCTGCGCAAGTCCTTTCATAACAGCAGCAAATAACCTTACTTGCTTTCCTTATTTTCGCACGGCTGATTTGCAACACCACAGGAGGTCTTGCAAGCGGACTGGCAAGAGGTCTGGCACTCACCGCAGCCACCGTTCTTTACGCTCTGGTTGAGGTCACGGGTCTCAATGGTCTTAATTCTATTCATGAATGTTACTTCCTTCCTATCAATTTGGGGTATGAATCTCATACTTGTGTTAAAAGTATATCATGATCTGCGCTGTATTTCAATATCGAGTCCAAAGAAATTATACAAGATGTCCCATGCTCGAACAAATTTTTCCGGAATCTGACCATACTTTTTTAAACGACTTGATCAAAACGATACTTTTCACAATACTCATCATACATATTTTTAAACTGAACATTGCCAAACTTGACGCCGTTCAGATACAGATGGGTATCGAACCGATTGCGGGACAACTCGATGATTGCAACTGCAATGTTACTACAATGGTCGGAAATGCGTTCGCAGTTTGCAAGCAGATCGCTGAGAATAAATCCGGTGGAAATACCGCAGCTTCCATCTTTCAGACGGTCAATATGTCTGCTTCGAATCTCGGAGATCAGATCATCGATCACCTGTTCCAGCGGTTCCACCTTCTCCGCCAATTCGATGTCATTGTCAGCGTAAGAGCGCATGGTAATCGCAAGGATCTCATCAATTGCACTGATTAAAATCTTCAATTCCTTCATTGCAGCATCCGAAAAATGCAACCCCTTTTGGTGCAGTTCTTCAAACACCTTGGTCAGATTCACTGCGTGGTCACTCAAACGCTCAAAATCCCCGATAACATGCAACAGACGGGAAATGGTCTGGCTGTCTTTTTCTGACAAAGCCTGTGCAGACAAACGAACAAGATAGGTCCCGAGACGATCCTCGCAGAGATCGATTTCTTCCTCTGTCTGTACGATTAGATCCACAGTTTTTTTGCTGTAGTGATTTATCAGTCCCATGGCAAGATATAAATTTTCCCTTGCAAGTTCACCCATTCGAACAGTAGCTTCGCTACATTCGGAAAGCGCGATAGAAGGAGAACGAAATAGGCGTTCGTCGATGCGCAGCACTTCTTCTGATGTAGCTGTTCGTTTTTCTGTAACCGGAACCAGCCACTCTGTCAAAGCTGTCAATTGCTTTGTAAACGGCATGAGGAGAGCCGTTGTAACAATGTTAAATATGGTGTGCACCAATGCAATCGTCGCCGGATTGACTGGCATCGTATAAAAAGAACTTTGAACAAATGTACGGAGCAGACAATACACACTGAGACAAATAATTGTGCCAATTGTTTTAATTGTAGTATGCACCACGGCAACCCGTTTGGCCTTGGCATCGGTTCCAATACAAGAAATCAAAGATGTTGCACAAGTACCGATATTTTGACCCATTACAATCGGGATGGCCATATTATAGGTAATACTGCCGGTTAGAGAAAGCGCCTGCAAAATACCAATGGAAGCCGCAGAGCTTTGAATGACTGCGGTAAACATCGTACCAAGTAATACACCGAGAATCGGATTATTAAACTTGACAAGTAGGGCTGTAAATCCCGGGAGCTCTGCAAGCGGGCTGACTGCATTCTTCATCAACTCCATACCGTAAATGAGCACAGAGAAACCCACAAAAATGGTACCGATACTAATGCGTTTATCCTGTTTGCTCAGCATCCGCATCAGAATTCCCACGAATGCCAGTACAGGAGCGAAGTTTTCCGGTTTAACCATATTCAGCCAGAAATTTTCGCTGCTGATTCCTGACAAACTGAGAATCCAGGAAGTCAGCGTTGTGCCAATATTGGCGCCGAAAATGACATGCAGGGTCTGGGAAAATTCCATAATGCCGGAGTTGACAAGACCAACCAGCATAACCGTTGTTGCTGAGGAGGACTGCACTGCGATCGTAATGACCGCGCCAAGCATCAGGCTAACAAATGGATTGGCCGTCATTTTCTTCAGTGTTGCCTCCAGACGGCTACCGGCCATCTTTTCCAGGTTGGCAGACATTACGCTCATACCAAACAGGAAAAAGGTAAGGCCACCAAGCATCATACATAGAGAGAATATGTTCATGTTGCACTGTCTCCTTATTCAGATTTTCATTCTGAATGATAATTTATCAGTTGTTATCGGATTTCGATGTATTCTCTAATTCTATTGAATTTTCTTCTGCCCGACAGGATGGGAAAAACAGAGAAATCGTCGTTCCTGTATTTAATTCGCTTTCCACTTCAATCCGGGCATTGTGATAGCGAGCACCATGTTTGACAATTGACAGCCCAAGGCCTGTCCCGCCGATCTCCCTGGAATGGCTTTTATCCACACGGTAGAAGCGTTCGAAAATACGATCAATCTCTTCTGCAGAAATGCCAATTCCGGTATCTTCTACGGTAAACTCTACTTCTCTATCCGTCTCCACTATAGACAGCTTAACACTGCCTCCAGTTCGATTATACTTAATTGCATTGTCACAGACATTGCTGACCATCTCTTCCAAAATCTGGGGAACGCCATATACCATGGCATGGCTTCCCGATAAGTGCAGCGTTACATCTGCTTGCTTGGCAACAGGCTGCAAATGATCCAACACTTCTTTGCTGAGGTCGTACAGATCCACTTCTGTTTTTTTATCCGGAATCTGCCGTTCTTCCAGTTTGGAAAGGCGGAGAATATCACCAACCAGCGTAATCATCCGTTGTGCCTCATCATAGATCCGCTGAGCAAACATCGTCATATCCTCTGGTCGAACCAGACCATCGCGCATAATTTCAGCATAACCGGAAATCGCCGTTAACGGCGTTTTTAATTCGTGCGACACGTTGGCTGTGAACTCCCGCCGTATTTGATCCTGCGCCTCGTGCTGCGCACGCAGCTCATCCATCTGAGACTGAATCTGCCGGCTTTGCGCGTTGATACGGCGTACCAACGGCTGCACTTCCTCGTAAACATCGCGTTCGTCCGGATGCTCCAGATTGATTGCGTTGATCGGCTTTGTCACAGCACGGGATACTCGCGCCGCCAGCAATCCGGAAAAAATGGTGGCAAGCACCAGAATCAGTACAATCGGCGTAAAAATCCGTAAAACGAGAGAGAAGAGAGTAGATTGTGTCTCCGAGACACGCAAAATCGTACCATCGCTGAGCCGAATCGCATAGTTCAGCGTCTTTTGAGAAAGCGTTTCTGAATACCGTGCGGAAGAACCAACGCCGTCTTTCAGTGCCTCCCGAATTTCTTCACGATCTCCGTGGTTTCCCAGCATAGCCGGATCCGTCATGCTGTCATATTGTACCGTCCCATCCGGCTGAATCCGGGTAATACGAAGCGCCGGCTCAGTATTGACTTGATCTATAAAACCGATGCCACTGGTTTCTACTGCCTGCGCAATATAAGCGGCCTCTATTCGAAGATTTTCCAAATCCTGCGCAGACGACTGGAGATGCAGCGTTCCCAAAACGATGGAGAAACAAAGCAAAAACACGACAATAAATACCAAAAAAATACTCTTAAAAATTTTATACTTCATTCACGTTGTTTCCAATCTTATATCCGATACCCCGCACAGTTTCAATATAGGTACCCGCCTCGCCCAGTTTTTGCCGCAAAGTACGGATATGAACATCAATGGTTCGATTTTCACCATCGAAAGCGTAACCCCAAATCTGATTCAATAACGTATCACGCGTCATAACGATATCCTGATTCTCCAAAAGCAGACACAATAGCTCAAACTCTTTTCGTGTTAATATTACTTCGGTTTTCCCAACCCGAACGAGATGCTTTTGCGGAGACACAAACAACTTGCCAAGCGTATAGGTGGTCTCCTCCTGCTTCGGTTCAAATCTGCGGAGAAGCGCACGTACACGGGCAATTAATTCCATCATACCAAAGGGTTTTGCCAAATAATCATCTGCCCCCAGATCCAGTCCAATCACTTTGTCATACTCGCTGTCCTTCGCACTCAACATCATGACCGGAATCTTTGCAGAGGAAACAGAAGTACGCAGCTTTTTCAAGATTTCAAGTCCGTCCTCCTCTGGCAGCATAATGTCTAAAAGAATCAATGCAGGCTGCACCGTATCCATCGCATGCCAAAACTCTGACGGCCTGGAAAATCCGGTTGTTTCCAACCCGATGCTTCCCAGCGTATAAACCACCAACTCTCGAATACTGCTATCATCCTCGACAAAATAAATCATAGGATCTCCTTTTGATACAACACGTGACACAACACGCAATCTTTTCCATTTTATTACACAATTTTTATTATATAGCGTTTTTGTTAAATCTTGTTCCCAAGTTTGTTAAATCTTCGTAAGATCTTGTTTTATTATACACATTACAGAGCAGAAATGTAAAGTTTTCTGAAAAATATAAAAGCGCACAGGTTCTCTGTGCGCTTTTACAGTCAATGCCAGCTGTGATAGAGCTGTAAGATTTCTTCATCGGAGTTATACTTTAACTCTCGTTCTCGAATATCCTGGAAACCAGCGGATTGATAAAATTGTTCTAACCAGTCCCGCATCTCTTCAATGGTCAGTCGTTCCATTTCTTCTCTCCCGTTTTTTTCTTCGCCTGCTGTGGTCGCATGCTTCGTACTCGCTTGTTCTGATGACGTCATATTACAACACCACCCGTCCAAAAAACAGGACAGATCCGAAAAATTATAGTGTCCCCTTCGGATACATCCGTCCAGTGTGATCCAGCTCATAGTCTCCATCCAGAAGAATCTCGGAAACTGGTACAATCGAATACCCTTCTTTTACTAGGTATTGAATGATATCCGCCAGTGCTTCTGGTGTATGTTTGGCAGCGTTGTGAAAGAGAACAATATCGCCTGGTTGAACCTGCTCTGTCACACGGCTGTAAATCTCCGATGCAGGGATCTCCTTCCAGTCCAAACTGTCAACTGACCATTGAATCGGATAAATCTCCATACCGTTTACCGTCTCGATGACATGGTCGTCATATTCTCCGTAGGGTGGGCGGAACAATGTAGGCCGGACTCCGGTAATCGCCTCAATTTTATCGCAGCTGGTATTGAGGTTGGCAACGATTTCCTCACTGGTCAGCTGGGAAAAATGTGCATGGTCATCGGAATGCGTCATAATCTCATGTCCAGCATCAGACAGTGCTTTGACCGACTCCGGATATTTATCTACCCATTCTCCTACAACAAAAAATGTTGCTTTGACATCATATTCTCCAAGAATATCAATGAGTGTCTGCGTATCTTCATTGCCCCATGCCGCATCAAACGTAAGGGAAACACATTTGTTATCTCGCTGAACAGAATAAATTGGTAAGGCCTTTGTTGCCAGAGAAGTCTCCGCGGATTCTCCAAGCCCAAAATAACGACAGATCCCCGCAACAGAAGCGGCAACCACAACAATTGCCAGAACCACAACAATCCAGCGCTTTGCAGCAGTATTGCACAGTGCTTTCATATAAAATTTCCTCCCTGTTTGGTCTTTGTACAATCCTATGATACGGTTTGGCAGGAGATTCGCCCAGATTTCCTGTTATGAAATAAAATCAGTAAAGGAACACCCCCCTAATGTAAAAACAAAAGTACATCAGGGGGGTGTAACAATGCAAAAACGGAACCAGATATAGACAAGCACAATTTCTCTTCTTCGGTTATGGCAGTTCCCTTTTCTTTTTCAGCGCCAGAATGACAAATTCAAGTTCTGTTTCCAGTGTTGACAGGCAACGTAATCGCGCAATACCGTCACGAGGAGACCGAACACCATAGGGCGTCATGTGCAACAATGCCATGATATCCTCGTTGCTGTTGAGCGTAATGGTTCTGTGGACATGTACCGTATCAGCAAGAACAAATGACGGCGCTTTTGGTGGCGCCTCATCATTTTCATATGGCTTGGCATAAAGAATCTGCTTCATACCCATCAGATGCCGTTTGCCGGGTATGACAGTCAACAGCGTGCCGTCCCTATGCAGAATACGAGAAAACTCCGGATCATGAAACGGTGCAAAAAGATGGATCGCCGTCTCTATGCTACGATCCGCAACAGGAATTGCAGAAATATTGGCAACAAAGTAATGGGCTTCTCTTCGCTTTGCCGCCAAACGCACCATTTCACGTGAAAGATCAAAAGCATAGACCGATCTCCCATTTCCAGAAAGTGCGTTGGTATAGTAACCCTCTCCACAACAAATATCAAGCGCCGTACTGCCGCCAAACCTGCGCACAGAGGCAGAAATTGCTTCATGCAGTGCAGAAAAATATCCCTTTTCCAAAAAAGCATGGCGGGCAAGCGCCATCTGTCGGCTGTCACCGGTCGTGGAACCGGGCTTATGCGACCCGGCAAGTAGATTTACATATCCTTCACGGGCAATATCAAAGGAATGCCCATTTTTACATTTGACACAACGGTTTTCTGTTACAAGCGCCGCATGGCACACAGGACAGATCATTACATTCATATTTATCACCGCAGTTCAGTATACACGCAAACCTGCAGTTCCACAAGCATCATTTTCCAGCTATTATACATGTCCGCTTATTTATTGCGACGCGGCCGCAGGAAGAGAAACCACAATGGTCGTCCCCTCCCCCAGTTTGCTCTCTAAATGAATCGTGCCACCATAGAGTTGCGTGATATGCTTGACAATCGCAAGACCAAGTCCACTCCCGCCTTCCGAGCGGGCGCGCCCTTTATCCACACGATAAAAGCGTTCAAATATTCGATCCTGCGCTACAGACGGAATGCCAATCCCCGTATCGGAGACGGTCAACAAAACGGACTGTTCCTTTTGCTCTGCAATCACGGTGACCGTACCGCCTTCTTCTGTATATTTGATACCGTTCTCCACCAAATTCATCACCAACTCACGCAGACGGGCAGGAGGAATGCCGGCAACTGCTTCATAACCTGCAACGGTGAGTTGAATATTCTTGCGCTTTGCAGCGGAATCCAGCAGGGCGGCAACATCACGACAGACGGACAACAGTTCGGCACGGTCATCCGGACGAGGCATGGCAACACTCTCCAACTCAGAAAGTTTGAGCAGATCGTTAATCATTTCCATAAGACGATCCACTTCCACGCCGATCATCGTCAAAAACCGCTGTTGATCCTCTGGATCACTGACCATACCGGAGGAAAGCATATCTGTAAATCCTTTGATACTGGTCAGAGGTGTTTTCAGCTCGTGCGAAACATTGGCCGCGAATTCGCTGCGGATCGTTTCAAGCTTTTCCTGTTTGGCTTCAATGGGTGTCACCGTCTCTTCTGCCCAGCGCTTTGCTATCATGTGAACAATCCACACCAAAACAGCGATGGCAACCAAAAGGATGACGATACTCTGCAAAACCAGACTGTAAATGGAAGAAAGCGGCATGGCAGCGCGTCCAATGACACCATCACTAAATCGACGGGCAACATATAACATGGCCATTCCAGTCGTCTCTGAATATCGAATGGACTCTCCTTCTCCTGTTTCCTTTGCTTCTTTGATCTCGGGACGGTCTGCATGGTTTTCGGTCACGGAATCCACAGTATCTGCCAGCACTGTACCATCAGATGCAATCAACGTAAGGCGCTGATCCGGTACACTGCTTTCAAATTGTTTCATCAATACCTCTGCATCGGTTATCTGTCGCTGTGTATCCAGCAATGCCAGCTCACTTTTCAATCCAGATCGGGCAGCCTGAACTTCACGCTGTCGAAAGAGCACAGCGGAAAGAATGACTGAAAAAATAAGCGCCCCTGTCGTAATCAGCAGAACAGTGCGTGACAATTGTTTCTTCATTTCTAATTCCTCTCTTTCAGGGGATTTTATAGCCTACACCACGTACGGTCTGTATATAGTCTTCCGAAAGCTTCTGCCGCAAGGTTTTGACATGCATATCAACAGTCCGTGTCTCCCCCGTAAAATCATAGCCCCAAACAGACTGCAAAATCTCATCGCGAGTCAATACGGAACCCTTGCGCGAGAGAAGCAACCGCAACAATTCAAATTCTTTATATGTTAAATCGATGGGGATATCGTGCTCCCGCACTTCGCGAGCCGCCACATTCATTTCCAGCGCACCGCAAAACAACCGTTCCTGTTGCGTTGGGGCGGCACGGCGCAGCAATGCTTTGACACGAGCACCCAGCTCCATAATGCCAAATGGTTTTCCCATATAATCATCCGCCCCGCCTTCCAAACCAGCAACTTTGTCCAGTTCACTGGAGCGTGCAGTCAGCATCAAAATGGGAATTGTCATCGTATTGACATTGTGCCGAATGCGGCGCAGAATTTCCAGTCCGTCCATGCCAGGAAGCATGATATCCAAAATGTAAAGCGAGGGTATATCGATATGTTCCGCCTCAAACAGGGATTCGCCCGAGGAAAATCCCCGGACGTCAAACCCCACCGATTTGAGGTAATATTCTAACATTGTGCGAATGGCATCGTCGTCCTCAACGACGATAATTGTTTGTTTCATAGGCTTCTCCTTACAATTGTCCGGTTACGCAGAAAATCGCCCATTGTGCGATGTTGACAGCATGGTCAGCAATACGTTCCAGATACTTTGCGATAATGATCAAATCAATCGCAGCGTCTGCATCCGATCGGTTGGCAACAATGCGGTCAATCAGTTCCGCTTTGACAGTGGAAAAAAGATCATCCACTTCATCATCCAAATTGACGACTGCGTGTGCCACTTCCACATCTCGGTTGGTATAGGCCGCAATCGCCTGACTGACCATAATGCCGGCTTTTCGGCTCATACCACCGATATCTTCCGGAACACGGGCTCTCCCCTGCTTTGCCAACAAAATGGACAGTTCTGCAATATTTGCTGCCTGATCGCCGATTCTTTGCAGGTCGGTAACCATCTTCAGGGCGGTTGATATGGTACGCAGATCGCGTGCCACCGGCTGTTGCCGTAAGAGAAGAGAAAGACAGTGATTTTCAATGTCCCGCTCCATTTGATCCACACCAGCGGTGTTGGCCACGACGGCATGTGCAGACGTCTCATCCCCCTTTACAAGGGAAACAGTAACCTGTTCGATGGCATCGCACACGGTATTCGCCATCGCGGTTAGGGCCTCGCCAAGCTCAATCAGCTCAGCATCAAAACTTTTTCTCATGTTAACCAAACCTCCCTGTGATGTAATCTTCGGTTTGCTTCTTCTTGGGAACAGAAAAGACTTGTGCGGTCGGACCGTACTCAATCAGTTCTCCAAGCAGGAAGAAGGCGGTATTATCAGAAATTCTGGTAGCCTGTTGCATGTTATGGGTTACCATAATAATTGTGTACTTATTTTTCAGTTCTGCAACCAGATCTTCAATCTTTGATGTCGAAATGGGATCCAGCGCACTGGTGGATTCGTCCATCAAAAGGACATCCGGCTCAACCGCCAGCGCACGGGCAATACACAGACGCTGCTGCTGTCCACCGGAAAGAGACAATGCAGACTTGGAAAGCCGATCCTTTACTTCATCCCAGATGGCAGCGCCACGCAAAGACTGCTCTACAATTTCGTCGAGCTGCTCACGTTTGCGCGTTCCATGGGTACGGGGACCATAAGCCACGTTGTCGTAAATAGACATGGGAAACGGATTTGGTTTTTGAAAAACCATGCCGATTTCACGTCGTAGCCATGTTACATCTACATCCGGTGCATAAATTTCCTGGCCGCGATAGGTAAATGATCCTGTAATTTTCACATTGGGGATCAGGTCATTCATACGGTTGATGGTTTTCAGAAAGGTTGACTTTCCGCAACCGGACGGTCCGATCAGCGCTGTCACCTGTTTTTCAGGAATTTCCATATTGACGGATTTTAGTGCCTGATGCTCTCCATAATATAAACTGAGGTCCTTCGCGGAAAGAATGCTTGTTTGTTCCATCGTTTTGCCTCCTTAATTCTTCTTCAATCTTTTGCCTGCCAATTTCGCCGAGAAATTGATGAGAAATACAAGGATCATAAGGAGTGCGGCGATGCCAAACGCCACGTCAAACTGTGCGCGTTCCTTGGCGTAAACATACAGCGCAACCGTAAGACTTGCACCAGAATCGGCAAAATTCAAATCAAAGAAATTATTCATTGCCGAACCCATTCCAGCGGTAAACATCAGCGCTGCGGACTCACCCACGATACGGCCAATCGAAAGAATGCAGCCCGTCACAATACCGTCAATAGAACTCGGCAGGACAATTGTTCGAATCATTCTCCATTTGCCAGCACCCAGTCCAAGTGCACCTTCCCGATAACTCTGCGGTACGGTTTTCAAACTTTCCTGCGTCGTTCGGATGATCGTCGGCAGGGTCATAATGACCAGAGTCAGCGCACCGGCACGCAGAGACTTCTGTAAGCCGAGAAACTCGCAGAAAAACAGCATACCGACCAAACCGTAGATGATAGAAGGAATACCACTCAAAATCTCAGTCGCAAACTCAATGGCGGAAACCAGCCGCTTATTCTTTGCATATTCTGTCAAATAGATGGCGGCACCAACACCCAGGGGAAGAACAATAATAAGCGTACCCAAAATAAGGTACAATGTATTGCAGATATTTGGTAAAATACCAATGGTTCCCTTGAGGAAGCTCTCTTCTGAACTTAGAAATTCCCAGGAGATATTGGGCAGTCCCCTATAAAAAATATAGCCGATCAGAAAAAGCAGCAGTGCACAGCAAAGGGCAGCGCTGAGAACAAGAAGTGTACGGATTCCCGTATCGTAAACTCGTCTTTTCATTGAGAGGGACGGATTTCGAGAAGCAAAAAAATTTTTTCGTTTTGTTTTTCCATAAGGAACAGTTTCTTTTGCCTGAACCATGTTCTTATCCCTCCAGATTTCGTTTTAACAGCTTGTTGAGAACAACATTGATCAGCATAATGAAGAGGAAGAGAACCAATGCGATAGAAAACAACGCTTGCCGCTGCAATCCACTGGAATAGCTCATTTCACTTGCTACAGCAGTGGTCAGAAATTTTACACTCTTGAACAGAGACGGCATATTGGCAACATTGCCGGCTACCATCAGGATCGCCATGGCTTCGCCGATGGCACGCCCGATTCCAAGGACAACAGAAGCGGCAATTCCGCTCTTCGCTGCCGGAACAGAGACGCGAAAATAGGTTTCAATCTCCGTTGCACCGAGGGCAAGAGAAGCTTCTTCATATTCTGCCGGAACCGCCCGCAGTGCATTTTCCGAGACACTGACAATGGAGGGCAGAATCATAATGGCCAGAACAATGATAGCTGCAAACAAACTTGCACCGTCCGGCAAATCAAAGGCCTTTCGTACCATTGGTACCAGCACAATCATTCCGACCAGGCCATATACAACAGAGGGAATGCCGGCCAACAGATCAATCGCTGGGCGCACTACATTGGCCACTTTGGGTGGCGCAACCTTTGCAAGAAACACCGCGGTTAGGAAACCGATGGGGACACCGATTACAATCGCGCCAGCAGTGCCATAAATAGAAGTTAAGATAAATGGAAGGATACCGAATGCCGGTTCTGTAGCAGTAGAAGCCCACTTCTTTCCAAACAGGAAATCCTTCAAGCCAATTTCTCGAATTGCCGGGAGACCTGAAATAATCAGATAGACGGTAATGAGCAAGACAAACGCCACCGCGATCACACCGCAGAACAAAAAAATCGCATTCATTCCTGCTTCCATTGGATTTCGCTTTTGTTTCATAAAATGCTCCCTTTCTAAAAACCAGGGCGATACGCCCCCACCCGTTGTTGTGGGATGGGAGCGTCTCATTGGATCTGTACCCTTGAATTATTTAGGGGAAACAGCACCTGCTTCTGTGATAAGGTCTGCAACATCAGCGCTGGTAGCGTAATCGAGGAATGCCTGTGCTTCCTTGGAAAGGGTCGTGCCATCCTTGGTTACCATGACAAAGGGACGCTGGATTGCATAGGTGCCGTCCTGAACGGTTGCCTCTGTGCATTCCACACCTTCCACCTTCAGTGCTTTGACTGTGTCATTGACCGCAGAGAGAGAAGCATATCCAATTGCATTGGGGTTCGAAGCGACATTGGTAATTACATCACCAGTAGAGGTCAATTCATTGGTGTAAACGCATTCATCTTCTACACCGACGATTTCTTCAAATGCGCCGCGGGTGCCGGAACCTGCCTCACGACCGATAAATGCAACGGGACCAGCAGTTCCACCCAGTTCAGACCAATCCTTGATCTCGCCGGTAGCCAGCTTTGCAATTTCTTCTACTGTCAGATCTTCGACACCGTTTTCGGGATTTACGATGATGGCCACGCCGTCAAGCGCTACGATATGTGCGACTGCGCCTTCTGCTTCTTCCTCATCCTTGAGTTCACGACTAGAGAGACCGATATCGCATGTGCCCGCCAGTACCGCTTCAATGCCTGTACCGGAACCGGTTCCGCTGTAGTTGATGGTCACACCGGTGTTTTCGTCCTGGAAAGACTCAGACAGGTATTTTACAACTTTTTCCATGGAAGTGGAACCATCGGTATTGACCGTTCCGCTCAGAGAAGTGGTTTCGGTCTTTGCGTTGTCGTCCTCAGTTTTTGAGGTGGATGTGTTGTCGCTGCCACAACCAGCCAGCAGTCCGGCTGCCATTGTGAGCGAGAGGGCAAGAGCCAAAATCTTTTTCATTTTGATGTCTCCTTTTGTTTTATTCTTGTTTTATTCTTCTTTGGAACAATTCTGATTATACTGACCAATTGTAAAGCCGTCCCGCCATCCCTTGTAAAGATTTTGTAAAGTACACATTTTTATGGTAGAGTTTGTAATATCTGGAGATTGGATGGACAAACTATACCATTTGAATAGTCAAAGAAAAACGCCAGCAGAAAACAAATTCCTGTTTTCTGCTGGCGTTCTATTATTTTCATATTGATTATCTCCGTTTGCCCTCAAAGAACAGGGCGATAGCACCGGGTCCCACATGGGAACCTGTAACCGGCTCATAACATTCAACGACAACTTCTTTTGGGTGATACCGCTCTTGAATAAATGCAGTCAACAGATCTGCATCTTCGGGACAGTTGGCGTGGGCAATGCAAATGGTTTGATTTTCTCCGGAGATTTCTTCAATAAGATGGTCTGCCAACATCCGGAGTGACTTTTTTCTTCCTCGGGCCTTTCCGCAAAGGACAATTCGCCCATCATCATTTCCCTTTAGAATGGGCTTGATATTCAGCACGGTTCCAAAGACCGCAGACAAACTGTGGACACGGCCGCCGCGTTTTAAATACATAAGATCATCTACTGTGAAATATTGGCAAATCTTCGCCCGCTTCTCCAGCAACATCTGCATCACAGCCTCTATACTATAGCCCGCATCTCTCAATTGGACTGCTTCCATGACCATTAGTCCTTCCCCTAACGAAGCCGCCAGGGTATCAAAAATCAAAATTTTTTGCTCTGAGTGTTGCTCCTGTAACATCTCTGCGGCAAGCGTTGCAGACTGAAGTGCCCCGCTGATACCGGAAGACATACCAATATAAAGCAGATTCTTACCTTGTTCCAAAATTGGCGTGAAATAATCCATGTAGCACTGTACGTTGATAAGCGAAGTGGTTACTTTCTGCTCCCGTAACATGGAGTAAAATCCATTGCCATCAAATTCTTCCGAATTCGGGCATTGATATCCCTGTTCTCCAATGAAATAAGAAAATGGGATTGCCATTACTTGGTGCGCCCGTAGAAATGCAGCGGAAAGATTGGCTGAGGTATCGGTCACAATAGAAAACACACAAGAACACTCCTTTTCACAACATTCATAATATTATAATATAACAATCCTTATCATTTAATATATCATATTAAATGATGCATGTCAATCAAAATACCAACTTGTGTGAGACATTGCAAAGCACGGTATTACATGGTATACTACCAAACGAGGTGAACCAGATGTTTTATGAAAACGAACTGATTGCACATAAACTGCTGCGATGGGAAACCCATTTAAATCAATATCAACTGCCCACTTGGGACAGCATTCCGGATATTGGGCTTTACATGGATCAAGTTGTTCTGCTGTTAAAGCAGGAACTCGGTTTCATTCTCACGCCTTCTGATGTGAAAGACAAACCTTTGACTGCATCCACTATCAACAACTATGTCCGGCTCCGCGTGATGCCAGCGCCGGTGAAAAAGAAATACTATCGTCGGCATATTGCCTATCTTGTTATGATCTTAACACTGAAACAGGGAATCAGTATGCAATCCATCCAGAAAATTCTCCCAGTCGACCTTCTCGACCCGGAAATCCAGACTGTCTATTCGGATTATGTGGCCACATTTCACCAGGTATCTCTGCTGTTTACAGAACAAATTCGAAATGCTGCCCAAAACATCTTAACGCCTGGTGTCGCGGATGAAAACGCCGTTGGGACGCTGGTCATGCAAGTTGCGCTTTCCTCCGGTTTTTCAAAAATCATGACCGGAAAAATTATTGCCCTACAAGGCAGTGATCCGTCCGAGGTTCTGAAAGCTGAACAGGAATCGGATCAAAAAGAATCTGCCAATTGACTACCGGAAATTTTTCCTATACATTCGCATTAGGCAGGAGGTGAGAATCCGTAATATGTCAAACGTTCACTTGAAAACAAAGGTGCGCTACCTCAAAGGTGTCGGAGAAACCCGCGCTGCAGCATTGGCAAAACTGGGCATTGAAACAGTTGGAGATTTGCTCTCTTTCTATCCGCACAGTTACGATGACCGAAGCGTTGTGCAGCCGATTTCTACGCTGAAGCCGGATACCAGTGCCTGTATTTTTGCAATGGTAACGGCAGACCCCAGAAGTTCCCGTATTTCTGGCGGTCGGGATCTGGTAAAACTACGGGTCTGTGACGATACCGGCAGTGTAGACATTGCATTCTTCAATCAAGGTTACGTCAAACGCCAATTGTTGCAGGGAAATCGTTACTATTTTTACGGTAAAATCGGTGGAACGCCGGGCAGACCATCCATGACCAATCCCCTTTTTGAAAAAGAAGGAGACCCTGCATCCAAAACCCGCTGCATTGTACCGATCTACCCCCTCACCGCGGGAATTTCTCAAAAGGTGCTCAGTAATACCATTCGTCAAGCAATGGAAGCTGTCATCGATGAGCTCCCTGACGTTCTTCCGGAAGCCGATCGTCTGGAATATCAACTGTGCTGTACCCCTTTTGCCCTGGAAAATATTCATTTCCCAAGAGATATCGCCGCCCTGTCTGCTGCCCGGCGGCGGCTGATCTTTGAAGAGCTTTATATTCTTTCCTGTGCGCTTCGTCAGCTGCGTGGCCGACGCGTGGAATACAGCGGCATTCCGATTCAGCCGGCGGATCTCTCTGTTTTTTACGCTGCACTTCCCTTCTCTCCCACCAGTGCCCAGTGCAGAGCCATAGAACAGGCCATTGCCGATCTGCACAGCGAACGTCCGATGAACCGACTGGTGCAGGGAGACGTCGGTTCCGGCAAAACACTGGTTGCCGCGGCGCTGATCTGGTATGTCTGCCAAAGCGGTCTGCAATGCGCTTTCATGGCGCCCACAGAAATTCTGGCACGGCAGCATTATGCCACTTTAACCGGATTCCTTGAACCATTTGGGCTGCGTGTCGGTCTGCTGACCGGCTCCATGACGGCCAAACAAAAACGGAACGCAAAGGAGCAGATTGCCTGCGGATTTCTCGACCTAGTAATCGGCACCCATGCGCTCATCAGTGACGATGTCCAGTTCTCTGATCTCGGCCTCGTAGTTACCGATGAACAGCATCGCTTTGGGGTTGCCCAACGCAGCGCTCTTTCAGAGAAAGGGCATACGCCACATACATTGGTTATGTCCGCAACCCCCATTCCCAGGACGCTGGCTCTGCTCATTTATGGTGACCTCGATGTCTCGATTATCGACGAGCTTCCACCCGGACGTCAAACTGTGGACACGTTCGCAGTCGGAGAAGAAATGCGGCAGCGGATTTATGCCTTTATCCGCCGGCTCGTTGGGGAAGGCCGTCAGGTATTTATTGTGTGTCCCATGGTGGAAGAGAGCGAAGCAGACGTCTCCGGGCTTAAGTCCGCTGTGGAATACGCCACAGAATTGCAGCAGAATATTTTTCCAGACCTTCGTATCGCCTGTGTCCATGGAAAAATGAAAGGCACATTAAAAGATGCCGTTATGACTGCCTTTGTGCAGGGAGAATTCGATATTCTGGTTTCGACAACTGTTATCGAAGTCGGGGTTGACGTTCCCAATGCAGCTTTGATGATTGTAGAAAACGCAGAGCGTTTCGGTCTCAGCCAGCTGCACCAGCTCCGCGGCCGAGTGGGACGAGGATCGTATAAAAGCTATTGCGTTTTGTTCTCCTGCACACGGAACGAAGATACGCGCGCCAGACTGCGCATCATGACAAAAACCAACGATGGCTTTCAAATCGCAGAGGAAGATCTCCGACTACGCGGGCCAGGTGATTTTTTTGGTACACAACAGCACGGTTTACCGGAGATGCATATTGCAGATCTCTGCACAGACGTCAACATCTTAAAACAGGCACAGCATGCAGCAGCACGTTTGCTGCAATCGGACCCCAATCTGGCATTGCCGGAACATCAACTGCTTCGGCAGAAGGTCGAGCATCTGTTTACCTTACCATCTGGTGTATTCAATTGAATTTTTAGTTTTATCATGAAAAAGTACAGGAGCGGGAACTAAACATTCCCACTCCTGTGCTTTTTCACTTGACTATTTTTGAAAATGACGTTGCAGTTTGTCCCCGAATGGAAGCTGTGCAATCTCCTGTTCTGTAAAGATGTGCGCTCTCAGAACCAAGACAGCATATACAAGAATTGACAGCCCCAACGTGAACAATACAGCATAGAGATTCGAATGAAGCAGCTTGATGCACATCGAATAGCTGATGCAAGTCACCGCGGTCATAATTCCGGTACAGAGCAGTGGCTTTCCGATGTATTTACCAATAGAAAGTGGAATGGACAATGTCCTGCACAGGCTGACAAAACAGATGCCACAGGCAACACCGTAACAGACAACGGAACTGATCGGTGCTCCATAGATGTGAATCTGCGGCATCCGAATCAGGAAAATATTGAGTATTACCTTGAGTCCAACCCCACAAAGAAGTGCTTTGACCGGAACCTCCACCTTTCCAAGTCCCTGCAAACTGCCGCATATGGTTTGATTCAATGCAACAAAAATCATGGAAATTGCACTGACTTGCAACAGTCTATATCCAGAAGAAGCGTTGGGATAAATCAACAAATAGATCGGCTTTGCCAACACGATCATACCGGCTGCGCACGGCAAAGCCAATAAAATTGAAATCAGAAGCGACAGTGTAATTTTATCTGTCGCCTCTTCTGGTTTATGAGAGGCTACAGCAGAAGAAATGGTCGGAACCAAAACCGTTGCAAACGCGATATTCAGCGCCAACGGCAAATTGATCAAAGTATCGCTTTTGGAAAGCATACCAGATAAACGAACCGCCTCTTCATTCAATTGGGCAGCTGTTGGAATCCCCGCCTGTCCTGGAATATGCGAGGCAAAAGCAATGGCAATACCACGGGTAATGGTTGCCGTGTCAATCACACGTCCAACAGAGATGATAACCGAGGTAAGCGAAATGGGAATGGAAAGCTGCAAAATGGTTTTGGACAGTGCCCAAAACGAATGACGGGTAGACTTGGGCACAACATTGTTGGTCTGAGCGGTATCGCAATGCCGCAGGTGGAACCACAAAAGATATAGGAGACTGAGCAACGTCGCAACCGATGTGGCAAAGTTGGCGCCAGCGGACATAATTTCTGCAGAATAAGCTGTCAATGCCAGTACAAAAAATACCGTCAAAATCGACTTAAAAATCTGTTCTAACATCTGCGACACGCTGGTTGCAGACACAGTACCGAAGCCAAGATAAAACCCTCGGATGACAGAGGAAAGACAGACAAACAAAATAGATGGCGCCAAAGCCCGTAAGGTAGCCTGCACACCATCCATACGGATGATGTGCAGGGCAATAAAATCAGCGCCAAAAAACAAACCTGCAAAACACAACAGGCCAATCCCGCAGAACAACCACAGTGCCGTTTTAAAAATATGATTGGCTCGCGCAGTATCACCAACTGCAACCGATTCCGCAACCAGTTTGGAAATCGCACCGGGAATCCCTATGGAAGAAATGGATAACAACAGCGTGTACAGTTGAAATCCTGCACTATAAAAGCCGTTTCCGATATCACCAAATCCTTCAATATTGGTGATTACCAGCCGATAAACAAAACCAGCAAGCTTGACAACAAGCTGCGAACCGAGCACTGTCAACACACTGGCCATAAAAACAGAGGTATGTTTTTTTGCTTTCATATCTCTGCCCACCTACTTTGAACAATTTTTCTGTTTTGTATTTTCTGATCCCCTTCCCTTTTTTCTTACGGGAAGCCCATGTTTTAGCAGCTCCAAGGCAAAGAGAATCAAAATTCCAACGAAAAACCCCAGAACATCAAAATTCTGAACTCCCAGTGGGGACTGTGGTACATCCAGCGTCAACGGCCCCATAACCACCGCATAGATTGACCCCAGCATAAATCCAAGGATCAGATATAGCATCTGTGCATGATACTTCCGCAAACAAGCACGGATACAACGCGCGGAAAGAAAAACCCCAAACAAAACACCGGCGCCAAATGCAAGAAAGCCGGGTAAATAGTCCAAGTGAAAATGTAACAACTGCTTTACTGCATTGACAATGGGCATATAGACCCCTAAAATCAACAGGAAAGTAGACCCGGAAATCCCCGGAAGCACCATAGCCGAGATTGCAAATACGCCTGCGATTGCCAGATATATAAGCTGCAGCGGCGTCAGTGTCAGAAAATGAACCGCTGCACCGCCGGGAGATGTAACACGATAGGCAGTCAAACCATACACAACGGCCAATCCGACCACAGTGAAAATCAGATAAGAAAGATGGTTCCGAAACACTGCTTTCTCGCTGTGAATCACAAAAGGGATGGAAGCAATGGTCAAGCCCAAAAACAGAGAACTGAGGAAATGAATATTTTTCTCAAAAACACTGGAAAGCACCAAAACAGAAGCACTTAGACCAACACACCAACCGATTCCCAGCTTGAACAGATACCGAATTCCCGCTTTGCGTGCAATGGTATCTGTTCCAAACAAGTTATGAATCGACGTAATAAATTGCTCATAGAACCCCATGATAAACGCAACCGTTCCGCCCGATATTCCGGGAACACTGTCCGCCAGCGCCATACAAAATCCGTGAAAGATTGTCAGAATCATTTGTGTGCCTCCTACGATAAAAACAAACGCATTGTTTCTTCCGACTTTTCCAAAAATAAAAAGTGATGTCGATCACATATAAAAACGCGTTTGCCGTTTTATCATATCACAATTTTCGCGTTCTTTTTGTATGTATTTGACGAGAAAAACAAAAAAATAGTGCATGGCACCATTTTTTTGTTTGATTCACTTTGCACTTTGCTGCTAACAAAGAATCATGATTTTTAATCAGGCAATAATGGTATTTAATCCCAAACTGTACGCCGCAATAGAAACCGGCTTTCCCAGCAAAATAACGGTAACAAAGTGTTTCCAAGACATATTCGTCACACCGGCAAGATAGCAAAGAAAATCGTCCGGCGTACCGGGAAGTATAATTGCAAACGTAAATAACTTTGCAAAATGGCTCTTTTTTTCAGTCCATGCCTTATACTTCTGGATGGTCTTTTCAGAAAATAGTTTGTCCATAATTGGTCTGCCAAAACATCGGGAAATCCAAAATGCGAGAATTGATCCAACACAAATTCCGACATAATTATATAGGAATCCCAGCCAGGGACCAAACAACAGAACGCCGACCAGATTGCTGATTCCTCCAGGGAAAATAGGAACAATTACCTGTAGGATTTGAAATAGAACGAAAATTAGTGCTGCAGCCGTGCCAAAACCAGCAATGTAGTCCTGTAAGGCCTCTGGGGATGTAAACAACCCGCTCCGATATCCATAGATCGACCAGACAACGCAGGCAAGCAGGCCTGCAATGGAAATACATTGAAAGATGATTTTTGTAAGATTCTTCGCCACACCACAGCTCCTCACATATGCGCCGATTCTTCCCCCATACGTCTGTTGCTGTTTGATCAAGCTGGACTTCTCCTTTCTTCCCTATCAAAATATAGAGACCGTCCTGATTATGCCAAGCCGCGCACTGGCATCCGACATGGAACTGCCATTGCTGTAATCGTACCTGCAACAGAAAGCACATAGTCAATATCCGTCTGCATACCGGTGGGTTCCTGCATATACTGTTCGTGTGCTTCCTGAATAATCGCCATAATAGAGTCCAGCCGGTAGGCACCTGTCCGTGCTCCTTTACAGGATAAATGCTCCAGAAACTGCTGCTGTAACCCTACCTCATACTGGATGTGATCCTTCAAACTGCCACAAAAATTTTCATTGTGTGCGTGTGTAAAAGCATCGCAAATATAATGCATCAGTTTTCCAAATCGATAGTAGGATCTGACACTCCAGCGGTTACGCTCCGACAAGTATTCACAAACCTGCTGCATATATGAGGCAGCGTTTTTGAAATTGTGCCCTCTCAGATGCTCTGTATCCTGGGCTTTTTTAAAATACGTGAAATAATTAAAATCCGGTTCCACGCATCCAATCAGAAATGCATAACTCAACAGGGTCGGTGTATCAGACATCCAGTGATCTGCCAACTGACGTCCCAACATCCAATGACTTTTTCTTCTCAACAGGCTTCCTCCTTACCATTCTTTTAAGCTTAACATACAAAAAACAATTTCTTTTTCAGGCTATATATTAACATAAGCTGGAACCAACATCAGTAACGTTCCGGCAATGATCAGCGTCAGTCCCACCGCCGCCTTCTTACATAATCTCTCATGAAATGCCACATAAGAAAATCCGATTGTAACCAAAATGCTGAGCTTATCAATGGGAACAACCAAGCTGGCTGGTCCAAGCTGCAAAGCTCTGTAATAACAAAGCCAGGAAGCTCCCGTTGCAACTCCAGACAAACAAATAAACACAAATTCATGCTTCGGCACAGTTTGAATGGCCTTCCGCTTTCCTGTCAGGAATACCATAAACCATGCCATAAAAAACACCACAATGGTACGAATCGCCGTTCCCAGATTCGACTCCACGCCAGAGATGCCAACCTTTCCAAGGATCGCAGTCAAACTGGCAAATATTGCAGAAAGTACCGCATACAGCAACCATTTCCCGCTATTTTTTGTGGCTGCAATGTCAGTGTTCTGTTTCTGAATCATCAGATACGTTCCAACTGCAATGCCCAGTATTCCAGCCACTTTTAAGAGAGAAACTTCCTCTTTAAAAAAGATCAACGCCAGGAGAATGGTTAACACCGTGCTGCATTTATCCACGCAAACCACCTTGTTCACATCGCCCAATTGCAGTGCCCGGAAATAGCAAAGCCAAGAAGCACCTGTCGCAATTCCGGACAATATCAGAAATATCCACGTTGTCCTGCCAATCCGCCCAATCGTATTCTGTGTACCCACAAGCAGTACCATAAGCCAGGAGAATATCAGCACAATTGCCGTCCGAATGGCTGTTGCCACGGTGGAATCTGTCCTCTGAATTCCACATTTTGCAAGAATCGCAGTAACCCCACCAAAAAAGGCGGCACCAAAGGCATAAACAACCCACAATGCACTCGTCCCCTTTCCAAGCAAACTGCGGTTCACCTTCTTTTCTCTCCAGCTAGTTTGAGCATACCCTATTCTTGCCGATTTGACAATGGTGAATAGAGCCAGACCGAAAGAGAAAGAACAAAAGATTTTTTGTTCAGCCTGCTATATTTTATCGATTTTATGTTAATTTTATTTTAAGTTTATCACCAAACCTATGAAAAAGCCAAGCTTTCATAACAGACGCACCCTGTCAATAGTGTTTTTTACAAAGTTTGCCGCATAAACTGGAACATCCCCAACGGAGGTGTTCCCATGAGACAACAACACAAACTTCTATACAATACGGCTCTTCTAACCGCCTCCGATATCGTACTGCGTATCATCGCACTCGCGTTTCAGGTCTGGCTGGTTGGAAAAATTGGCTCTTCCGGAATTGGTCTGTTCCAACTGGTACTTTCTACGGGTATGCTTGCCACAACGCTCGCAGTTTCCGGGATCCGCTTTGCCTCAACAAGACTGATTGCAGAAGAGATCGGTTCCAAGAAAGGTGGTGTTTCCGGTGCTGTTCGGCGCTGTGAACTCTATGCCCTCTGCTTTGGCATTCTTGCTGCAGTATTATTATATGCTTTTGCAGAGCCCATCGGTTTTCTCTGGATCGGAGATGCCAGGACTGTAACACCGCTGCGTCTCTTCGCCTTAGGCTTACCATTTATTGCGCTCTCCTCCGTCTATCTGGGGTACTTCGCAGCAGTCGGCAGAGTATACAAATCTGCCTTGACCTCCATTCTTGAATCTCTGGTTCGCATTGCTGCAATCGTCTTACTGCTACAACGCTGCACCAGCGGGAATCTTGAACAAAGCTGCAGAGCGATTATCCTTGGCGGTACCATTTCAGAAGTTTTCTCTTTTTTCCTGCTTGGTATGCTCTGTATACTCGACCGTCGAGCACATGGTCTCGGGACTACATACGGCGGCAACCTGACAAAACGGATGCTGCAAATCGCTTTACCCCTCGCTGTCTCTGCATATATGCGTACCTCCCTGACCACTTTACAGAGTTTGTTGGTGCCGAAGGGTTTACGCGCTGCGGGCTTTACCGCCGAAAGTGCCATCTCTGGATATGGTGTTGTCACCGGTATGGTATTTCCCATCATTGCATTCCCATCCTGTTTAATGGCAGCATTGGCCGAATTGCTTGTCCCCACGTTGACCGAGGCACAGGTTTCCGGACGAACAGGACAAGTTGCTTGCATTATAGAAACATTGCTTCGTCGTTGTCTGCTCTTCTCTCTGGGCGTTGCCGGGATCTTGTTTACCTTCTCTGATGCATTGGGGCAAGCCGTCTACCAATCCTCTGAAGCCGGAGATTATATTCAGCTCTTCTCTTTGATTGTACCAATCATGTATATGGACATCGTAATTGACGGCTGCCTCAAGGGGCTTGGCGAGATGCTGCACAACATGGTCATCAATATTGTAGAAGCCCTAATCGGTGTTGTTTTAGTCTATACTCTGCTTCCAACTTATGCACTCAATGGTTATATCGCCATCGTCTGTTTTACAGAAGTTCTAAATTTTATCCTCAGCTTCCAACGTCTTAGACGTCATGTTCCTCTTCGAATCCAGCTCACCCACATCATCGCACCCCTGCTTTGCGCCATTGGCTGCGGACAAGCCGCGTTGCTCGCCTTTGGCCTGCTCGGTATTGACATCGGTGCATCTGTACCAATTGTGCTCTGCGTGATTGGTTTTGCAGCGCTTGCTTATTTTCTGTTGCTCTGGATCTCTGGCTGTTTCCATCTTCCGAATTGTGGGATGAAACGGCATAACAAACAGACAGAAAAATAAAAAGTGTGTGTTTCCAATGGAAACACACACTTTTTGATCATTAGATTCAGAAAACCAATCTTAGAAAGCCTTGGGGCCAGCTGCGATGATCTCATCGCTCATATGCTCATACTTCTTGAAGTTTTCTACGAACAGGTTTGCCAGTTCCTTAGCGGCCTTATCGTAAGCAGCCTTGTCTTCCCAAGTGTTAGCGGGAATCAGGATTTCGGAAGGAACATTGTCGCAGGAGGTGGGAACAGTCAGACCGAAGTAAGGATCAATAACGGTCTCTGCCTCGTCGAGTTTGCCGGTCAGAGCTGCAGTGATCATTGCACGGGTATAAGCGAGCTTGGTACGCTTGCCGGTGCCGTTCCAGCCAGTGTTTACGAGGTAAACATTTGCGCCGGACTTTTCGATCTTCTCAGCCAGCATATTTGCATAGACAGAAGGATCCAAGGGAAGGAAAGGTTCGCCAAAGCAGGTGGAGAAAGTGGGAACGGGCTCGATGATACCGATCTCAGTGCCGGCCAGCTTGGAAGTAAAACCGGATACGAAGTAGTACATCGCCTGGTTCTTATCCAGCTTGGAGATGGGGGGCAGAACGCCGTATGCATCAGCAGTCAGGAAGATAACAGTCTTGGGAGCGGGAGCCATACCGGAGAGGTCGGCAGAGGGGATAAACTCTACAGGATAGCCAACGCGGCTGTTCACTGCGAGAGTGTCATCATCAAAGTCAAATTCGCGGGTCTCTTCGTCCATAACGACGTTTTCAACCAATGCACCGAACTTGATTGCATTGTAGATTTCGGGCTCCTTCTCAGCGGACAGGTTGATGCACTTTGCATAGCAGCCGCCTTCGAAGTTGAATACGGAGTTATCAGACCAGCCGTGTTCATCATCGCCGATGAGCTTACGGTTGGGGTCTGCAGACAGGGTAGTTTTGCCGGTGCCGGACAGACCGAAGAACAGTGCGGAGTCGTTGTCATGGCCGACGTTTGCAGAGCAATGCATCGGGAAGATATCCATCTTGGGCAGCAGATAGTTCATGACGGAGAATACAGACTTCTTGATTTCGCCTGCATACTGAGAGCCGCAAATGAGAACGATCTTCTTTACATAGTCGATCATGATAGCAGCTTCAGATCCTTCACGGATACCGTCGCGCTCAGGAGTGCACTTGAAGCCGGGAACTGCGATAACGGTGAAGTCCTCGGAGAAGTTTGCAAGCTGTTCAGCAGTGGGACGGCGGAGAAGCTGATGGATGAACAGGTTCTGAGAAGCGAGTTCATTTACAATGCGGAAAGACTGTGCAGATGCGGGATCTGCACCTGCGATACCGTCGAAGATAAAGATTTCTCTGTTCTGCAGGTAAGCGATTGCCTTTTCATAGATGGCATCGAACATTTCCTGCGTGCAGGGCTTGTTAACGCTGCCCCATGCGATTTCGTCATGGACTTCGGGAGAGTCAACGATGTACTTATCCTGTGCGGAACGGCCGGTGTACTTGCCGGTCTTTACAACGAGAGCACCGGTGTTGCTCAGAGTACCTTCGCCGCGACGGAGCGCATGCTCAGTCAGTGCAGCAACAGAAAGATTGCGATAAACAGCAGAGGGATTAATGATGCCCAGTTTTTCCAGACCATAGGTTTCCATAGAAATAACCTCCATAAAAATATTGTTTTTATAAACAACTTGTTAGCGGGTATGTTAAACCGTGATTTCTCACGGGAAACATTATACCATAATTTGACATTGAGAACTATAGAACAATCTGAAAAAGTGTTTGTCGATTTTTCAAAAAAATAGACGAAGCGCACAAAACCGGCATAACACTCCTTCCATGTCTTCAGGTCAAATTGACACCGACCAAAATTGGTCAGTCCAGTTCGATGACCCAAAAAAAGGCTAATCGACTCTGTGGGCCAGCACAGAAACCATTAGCAAATTTGGATCAATCGAGCGATAGAACAGATATCGTTCTGTCTGCTGAAGTTACTATAGCATAGTTCCAAATATTTTTCAATAGCATTTTCAAAGAATTGTTATTCTTTTGACAACAAAATTCCATATTTCCACTCTGATATTATCATAAGTCAAAAATACAGCTTTCACTTCCGTGAAAGCTGTATTTTTCATCTATCTTTTCTCGGACAGAAGTGCAGTAAATTCCTCAAAGTGCATCCCATGTGAGGCTTTAATCAATATAACGTCACCTGGTTGAATCAAATCCGGCAATGCTTTTCGCAGCGCTTCCCGATCCAAAAAGCAGCGAACAAGATTCGCACGACGTGTTTCCATGGCACCTTTTGCAATATACCGCGCTTCGTCGCCAAAGGTAATCAAAAGATCACACCCGGCATTCACCGCTACAATACCGGTTTCATAATGTAGCCGCTTCGAATTTTTTCCCAACTCCAGCATATCGCCGAGCAGGGCAACATGGCGTTTCGCTTTCACCATGGAAATCGAACGAAGGCCCGAAGCTACCGAAACCGGATTGGCATTATAGCAGTCATCCACAATGGTATACCCATTGCAAACAATTGTTCTGGCACGGCTTCCGACCACCCGGAACGATGCAATGCCGCGGGCAATCTCTTCGTCCGACAGCCCCAAAAGCAAACCGACGGCTGCACCTTCCAGCGCGGCATATACCATATGCTCTCCAAAGGCTGGAATCGTTGCCTCAATCCGGTGGTCATCGCTGACAATAACGCAGAACATACCATCCACTCCGCGGTTTTCAATCTGTTCCGCACGGACATCACAGTCTGCACCCATGCCAAAGGTGATCTTTTTCTGTACACAGTCCAATGTACGCAAATAGACATCGTCTCCATTGACGATCACGGTTCCATCTGCCCGCATTCCTTCCAAAATCTCAGATTTTGCCCGCAAGACCCCTGCTCGATCACCAAGCTGTTCCAGATGGGCGTCTCCAATGGCAGTAAACACTGCAATATCCGGACGAACCATAGCAGTAAGACGACGCATTTCTCCAAAATCAGAAATGCCCATCTCTACAACCGCAGCCTCATGCGCATCACGCAGGGAAAACAAGGTCAGCGGAACACCGAGCTCATTGTTCAAATTCCCATGGGTTTTCATCGTGCAGAATCGCTGAGAAAGAACCGCAGAAATCATTTCCTTTGCAGAGGTTTTTCCAACGCTGCCGGTAATCCCAACCACCGGAATTGTAAACTGCTCACGATAATAGGCTGCAATGTCCTGCATTGCTTTCCCTGTAGATGGCACTTCAATGACGGATGCTCCCTGTTCCCCACCCCGTTCACCGAGGCAACAGAGGGCACCATCCGCCAAGGCTTTCGGAATGGCATCATGTCCATCAAATTTTGCACCGGCAAATGCAGCAAACATGGCATTCTGTTCTACTTCACGGCTATCACGAACCACACAGCTGATCTCCCGATCGAGCCATGCTTTTGGACCACAGTACTGACCGTCACAGGCCTCTGTGATCGCGGCAATGGTCATATTTCTCATGCTTCGTACTTCCTTAGAGAGAGTTCCATAATCTTCTCGCAGAGTTCTCCAAAATGCATTCCCATCTCTGCGGCCATCTGCGGGAGCAGACTGGTCGGCGTCATACCCGGCAGTGTATTGGCCTCCAGACAGTAGAAACGTCCGGCATCATCCAGCAGAAAATCCACACGGCAGTAGACATCAACCATCAAAACTTCTTTTACGCGGACAGCCAAGTTCTGAACAGCTTTGGTTTCTTCCTCGGTCAGTGGTGCCGGACAGAGTTCCTCGGTCATGCCTGCCTGATACTTGTTTTTATAATCATAAAATCCCGTCTTTGGAATGATCTCAATCGCGGGCATCGCTGTATTGCCAAGCACACCAACTGTCAGCTCGCGTCCTTTGACAAAGGTTTCCACGACAATGCTGTCCTCAAATCGAAAAGCCAACTCCAATGCTGGAAGATACTCTTCCTCATTTTGTACAATAGAGGTGCCGACACTGGAACCGCCAGAGCAAGGCTTGACAACACAGGGAAATCCAACGTTGGCATAGGAAGTATCATCCTTGTGTACAATGATCCCCATCGGTGTCGCAATTCCGGCATGCTGCAACAGAATTTTGGTCAATTCCTTGTTCATGGCAAGTGCACTGCCCAAATACCCGCCGCCGGTGTATTTGACGCCGGCAAGATCCAGCGCTGCTTGCACCTTACCATTTTCACCGTCTTCTCCATGAAGCGCAAGGAATGTAATATCTGCTGCGCGGCAGAGTTCTATCACGTGTTCCCCGATAACCGGCTTGTTTTCCGCAATGGCAGCTGCACGAAATGCCTCCAGTTCATCTGTGCTCTCTGACACATGGAAGCTTTGTTCTTCCTGAACTCGCGCAAACACTTCGGACGGGTTGTCATAAGTGCCTGCATAACCGGAAAAAAGATCTACCAAAACCGCGTTATGCCCGCACGCCCGCAGAGCCTTTGCGACTTGCGTTCCGCTGGTGATAGAAACATCCCGCTCCATACTGAGGCCGCCACATAGTACAATAATATTCATAGAGAAATCACGCTCCTTCAAAGATCCGACAGCATTGACAATATAAAGTCATTATATTATAGCACGCTACCCCTTGTCTTGCAAACAAAGAAATCATCCTGTTAGAAAAAAGAAGTGCATTTTATAATAATATGTGTTACACTAATGATTGGTATGTAGATTTTGAAAGGATTGGTTATCCATGCATTATGTCGTGCTCGATCTCGAGTGGAATCAGGCCATGTCGGCGCAATCCTCTATTTTTAACAAACTCCCGATTCGGCTCCGCGGTGAGATCATTCAAATCGGTGCTGTCAAGCTGACGGAGGACTTTCAGGTCGGAGAGGAATTTCAAGCTGATATTAAGCCTATCTACTTTCGTCGGATGCATTCCCGCGTAAAAAAGCTTACGGGATTTGATAAAGAGCGTCTCTCTCGCGGCGGAGATTTTACTTCTGTCATCGAGTCATTCCGCGCCTGGTGTGGGGACGATTGTACCTTTATCACCTGGGGTTGCGACGACAAAGATATTATGGAACAAAATATTATCATCCACGATCTGGATTGGGATTGGATTTCCGGTTGGATCAATTTACAGCTTATTTATAACGTGCAGACCGATGGCGGACGGAATCAGAAAGCACTAAAAACTGCAATGGAAGAGTTTGATATTGTCCAAACCAGAACGGCACATGATGCACTCGGCGATGCGTATAACACCGCGCTCATCTGTACCAAACTGGACATGCCGACCGGCATTGAAAATTATGATCATGCGATGCGCGATCTGGAAAAACGCCACGCAGCCCTTCCTCACGCATCGGATGATGCTCCTCCCCCCGTCGCATGGGATTGCTTCGGCAACTACACACAGCGCGCAGATGCTTTTGCTGATACCAATCTGGTGGAGATCCCCTGCCCGGACTGTGGTGCTGTACTCAAAAGCACCCGTTGGGTAAACCAGGGAGACAAACGGTATATGTCGCTTTGCACCTGTCCGGAACACGCTAATTTTCTTGTACGCCTTAAATTCCGGCACGCAGAAAACGGACTCTGGTGTGCCAATCGTATCGTCTATCGTGCAGACGAAACCATGCAGAATTTTTATACCACCAAAGCCTCAAAGAATCGACGGCGTGCCAGAAAACGCAATCGTACCGGCCGAAAATCCGCACCGGTGGTTGCTGCGCAGAAGTCCGAATTCAAATAATAATGATGATAATAAAAGCACAGGACGGACGTTTGTTTAACGTCCGTCCTGTGCTTTTTTCAGTTAATTTAAGATGGTTTGAATTCGAGGCAGCAAATGCTTCCCCAAATATGCTGTGACAACAATCTTAACGCAGTCTCCAGGGAGAAACGGGATCATTCCGGCCATACAGATTGCCCAGAAATCCATTCCCTTCCCCATATAACCATTGAGAATCAACGCCATATAAGGCAAACCAATCACATACAATACCGCAAGGCCGACGAAACAGGATACAATCAAACCAACTGTTCCTTTATGCTTCTCAGCCAACTTTCCGATCACCCAAGCAGCCGGAACCAGTCCAATTAAAAATCCAAACGTCGGATAGAATACATAGCTGATCCCTCCGCCCATGGTAAAAATCGGCAAACCGATCAGACCGAGAACCACATAAACCAACTGGGACAGGGCACCATAGTTTGCACCGAGCAGAACACCGGCAAGCGCTGTGAAGAAAAATTGCAGCGTAATCGAAGAAAATGCAAATGGAATCTTTATAAAGGCTCCAATCGCGGTCAGAGCTGTAAACAATGCAGTTAAAATTAAGGTTTTTGTTTTCATGGTAAACCTCCGTTCTTGTTTTGGTTAACGAAAGGATATCATGAACTCTTTTTTCTGTCAACCAGAATTTTCAATGTGGTTGACGGTTAAGCGTAAGCATGCTATACTGGATAAAATACACAGGAGGTATGTTATGTGATGAGTAAAGAACGCGTTTATACATTGTTAAATCAGCATACAGACGGTTATTTGTCCGGAGAAGAAATCAGCCAACAATTGGGAATTTCCCGCGCTGCAATCTGGAAAGCTGTCGACGCGCTCCGGAAGGAAGGCTATACCATCGAGGCGCAATCCGGGCAGGGCTATCGGCTGCTCGCCACACCAGAACACCTCTGTGAACGGGAAATTCGCAGCTATCTGCCGGCAACCACTCGCGTCGGGGGAACCATTCTTTGTTTTGATACCATCAATTCCACAAATACCTACTGCCGTCAACATGAATCCATGCCAGATGGCACCGTTGTCATTTCCTCCCAGCAGACCGCTGGAAAGGGACGAATGGGCCGAAGTTTTCAGTCCACCGATGCCGGTGTATTTCTTTCCGTATTGATCAAACCGGATCTGTCTCCTGCTTCCGTTATGTGTATAACCGCACTCTGTGGCGTAGCTGTCTGCAATACCATTGAAACCGTTTGCCGCATTCGTCCACAAATCAAATGGACCAATGATATTGTACTGAATGGAAAAAAGATCTGCGGCATTCTGACAGAGCTTTCTCTTGAAAGTGAAAGTGGCGCACTGCAATCCCTTGTTATGGGAATTGGTATCAACGTCAACCAGCAGGCTTCTGATTTCCAGGAAGAGGTACGAAAAGTGGCCACTTCTCTTTCCATGGAGTTGGGACATCCTGTTTCTCGTCCGCAGATCGCGGCGGCCTTGATTGTCGAACTGGATCGTCTCTATGCCTCCCTTCTGCAAAATGACACCAGCACCTACCTTGAAACGTACCGCAGAGATTGTCTTACCCTGGGAAAGGAGGTTCAGATTCTTCGTCGCGGAACAGCAGAACCTGCATTTGCAATGGATATCGATGACGATTTCGGCCTCGTTGTGCAGCATAAAGATGGCGCTGTGGAAACCGTCCGGTCTGGCGAAGTCTCAGTCCGCGGATTATATGGATATCTTCCAGACTGATATTTTATAAAAAAGCAGAAGGACAAGTCGTTGACTTGTCCTTCTGCTTTTTATAGGAAATACAAATATTTTTCCATATTTGTATAATTGTTCAAATGTACATTTCTCCACTAGTTTTCAAAACAGGCTCTTGCATCTTCCGCGTCTTTCTGGATCTGCGCTTTCAATGCTTCCGGCGTATCGAATTTCATTTCCGGACGCAAGAAGCGATAAAATTCAACACGAACCTGTCTGCCATACAAATTGGCGTTGAAATCCAGTATATAACTCTCTACCGTTACACCAAAGCTGTCTCCAAACGTGGGACGAACACCGACATTAGTAACTGCGATATGTTCCCCATCATCCAACACAACCTTTGTGGCATACACACCATAGGGCGGTACAAGTACCCCTTCGGGGAAGCGCATATTAATGGTTGGCGTTTCAATTGTGCGGCCAATTTTATAGCCATAGCGAACGGTATCAATCAACGTATGGGGATGCCCAAGGAATTCGTTTGCACGTTCAATGTCCCCTGCTTGCAACAGCTGGCGGATATAGGTAGAACTGATGGTAAAATTCCCAATGGAAACCTTTTGAATCACATCCACGCCCATACCGTGCTCTTTACAGAACCGCATTAAAAATTCCGGATTTCCCCTACCCTTATAGCCGAAATGGAAATCATGGCCAACGACCAGATGTACGGCATGCAGATCATCCCGCAGCCATAAGACAAAATCTTCCGGTGCCATCTTCATTGTATGGTCATCAAAATGCAAAAATACAACCTTTTCAATGCCATAAATCCGGTTCAGAATATCAATTCGACCGGCAGCATTGGTGATCAGAGGAACTTCTACCCCTCTTACTAAGGTATCCGGATGCGCGTCAAAGGTCAGAACGCCCGGCTCTGCACTCAATTCCCTGGCGCGCCGCTTTGTCATCTCCATCAATGCAGAGTGCCCGCGGTGAACACCGTCAAAAAATCCGAGCGCCAATACGTATTTTTCGTTTGATTCCATATCCTATACCTCAAAAAAACTTTTTATCTGTATCGCTGTACCACTTTTCACCGCAGACAGGGTTAGGAATTCTCCAGCTTCTGAATAGATCCGATACTGTCCATCCGGAACATCAAGCTGAATCGTTCCGCCGTTACGACAACGCTTTTCCTGCGCAGGACAGACGGTTAAAGCCGATACATCGATAAAGAGTTGATCCACCGGGAGCAACAGAGATTCCACGTTCCCCACATTCGCTGCCTCCGTAATCTGTTCCAGTGTCAGAGCATCTGCAACAGAAAAAACACCGGCCTGAATTCGTCGTAAACTGGACAACGTGCCGCCACAACCCAATGCTGCACCAATATCATGACAAAGCGTTCGGATATAGGTTCCTTTAGAACATTGTACATCCAGCAACAAGTCTCCATCTTGCTCACCAATGCACTCCAGTTTGTGTATTGTAATATTTCTCGGCTTTCGTTCGACTGTCTTTCCACGCCGCGCAAGCGTATAAAGTTTCTGCCCATCGAGTTTAATTGCCGAATACATCGGTGGAACTTGTGAAATTCCGCCACGGAACTGGGCAAACACCGCCTCTGCTGTTTGACGATCCACAGGCGCTGACTGTGACAGTACAGTTCCCGTGATATCCTGCGTATCTGTTGTGATACCAAGACGCAAACCAGCCAGATATTCTTTACAATCAGACTCTGCAAACTCAACGGCACGTGTTGCACGTCCGACAAATGCCACCAGCAAGCCAGTTGCCATTGGATCCAACGTCCCTGAATGCCCAATACGGCGCTCATGCAGTATACCACGCAGCTTGGCAACGACATCATGGGAAGTCCAGCCTGCCGGCTTGTCTACCAGCAAAATTCCATTCATGCCAATACCTCTTCGATCGCCGCGACCAAACGGCGCGTCGCCTCATGGTAATCACAGTCAAATGCGCAGCCGGAAGCCATGGTATGCCCACCACCGTCGAACTTTTGCGCAATCTCGTTGGCATTGACAATACCGGTGGTACGGATTGAAACTTTCGTTTTACCATCCGGCTTTTCTTTGACTGTGAGAGCCGCCAGACCGCCGGCAACTTTACCGGCAATGTTGGCAAGATCGTCACAGTCATTGTCTGTGGCACCGGAACGCTCCATCATCTCCAGCGTAATCGTGGATACCACAATTCTGCCGTCAGCAAAAAATTGCATCCCTGTACAGATCATTCCTTCCAGCAATACTCTTGCGCGGGAAACTGTGCGGAACAGCCGCTTGTTAATCGCAGCATTCTCCGCTCCCGCGGCAAGCAGTTCCGATGCCACCCGTAAGGTATTGGCATTGGTATTGGCATAGCAGAAACAACCGGTATCCGTTGCCAATGCAATATAGAGCGCATTGGCAATTTCCCGTTCAATGGAACACCCGAGCGCGAGCAACAAAGCGTAAATGATCTCACCACAGGCCGCACAGTCAGACATGACCAGTGTTTCATCGGCATACTCGGTGTTAGAGCCGTGGTGATCCACACTCAATTCAATCCGTCCCGAAAAATCATGGGGAAACAAATTCACATCTGCAAGATCTACAGACATCACAAAAGCCGGGACATAGCCAGCGGGCGCCAGATATGGCGCAACCATGTCGGCATATGTCTCGGTAATCTCCGGATTGGGAAACAGATACGCTTGCTTACCCAGTTGGCGAAGTCCACGGCAAAGCGCCGCCGCGCTGCCAAGGGTATCCCCATCTGGACGCTTGTGTGTCACAATGAGAATCTCATCTTTCTCGCGCAACTGTGCAGCGCAACTGTTTAAATCCATATCCTACTCCTCCGTTTCCCCGTCCTCATCCTCTTTGGAAATGTCAAGACTGCTGATGATCTCGTTGATATGCGCGCCGTAGCTGATCGAGTTGTCCAACTCAAACACAAGTTCCGGCGTATAGCGCAGATTAAGCGATCTGCCCACCTCTCGGCGAAGCCAGCCGGAAGCAGATTTCAGACCTTTTCTAAATTCTTTTTCATTCTGCATACCAAGGACGCTAAGATAAATTTTGCTGTACCGCAGATCTCCTGTTGTTTCAACATGTGTAATGCTGATCATCCCCTGGTTGACCCGTGGATCTTTGATAGAACGCAATAACGTACTCAGCACACGCTGGATATCATCATTGGTACGATTGATTCGATTGGAAGCCATAACCCGGTTCCTCCTGCTCTCAAAAGCGTATATGTCAGATTAGTTCTTGATCTCTTCCATAACAAAGCATTCGATGATATCGCCTTCCTTGATATCATTAAATCGCTCGACCTGCATACCGCATTCATAGTTTTGTGCAACTTCCTTGACGTCATCCTTAAATCGACGAAGAGAAGCCAGTTCGCCCTCATGAATTACAATTCCGTCGCGGACAATACGAACCTGACAATTGCGGACAATTTTACCATCCTGGACATAGCAACCGGTAACCGTACCAACCTTGGATACTTTATAGACCTGACGGACTTCCGCGTGGCCGATGACAACTTCTTTAAATTTCGGAGCCAGCATGCCCTTCATTGCCGATTCGATCTCATTGAGGCAGTCATAGATAACGCGATACATTCTCATATCGACATTGTTGCGCGTTGCATTTTCACGGGCTGCCGCATCGGGACGAACATTAAAGCCAACAATAATGGCACCGGACGTCGCAGCAAGCATAACATCAGACTCATTGATCGCACCAACCGCTGAGTGGATGACTCGGACGCGCACTTCGTCATTGCTCAGTTTTTCCAGAGAAGCCTTTACCGCTTCCGCACTGCCCTGTACATCCGCCTTGACAATAATATTAAAGTCTTTGATTTCGCCCTGCTGAATCTGGGAGAACAAATCTTCCAGCGAAACCTTCTTTGTACCGCCAAATGCAATTTCCTTCATCTGGGCTTTCCGCTCTTCTACGAGCTCACGAGCCATACGTTCGTCATCTACTGCATTGAAGGTATCGCCAGCCTTGGGAACTTCCGACATACCGGTAATCTCGACGGGAATAGAAGGGCCTGCATCGGTCACACGCTCTCCCTTGTCGTTGGTCATAACGCGAACACGGCCAACAGCTGTGCCCGCAATGATGACGTCACCCTGATGCAGGGTGCCATTCTGAACCAGTACGGTCATAATAGGACCGCGTCCCTTATCCAGTCTTGCCTCGACAACTGTACCCTTTGCAGCACGGTTGGGATTCGCCTTTAACTCTCGCATTTCTGCAGTGAGAACCAACATCTCAAGCAGTTCATCGATGCCGTCGCCAGTTTTTGCCGAAATGGGGCAGACAATGGTTTCACCGCCCCACTCTTCCGGAACCAGGTCGTGTTCTGTCAGCTGTTGCTTGATCCGGTCAGGGTTGGCGCCGTGAACGTCCATCTTGTTGATGGCAACAACGATGGGAATCTCTGCAGCTTTTGCATGATTGATGGACTCGATGGTCTGCGGCATAATACCGTCATCGGCTGCAACAACCAGAATGGCAATATCTGTAACCATGGCACCGCGTGCACGCATGGAGGTAAACGCCTCATGTCCTGGTGTATCCAGGAAGGTAACCGGGCTGCCGTTGACATTGACGCGATATGCGCCGATGTGCTGGGTAATGCCACCGGCTTCACCTGCAACGACATTGGCCTGACGGATACGGTCGAGCAAAGAGGTCTTACCGTGATCGACATGCCCCATGACAACAACAACCGGTGCTCTCGGAACCAGTTCTTCTTCTTTGTCGGTATGATCGTCAATCAGTCGTTCTTCCACGGTAACAACGACTTCTTTCTCTACCTTGCAGCCAAGTTCCATGGCAACCAATGCGGCTGTATCATAATCGATGATTTCGCTCAGAGATGCCATAACGCCCAGTTTCATCAGCTGCTTGACAACTTCTGCCCCTGTCTTTTTCATACGGGAAGCCAGTTCGCCGACGCCAATTTCATCGGGAATGGAAACTTTCAACTGCTGCTTTTTGGCAATTTCGAGCTGCAGACGCTGCATTTTATCACGCTCTTCCTGGCGGCGCTTTGCACTGGAAGCCGCAGTCTGCTGACGACGCTGTCTATTGCCGCCAATCCGTTCTTTTCCGCGCTGCGCATTCTGTGCCCGCTCTGCACGCTCCGGCACGAGACTGTCAAGACGCTCGTCGTACTTATCAATATTGATTGTTGCACCGCGTGTATCAATCAGACGCTTTTCCGGAACCTGCTTTGGTGTATGTGCTCTGTCATTTTTGTTGGCTCTCGTCGGCTGTCTTTCCTGACCGTTGCTCTGCCCCGGATTGTGACTGCCGTTGTTCCGGTTGTCACTGCGTTGCTGGTCATTGCTGCGGTTATCGTTACGTCCGCCTGCCCGGCGATTATCGCTGTTGCGATTTCCGCTCTGCTGACCTCTGTTATTCTGCTGGCTGTCTCCTCTCGGTTTTTTCCCACCGGCAGGTTTTTCACCAGCAGGCTTTTCCACACCGCCAGGTGCAAACACTTCCGCAATGCTCTGCACCTGATTATGCTGGGTAAGATACTCAAAAACGATATCGAGTTCCTCCTCGGTGAGAACCTGCATATGGTTCTTGGGAGTCGTTGCATATTCCGTCAGTATTGTAGAGATGGTTTTGGAATTGCTGTTAAAGTCCTTTGCCACCTCGTGTACTCTGTATTTATTAAAAGTACTCATAAGCTTATTTCCTCCTCTTACCCGTACGTTTGTTCCGTTCGTGGGATCTGGCTTCTTCCTTACGCCGCTGCACTTTGACATATTTCTCTGCAAGTTCTTTTGCAATCTCTTCATATTGCGCATCGTCGGCAGCCAACGACTCCACAATACTCTTTGCCAATCCAATATCTGTCACAGCCGCCATAGAACAGCCAGACTTCCCCGTGCTGGAGGCAATCTCTTCTTTCGTAAAGGGCAATTTTACAATGGATACATTGACACCATAGACAAATCCCTCTGCACGACGGCGAGCATTCCCGGAAGCGTCAGAAGCCAGCAACAACACTTTGGCTTTCCCGTGGCGGACTGCCGCACCGGCGTTTTCCTCTCCAATCTCCAGAGTCCCCGCCTTCATGGCAATTGCCAGATAGTTTCTTGCTTTGTTATTCATCTGCCTCCTCCATCTGCACCGAGAGATCTGTATAAATCTTTTCTGGTATTGCAGCTTGCAGTGCACGTTCCAGCGCATGGGTCTTGATCGCTTGCTTCAAGCAATTCTGATCTGGACATAAGTATGCACCTCTTCCAGCTGCTTTTCCTTTGAAATCAAGGGAAATTTCACCCTCTGGAGACTTTACAACACGGATTAAATCACGTTTTGCTTTCATTTCGCGGCAGCCGGTACACTGACGCATTGGAATTTTCTTCGGCATAACTGACTGCCCTCCTCACAGAGAACCATTCGCTCTGTGTCGATTTCTGAATAGACGTTTATTCGTCTATCTCCTGTTCCTCTTCCTGATCGAAGTCAAAGTCGTCCACCGCATCGACCAGTTCCACTTCCAGCTCCTCATCTTCTGCAACGGGATCATCGTCAAATTTGACGCTTTCCGATTCGGGGCGGATATCAATTTTATACCCGGTCAGCTTTGCAGCCAATCGTGCATTCTGTCCCTCCTTGCCAATCGCAAGGGAGAGTTGAGAATCCGGAACCACTACGCGGCAGCTTTTCATGGTCTCATCTCCGGTCAGTGTCACATTGACTACTTCCGCTGGAGAAAGCGCTGCTGCAATGTATTCTTCCGGAACCTCACTGTATTTGATGATGTCAATTTTTTCACCGCCGAGCTCCTCTACAATACCGGCGACACGGCCACCCTTTGGACCGACACAGGCGCCAACCGGATCAATTTCCGGATCGTTGGACCAAACTGCCATTTTGGTACGACTGCCTGCCTCACGAGCTACGCTTCGAATCTCTACTTCTCCGTTATAAATTTCGGGCACTTCCAGCTCAAAGAGACGTATTACCAGACATGGATGTGTTCTGGACAGGATGATTTGCGGTCCTCTGGTGGACTTTTTGACTTCAACAACATAAACGCGGATACGGTCGCCTTCTTTTAAAACTTCACCATGGATTTGATCGTTGGGAGATAAAACCGCTTCGGTAAACTCCGAATTGGAAGTAATCTTAATAGAGACCGAACCGTTTCTCGGCTCGACACGGGAAACCACACCAGTCAGGATCTCGTGTTCCTTCGAAGTAAATTCCTCATAAATAATCCCACGCTCAGCCTCTCGAATCCCCTGGATAATCACCTGTTTGGCTGCCTGCGCTGCAATACGGCCAAACTTTTTGGTCTCGACCGGAATATCCACGATATCATCAAGCTTTGCATTTTTATGATACAGTCTTGCCTCCTCCAGAAGAATCTCCACATCCGGATCATAGACATCATCTACAACACGCTTTTGCAATGTCATTTCAATCTTCTTTTTCTTCTCATCCACGGTAATGGTAATATTTTCTGCGCAACCGGGATTATCCTTCTTAAAAGCGGCCAAAAGCGCCTGGTTGATTTTTTCAAGCATATATTCGCGGGGAATGCCTTTTTCCCGTTCAATTTCCTCAATAGCCGCAAAGAATTCAGCGTTCATCTTTCTATACTCCTCATTTCCTGTTAGACGATACGAAGGCGTACATTAGCAACCTGCGTCTTTTCAAATGTGATACTACGACCGGCAACCTCTATGGTCACATCGCCATCCTGATACCCGCGCAATACACCCACATAATTTTTCTTATTTTCAAAGGCTTTATACAGCTTTACTTCAACATGACTGCCCATAAAACGGAAAAAATCGGACGCACGGCGAAGCTGCCGCTCTGCCCCTGCAGAGGACACCTCGAACACATAGTTGCTGGGAATCGGATCTGCTTCATCCAGCATGGGATCCAGTTCTCGGCTGATGGCCTCACAATCGTTGATACCGACGCCACCCTCTTTGTCAATATACACACGCAGGTACCACTGACCAGCTTCGCGGATATATTCCACGTCCCAGAGCTCACATCCGTGTTTTTCAACAACAGGAAGCGCAATTTCACTCACAATACCAGCAATTTTGTTCATAATTCACTCGTTTCCAATTTCTTACATTTAATTTTTAATCAACAAAAAGAGTGGGTAGAACCCACTCTTCACCAACACATTTACAACGAACATCTAGAGTATAGCATTTCCACGCGCTAATTGCAAGTACTTTTTTACGGCCATAGGGCATCCTCTCTGAGAAAGGATTCTAAAATTTATTCATTTTTTCTATTTTTATGACCATTTTCTATAAAATCCATCCGTTATTTTCTATATTAAGTCACAATTGACTGCAACACCATCTCAAAAACCTGCTATTTTTCTTTTTTCCTCTGCATCACGGAATACATTTTCCAGACTCAAATGCACTGCGCAGCTTTTCAATCGCCTTCTTTTCAATCCGACTGATATAGGATCGGCTGATCCCGCAGACTTCGGCCGTTTCCCGCTGGGTCATACGTTGCTTTCCGCTCAGGCCATAACGCATACGGATAATTTTCTGTTCTCTTGGAGACAGGCACTCTTCTACGTAGCGATGTAGCGCGCGGGCAGTTTCCTCATTGCTGATGCGTTCCAGCATATCATCGTCTTGTGAAACAATATCCATCAGGGACAGTCCATCCCCTTCTCCATCCTGTTCCAGCGATTCCGACAACGAAATTTCTCCTGCAGTTTTTTTGGTGCCTCGAAAATACATAAGGATTTCATTTGCTATCCTATCACCAATGCGTTTTAGGCAACGCGAAGATATCCTGTTCAATGAATTGCTATAAAAAGGGCACCGATTGCTTTTATTGATCGGATTCATACACGCTGCTTTCAGCCAAACAAAACTGATTTTTGTGAACCTGTAACAACCCCTCTTTTTGCATTTTGCTAAGCTCATTCGAAAGAGAACTGCGATCCACCCCTAAGTAATCCGCCAGTTGCTGCCGGTTAAAGGGGATACGAAATGCATAACTCCCATGCTGCGCCACCTGAAAAGACAGGTATGATAGCAATCTTCCCCGGATCGTTTTAGACGTTGTATGAAAAATACGGCGGGATAGCGTCAGATTTTTCTGTGCGCTCACAGAGAGCAGATTGCGGATCAGTTTGCTATGATGTGCGCAGGCACTCGGGCAAGTCTGAAGCAGCTGGCCTACATCCAGGAACAAAACTTCAGAACTCTCTGCCGCAACAACCGTTACCATCAGCGGTTCTCCTGGAATGCAGGCATAGGTTTCTGCAAACACGAAACCAGGACCAATACAGTCTAACAGGCTTTTATTCCCCCACAAGTCATCACTTTCAATGTGAACACTCCCGGAAAGCACCAACCCCATAGCTTGCACAACATCCCCAGCATGATAGATCACTTCATCCTTTAAAAACTGCTTTCGTCTCACACCCAGACATTGTAGCATTGGTTCAATTTCCTCTGCTGCAATTCCCCGAAACAACATGGTCTTTGTTAAAAAACGATTGTCCATTCTTAATCCTTTCGTTGTTATAACAACATATTTGTTATGACAATTCTATTATACTCGAAACAGAAAGTCAAGAAAATGGAAGATCTTCCTTTTTGACCTGTCGTATTTTGTTTTACAATGAAATAAATCAAAGGAGAAATTGTACTATGGATCATACTATGTTTTGCTTCCAGTGTGAACAGACTGCCGGCGGTACTGGCTGCAAGGGAAAAGCTGGCGTCTGTGGAAAATCTGCTAATACTGCTGCTTTACAAGATGCACTGACTGGTGCACTTATCAGCCTGGCTCATGCCTGTGACAACAATCAAAAAACTGAAGAAACCGATCGGCTCGTTCTGGAATCGCTATTTACTACTGTTACCAATGTCAGCTTCAACGATGAGACCATTCAGGATCTTGTCGACCGTGTTCACGCGGAAAAAGAACGCATCGTTCCCAACTGCACCACATGCATGTCTCGTTGTGGCAATACCGACGACTATGATATGAACCAGCTCTGGAATGCCGACCCTGATATCCGTTCTCTTAAGTCTCTCATTTTGTTCGGTATCCGCGGCATGGCCGCCTATGCCTACCATGCCATGGTATTGGGTTATACCAGCGATGAAGTAAATTCTTTCTTTTATAAGGCACTTTTCGCACTCTCTGAGGACTGGGGCATGGATGAACTCCTTCCTCTTGTTCTCGAAACCGGTAAAATCAATCTGATCTGCATGGAACTATTGGATCGCGCCAACACCGAAACATTTGGCATTCCAGCTCCTACCGAGGTCTCTCTGACCGTTGAAAAAGGCCCCTTCATTGTGATTACCGGCCACGATCTTTACGATCTCAAATGTCTGCTCGAACAAACCGATGGCAAAGGTATTAACATCTATACCCACGGCGAAATGTTGCCAGCACACGCTTATCCAGAGCTGAAAAAATATCCGCATCTTAAGGGCAATTTCGGTACCGCATGGCAAAATCAGCAAAAAGAATTTGCCAATCTGCCTGCTCCCATTCTTTTCACTACCAACTGTCTGATGCCAGTCAGGGAAAGCTATGCAGATCGTGTATTCACTACGGAATCCGTCTCCTATCCTGAAATGCTACATATTGGTTCAGAAAAGGATTTTACACCCGTCATTGACAAAGCACTGGCGCTTGGTGGCTTTGCCGAAGATACTGTATTTTCCGGGATCAATGGCGGCAAGACTGTTCTGACCGGCTTTGGTCATAGCACTGTACTTGGCGTAGCCGATCAGGTAATCGAGGCTGTTAAGTCTGGCGCCATCCGTCACTTCTTCCTCGTCGGGGGCTGCGATGGCATGCATCCCGGCCGGAACTACTACACAGAATTTGTCAAGCAGACTCCAGCAGACACTGTCGTTCTGACTTTGGCTTGTGGAAAGTATCGCTTTAACGATCTCGATCTTGGCACCATTGGCGGACTCCCTCGCCTGATGGATATGGGACAGTGCAACGACGCTTACAGCGCCATCCGAGTGGCAGGTGCTCTGGCAAGTGCCTTTGATTGTGAGGTAAATGAGCTTCCGCTGTCCATGATACTGTCCTGGTATGAGCAGAAGGCTGTGTGTATTTTGCTAACCCTGCTCCACCTGGGTATTCAAAATATCCGCCTCGGTCCCACACTTCCCGCTTTTCTTTCTTCAAATGTTCTGAACTTTCTGGTTGAACAGTTCCACATCGCACCAATCCAGACTCCGGAAGCGGATTTAAAGGCCATTCTTGGTGAATAATTTTCATAAGAAAAGAGCGCTCTTAAAGTGAGCTCCTCATAAACTCATCGGGCGGTACCCAGCTGGGTACCGCCCGATGAGTTCTTACTGCATTAGAAATCTTAAACGTATTCTTACTGCTTCATCTGAATCAGAATCTCGCTTGCCTTAACAGGCTGGCCTTCCTTGACAAAGACCTTTTCGATGGTACCATTCGTTTTTGCAACAATACTGGTCTCCATCTTCATGGCTTCGACAATGGCAACGACCTGATTCTTTTCTACCGCATCGCCTTCCTTGACAAAGACCTTGGAAACCGCGCCGGGGATAGAAGAACCGATCTGGAGTTCGTCGTTGGGGTTGATGTAGACAACATTGTCAGCCTTGCTGGAAACGGTCTTGTCTGCAACCGCGATTTCACGGCGAGCGCCGTTCAGCTCAAAGATGAGATTGCGGGTACCGTCATCGTTCTCTTCACCTGGGCCGACATAGCGAATTACAAGCTGTTTACCTTCTTCGATGGTCATGATGGTATGCTGACCAGGTCTCATGCCCCAGAAGAACACTTCGGATTCCAGACGGGTAATGGCGTCATATTCTGCAAAGTGCTTGACATAATCCTCGAATACACGGGGATACATGCACCAGCTCATAACATTCTGGTCATTGACTTCAGCGCCGATTTCCTTCAAGTGTGCACGGACGGTATCAAAGTCGACCGGCTCAAGCAGTTCGCCTGGACGGCAGGTAATCGGTTTTTCGCCCTTCAAAACAACTTCCTGCAGATCCTTCGGGAATCCCCATGCGGGCTGACCCATCATGCCCTTGAAGTAGCTGACGACGGAATCCGGGAAAGTCAGATTTCTACCTTCAGAGACAAGGTTATCCGCATTGAGATTATTCTGCACCATGAAGATTGCAAGATCGCCAACCATCTTGGAGGACGGCGTAACCTTTACAATATCACCAAGGATAAAGTTGACTTCTCTGTACTTTTCCTTGACTTCGAGGAAGTGATCGCCAAGGCCAAGACCAGTGACCTGTTTTCTCAGGTTGGTATACTGGCCGCCAGGCAGTTCATAACGATAGATATCGGTTGCGGGCGTACGCATCTCAGATTCCTGTTCGCAGTAAATCTTACGTGCAACTTCCCAGTAATCTGTCAGAATCTGCAACTGACTTAGATCCAGGCCAGTATCCCGTTCATTCTGCTGCATTGCAGCGACCAGTGCATTCATAGAAGGCTGGCTGGTCAAGGAGGACATACTGGAAATCGCGGTATCAACGATGTCAACGCCTGCTTCTGCTGCCTCCAGTAGGGTTGCGACCTGGTTGCCGGAGGTATCATGCGTATGCAGATGGATGGGCAGACCCACCTCATCCTTCAAAGCTTTGACCAGAGCTTTTGCTGCATAAGGCTTCAGGATACCGGACATATCCTTGATGGCGAGCATATGCGCACCGCGCTTTTCGAGTTCCTTTGCCAGATTGACATAGTATGCAATCGAATAACGGTCACGGCTGGGATCCAGAACATCGCCGGTATAGCAAATGGTTGCTTCTGCAATCTTGCCCTGCTTGATTACTTCATCCAATGCAACTTCCATACCGGGGATCCAGTTCAGAGAGTCAAATACGCGGAATACATCAACACCGGCTTTGGCTGCCTGACGGACAAATTCACGGATAACATTGTCAGGATAGTTGGTATACCCAACTGCATTTGCACCGCGAAGAAGCATTTGCAGGGGAATATTAGGAATGCGTTTACGGATTTCTTCCAGACGTTCCCAGGGATCTTCATGCAGGAAACGATAGGCAACATCGAAGGTCGCGCCGCCCCAGACCTCCATAGAGAATGCGTCCTTCAAAATGTGAGAAGTGGTCTTGGAAATGCGCAGCATATCATTGGTACGAACACGAGTTGCCAACAGGGACTGATGGGCATCACGGAATGTCGTATCGGTAATCAGCAGTTTCTTCTGGCCGAGCACCCAGTTTTTGACTGCGTCCGGGCCTTCGCTGTCAAGCATCTGCTTCAAACCGGTTTGGCAGGGTTCAGGGAATCCTTCCGGCTTGAGCGGCATCTCAAACGCTCTTCCATCCGGATTGCGATTTTCAACAATTCTCGTACCGATGAATTTCAATGCTTTGTTCGCACGGTCTTTTGGATTCACGATATGGAACAGTTCCGGTGTTTCATCAATAAACTTGGTATAGCACTGGCCACTCTGAAAAGTCGGGTGACGCAGAATATTATTCAGAAAAGCCGTATTAGTTTTGACGCCACGGATGCGGATCTCACCCAAAGTATTCAGGGCTTTGCTGATTGCTCCATGGAAGGTCCGGTCAAACGCTGTGACCTTAACCAGCAGACTGTCATAGTACGGTGAAATGACGGCGCCAGTATAAGCGTTACCAGCATCCAGACGGATACCAAAACCGCCGCCAGAACGATAAGCTGTAATTTTACCGGTATCCGGTGCAAAATTGTTGTTCGGATCCTCCGTAGTAACACGGCACTGGATCGCATAGCCACGGGTTGCAATAGATTCCTGATTCGGGATACCAATCTCCTTCGAATCAAGTGCGTATCCGTCTGCAATCAGAATCTGGCTGCGGACAAGGTCAATCTCTGTTACGATTTCGGAAACCGTATGCTCAACCTGGATACGGGGGTTCATTTCAATAAAGTAATGACCACCCTGGGCATCAACCAGGAACTCAACGGTACCGGCGTTGACATAGCCAACCTGTTTTGCAATTTTAATGGCATCTTCATGCAGCTGTTCTCTGATCTCTGTTGGAACAGAAAATGCAGGTGTATATTCAACAACTTTCTGATACCGGCGCTGAACAGAACAGTCACGCTCATACAGATGTACGATATTGCCATGGGCGTCGCCAAGAACCTGCACTTCGATATGTTTGGGATTGACAAGGAATTTTTCCAGAAATACATCGTCGTTGCCGAAAGCCTTTCGGCTCTCGTTTTTCACCATATCGTAGGCAACTTCCATCTCGGATTCGTCGTCAACGCGGCGCATACCGCGGCCGCCACCGCCTGCCGCTGCCTTCAGGATAACGGGATAACCAAACTCGGCAGCCTTCTGCTTTGCCTCTTCCAAAGAAGTCAGAGGATGCTCGGTGCCGGGAATGGTACGAACGTTGCAGGCCTTTGCAATCTCTTTCGCCGCCAGCTTATCGCCCATCTGTGCCAAGACCGAGGAAGGAGGTCCAATAAACAGGATTCCGGCATCCTCGCAGGCCTTTGCAAAGTCTGCGTTTTCAGACAGGAAACCATAGCCGGGATGGATCGCATCAACACCAACGCGCTTTGCAAGATCAATAATCCCCTGAATGTCAAGATAAGCGCCAAGCGGTGTTTTGTTCTCGCCGATCAGATAAGATTCATCTGCTTTTGTACGGAAGAGGTTATAAATATCTTCTTTGGAATAAATTGCAACGGTACTCAGTCCAAGTTCATGGCAAGCTCTGAATACACGAATCGCAATTTCGCCACGGTTTGCAACAAGAACTTTCTTTATCTGTTTCATTACCATTTTCCTTTCTTTAATTAGAACCCTAAAATCCTGAACAGACTCCAGGTATTCCGAAATTTTCAGCCATCGTTTCAGTCATTTTTTATTCCAATTTGTAATTCTTGCACAAAGTTCAAATCAGTTTTCATTTTACTTCCTTGCTATTTCTCCAGTTGTTAATAATATAACACCGCACAGTGACCACGTCAATGTTGGAAGCCAAATTTTATAGAATTGCGTTCATACTACCGTTATCTGACAGCGATAAATGGTAAATTCTGTATTTTGGTAGTACCAATGATGACAAAAAATATTGAGCAGATTCACAAATCGGATTTAGACGCTTTCAATTTCCGTTCCATCTCCTTTCGGCGGGCTGGTTCAATTAGTCTAGTCGCGTTGATTGGTACTACCAATCAGCTTGCCAACACGATCTCTGCTCTTTGGTTGTTTTTAAGATATCAGATCTTTTCCCTTTTGTCTACCCCTTTTTACAATTTTGCCCAACAATTCATTTCTTTTATTTTTGTATATTTTGCACAATTTCTTTAGCAATTCTGCTCCCTTTTCTATTTTATATTTTCCATTCATACAAAACAATTGAGGCTCCTTCCGATTGACAACCACGGACACAATTATTATACTATACTCGTATTATTTTTGCTTTTAACAATTTATTATAAAAAGTAAGGATTGATCATCTATGCGTCATTCTGAAACCGCTAAGTCTTTGTTCTTAGAAGGTTATAATTGCGCGCAGTCAGTTGCCGGTGCCTTTTCAGCGGAATTGAATCTGCCGCTTTCTACCGTTACTCGCCTTGCCTCTTCGTTTGGCGGTGGCATGGGGCGAATGCGCGAAGTCTGTGGTGCTGTCAGTGGTATGTCTCTCGTTGCAGGGATCCTTTATGGTTATGACGATCCAAAGGATCGGGATGCAAAAACTGCCCATTATGCCCGTATTCAACAACTTGCCGCACAATTTCGAGAACAGTTTGGCAGCATTGTCTGTCGGGAGCTTTTAGGCGCTGAGGGCGCTGACCATTCTCATATCCCCTCTGCACGTACAGATTCCTATTACAAAAAACGTCCTTGTGCTGACCTCGTTGCAACTGCTGCTGAAATTCTTTCAGAGTATATTACAAATCATCCTTTTTAATTTTCCCCACTGATTATTGGCCACGACTGTATCCGAGTGGATGCAGTCATTTTCTTTCTCTTGTCTCATTTGAAGAATTTCCAATAAATTTTTGGATTTTGTCGGGAAAAACATGTATAATACAGTTAATGTGGTTTTAAAGCCCTTGATGGACTCTGGAGCTACTGAACTTTCTACGGAGGTAAACATATGAAGAAAACATGCATCGTTGTAGTTTCCGTTCTTCTTATCTGTGCATTGCTGTTCTGTGCCTGTGAAACCCCGACTCCCAATAGTAACGGCAATTTTGAAACAGCGCCCCTTAATTTCGCCACTGGCGGTACTTCCGGTACCTACTATACTTACGGTGGAGCGATTGCTCAAACTCTAAATGATAATTTCGACAATCTCGATATCACGATTCAATCCAGCGGCGCTTTCAAAGCAAATATTTTTTTGATTGATGATGACAAAGCCAATCTGGCCATCGTCGGTAATGATATTGCATACTACGCTTACAACGGTACCGGTCTGTTTCAGGAGGATGGTGCAATTACCAGCTTCTCTGCCATTGCCGCTTTGTACCCCGAGATCTGCCAAATCGTTAGCACGGAAAAGATTACTTCTGTTGGAGATCTAAAGGGGAAGCGTGTTTCCGTCGGAGATTCTCTCTCCAGTGTTGAATCCAATGCCCGCCAGATTCTCGAAACATATGGCATTACATTTGATGATATTGCTGTTTTAAATCTCAGCTTCAGCGACTCAATCGACGCTTTAAAGAGCGGAAAAATCGATGCTTTCTTCTGTATTACAGATGCTCCAGCAACCGCCATTTCCCAACTGATCGCCACCAATGAAATGCATATTCTGGCCATTGACAACGAACATGCAAAGAAACTGATAGAAGCTTACCCCTTCTATACTCAGCATACCATTCTCGCCGACACTTATCAGGGTATTGATGAGGACATTGCCACTGTTGCTATACAGGCAACGCTGATCGCCTCCAACGATCTGTCTGATGAGGTTGTCAACTCCATCGTGAGAGGTCTGTTTGAATGCCAGGAGGAGCTCTCTACTTCCCATGAAAAAGGAGCGGAACTGGATCCTTCCTATGCCGTTTCCGGTGTCAGCATTCCTTTCCATTCCGGTGCAAAGGCCTATTTCACGGAAGTTGGGATCTTGTCATAACATACGTTCCCATTTCTTTTTCACAAAATCATATCGTATCAAGCAAAGATGGACAGAACGTCAAGTTCTGTCCATCTTTTTTCCAAGTAACGATTATGCTTTAGGCTGTTCCTGCTCCCCCGGACTTGTCAAACAGACAATTGCCGTTTTTACCTGATGCTCCTGAATTTCTGTTACGCGGATAGACAACCCGCAGGTCTCTAATTCCACCTGTACACCGTCCTGTGGAATTGTGCCCAACGCATCAAAAATCAGACCGTTGAACGTGTCATAATCTTCACCGGGAAGTGTAATATCAAGTGCTTTTGATACTTCTTTTAATCCAGCGCTGCCCTGGATCTTCCAAGTGTGTTTATCAATCTTTTCCACGGGTTTGGAGGGCTCTTCCGGCTCACCGTCCACCAGATCGCCCACAAGCTGTTCCACCAAATCGTACAGTGTAATAATCCCGCTCATACCGCCGTACTCATCCAATACCACGGCAAAATTATTACGGCTGTGTTTCATATTGCGAAACAGTACATCCGCTTTTACACTCTCCGGTACAAAATATGCGGGTTTTACCGCATACTTCATCACCGATTCCCGACTTTTATCTTCGAGACGAAAATAGTCTTTGGCATTTAAAATGCTCACAACGTCGTCAACTGTCTCACCACATATCGGATATAACGTATGACGGCTCTCATGAATTGTACGCGCCCAGTCCTCCATCGTTTCATCCAGCCAGAGCAGAGAAACTTCCACTCTATGCGTTGCAATCTCTCCAGCGGTCAGATCATCAAATTCAAATACGTTCTGAATAAATTCTTTCTCTTCGTGGTCAATGGTGCCCTTTTCACTTCCCACGTCTACCATCATTCGGATCTCTTCCTCGCTGACCTCCTCATCCTCCGCATTGGGATCAATGCCCAATAACCGCAGAATGGCATTTGTAGAAACGGTCAGGAACCAGACAATCGGAGCAAACAACCGCGCAATTATGCTAATGAGTCCCGACATACCCAACGCCAAGGACTCTGCTTTCCGCATAGCAACGCGTTTTGGCACCAATTCACCGAGAACCAGAGTAAAATACGATAACACAATCGTAATGACAATTACTGCCATGGTATTCAACGTCTCAGCAGAGATCGTAACTCCCAGACCAATCATCCAATCCACCAAGCGATCCGAGAAGTTTTCTGCTGCAAAAGCACTCCCCAGAAAACCAGACAGCGTAATTGCCACCTGAATGGTCGCCAGGAACCGTGCCGGCTGACTGGTTAATCGTGCCAGCCGCATCGCCCGCTTGTCTCCCTCTTCCGCCATTTTTATCAGTTTGCTGTCATTGAACGAGATCACTGCAATCTCTGCACAGGCAAAGATTGCATTCAGTGCAATCAAAACAAACTGTAACAATACCATGAAACCAATGGAGTCTTTCAAAGATTATCCTTCTTTCTTTTTCCTATTGACTACAAAATCCAATATACAAACAGCATTCCCATGTACACTCTTCCATTTTCAGAACGTGAACACTTTTCTTGCTCCTGTAAAGAATCATTTCATTCTCCTCGCCGTTTCTCTCACTTTAAGCAGTGAAAAAAGGCATGGTCTATCCTCCCTTTCACGGGCATAGATCATACCTTCCCAATGTGCTTTTGATAAAAACGGATTTCTGTTTCGATCGGCACAGCTGTCATCGACATTGTCCATTGCTAAATCTTATTCCTTCCTTATTTTGGAATGCAAGGTATGACAGATTATAAAGGATCCTGTATATGGTGTCAATATCTTTGTCACATAATTTTTGTTAAAAGGGAATTCCATTCTTGAAAGCGGCTCAAATCTCCATTCTTTTCTTGTCGTTTCCATTCAAACATGCAATCTTATCCCCTGAAGCACCAAACAGCACCACATGTGCAAACTGACCATCCCAAATCACTTTGCGCACAACAGCACGAATGGCAGCGCGCCTCTGTTCAAGCGTTATTTTATCAATACTGGATCGAAACGCAGAAAGCTGTTGACACAGCAAATCGAACTCCTCATCGTTGAGCGTATGCCAGACAGCCAATTCTTCCAGCTCCGCAATCCTCGCATCCAGCTTTTCTTGACTATTGTGCAATTCTTCAATACGGCTGATCACATGGCTCCTTATAACACCGTCACCCAGGTCAACCACAGAATCCACCAGCGCTGAAATTTTCTTCTTATTCTCAGTCTGATCTACATATAACCTCGCCAGTTCGGACTCATACTGTTCACGATGTCCTGTGAAAAACTTTTTGCTCTGTTCCAATTGAGAGAGCAGACTGCGCCGATTCCCTGAAAGCAGTTTGATTTGTTTCATTATCGCTATATCCAGTGCATTGCCGTTGATATTTTGACAGTCGCATAATCCCTTTTTGCTGCGTTCTTTCATTTTACAAACATAGCTGTAAACACGCACACCGCTTGTGGTCTCCCGATTGGAAATTTTTGGATACATTCGGCTACCACATTGACAATAAAGCAATCCTGTCAACAGTGCTTCATTCCTACGGGGTTTCCGAAAGGATTTTGACTTATTTCGTTCCAGAGATTCCTGCACCTTGATCCAAGTCCTTGCAGGAATGATTCCCTGATGTTGTCCCACCGAGACAATCCATGCATTGACGGGCAGATAAATTGTCGCTTTCCCCTTTTCCTGCTCTGTACGGTGATAAGCCAAAATACCATGCACACCGTCAAATTCGGAATAGGACGAGAACAGGTCTGCCTGCTTCTCTACAAAATAATCATAGGCATCCTGATCTGCGATCAAATAAACCGGATTTTGCAAAATTGCCTTAATGGAAAACCGCGTAAAATTATGCCCCGCTCTGGTTCTGATCTGACGGCGCAATAATGCTGCTTCGGTCATGGTAAGGGAATCGGTTTCAATGTACAGGTCATAAATCATTCGGACAAGTTCCGCTTCTTCCGGGATAAGCTTTAATTTGCAACATTTTTTGGATTTTCCATCCACAGTAATGCTCTTGACCTGTTCCGAGGTATACCCGGTGGGCGTAGTTCCGCCCAACCAGCGTCCGGTTTTTGCCAGTTCGTGCATATTATCACGGATGCGTTCCGAGATTGTTTCCCGCTCCAACTGCGAGAATACAGAGGTAATATACATCATCGCCCGCCCCATAGGCGTACCGGTGTCAAACTGTTCCCGAATGGAAACAAATGCAATGTCTAGGCGGTTGAGCTCTTCGATCAGCTTGGAAAAATCACCGATGTTGCGGCTGATGCGATCCAGCCGATAGACTACAATGGCTTTAAATTTTCGACTGTACGCTGCCTCCATCATTTTTTTAAAGTCTGGTCGATCCAGATTGCCGCCAGAAAAGCCTTCATCCTCATAAACGATGAGGTTATCCAGATATCGCTCGCCATAATTGGCATAGATGTATTCTTTACAAAGTTCTATCTGATTACCGATGCTTTCGCCTTTGCCGGTAAATTTGGATTTGCGTGAATAAACAACAACCCGATCTTCATTTCTTTGCACGCGACTCCCCCTCTTTCTGTTATATCGATTGACAGGTTAAGAACGGTACTGAACTTCTGTGATATAAGACGAGACCTCTCCGATATATTAGAACAGATTGGGGAGGTGGATAATATCAGAACAAGTGTACCGATACAAATCATCATGTATGAACCAAAAACAAAAGAAGGAATAGAAGATCTGGAACAGCGTATTGCAACTGTCCACGCCGACCTTGTAACCCACCGAATCCAGAATCTGAATTGTCCTATCCAACAAAAACTGAAATTACTGGACACCATCATGAAAACCATATCCCAACAAGAAGCGTGTGCGCAATCCGACTGACGGTCCGCACACGCACTTCTTTTCAAGGCACGGGGGAAATGTTGTAAAAAGGACAGCATCTGTCCCTTCTAAAACGCATTGATGATAGGATAGCATTTTCTATGCATCGGCTTGCATAGGTTGCAAGCCGGACACCCTTTTCGGGACGGTAAGTGGAAACCCCTTTTATCAATCCAATTGTACCAATGGAAATCAAATCATCTTGCTCCATTGTCTGCGTATAATATTTCTTAATGATATGGGCAACCAGACGCAGATTATGTTCAATCAATGTATTACGCGCCTCAAGATCCCCTTCCAGCCAACGCATAACACAGTCCTGCTCTTCCTCTACAGTAAGCGGTCTTGGAAATGATCCGCTGTTATTGCCCAGCCGCAACATCAGCAATGCACTGCCAGCCAACAGCATAAAGGCTTCGGATAACAAACAAAATCCCTCCTTTTGGATGCTGTTACCAGTTTATTCGTCGCGGCTTGTCTTGATTCGTCAAATCACCTGTATCATTTTTTTCAAACTTGCGGTATAATGCAAACAATATTTCCTAACGGAGGAATGTCTCATGAATGCTTCTCAAACCAGTAAACGCATCGCCTTTTGTGGGGTTCTCGGCGCCCTTGCGGTCGTCGTTCTTGCCTTGGGCGGAATTGTACCTTTTGCTACTTTTTCCTGCCCCGTTCTCGCTATGTTTTTGCTTCTTCCCGTCATCGCCGAGTTTGGATGCGGCACCGCAGTGGTCTTTTACATTGCTGTTGCACTGCTTGGACTCTTGCTCTCTCCGGATAAAGAAATCGCCTGTTTTTTCGCATTTCTGGGTTATTATCCAATATTGAAACAAAAGCTGGACCGTATTTCCTCAAAACTTTTCCGCGTGATCGTAAAATTTCTGGTTTTCAATGTGGCCATCACTGCAATGTACGCCCTGCTTCTCTTCGTACTGCGTATGGATGCGCTGGCACAGGAATTTGCAGATACCTCCCGTATTTTACTGATTGGACTCTATCTTCTTGGCAATGCAACATTTTTCATCTGTGATCTTGCATTGCAGCGCTGGATGTACCTCTATCTCTGCCGTTATCGAAAAAAATTATTTCATGATTAGAATCTTAGCGTTATTTTTCTGAACGATAACCAAATCGAACAGAGCCATTGTATTGTAATTTTCACAATACAATGGCTCTGTTTTTAATGATATTGTTTTATTCTATTCTGCTGCCATCCATCAGCACATTCAATTCCTGGATATACTCCAATGGAAACGGCGGTAATGCAATCGGCTTCATTGCCACCGACAGCAGTTTCACTGGATTGTCATCTGCGGCGATTCGATTGGATGACAATGCCCCACAACAGCGACAACGATGTATGATCGCCCATTCTCCACTCTTTCGTACCCACACAGCGATTGGCTCCATAATCCCGCCGCAATCGGACTGCCGGTCACCGGGTTCAACATCAATGTGGAGACTGCTCAGACAATTGGGGCAATGATTCCGATGCGCACTGCACGCGCCTGCCGTCACAACAAGACGTCCACATACTCTACAGTTGAAGGTATCGTTGCACGCATGTGTCTTATAGTAATCTTTTTTATTTTCTCTATTCACTGAGATTGTCCTCCTAAAAGCAATGGTCAAAACTCTTTTGGGAGGCCTGCATGTATCAAACCTCCCAGCTTGATACAATCTCCAGTACAAAAATGTTGCTCAAAAAGTGTTACTCCTTTTAAAAATTGAACATAAAAAACGAATATTTTAGAACAGACCTGTAATCTTGCCGTCCTCGTCCACATCAATACGCTCTGCAGCAGGCGCCTTGGGCAGCCCCGGCATGGTCATGATATCGCCGGTGAGGACAACGATAAAGCCAGCTCCTGCGGAGATTTTCACATTCTTAATCGTAACCGTAAAATCTTCCGGTGCACCCAGCTTCGTGGGATCATCTGAGAAGCTGTACTGCGTCTTTGCCATACAGACCGGGCACTTGTCAAAGCCCAGTGCCGTAAGCTGGGCAATCTGCTTTTTTGCATTTGGCAAAATGGAAATGCCATTGCCGCCATAGATCTTTTTCACCACCGCTTCAATCTTCTCTTCGATGGTACCGTCCAGTTCGTAAGCAAAGGTGAAGTTCCCCTTCTCCTCTTCGCAGAGACGAACCACTTCCTTCGCCAGCTCGATGCCGCCATTGCCGCCGTCAGCCCAGACCGTGGAGAGAACAACATTGACGCCAAGTGCCTTGCACTTCTCAATGATAAAGTTGACCTCTGCATCGGTGTCCGTCGGGAAGCGGTTGACTGCAACCACACAAGGCAACTGATAAACGTTCTTGATATTAGCCACATGGCGCAACAGGTTGGGAATACCACGCTCCAGTGCTTCCAGATTCTCCGTAGCAAGATCCGTCTTGGGCAGGCCGCCGTGCATCTTTAACGCGCGAATGGTCGCAACCATGACAACCGCAGATGGGGTCAAACCGGCCATGCGGCACTTGATATCCAGGAACTTTTCTGCGCCGAGATCTGCACCAAAACCGGCTTCGGTAATGGCATAATCGCCCATCTTCATGGCCATCTTGGTGGCAATAACGGAATTACAGCCGTGTGCAATATTGGCAAAGGGACCGCCATGTACAAAGGCGGGCGTACCCTCCAGAGTCTGCACCAGATTGGGCTTGAGCGCATCCTTCAGCAGTGCAGTCATGGCGCCTTGTGCGTTCAGCTGGCCGCAGGTTACAGGCTGGTCATCAAAGGTGTATCCGACAATGATACGGGAAAGACGTTCTTTCAGATCCGTAATGGAACTGGACAGGCAGAGAACCGCCATGATCTCGGAAGCAACCGTGATATCAAAGCCATCTTCTCTCGGCACACCGTTGACGCGGCCGCCAAGACCGTCGGTAACGAAGCGGAGCTGACGGTCGTTCATATCGACACAACGCTTCCAAGTGATTTTACGGACATCAATGCCAAGCTTGTTGCCCTGATGAATGTGGTTATCCAACATGGCTGCCAGTAGATTGTTTGCTGCACCAATGGCATGGAAGTCACCGGTAAAATGCAGGTTGATGTCCTCCATGGGGACAACCTGTGCATAACCGCCGCCGGCTGCACCGCCCTTGATGCCAAACACGGGACCCAGAGAGGGCTCGCGGAGCGCAACTGTCACGTTCTTGCCAATCTTTCTGAGGCCGTCCGCCAGACCGATTGTCGTTGTGGTCTTTCCTTCACCAGCTGGAGTTGGCGTAATCGCTGTCACCAGAACCAGTTTTCCGTCCGGATTTTTGGTCTCCTTCAGCAGAGACAGATCAATCTTTGCTTTGTACTTTCCATACTGCTCAATGTATTTTTCATCAACCTGTGCAGTCTTTGCAATTTCCGTGATCGGCTGCATCTCACATGCCTGCGCGATTTCAATATCCGATAAATATGCCATGATACGTTCTCCTTGTTTTTATGATGATAATAGGGACAAAAAAATGGACACACTCACACCCTTTGTAAGTATGCCCAGACGGCCGGCAAATCCATTGTTCTCTGTTTCATGTGGTATAGCTCCACGATTCCGTCAGTCGCAGAAAACAAGCTGAATTGTTACTATGTGTAGTATAGGGAAAATTCCACAGCTTGTCAAGCGAAAACCGCATGGAATTTTCCCATTTTTATCGCCTACCATACACCACACTTTTTCAAACCTTGTTGCAGCAGTTCCAGTTCCTCCATCCAGATACAATGCCGGATCCTGTTGTTTGCAACAGCCTCAATGCAGTCTGCAAACGGCATCCAGGAAACAGACTCTAATTCTGACTTCTGAATTTGGAGCTGTTCTGCCTCGACGTCTTTCCAAAGCAGATAGACATTGCTGACCTGACAGTCGATCACACCGTCGCCGACATAGCGAAACCGGCGCTGGCCAACCAGATGGAGCTCCTCAGGCATCACAGTCAGACCCAATTCTTCTTTCAACTCTCGGATCGCGGAGGGTATGAAGTCCGACCCCGCCGGAATATGTCCTGCGCTTGAAATATCATAACACCCGGGATGGGTATCCTTTGTCATACAGCGTTTTTGCAGCAGCACTTCAACGACGCCGTTTCTGCGGTGAAACAGCCAAACGTGCGCAGTACGGTGCCGGATACCGTCGCGATGGGCGATGGTTCGTTTTACCACCTTCCCCGTCGGAACACCAAATTCATCGACAACATCCAGATATTCTTCCAAAACATCCATCTCCTTCCCTAGTCTACAAGCCCCTCTTCCGCTTCGTCTGCGGTTTCCTCTTCCACCGTATTGTGCTGTTCTTGTTGAAAAAACAACTGAATCACACTCTGCCGCATATTGACGGAAGCGCCGATATGTCGATCAAGCCCTTGCGCAGTGGTCTCTGCAGTTTGCAACAGTTCTGACAGCACATCCCGCGTTAAATATCCGCCGCGCCAATGAAACACAAAGGTCGGCTTTCGTTTTCGGATTGCCTGTTTTACCCTGTTTTCCACCATTTCCGGCTTGGTAAGAGAGAGGCGATTTTTCAGATAGTAGAATCCATTGCCATCGCTGCAGGCTGGTACTGGAAACACCAGCGGACGGTGATCTCGAAACAACTTTTTATCATCCAGGTTATAGTAATCGTAACGAGGCGATCCATATCGCTGCAACGAGTTATCAAATGTCACATCAAGGTGATAGCGGTGCTTTCCCAGCGTGATGATATTCCAGGCATGGCGGTACTTCGCACCGTGTTCCGGGTCTGCTTCACTGATTGCAATGAGACATTCCAATCCCAGTTCATCGCAAAGGAGTTTGACCGTCTTGGCAATCCCTTCGCAGACACCGATTCCATGGGTCAACGGTCCGATGATCTCATGGGAATATGGTTTTTGCAGCTTATCATAGCGGACATTGTTACAGATAAAATCGTGAATATAAAGCTCTTTTTCTTCTGGTGTCATACTTTTCGCAGGTCGGACAAGCTTAGCAACCCGCGCCGCGATTGCTTGCTGATGCGTCCGAATCTTTGTTTTCTCAAACATATACTCCGGAACCAGCTCCACAAAGTCTGCACCAAGTGCATACCGATAAGAAAAGCTCGTGACATAGAAAACGGCGGGATTATCCAGCTTTAGCCGAAAATAGATATCCGTCAGCGTCTGTTCCGACAGGTGCAGGACACGGATCGACGGTGCCAAGGCGGTAAATCCTGCATACATCGCATCATAGACAGACTGTTCCGCCTTGTTCATTTGTCGGTAATAGTAGCGGTAATGCTGCATTCTACTGCTCCTTTGTTCGTAAAAAGAAAATCAGCCGCTGTACAATTCCAGCGGCTGATTGAAATTCGTAAAAACAGATTAAAAAATCTTATTGGGGTTGAGCAGCCCCTTGGGGTCAAATGCCTTCTTAATGCCGCGCATGATCTCGATCGTAGCGGGGTCGAGAGAGCGTTCCAGGAACTTCTTCTTTGCAAAACCGATGCCATGCTCGCCGGAAACCTGGCCGTTGAGCTCATGTGCTTTTGCATAAATCAGATCCATTGCTGCGCTCATACGCTTCTCCCATTCTTCATCCGAGAGCTGATCCTTCAGGATATAAGCATGAAGGTTACCGTCACCTGCGTGACCAAAGCTCTTGATGCGGATGTCAACCACTTCATGCAGGCTATGGAGATATTCCACCATCTCATTGACACGATTAATGGGAACAACCATATCAACTTCGTCCATAAAGGTAGTGGAACCCTTGATGGCTTCGAGGAAGCAACCTCTGGTCTGCCAGATTGACTCATCGCGCTCTTCCGTATCGGAAATCAGAACGTCGAGTGCGCCCTGCTTCAGGCATAAATCTGCAACAGCTTCATAAGTGGCTTCGATGGCTTCCTTAGAATCGCCGTCAAACTTCAGAAGCAGATAAGCATCCGCCTGCTTGTCTGGGAACATTTTCCCAAGGTAATCTTCTGCGTCGACGATAACTTCGCGCTGCATGAACTCGAGAGCGGTGGGGATGGCTTTGGACTTAATGATGACGGGAACGGTACCAATCGCCTGTTCCAGTGTTGGGAACGGTACCAGCAAACTGATGGTTCTTTTGGGGCGAGGCAGCAGCTTCAGTGTTGCTTTGGTAATCAGACCCAGCGTACCTTCTGAACCGATCATCAAATCCTTCATTGCATACCCGGAACTGTTCTTTACGATCTTACCACCGAACTCAACAATAGTACCGTTGGGAAGAACGACTTCCAGTGCGCGGACATAGTCACGAGTAACGCCGTATTTAACCGCACGCATACCGCCGGCGTTGGTGCTGATGTTGCCGCCGATGGTTGCAGACTTTTCACCGGGATCGGGAGGGTAGAACAGATCATGTTCCTCAACATAGGAACCGAGTTCCATCAGCAGAACACCGGGTTCTACTGTAACGGTGAGGTTTTCTTCGTCGAGTTCCAGGAAATGATTCATGAGAGAGGTATCAATAATGATGCCGCCTTCCATGGGCACGCAGGAACCAACCAAGCCGGTACCGGCACCGCGGGGAGTTACAGGGATATCATGTTCATAAGCATAGGCCATAATTTTGGAAGCTTCCTCTGCGGAGAGGATACGAACAACAACATCCGGATAGTGATTGGTGCCGCTCAGTTCGTCATGGCTGTATTCTTCATTGATGGTTTCGCCGTACAGAACGCGATCTTCTGCGTCGATTACGCTCTTTACAAAGGCGAGATCTTTTTCGTCAAACTTTTTGAAACTCATGGATTACTCTGCCTCCTTGCGTGCTTTGATCTTTTCGATCAGCTGAGGAATGATCTCATAGAGATCACCAACGATGCCGTAATGTGCAACCTTCATGATGGATGCAGTTTCATCCTTGTTGATTGCAACGATGTTGTCGGAGTTGTTCATACCAGCAACGAACTGGATTGCGCCAGAAACGCCGCAGGTAATGATGAGCTTGGGACGTACGGTTCTGCCGGAAAGACCGATCTGATTTCTTGCGTTCATCCAGCCAGCCTCAATCATCGGACGTGTGCAGGCAACCTGACCGCCGAGAAGGTCTGCCAGCTCCTGAAGCATTGCAAGATCTTCCTGCTTTTTAACGCCACGGCCAGCTACGACCAGAACGTCTGCATTTTCGATCATATTTTCTTTTGCCTTCATGACGACATCCAGAACTTCGACATGAGAGGTCAGACGTGCATCATCGATGGTGCAGGTCACGATCTCGCCAGTTACTTCCTTTTGGCGCTCAGGTGCATCCATCACCTTGTAACGAACCGTTGCCATCTGGGGACGATGGTTGGGTGTGACGATGTGTGCCATGATGTTACCGCCGAATGCCGGACGGATCTGAGAAAGGTCGGTATTTTCCTTCATTTCAAGAACGGTGCAGTCTGCCGTCAGACCGGTTCTCATTCTGGCTGCAACGCGGGGAGCCAGCTGGCGGCCAACGGTGGTTGCACCGACAAGGATGGAACCGGGCTTTACATTCTGAATGAAGTCGGTAAATACGGTGGTATAGGTTTCATTCTTGAAACGATCGAGTTTGGGATTGTCATAGACAAATACCTTATCTACGCCGTAGTGCAGAATTTTTTTTGCGGAAGCAGTAATGTTGCTGCCCATAAACAGTGCATAAACGGGCTGGTTGATCACAGCTGCCAGCTCACGTGCCTTGCCGATCAGTTCATAGGTTACAGGGTGAATTTCACCGTCAACATGATCAACATAAACTGCTATGCCCTGCCACTCATCCTTATTGATGAGAACTTTTACTTCATCTTCTATGTATTCTGCCGCGCCTGCCGGCCCCTTCTTGACACAGAGCTTGCACATCTTACAGCCGGAGTTAATTGTAACCTTGCCATCCTTCTCTTCCATTGCGCCGAAGGGGCAGAGCTTCATGAAGGCTTCAATATCGCCAATTTTGTCCTGATGGATAACCAGTTTTGCCATGTTCGTTCTCTCCTCCCACTACTTAGATGAATTTCAGTGCAGCCAGCTTGCTTTCCAGCTTTGCTGTCAGCTCTTCACCAGTGCCAGTCCAAGTCTCACGATGATCGTTGGTTTCAGGCGGGAAGATACGGCTTACCTGGGTGGGAGATCCGTTCAGACCATACTTCTTTTCATCGGTATCGTCCATATCCTTCAGCCCGTAAACAGCAATCTCTCTATCTGCGCTCCCCTTCTTCTTGATATAAGAAGGAAGTCTGGGCATATAGATGTCTTTGTCAACTGCCAGCAGGCAGGGGAACTGCACTTCTGCAATCTCGATTGCATTGGGAAGATCCATAGCAACGGTGATGCTCTTATCGCCGACGCTCTTAATCTCTCTGACGTTGGAAACGCTGGGCAATTCCAGATACTCTGCAACTTCAGAGCCGACCTGTGCGGTATCGCCGTCAGTGGTCTGCTTGCCACAGAGGATCAGATCGTAATCGCCGGAACGCTTGATGCCCTGTGCCAGCGTATAGCTGGTTGCAAGAACGTCAGCACCTGCAAACTTGCGGTCGGACAACAGCACACCATGATCCGCACCCATTGCATATGCCTCACGAATTACTGCCATTGCCTGCGGGGGACCCATGCTGATAACATCTACGATTCCACCAAAGTCGTCTTTCAGACGCAGTGCGGTTTCCAGTGCATACAGATCATAGGGGTTCATCTTGGAATCAACGCCATTGCGCATCAATACACCAGTTACGGGATCAACATCAACTTTGTTGGTCTCCGGAACTTGCTTGATGCATACCAGAATATTCATATGCTTTACCTCCTCTAATTTCCCGGTTTGTCTACGGCTCTGCTGTATAGACTCCCTCTCATTTTGCAGCTACACAGAAACCACAAACACCCGATCTACAGTTTCCCCTGCGGATCAGACCAGGTTTCCCGGACACCCTTCGATGCTCCGGATCTATTGGTACTACCAATTTCAAACCTCCACAAAATTGGTAGTACCAACTTGCCCATAGAACATGAGCAAATTTATTTTCGGTAGTATTCTATCAGATACGAGTTAGTTTGTCTATACTAATTGTCATACTCTTTGCCAGAAAAAAGACTTTTTTTGACAAGTAATTTTATACAATTTTACGAAATATTGCATTTTTTATGTAAAGAATAAGCAAATTATCTAAATTCTTTCCCGTATTTTTGGAACTACTCACGGTTAGCAATTTTTACTAGTATCACGGAACTACTCATTGAGGTTTTCGTAAATACAGCTAAAATGCTTCTCCAACGCGGCCCGACCCTTATCAAAATCTTTTTCCCGGATAGCAGTAACAAGTTCTCTATGGGAGTCCTGCAATCTTCCTTTGTTTTCCGGATCTATTAGAATACGGGCACGCATATCAACAATAAACTTGTCCATTACTTCTGACAATGCAATCAGGTTGCTGTAAATCAAGCTGTTTCCTGATGCCTCTGCTATAGTATAGTGTATTCTTTTCTCCATAATGACTTTTTCTGAACCTTCAGAGATTTGTTCCATCCGTGCGACACAATATTCCATTGTTTGCAGCTGTTCTTCACTGACGTGCTTCATGGCCAACGCCATCGCCTGCAACTCCAATCCATAACGATAGTCCGCGATATCACGATAGGTTGTTCGTTGAAGCAGATACATCAAGGTCATAACCTCAATGGAAGTATTTTCCGTGTTGGCAGATAAATAATTGCCCGCCCCCTGTTGGCTCGTAATCACACCAAGAATATCCAGAACCCGCATGGCTTCCCGAACAGAATTGCGGCTGACGCCAAGCGTTTCGGCCAATGTGCGTTCTGGTGGAAGCTTATCGCCAACGGTATACACCCCTGCGGCAATTTGTGATTTGATATATTCAATTACTTTTCCATAAGCCCGTTCAGCATCCGGCATCCCTGTCATCTCCTTTTTTGATAATCTGTATCTTTCTTTTATCGTAAATCAACTGATTCAGAAGCGCGCCACAAATAACGATATTGCTGCAAATCTGCAACCATACCATCAAAATCATAATCGATGCAAGCGATCCATATACCAGTGGATATTTGCTGGAAGCATAAATAATGCGGGAAAATCCATAGCTGACCACTACCAGCGCTACAGAAACGCCAACCGTACCTGGCCAAATAGAGTATTGATCCCTTCTCGGGGCGGTCAGACGATAAAGTCCTGCAAGGAGCAACGGTAAAATTCCTAACATCAACAGAAAACGAAGCGACGCCAGACGCAGCCAGAATTGCTGCATACCAAACAGTTTTGTCATCGTCTCGACAAGCCAGTCGTGACCCGCGGTCATAAGTGCAGCAAAATAGACTACGCCGAACACAACAGGCGAAACAAAAAAACTGATAACCAGTGGGAATCCGCCCCGAAACCTCCGCCGGCGAACACCATGCACACTGGCCAATGTCCCATAAAGGGAACGGAACGCTGCCGCGGAAGTTGTCACCATCAAAGAGATGCCGGCAAACAGCATGGCTGTTCCGTCGTTTGCAGCCACATAAGCAAGATAGGAAAGAAATGTGTCGATCGTACTTTCCGGCAAAAGATGTTGAAGAAATGGGATAGAATCTGCTCGCGGGAACCATTTTCCCAGCATGACATAAAGACAAAGAATCGTTGGAAAAATCGACAGTGTCAAATAATGGGAGAGTGCAGCCGCAGCGCGTGGTACCTGACAATCACGATACAATGCAATGGATTGTCTAACCATCTCATGGAATTTCCGCATCGACATTCTCCTTCATACATATTGCTAATTTGTATCAGTGTACCGCTGCCTTATCAAAACTATCCATTCCAATTACGAAACTTGCCCCATGCCAAAGGCACAGGGCAAGTCTTTCATGTACTGTTAAGACTTAAAGTTTATGCGTTGAAGATCTTGAAAATCTCATTAAAGGGATCATCCTTGCTAAGCGCGGGTGCCTCAGGTGCGGCCTTTTCAGCAGCACCTGAGAACAGACCTGCAGACTCTGCTTCTTTGGCCGGGGCAGCCTTCTTGGCCGGAAGTTCCTTCTTCTCTTCGCCGGCTGTTTCATCAAATCCAGTTGCAATGACTGTAACACGGATTTCATCACCGAGGCTTTCATCAAAGGAAGCACCAAAGATGATATTGGCATCCGGATGTGCTGCGCCCTGTACCAGATTCGCTGCGGATTCGACATCCTCCAGATCCATGTTTTCCATAGAACCGGCGATATTGATCAGGACACCGTGTGCGCCGTCGATAGAAGTTTCCATCAGTGGGCTTGCAACTGCGATCTTGGCAGCTTCTTCTGCCTTGTTCTTGCCAGAAGAGGAGCCAACACCCATGTGTGCAAATCCAGCACCCTTCATGATAGCGGTAACGTCCGCAAAGTCGAGGTTGATAAATCCGGTATTCTTGACCAGATCCGAAACGCTGGTAACTGCCTGCAACAGCACTTCGTCTGCAATCTGGAAGGCGTTTGCAAAGGTCACCTTCTGTTCAGTTGCATATTTCAAACGGTCATTGGGAATAATCAGCAGAGAATCCACTTTGGTCAGCAGCTCATTGATACCTGCCTGTGCCTGCGCCATTCTCTTGCGCCCCTCAAAGCTGAAAGGCTTGGTTACAACGCCAACGGTTAAAATACCAGCTTCACGTGCAATATCTGCGATCAAAGGCGCTGCACCGGTGCCGGTGCCGCCGCCCATACCAGCGGTGATAAATACCATATCAGCATCTTCCACACACTTTGCAATGTTGTTACGGCTTTCCTCAGCGGAACGCTTGCCGATTTCGGGATCAGAACCGGCACCCTGACCATGGGTCAGTTTTTCACCGATTTGGATCTTCTGAGTTGCACTGGAAACGGCCAGTGCCTGCTTGTCCGTATTGATAGAGATGAATTCAACACCCTGTGTGTCGCACTGTACCATGCGGTTGACGACGTTATTACCTGCGCCGCCGACACCGATGACTTTGATTGTTACAACATTCTCAGGACCATTTTCTGCGGAAAAAGACATATTCAAAGTCCTCCAATTCTATTTTAATCAGAACCGACCAACTGTTTGCACAGCGGCGGACATAGTTATAGCGTCCGAATATTCTGTTTTATTTTATAGCATTTCCAACCTGAGGTCAATAGTTTTTCAAAGATTCCCCGGTTTTTTATTCTTAAAAACAGCAGAGCCCGGTCGTTTTCCGACCGGGATGCCACACTAATTTCTTACTTTGCAGGAATATAATGTACACGCTGATCAATGGTCAGATCTATTGTGCCTTTCTCTTTTTCTCCGATTTGCGATACAGCGTTTTGAACCAGCGCAAGCTGATGGTCAAAATCTTCCGACGCATTGAGAATTACTGTAAAATTGCCGTAAATCAGTTTTGGCGTTCCGGGTTTTTCGCACTCAACTGCGGAAATCTCACTGCCAAGGCCGCGGCTGTCTACCGCATTCAAAACACTGCACAACGCTGTAACCGCTTCAGAGTTTGCACAAACGTCTTTCAGCGTCTTTTCGACTTCCGGCTCTTCGAGTTCAAGACCAGAAACTTTGATCATGCTCTCCATATCGTCACTGTCAAGCGCCGTCAAAATTGTCCCGTCAGGATCAATTCCCCATGCTTCTCCATCCTGCTCGATATAAGCAATCATGGAAGTCTCTTTTACCTGAATGATTACTTTTCCCGGGAACCTGGTGGAAATATTGACTTCTTCGATATTTTGCAGCTTTGAGAAAATATAACTCGCACTCTTGACGCGGTTGAGAAACACGAGCGTATCCCCTTCCTCAATTCTGCTTGCCTGGATAATTTCCTGCTCCGAGTGGGTTGAAGCCCCCTTTACTTCAATTTCAGAAACCTGAAAAAAGGTACATAGGAACAACAAAACCGCCGCAACAATTGTAACAATCACAAGTGGCTTGCGGAATACACTTCTGGAAGTTTTTTTCTTGGAACCGGCCAAACCAGCACCTCCGTATCTTTTGTGATAATACCGCAGACAGCGGCAAACGGTTAGTTCGTGTCCGCGTGCTTTTGCGCCAAACCGAGGACGATTTCCGCGATTTGATCCGTGGCACTTGCGACACCAGTCTTCTTCATATTCTCTGACATAGCAGTCAGCTCTGCGGGATCCGCCAGCAGAGCCCGCAGGGTTGCAAGCAAACTCTCCGCTGTAAATGCTCCTTCTACCAAAACCTTTGCACCGCCAGCGGCCTCCAGCACACGTGCATTTTTTTCCTGATGGTTCCCGGTAACATTGGGTGATGGAATCAGCAGAGCGGGTTTTCCCATGGCGGTCAGCTCACTGAGCGTAGAGGCACCGGAACGGCACATGACAACGTCTGCTGCTGCCATAACACGGGACATATCATAGATATACTCGCGAACTTCAAAACCAAGTGGATCGCAGTTCTCGATACCTCGCGCAGCAAGATCCTTACGCATACTTTCATACCCGCGTTTGCCTGCGGAATGAATCAACAGAAAGTCCGGATCTTTTGCTGCCAACGCAATCATCTCAGCGATAGTTCGGTTCATATATGTTGCACCAAGAGATCCCCATACAGAGACAACCAACGGTTTCTCCGCGGGAATCCCAAGTTCCGCTCTTGCTGTAGTCTTATCCAGATTCCGGAAATCGCTGCGAACCGGTGTCCCGGTAACCAGAACCTTTTCCGGGCAACTGTAATTGGCTTTGGCCTCTTCAAATCCGACCATGATCTGATCCACCAGTTTGGAAAGCAGCTTTGTGGTTAGTCCCGGCACCGCATTGCTCTCATGAATCGCAGTGGGAACGCCCAGTTTGTGTGCCGCCCGCAAAACTGGATAACAGACATAGCCGCCGGTACCAACTGCAACGTCGGGATGGAATTCCTGAATAATCTTCTTCGCCTGCCCCATGGAGACAATGACATTGCGGACTGTCTTCAGGTTGTGTACAATCTGATCCGGTTTAAAACCACGGCGAAGATTGGTAATCTCAACGGTTATGATATCATAGCCCTCACGGGGAATCAGCTCTGTTTCCATCTTTCCTTTTGCGCCGACAAACAAAAATTCCGAGTCGGGCAGCAGCTCCCGGATTCGGCTTGCGACACCGAGCGCCGGATTGATATGACCGGCAGTTCCGCCGCAAGTAAACAGAAATTTCATTTCTTACATCCCTTTCGATGAACACAAGGGGTCTTGTGTCTACTGTTTTCTCTTGTTCTCGTTTTATTTATCAAAAACCACGGCGCATCATGCGCCGGGTATTTCTCTCGAAACACTCAGAATAATTCCAATCTCCGCCAATTGAATTAATAGGGCCGTACCGCCATAGCTAAAAAACGGCAAAGAGATACCGGTACATGGCACAAGATTGGTAACAACTGCGACGTTCAACAGCACCTGCACGGCGAGCAGCGAGGTAATGCCAGCACAGATTAACGCACTGTATCGGTTTCTGGCGTGCATCGCCAGCCAGTATCCACGCAGGATCAGCAGGGCAAATAGAGCCAGAACCAGCGCCGCTCCAACAAAGCCAAGCTCTTCACAGAGAACGGAAAAAATAAAGTCGTTGTGTTCTTCCGGCAAATACAAATACTTCTGCCGACTCTGCCCCAACCCCAAACCGAACAACCCACCGGATCCAATGGCATACAGGGATTGAATGATCTGATATCCTTTGCCGGAAGTATCCGAAAAGGGATCCAGCCAGGAGGTAATGCGCGAAGAGGCATAGGCAAACTTCGTAATGAACAACGTACCAGCTGCCACGGCCCCTGCAGCGCCGCCAAGAAACCACCAGAGCTTGGCACCGCCAAGAAATATCATGATGGCTCCAACCGCCAGAATGATAACAGAGGCAGACAAGTGTGGCTCCAACACCAAAAGTCCGATTACCAGTACAAGTAAAAGCAAAAATGGCAACAGCCCATATCGCACCGTCTGCATTTTCTCGCGGAAACCACAGATCATATGCCCAAATAACAGTACAACGGAAAGCTTTGCAATCTCGGACGGCTGAAAGGTTGTAAATCCCAGACTGAGCCACCGTTTTGCACCACCGCTTTCCACTCCGATCAACGGGACCAGCACAAGGCACACAATAGAAATAACATACAGCAGGGGCGCCATACGTCGGTAAAATGCGATGGGAATGCGTGCACAAACCAGCATTGCACACACGCCCGCCAATGCAAACACACCCTGCCGCAAAAAGTAGTACCAGGCATTCCCGCCGGTCTCCGAAGTAGAATAATATGCCCGCGCATAACTGGCAGACAACACGGTAATAACGCCAACAATAAGCAATAACAGTGTCAGCACCAACATGGGAATATCCAAACTGCCCCGCCCGCGCTCCGGTGGCGGTGGAGTCTCCGCCAATCTGGGCGCAGAGTATTGAACGGTCGAACGATGATTTTGCATAGTGGTCCCTCCGAATCGATTCCGCACAATCCTGTCAGTGTAAGACGGCGGACTGTTATCATATCTATTCAGAGAGCCGTGCATCCAGTCCTCTCCAGCGTGGAAAGAACATTATTTTTTAGAAAAACCGGGCATAAACGCCGATATAAGAGAGAATAGCAAGCAGAGCGGAAATCGCAGTGAACAGTGCAAAGATTTCCTTTTCCTTCCACTTTTTACCAAACCAGCCGCCCATCTCCAGATGGTGATGGAACGGCGCCATCTTAAAGATACGCTTACCATGGGTCAACTTAAAATATGTCACCTGAATGATGTCAGACAGCGTCTCCCAGAGGAATACGAACCCGAGTACAATCAGAATCAACGGCATATCCATTACAATTGCCATACCAACAATGGCACCACCCAGAAACAGGGAGCCGGTATCGCCCATAAACACCTTTGCCGGGTTGAAATTATATAGCAGGAATCCAAGCAAAGCGCCTGTGAGCCCCGCGGAAAAAATACCGACCGGTGTATATTTTGTGCCCCAGGCAAAAGCAATCGCGGAGTAGCAAATGCAGACCGGCAACGACGTACCAGTTGCAAGGCCGTCGATGCCATCGGTGATATTGACAGCATTGACGGTACCGACCATAACAAAGGCGGTGAAAATATAGTACACCACTTCCGGAATTTCAACTGTTTTATTCCAAAATGGAATATACAGATGGGATTCGAGGTATCCCAGACGACGAAGTAAAAAGATAAAAAGAATGGCTACAACCAACTGCAACAGAAATTTTTGCTTTGCAGTCAAACCAAGATTTTGCTTCTTTTTCAGCTTTTCATAGTCGTCCAGAAAGCCAATCGCCCCGTAAATCAATGCGAAAACCAGAATCAGAATGTGCGTATAGTTACCCTTTATCATTTGATCAAAGCCAACGGTGAGACAGGCAGCAGTAACGCCAAAGATGAAAATGATGCCGCCCATGGTCGGCGTACCGGATTTCGACTGGTGCCATTTCGGTCCCTCTTCGCGGATCATCTGTCCGGCTTTGATTTTCCGTAAATACGGCACAAAGATGCTTCCAAACGCCGCAGACACTGCGAACGCAACAATAAATGCCAGGATTAGCTTGAATGTCATTGGTTTTTCCCCTTGCAACAAAAGCTCTGACCGAGCCTGATTTTTGCTGTTTTATGTCTAGCGGGACAGATTTGCCGCGACGATTTCCCGTTCGTCCATATGGCGCTTGGTCTTGCCGATAATCTGATAGGTCTCATGTCCTTTGCCGGCAAGAATGATGAGATCATTGGGCACATGATGCTCCATTGCCCATACAATGGCCTGTTCTCTATCCTCAATAATCACATGCGGCGCACCGTTTTCCGGGATTCCGGCTGCAACCTCTGCAACAATCGCTGCAGGGTCTTCTGTCCGCGGGTTATCGGAAGTGACAATGACAAAATCCGCAAGGTCCGAAGCAATCTTTCCCATAATTGGACGTTTGGTGCGGTCGCGGTCTCCGCCACAGCCGAACAGTACGACAACACGGCCTTCGGCCACCTCTTTCATGGATTTCAAAACATTTTCCAGTGCATCCGGCGTATGTGCATAGTCGATCAGAATGGTGTAGTCGCTGTGGGTGGGAACTACTTCCACGCGCCCCTTAACGCCTTTGGCGTCTGACAGAGCTTCCGCGCACTCGTCCAGACTCAATCCCAGCTGGAGTCCGATCGTGATGACAGACAGCGCGTTGGAAACCGAAAACTTTCCGGGAATGTGGAGGTCAATGGGTACCATGGCCACATCGTCCACGTGGTGATAGGCATTGAATTTCACACCGCTGGCCGACAGTGCAATCTGTCCTGCAAACAGATTGGCGTCCTGTTTAGCCGAATAGGTCATCACCGGACAGGTAGCCCCATCGATCATCACCTGCGCCCAGTCATCATCCAGATTGATGGAGCAGGAATCGCAGTGGCCGAACAACTTTGCCTTTGCCTTTGCATAATTCTCCATCGTCTTATGGAAATCGAGATGATCCTGCGTCAGATTGGTAAAAACCCCAACGGCAAACTGGATACCGGTAACGCGATCCAGTTCCAGGGAGTGAGAGGAAACTTCCATCACACAGTAGCTGCATCCATCCTCTACCATCTCACGGAACAGTTTTTGCAGCTCATAGGACTCCGGCGTTGTGCGTTCGGTAGGAACCACACGGTCACCGATCATGTTCTGGTTGGTACCAATCAGCCCGACCTTCGCGCCGCGCTGGCGCTCCAACATATGCTTCACCAGCATGGTCGTGGTAGTTTTTCCATTGGTACCGGTAACACCGATGACACGCATCTCTGCTGCAGGATTGCCAAAATAGTTGCGGGATGCCAATGCCAAGCCGGCACGGGTGTTTTCCACCAGTATATACGGAACTGCACAATCCGGTTCCCGCTCACACAGGACAACCGCAGCGCCCTTTTCCACCGCGCTGCCGATGAAGCGATGGCCATCGCTTTCAAACCCTGTAACCGCAACAAACAGTTCACCGGGTTTTGTTGTTCTGGAATCATAACTGATATCGCTGATCTCAAGTTCCGGATCGGCTTTCCAGGCAAGGACTGGTACATCCTGCAACAACGTTTTCAGTTTCATAACTGTTCTCTCTTTCTTCTCCATGAACGGTTAATACCGTCCGAGATTGCTTTGATCCGCCAGCGTCACCGTTACCACACTTCCATATGCAGTTAAGCTTCCTGCGGTCAAATCCTGGGTCGCAATCACGGCCGTTTCCTCATCCGCGATCGCCCAGTCTTTTGAATGCAGATACAAACCGGATTCTGCCAGACAGGCTTTTGCCTCTTCATACCGCATCCCGCTCAGATCGGGAACGTATTCCACAAGTGATACGGTTTTCGTCTCCGTATACAACACGATTTCCGAACCGGATGCTACCACAGACTCCGCAGCAGGGAGCTGGCTTTCCACAGATTCCCCTTCCCCGGAGACACGGACTGTAAAGCCCTGCTCTTCCAGAACTGCGGTTGCTTCAGATACCGTCATCCCACTGACATCCGGAACGGTTTGATCCATTTTTTTCAGTTCTTCTTCGCTGTACTGTGCCTCGACACCCAGATAAGGCAGAACATCGGATAAAATCCCGCCCACAACCGGCGCGGACATTTGACCGCCGCTGATATAGACGCCGGATTCATTGCTGGGCGTATCCAGCAGCACAAGAACCGCAACCTGGGGATCGTCGGCCGGCGCAAATCCGATAAACGAAACGATATATTCTTTATCGCCGCCGGCTGCATCCTGTGCAACCTTCTCGGAAGTACCGGTTTTTCCTGCCACACGGTATCCTGCAACATAGGCATTTTTTCCAGTGCCCTCTTCGCCGCAGACAACCTGCTCCAAAATTTCACAAACTGTATCACTGGTCGATTCGCTGACAACCTGCCGCACGGCAGTCGGTTCCGTCTCCTTGACAATGTTGCCGTCACTGTCAAGCACTTTCTGTACAACGTAAGGCTGCATTAACCAGCCATCGTTTGCAACCGCACTGACCGCACGGATAAGCTGTAACGGGGTAATATTAAAGGTTTGCCCAAAGGATGCCGCTGCAAGCTGGGACAAATTGGTGCTGTCACAAAATACGCTGTCATCCCACCAGAGGCTTTCGCTCTCCCCCTGCAAATCAATTCCGGTCTTGTCGAAAAAACCAAAATCCTTAATGTATTGATAAAAGGTTTCCGCCCCAACCTTCAGACCGATGTTGACAAACGCCACATTACAGGAGTGCTGTGCGGCCTGCGTCAAGGTCTGCGGTCCGTGTCCCGAAGTTTTCCAGCACTTAACCGGTTTATTTCGTCCGATTACCGCAACAGATCCGCCACAGTTAAAATTATCCTCCGGCGTGACAACGCCTTCCTCCAATGCCATGGCAAGTGTGATAATTTTAAATGTCGAACCGGGTTCGTATGTATCGCTCAGCGCCTTGTTGCGCCACTGTGCCTGCTGCGCCTCATAAAGCAGCTCTGATTTCTCTTTGTCGTCGGCCGCACTGTCAACCAACGTCTGTGCCTCATCGCTGACATCCAAGTAATTGTTCAAGTCATAGTCGCCCAAGCTCGCCATGCCGAGAATACCACCGGTCTTGATATCCATCACAATACCGGCTGCACCGTTTTGAATATCATAGTCCGCAATCGCCTGTTCCAGATAGCGCTCAAGATAGTGCTGGATGGTTGCATCGACAGTTAATACCAAACTTTCCCCATCTTTTGCATCGTAATAATCCTCAAAGTTGGTATAGAGCATCTCTGTTCCAGCAGAGGTCGTTGTTCGAACCGTCCGGCCATCTGTGCCAGTCAATTCCTCGTCGTAAATCGCTTCAATTCCGCTAAGTCCATAATTATCCGTTCCAACAAAGCCGATGATATGTGCTGCCAAGCTGGAATAGGGATAGTAGCGGCGTGTTGTCGTCTCCAGCCGTACACTCCGGATGTGGTATGTATTGATAAACTCCCGCACAGCATCGGCAGTCTCCTGCTCCACCTTGGTTGCAATGGTCTGATACCAGGATGCCGTATTCTGTGCTTTTTCCAAGATGGTATCGTAATCCTTATCAAGGATTTCCGCCAGATTCTGCGCGATAAACTCCGCATCCTCCTCGTATTCCTGTAGCTCCGCAGGACTGATATATACATTCTCCGCGGTTGCACTGACGGCAAGCACATTGCCGTTGCAGTCATAAATAGTACCACGATTTGCCGCAATGGTTGTTGCACGCATCTGCTGTTCCATCGCAAGCGATTCGTAGTAGTCGTGATCCTTTACCTGTACAATATACAGGCGGACAAGCACCACTCCAAATGCCACAATGCCGAACATCGCCATTAAAAACAGCATCCTGCGCAGCATCGTTCCATTTGCGGCTTGTGCATTGAATTCATCCGGTTGTTTTTGTTTCATTTCCAAGCCCTCCAGACTGTCCGATAGACAGAGTCATCATAGCGCAGGCACAAAAAATAATCCGTTGATTTCTGTCTGATGCCGCGGGCATGGAAAAACTTTATGCAATTGTTTTGCTATTTCTCAATCCAACGCAGGTTGCGTGCATCGGGGCGTACCAGTCCCAGTGTATTCATGGCATAGTCTTCCAGTTCGTCCAGACTGACCGCCGTTTCCCGCTCGATCAGCAGGGTTCTCTGTTCCGCTTCCAACTCTGCGAGGGTTGTACGGGCAATTGAAACCTGATCTGACAAAGCGGTAAGGGCAACACGTTCCCGGAATGTGAGCAGCACCAGCACAATCGCAAGAACACTGCCAACCATTCCGAACAGAGAAATTCCTCTTTGTCGTGTCCGACGCGTTGGATAAGATGTGGTTGTCATAAAAAAGCCGCCTTTCGCGCATTCGCGCTGTTAAACTCGCTCCGCAACGCGCAGCTTTGCGCTCCGCGCACGTGGGTTTTCCACAAGCTCTTCTTTATCCGGCACAATTGGTTTGCGGGAAATGCTTTTTAATGTCTGTTGGAAACCGCAGACGCAAACCGGGAATTCCCGCGGGCAGGTACAGCCTTTTTCTCTCGCCGCAATGGCGTTTTTCACGATGCGATCCTCCAGCGAATGAAAACTAATCACTGCCAGTCGACCGCCAACCTTCAGCCGGTCCGCCGCTGTCTCCATCATCTGCGAAATCGCCTCCAGTTCGTCATTGACCGCAATACGGATAGCCTGAAAACTGCGCTTTGCAGGATGCTGTTTTTCGCGCAGTGCAGAAGCGGGCATGGCGCTGCGGATGATATCCACAAGTTCCAGCGTGGTTTCAATCGGCTTATTTGTGCGGTATCTCACAATTGCTTCCGCAATTCTTGGGGCATACCGCTCCTCCCCAAAATCATAGAGAATGCGTTTCAGACGTTCCTGCTCCCAGGTGTTGACGATATCCCCGGCTGTAAACGGTTCTGTCTCATCCATACGCATATCAAGCGGGGCATCCGTCATATAAGAAAAACCGCGTTCCGCTTCATCCAGTTGTGGGGAGGAAACACCGAGGTCAAACAGCATCCCGTCAATGCGCGCGATGCCAAGCCGATCCAGAATATCGCCAATGTCACGAAAATTTCCATGAACAAAGGTTATGCGATCCTGATACGGTTCCAAACGGAGACGCGCCCGCTGCAATGCACGCTGGTCGCGGTCAATGGCAAGCAGTCTGCCGGTTGTCAAGCGTTTTGCAATCTGCTCAGAATGTCCGCCACCGCCAAGCGTACCGTCAAGATAAATGCCATGGGGTTTTATTTTCAGATAGTCAATGCACGCGTCAAGCAGTACAGATCGATGTTGATATTCCAAAATGATTGTTCCTCCAGCCAGATTTCATGGTTGCAATGTTTCTTCTCTAGAAAATGGCGGAAAACCATCCACAATTCTCCATAATTGCGCAAATATTATAGTCCTCATACTGAAAAAAAGCAAGAGAAAGCCAAAGATCCCTCCGCTTCAAGTCTTGGAAAATGAAAAATACGGAGCACACCGCTGATCCAGCGGCACACTCCGTATCAGTACAGATCCTGTAATTATTCCTCTTCTTCGGCCACGGGTTCCTCTTCTGCGGGTGCAGCAGGAGCGGACTCTTCCGGTTCGGTGGTCAGGCCGTTAAAACGCGCTCTGGACTGAGAGATAGACTGCAAAGCGGCGCTCAGGGACTCTTCGGCGCCAAGCAGTGCGTGATCAATATACTCCTTCACTGCGCGCTGCAGCTCAGCAGTCTTGGTCTCCGCATTTTCCAGAATTTCTGCACTGCGGGCTCTGGCAATACGCAGAATCTCCTGCTCGTCTACCATACGGTGAGCCTGCTCTTCCGCCATTTTCTTCATTGCATCCACTTCACGCTTTGCACTGGCAATGTATTCCTCTCTGGAGGCAATCAGGCGTTTTGCTTCCGCAATTTCGGTGGGAAGCTTGTCCTTGATCTCGTCCAGCAGTTGCAGGGCGGCATCGCGTTCAATGATGCACTTGTCATTGCCAAGCGGCACCCCCCACGCTTCAGAGATGATCGTATAAAGGGTCTCAATATTGGCAAATACTTCGTTGAACACTTCGTTATTTTCCATGATCCGGGTTACCTCCTATGTACTAACTTCGATTTTTCAACAACGTCGTCAATGATTTCATATGGCACGAATTCGCTGAGATCGGCGCCATATCTCGCCATCTCCTTGACGGCGGTGGAGCTGAGATAGGTATACTTTTCGCTGGCAGTCAGGAACAGTGTTTCCAGCGAAGGATTCATTTTTTTATTGATAATCGCCATCTGGAATTCGGATTCGAAATCAGACATAGCCCGCAGACCTTTGACGATAATCGCGTCATCAAATCTGGCTGCATATTCCGCCAGGAGGCCGTCGTGGGTATCCACCTCTACATTGGAAAAACGCGCAACCACGCGGCGAATCAGCTCGATTCGTTCTTCACGGGTAAACATCGGCGATTTTCCTGCATTTACCATAACACAAACTACAACTTTGTCAAATATTTTTGCGGCACGCCGAATAATATTCAGGTGCCCGAGTGTAATTGGGTCAAAGCTGCCAGGATAGATGGCTATTTTCATCATTTAATTTCCCTCTCTGCCATAGACCGTCAGCTTTACCTTGCCATAACGATATGCCTTTTTCAGGAAATAAGGCAATTTCGGTTCTGGCAACTCCTTATCCGGCCTGCTTTCGCAGATTATTATACCACCTTCTGACAAGATGTCAAACGTAACTATCGTTTCCAATGCCGCCGATAACAGATCAGAAACATAGGGTGGATCCATCAAAATCAGATCAAAACTGTTCGGTTTGCTTTGTCTAAGATACGCCAGGGCATCTCCGGCAACGACCTCTGCCTGCAATTTGCAGACTGCAAGGTTGTGTTTGACCAGCGAAAGCCCTTCCCTTCCCGCATCCACAAAGACGCAGGAGGCCGCTCCGCGGCTTAAACACTCAATGCCCAACTGTCCTGTACCGGCAAACAAATCCAAAACCCGCCGGCCTTCAATATCAAATTGGATGATATTAAAAATAGCCTGCTTTACCATATCGCTGGTCGGGCGGATTTCCATATCATCCGGTTCCTTCAGCCGTCTCCCTCTCACGCTGCCTGTAATCACTCGCATTGTCTGTTCCTTTCTATCCGGTGCCTGCGTTATTTTTTCTCTGTACCGGAATGGTAGTAGTCATATACCTCTTTTGCTACATTGGCTGGCACAACAGCTTCTAATTCGGCCAGCGCCGCTTCCCGAATCGCCTTGACTGTTCGGAACGCACATAACAGATCACTTCGCCGTTTCTTTCCAACGCCTTTGATCTGATCCAGCTCAGAGGCAAATCCTTCATTGCGAAGGCTGCGCTGGTATTCAATTGCCGTCCGATGGGTCTCTTCCTGGATGTTGCCAATCAGGGCAAACACCGCCTGATTGGCCGTGATACCGATCTCATGTCCGTCTGGAGACATCAACGCACGGGTACGGTGGCGGTCGTCCTTTACCATACCGAATACAGGAATAGAAAGCCCCAACTCTTGCAGTACTGCCAAAGCGGCAGAAGCATGTGTGGCGCCGCCATCAATCAGCAACAAATCCGGTTTGTTCGAAAATCCACTGTCACTGTCCCGGTACCGCTGGAACCGACGGGAAACCGCCTCCTGCATGCTGTGATAATCGTCCTGCCCATTTACTTCCCGAATTCGGAACTTTCGATAATCCCGTTTCAGCGGCTTGCCATTTTTAAATACCGCCATAGCCGCAACCACACCGGTATTCCCCATATTCGAAATATCAAATGCTTCGATGCGCTGCGGCAACGTTGGCAGTTCCAACGCCGTCTGGAGCCACTCCAGCGTTTTCTGTCCGCGCTGCGCAGCCGTTGTGACGCGCAGGCTTTCCTCGCGTGCATTGACCTGTGCCGTCTCTGACAGCCGGAGCCGGTCACCTCGCTTCGGCACTTCAATCGACACCTTTCGGCCTGCGGATTCAGTCAACAGCATTTCCAGTGCTTCGGCGTCTTCAATTTCCCATGGCAGCAAAATCACCTTCGGCCAGACGCCGCGCATGGTGTAATATTGGCGAACCAAAGCCGACAATGCAGCGGAATCTTCTTCAATCGGCTCCTCCATCAGTTCAAAATCTTTCCCGGCAAGCACACCATCAACATAGTGCAAAACTGTAAAGCAGCATTTCGCGCTTCGGAAAAATCCGACAGCATCCGTGTCCGCAAACACCGCACCAATCACCTTTTGCCGGTTGGAAAGACCGGAAATCGCACGAAGTCGGTCTCTCAGCTCAGCAGCCCGTTCAAACCGGAGCTGCTCCGCCGCCTGCATCATTTCCGTTTCCATCTCAGCGCGAAGATGATCCGCTTTCCCCTCCAAAATCAGGCGGGCTTCCTCTATTCGTCGGCGATATTCAGTCGGATCGCTGTTCTTCCGGCACCATCCCGCGCAAAGTCCCATCTGATGGTTAAGACAGGGTCGCGCTTTTCCAATATCGCGTGGAAATTTTTTAGAACAGGTTGGCAATTTCAACGCTTTACAAAGCGAATCCAAAATTGAAGTGGTCTGTCCTCTTCCGCCATAGGGTCCAAAGTAGCGCGCACCGTCACGTGATACACGGTTTACAATTTCAAAAGAAGGATACGCTTCACGCAAATCCAGACGGACAAAGGGATATCCTTTATCGTCCCGCAATAAGATATTATAGTGCGGTTTGTGCCGTTTTATCAGAGAGTTTTCCAAAACCAGCGCTTCAAACTCCGAATTGACCACTACGACATGGAAATCTGCAACCTTGGAAACCATTGCAGCGGTCTTTGGCTCGTGCTCTCCGCGGAAATAGCTTGTCACGCGATTTTTCAGTTTTTTTGCTTTCCCGACATAGATCACCTCTCCATGTTCGTCCAGCATACAGTACACCCCCGGCAGCAATGGCAGCCGGTTTGCCTTTTCCCGCAGCATTTCAATCATCGGTCACAGTCTCCTTTGAAAGCACAATTCATATGGTATTATAAAACAAGGGCGTGTTTTTACAACACGCCCCTTTTACCAGAATCTATCACCGCGAGAACATCATTCGTCGAAGTTAGAATTGATGAGATCCGCAAGAACCTCAACTGCTTCATTTTCGTCAACACCATCTGCAATCAGAGCAATTCCAGTACCCTGTGTAATGCCGAGAGAGAGAACGCCAAGAAGGCTTTTTGCATTGACACGGCGCTCCGCCTTTTCCACCCAAACGCTACATTTAAACTCATTTGCCTTCTGGATAAAGAAGGTTGCCGGTCTGGCGTGCAAACCTACCTGATTGTTAACAACGACTTCCTTAATGACCATACCCGCCACTCCTTTAATTTATAGATAATCGATAGCAAATTCTGCCGAAACAACCTATGCAATCTTGTCAATTGCACAAACATACGACAATATTATTTTAGCAAAATAAAGCACTAACGTCAACCGGTTTTGTCTATTTCGTAGCTTTGCACAGCGTTTTGAAATCCGGGAAAAGGCTTTTATTTCAGTTCGACTACGGTAACACCCGTTTCCCCTTCTCCATATCGCCCCAGCCGAAATGTCTTCACCAATTTATTTTTTCTCAAACTTTGCTGTACAGCCGCACGCAATGCACCTGTTCCTTTGCCATGGATAATGGTTACGGTATGCATTTTTGCCATCACGGCATTGTCCAAATAGCGTTCCATCACAGTAACAGCCTCTTCGGCCATCATGCCGCGCAGATCAATTTCCGCTGGAACTGCCGCGCGCAAATGTGCGGTATTTCGCTCCGTACTCATCTTGATGGTTGGCTTTTCTTTTGCCTTGACAAGCACAACCTCGTCTTCTTTGGCAGTCACACGCATAATACCGGCCTGGAGGGTCAGCATCCGATCCGGCGAGACAGAAATGACCTCCGCCTTCACGCCCATGGAGAGGATCTCCACGGTGTCACCCGCCTGGACGGGTCGTTCCGATTTCCGTACTTCTTTTGGTTCTTCCGGTCGGACGCCAACGCGGATTCCCGCTTCATTCAGTTGCCGGCGAAGCTCTGCACGCGCCTCGTTCGCCCGTTGGAAATCCTGCTCGGCTGTCTGCTGCTTCCGCATATTGTCCAGTTCAGCAAAGACGGCTTCCGCTGTGGCGCGTGCATCGGCGAGAATACGGTCAGCATCGCGCCGTGCCTTTTCGTCCGCCTTCTCCAGACGCACGGCCAGCTCCCGGCGCATAAAATCGGACTTTTTACGGTTTTCTTCCGCTTCACGCAGTTTGACCGCAATTTCCAGCCGCTCCTTTTCCAACAATTGCCGCTGTGCTTCCAGTTTCTCAATGGTTTCTTCAAAATGTGCACTGTCTTGCCCGATCAACGCCTTAGCCTCTGCAATCACGGATTTTGACAGCCCCAACCGTTCAGAAATGGCAAAGGCATTGGATTTCCCCGGGATGCCGATCAACAGACGGTAGGTGGGCCGCAAGCTCTCCACGTCGAATTCACAGGACGCATTCTGCACGCCGGGTGTAGAGGTGGCAAAGACTTTCAGTTCGGCATAATGAGTCGTTGCGGCAATCATCGCGCCGTTTTTCCGTGCGGTCTGAATAATTGCAATCGCAAGCGCTGCGCCCTCAACCGGGTCGGTTCCGGCACCCAGCTCGTCAAACAGCAGTAGACTACCGGGACCGCACTCCTCGAGCACCTTGACAATATTCGTCATATGGGATGAAAACGTGGAAAGCGACTGCTCAATGCTCTGCTCGTCTCCGATATCCGCCAGCACACGTTCAAACACGGGCAGACAGCTGCCGTCAGCTGCCGGAATGTGGAGACCGCACTGCGCCATAACGCTCAACAGTCCCAGAGTTTTCAGAGAAACGGTTTTACCACCGGTGTTCGGTCCGGTGATCACCAGCGTATCAAAACTGTCACCGAGCTGGATATCGATAGGAACAGCTTTGCTCTGGTCCAACAGTGGATGCCGTGCTTTTTTCAAATCCACGCGGTTTTCCGACAATACCGGTTCTCCACAGTTTAGCGTGTAGCTTAATTTTGCTTTGGCAAAGATGACATCCAGCCGGATCAAAATCGAAAAGTCGCTGGTAATATCCTCGCGATGGGCTGCACACTCTGCAGAAAGCTCCATCAGGACGCGCTCAATCTCCTGTTTCTCCCGCGCAACCAGTTCACGCAGCTCGTTGTTGGCTTTCACCGCCGCCATCGGCTCAATGAACAGCGTCGCACCACTGGAGCTGATATCGTGTACCAACCCGGGAATCACACCTTTGTATTCAGCTTTTACCGGAACGACATAGCGGTTGTCACGCATGGTAATGATGGGTTCCTGCAAGGCTTTGGCATAGGAAGAAGAGGACAGAATCTTTTGCAGTGCATCGCGGACACGGGAACCGGCAGCCCGCATTTTCCTGCGGATATCCGCCAGCTCTGCGCTGGCGGCGTCGGCCAGTTCATCCTCGCCGACAATGGAAGTTGTAATTTTCTCTTCCAGGAATTTATTTGCCCTCAGAGCATGAAATAAAAATTGAATGGCCGTCTTTTCCCCGTCGTCGCTGCAACCATAGGCGCGGACGCTGCGGGCAGTTTGCAGCACGCCGGCGATGTCCAGCAATTCGCGGGTATTGAGCATACCGCCCATGTCTGCGCGGGCCAGCGCAGAGCGGACGTCTTTCACACTGGAAAATCCGGGGCTTCCCTTGACGACCATCATAGTTTTCGCCGCAGTGGTTTCCTCCAAGCGGCGGCGCACCTCATAAGGGTCCGCGCTGGGACGGAGCGTCAACGTCTCCTCTTTTGCCGGATTGCTGACCGCTTCGCGAGCTAGCAATTCCAATACAGCCGGCAATTCCAGTGTGTTCAGTGATTTTTCAAACAGTTCCATGGTTTTCTCCGTGTTGTTATCTAACAGTTTTCCAATACTCCAGGGTTCCAAATGTTCGATCCAACTGCGCCGGCACATAGGCTTCGCAGATGGCATACAGACGCTGTTCCGCCTCCGGATCGCCGGTGGTAAATGAAAACACCTTTTTCGCCGGGGCCGTGACAATATACCGCATGGCAGCCAGCGACGCCGGACACAGCGGCAGTGATCGCCCCGGTGACCCCGGTGCACAGCCATAGCAGTGGATGGTTCCCCCAGAAAGACTGAAACAAGGGTTCTCCGGCGTCTGTCTGCCGCAGACCGGACAGGCAAACACATTGGGCTCAAAGCCTGCAAGACAGAGAAGCCGCAGCTCAAACACCGCCTTGCTATGTTCTGCGGGAAACAATCCATGGGACAGCGCATACAGCGCATTGAGTCCCAGTTGCAGCAGGGCAGGGTTCGGACTATCCTCGTCTGACACCGCCTCCAACAGCTCGGCAACATAGCTGCCAAGTGCCAGCGCGGCAAGATCCTGCCGCAGGCCGTCAAACTGCTCTATGGTTTCCGCCTCCTGCAATGTCCATTTCCCACGGTTTTTGAATAAGGTCATCTCAGAATAGGTGATCTGCTGGGACGCCGCACCAATGCGGCTGCTCCGGCGCAGCGCACCCCGGGCATTCACTGTCAACTTTCCCTCTGTCTCGGTCAGCACGGTCAGGATTTTATCGGACTCCCGATACCGCACTTCCCGCAGAACCAGTGCTTTTGTTGTCAAAAACATTGGTTATTCCGAAAATCCGAAGTTGCGCAGCAGCGACTGGCTGTCGCGCCAGTTTTCCTTGACTTTTACCCAAGTCTGCAAAAAGACTTTTGTTCCCATAAATTGTTCAATGTCTGCGCGGGCCAGTTCGCCAATCCGCTTGAGCGATACACCCTTCTTGCCGATAATGATGCCTTTATGGCTTGTCTTTTCACAGTAAATGGTAACGTCCAGATCAATGATGCCGTTGTCCCGCTCCGTAAAACGAGTAACTTCAACGGCAGTTCCATGGGGAATTTCCTTATCCAAACACAGCAGCAGCTTCTCGCGGACGATCTCCGCACAAATCTGCTTTTCCGGCTGGTCAGTAATCATATCGTCCGGGAACAGCTGCGGTCCCTCTTGGGCATATTTCTCCAACTGATCCAGCAGGATATCCGTACCCTCTCCCTGCCGCGCAGAGATGGGAATGATGGCGTCAAAGGCAAATGCCTCGGAATACACTGCCATAACCGCAAGCAGCTCTTCTTTCTTTACCGTGTCAATCTTATTGATGACCAGCACGGTGGGCACCTGGATTTGCCGCAGACGCGCAATCAGCGCCTCCTCCTGCTTGCCAATTGAGGCAATGGGCTCGACCATCAGGATAACGGCGTCCACATCCGCAACACTTTCCTGTACCACATTGACCATATAATCACCCAACTTGGTTCTGGCCTTGTGGAATCCCGGCGTATCCATCAGGATAATCTGCGTCTCGTTGCGGTTCAGTACCGCGCAGATGCGGTTTCGCGTTGTCTGGGGTTTGTTTGTCACAATGGAAATTTTTTCACCGACCAGTTGATTGGTCAGCGTGGATTTGCCGACGTTGGGACGGCCGGCAATCGTAATCATTGCGGTTTTTGTAATCATAGTATAACAAATACCTTCTCTTTCGTAAATGGCTCAGCCCTCGCAGCCAAGTCCCAGTCGGTCACAGATGGCTTCTTCTCTGGCGCGCATTTGCCGTTTCATCGGCCCTTCATCCATGTGGTCATAGCCGAGCAGATGCAAAATAGAATGCACGGTCAGATACCCGATCTCCCGCTCGATTCCATGGCCAAACTCTTCTCCCTGCGCAGCGGCACGTTCCAGGGACAACACCATATCGCCCAGCAGAATACAGCCGCTCTGCGGATCGCGCTCCATCCTTGTCGCGTCAAACGCGCCGGGAACACATTCGTTCTGCGGAAAGGACAACACATCGGTCGCACGGTCAACCTCGCGAAATTCTCGGTTGATCTGATGAATCCCCTCATCATCGGTCAACAGAACGTTGACGCAACAGGGCACTTTCACCCCTTCCGCAGCCAGCGTGGCCCGGATGGCGTGACGGATCAGGCTTTCCGCACGCAAATAATGCAGCCCCGGATGCTCCCGCCGGGTGACAATCTCATGAAAAACGTGTCTGCTCATTTTCTTGTATACCGTTTCGCCGCCGGTGCCGCCGGACGGGACTTGTCAAATTTTTCATATGCAGCAATGATGCGCTGCACCAGCACATGGCGGACAACGTCGGCGGCACTGAGCTCGCAGATCTCAATGTCGTCAATCCCGCGCAGAACGCGCATGGCTTCCTTCAGGCCGCTGGTCTTATCCGCCGGTAAGTCAATCTGCGTGACGTCGCCGGTGATGACCACCTTGGAACCAAAGCCAATACGGGTCAGGAACATCTTCATCTGTTCGCGGGAGGTATTCTGCGCCTCATCAAGGATGATAAACGAATCATCCAACGTGCGCCCGCGCATATAGGCCAGCGGTGCAACCTCAATGTTGCCACGCTCCAGATAGGTGTTGTACGTTTCTGCGCCAAGCATATCGAACAATGCATCGTACAACGGGCGGAGGTACGGGTCTACCTTGCTTTGCAGGTCGCCCGGCAAAAAGCCGAGCCGCTCGCCCGCTTCCACAGCGGGACGGGTCAGAATAATGCGATTGACAGACTTCTCCCGGAATGCTGCAACCGCCGCAGCCACGGCAAGATAGGTCTTACCGGTACCGGCCGGGCCAATGCCCAGCGTAATCGTGTTATCCCGAATGGCCTCCACATACGTCTTTTGTCCAAGCGTCTTGGCCTTGATGGGCTTTCCTTTTGCTGTGATGCAGACAACATCACTGGAAATCTGGCTGATTTTCTCCGTCTTGCCCTCGGATGCAAGCTTCAGAACATACCGCACGTTCTGGGCATCAATGGTCTCTCCTTTGGAAGCCAGCTGAAGCAGGCCGGTAATGGTCTTTTCTGCCAGCATAACGTCTTCAACATCTCCAGAGATCTTGATCTGATTTTCACGATTGGTTACAATCACGCCGAGTTCGTTCTCAATGATCTTCAAATTGGAATCAAAGGAACCGAACACGCTGACCACATTTTCCAGCCGGTCAATCGCAATCGTCTGTTCTGCCATATTATGTTTCCACTTCCTCTCTGACAGCACGTGCTGTCCTTATCTCACCGTCTGTCATCTCGACAGCGGTACTGATCTGCTCCGTACACTCTGCACGGAGCGTCATTGTTATCATATTGCCGCGCTCTACTGTTTCATATTCAGTGGAGTGCACAACAGCATTCTCTCCGATCTGCTGTTCCAGCTGCTGCAACAGCGTTTCTTCAAGAGATTGCCGGATGCTGTCCGCGTCCGGACCGCCGGACACTGTCTCATACTCGGTGTACACCTCCCTGATCAGGGAAAGCGGAAGGGTGAACACACCGTCAACAGCAAGTCTCGTTTCTATTGTCAGTTTATCACAGCTTCTATCCGAATTTCCACTGTTCCGATAAAAATTTATCCGGTGCGTTCCAAGAATCAACGCATATTGCGTCCTTTTTTCTCCGGTATACTGCTTTTCCGTCTGCTCGACGGGACATTCCGCCGTCAGTTCGTACCAGGTCCGCGCCGTAACGTCTGCGTTTGCATGCACAAGACGAACCCCGCCCGCGATGCTCTCCATCGCGCCGCTGACCAGAACATCCCCCTGCATAACGGTCTGCCCGACCGAGACGCGGGACGCGCCGTTATACACGCGCACTTCCGTGATCACGCCGTCCTTTTCCGCAACCACGTTGGTCGGCGTTTTTTCATCCGCAAGCTCCGGCTTCTCCTTTCGCTCCCGGACCACCACCTCAGCACAACTTCCGGAAACGTTCACCGTCAGCCAGCTCAGCTCCGGAATCTCCAGCAGCACCTGGCTGCGGATCAAATCGCTGGAATACTCCATCCAGCGGCTGCCGACCGAGACGCCGCAGTCATCCAACGCCCGCAGAATTTCCCCGGTGCTGACAGTCTCATTGCCGGTAACACGGATTTCCCACACATGAAACGACGACCACAGCAGCAATGCCGCGCAGACCACAATCCCCACAAGCAACACACCGCGCCGCCGCATCCGCCGGACCGCCGGCAGCACGCCGCGAGCCTCCACCTGTCGGAGACTGCACCCGCATCGCGCCGCCAGCGTCTCCACCGTTGAAACCGCGCGGTGCGGGACAACAAATGTGATGGAAAAATCCCCGCTTCGACATGCCTCGCGCAGACGGACTCCCTGTTCTGCACACAAACTCAAAAGCTGTTCCGGTTCCGGTCCCTCCGCTTCAAACAGAACCCCGCTGTTCCAGCGTGGCATAGTCCCCCTCCCCTTTCGTTACTCCAGTTCCACGGAAAAAAGCCGCCCTGTGATAAGCAGCTCGGTCCTGTTCATTGCCTTTAGTGCAAGACCTTCGCCTCGAATTCGCAGAGCGGCTTTTCCGCCTTTTATCTCGATGAGGTCGGTTCCCAGTTCCGCAATCCCCCGGTGGTTTTCCACCAGCGCCGAACTGCCCGTTACCGTTACACGCGGAATACTGGGCAGCGCCGTTTCCGGAATGCCAAGCTTTTGGGAAACCGATTCGATCCAGTCGTTCTTCGTGGCCATTTCCCTCACCTCTTACGAAAAATACTATGCACGACAGGACAAAAATACCCCTCTCCCTGCATATTATACAGCATGGGACTTTGTCCTATTTTGTTTCAATCCATACGGGAGGTGTTCCAATTGTCGCATTCCAAGACGTTCCGGCCACAATCCATTTTGCCAATTGCTGTCGCGGCGGTGGCTTTCGTCCTGCTGTTGTCTGCCCCTGCCGAAGCCGCGGACGCTGCCAGAACCGGATTGTCCCTCTGCGCACACAGCATCATTCCAACGCTGTTTCCATTCTTTGTCTTAAGTTCTCTGATGCTGGAGGTCGGTCTTCCGCATCGTCTGGCCAGTCTGACCGCACCGTTGACCTCCCGCATTTTCCGTGTCAGCGGCGAGGGCGCAACCGCGTTTCTGCTCGGTCTCTGTGGCGGCTATCCCCTTGGCGCAACGGCAACCGCAGAGCTTTGCCGCAACGGTACGATTTCCAAAGAGGAGGGACAGCGTCTGCTGGCCTTCTGCAACAACTGCGGTCCGGCATTTATCGTCGGCGCGGCAGGTGTCGGCGTATTCCGCAGCACCGGCATTGGACTCTTTTTATATTGTATCCAGATTCTCTCTGCAATCCTCGTCGGCGTCCTTTTTTCCATTGGCGCACCGCCCGCGCCGCGCCGCCCGCAGCAGACCAACATTCAGGCCGTTCCCCTTGCGCCGGCACTGGCCAACGCCATCCGCACCGGCGTTACCGGGATTCTCAATGTCTGCGGGTTCGTTACATTCTTTTCCGTGCTGTGCGGGATGCTCGCCTCGACTGGAACGCTGTCCACTCTGGTTCGGCTCTTCTCTGCCTGTACCGGACTGGAACTGTCCGCCTGCACCGGGTTTCTACAGGGCTTTTTAGAGCTTGGCGGCGGCATCGGCGCGCTGTACGGCGCCTCCCGGACACCGCAGAATCTCGCCGTCTGCGCCTTTTTGCTCGGCTGGGGCGGCGTCTGCGTCCACTGTCAGACCGCAGCCGCCATTCTGGGGAGCGGCCTTTCCGCCCGGACGCACACCGTCGGCCGCCTGCTGCACGGCTGCATCTCGATGATCCTCGCCCTGCTGTTGGGAATCCTGTTCTTGTAAAGAAAAACACAAAAAAAGCCTTTCCCTCTGGGGAAGGGGGACCGCGTAGCGGTGGAAGAGGGGAAAACCGAAGTTTAAGCAAGAACCTTGGTTCTCACCTCATCAGTCTCGCTACGCTCGCCAGCTTCCCCTCAAGGGGAAGCCCCTTAAGCAAAACAATAAAAAGGCCTTCCTCAACCGTGGGAGTTATTATTAGAGTTTCAAGGGGCGAAACATTTGATAGGGCTTTAATTTGAAATGCCAAGCGACTTTAAACACGACATTGACACTGAGTTTTGGTGGGATAATGGTTTGTTCCAGTTTTGTCAATGTTGCCGTACTGATGCCGCTAATTTTTGCCATCTCTTTTTTACTATATCCATAGTGTTGCCGGAGAAGCCGCATGTTTTCGCAAAATATAGCGAGTTCACCAGCTGCTGTATTGCCCATCTTTATGATCTCCTTCTAGAATTTTACAGCGATATCAATATCTACAGATGCAGTGTAATCAGCACATATCAATGATAGTAAGAAAAACCAAATGAAAAGATAAGAAGTAATCTATAATTGTCTCTTTACTATCTCAATGATTTTTGTACTTTCTCCCATTTAGATAGACCTCGCCCTTTCCTCTTTTCAAAATTTATGGTATTCTATTGATAATCTGAATTGCCTATCTCAGTATAATCCAAAATATTTTGGATTTCAATAATTATTCCAAATATTTTTGGATTTTGGAGAAGTGCACAAAATGAGGGGTATCTTTATGTACGAATCCGCCATAGTAGCAGAAAATCATTGAGATA
>JBMNQH010000007.1:0-125302 GCA_050944035.1 Oscillospiraceae bacterium | reverse complement strand
GGTAATGTATCAAGTAGTGCTTACAAAAACTGCAATCAAGCATATACCGTATTTAAAAGCAGCTCATCTATCTGATAAAGCACAAGCTCTAATAGAGATTCTTAAAATCAATCCCTATCAAAATCCACCTTCCTACGAAAAACTCTCCGGTGATTTATCTGGTGCATATTCTAGGAGAATCAATCGGCAACATCGTTTAGTTTATACTGTCGATGAAGCACAGAAGATTGTTAAAATCGTTGCTATGTGGACCCATTATGAATAATTCCCCCTCTATCCGTCTCCCGCTGAGATTCTTCCTTTCATTCAGCTGGGAGGCGGATTGTCGTTTGTTCACGCTCCATCCTCTCACCTCCTCCAACTTGCGTTGTTGCAAATTCCCTTCATCCTGTACCATTTATTGGTCAGTTTCTGTGATATCGTGGGGATGAGAAGTAAGAATGCTGTCGAGTGCAGTACGCACCTTCGCTTCCGCGTTTTTTGGTTCTCTGTGTCCGTTAAGCACTAGACTCAGGTATTTATCGCTCCATCCTACTGCTTTGGCCAATCGCTTCGCGGTAATGCCGTTTAGGTGTAATTGCCCAATTATCTCGCCAGTCCACTGTGCAGGCATACAAATTCACCTCTTTTTCTAAACTAAAGATTGAAAAAGTTAACAGCATATGGTAAAGTTAGTTCACAAAGTATTAATAACTACATTTTGCCCGATGCGGTTATTCGTTAACTTTTTCAACCTTCGACATTAGTTTATCATTAACTTTTCTAACTGTCAAGCGCAAATTGTTAACTTTTTTAACTTTGACATATTTTATAAAAAACGGATGTGTTATTTGTGTTTTATGATAATTATGTGCGCTTGTGTAATTCGATAGGAAAATCACCAAGTGCTGTCGCTGTCGAATTAGGATTGAAAAAAGCCACAGTTACAAGATGGAAAAAAGGTGGCAATCCAACAGATGCAAATGCTCAAAAAATTGCAGATTATTTTAACGTTACAACTGAGTTTTTATTTGGAATAGAAGAACAAACAGAAAAAGCGCCCGCCGAAGATGACGAACGCAAAGTAAGTGACGATGATATTAAGTTTGCATTATTTGGAACGAGGGAAATCGATGATGACGTACTCGACAGGGTTAAGCAATTTGCAAAATTTGCCCAAGAGAACGAGAAAAATAAATAATGTTTTTGAACTCTATGAGTATGCAGAATTTAGGGGCTACGATATTTATCGGTATAACCTTGACTTAGATGGGCTTGATAGCATATCTGTCACACGTTTGTCCGATGGAAAGTGCTTTATAGCTCTTGATCCATTTAAATTTCAGTCCAGTGCCGATGAACTTGTAAAAGGTCTACATGAAATTGGCCATTGTGATACAGGGTCCTTCTATAATGAATATTCGCCTTGCGACATAAGGCAAAAACACGAAAACCAAGCAGATAAAAGAGCGATCGAACTTCGCTTTTCCAAAGAGGACTTAGAGGAAGCTGTAAAGAAAGGTCATACCGAAATCTGGGAATTAGCAGAGCATTTCGGTGTAACAGAAGAATTCATGCGCAAGGCCATATGTTGGTATAAGTATGGCACACTGGCAACCGAGTTGTATTTTTAGTATTCCAAGCCGTCGGAGGGCGGTAAAAATAGAGAGGAGCAAAAATTATGTGGTTGTTTGGGAATTCTCGCAAACGGATGGAAGCGCAATTGGAAGCGCAATCATTAGCACCTAACCTAATCCATATTGCCGAGGATTGCGAAAACAATGTCAATACAACAGTAAATCCAGATACTTTTTTCTCACGCTATGATTTATTGGTTGAGCAACTAATCAAATTATCAGAGATAGAACGATATATTAAATTTACAGGTGAATTACCATCGGTTGCACTAAAGCGTGTTATTTCTCAAAGAGACACTGTAACGCAAAGATTTATATATCGCAGTTATCAAAGATTGGTTCAAGATATAGCAAAGCTGAAAACCGCCAATGGAAAACTGAATAGAATCAATGCATATTTTAATCATATGCATTTTTATGATTCATACCTGTCGGATGATAATAAAAGGCTGCTGGATCAGATGCATGTTGAGTTATCAGCTGGTAAATTCGCTCAAAGCCAAAACAAAACAGAGGAAGTCAATATACAAGCCATATCAAAAAGTGAGGCAATCCTGTTAAAGTATCTCGATGGTCATAAAGTTGGTTCATCTTTACCAAATTACTTTTCTTATGAACCACACAAGTTAAACACAGAAGCTTGTATTACTAAATTTTTGAAGGCTGGTCTATTGGTATATGCGCCGGTTGAATACGTCCTAACAAAATGTTCTGTAAACGATTTGAAGGAGATCCTTCGAGAACATGGTCTAAAACTATCTGGCAAAAAATCTGAGTTGGCAGATAGAATTTTGAATAACATCGATCACTCCATCTTGCAAAATCGGTTTTCTAAACAGTATTTTAGTTTGAGTAAGCAAGCAAAAGAATTGGTAGCACAAACTCTGGATGAGTATGACTATGAATTGAGATATATAAATTACACAGAAATCACTGCTGAAGATCTGGAAAACTTTTCTCTATCAGACCTGGAGGATCGAGAACTTTACTTCAACTATATAAAGTCTGATATTGACTTTCCTTTACAGCTTGCGGAGCACAAGAATAAAGTCCAAAATCTGATATTTTTGTACAAGCTACAAGGCCTTCGATGCGAAACTATAAAAAAGCTCATTGCAAAAACATACGCATTGGATGTACCGATTAGCCTTATTGAGGAATCAACCAAATCAATCAACAGTATTCGTTCTTTTATTCGTGCTTCGAAGGAACTTAAAACTCTACAAGATCTTGACAAGGTTTCTCGAAAGCCTCTTACATATTCTATTTCTTCAATGAAAGATGAGCATTGTTGCAGCTTTTGCAGAGAATTAGAAGGAAAGCGATTTCGTGTGAAAGATGCAGTCATTGGTGAAAACTACCCACCTTTCAATAGCTGTAAAAATGAATTCTGTCGTTGCTATGCATCATTTCGAATGTTTGATGATGAAGATTGAGATATAAAACAAAAAAATCCCGCCATCAGTGTTGCGGAGCACAGAAGGCGGGAGAAATACTACAGGGACAGGCCCTATAATACCCAATAGGCAAGAGTATTATATCACCTGTCCTTGAATTTGTACACCCTTTTTGTTGTGCCTATGTAGGTACGAAGAAAGAAATCAATGATAGGAGATGATGCAATGCAGTGTAAATCATGCAGCCGGGAAATCCCGGACAACTCCATATTTTGTAACTGGTGTGGAGAACGTCAAATTAGAGAACGCAAGAAAAAGACGGAAATCAGAGTGCCAAAGCCTGTGCAGCTTGCAAGCGGGAAGTGGAACATATATCTGCGTGCCGAAGGACAAAGCGTCACGGAAGATACACCGGATCTATGTACTACAAAAGCGAAAGCGATACGAGCCGGATTTTTGGAAGCAAAACGAGCCATGCCGTACCTTACGCTTAAAAAAGGAATTACAGATTACATAAAATCAAATGACGCCGTCCTTTCCCCCTCCACGTTGCGCGGATATGCAGAAATCGGAAGGAACCGTTTCAAGGCGTACCAGGCAGCGGATATAACCTCTATAGATTGGCAGAAGGCGATCAACGCAGAAGCAAAACTGTGCAGCCCAAAGACCCTTAGAAATGCGTGGGGTCTGGTAGCGCGTGTAATGCGATCTAACGGCTTACAACCACCGGACGTGCGTTTACCTCAGATCGCGCGCAAAGAGCTCCCCTGGCTCAACTACAAGCAGATTGAACAGTTTTTGAAAGCTGTGCAGGGGGCGCCGTGCGAAATGGCCGCATTACTTGCTTTGCACTCTCTCAGGCGTTCCGAGCTACTTGCAATCACACCGGCAAAAGTAGACGCTGATGGAATTCATGTCAGTGGTGCAAGGGTATTGAACCAGGACGGGAAATTGGTTGAAAAAGAAACAAACAAAAACGCCAATTCAGCCCGTGTCGTCCCAATAATGATTCCTCGGCTACAAGAACTTTTCGATATATCAAGCAATATGCCGGATCAGCCGTATGTTTCTGTCCGCTTTAACAAAGTCTACAGTCAAATCAATGCAGTATGCCGCTATGCTGGATTACCCGAAGTTGGAGTTCACGGTCTGCGTCGTTCATTTGCATCCCTTGCCTATCATCTAGGCTGGCAAGAAAGGAGAACCATGCAGATCGGTGGTTGGAGCGATTACCAGACCATGCACAATATCTATATCAAACTAGACAGCAGCGATCTTGCAGACGCAGCAGAAAAGATGCGAAATTTTTACAGTTTTACAGATGAAAATACAGACGAGTTTCAAAAAGTATTGTAAAATCAATTGGTTTAGCGAACTTGAAAAGGGTTCGACTCCCGTACCCCGCTCCAGTCAGAGACAGGCATTTTATAAAATGCCTGTCTCTGACTTTTAAAGCCGGATATATCCGCCGGAATAACAGCATTGAATTTCCTTTTATTATAGAGCAACAAGGCCGATTCCAAGACAAGGGATCAGCCTTGTTTTCTTTTACCCCACGGTTTCATTTTCATATAACGATAAAACGGAACCGATTAGTTTTTTTGTCTGCTCGTGTTTCGGATCTTTCAATACAGTTTTTGAATCTCCGATCTCTACAATCTCCCCTTGATGCATAACGGCAGTACGATCGCACAATGCTGCCGCGAGTGGAATATCGTGCGTAATAAACAACAGAGACATATTCCTGTCGGTTTTCAGTCGCCGCAACAGATCCACAATCTGCGCTTGTACCAGAACATCCAATGCACTCGTGGCTTCATCACAGATTAATAGTTTCGGTTCACAGATCAGAGCCCTTGCAATAGCTGCTCTTTGACATTCACCACCACTCAATTCTGCTGTTTTGGCCTTTGCATAGGAACGCTTTAATCCAACGTAATCAAACAGCTCCAACGCCCGATTCTTCAATGCTTCCCGACTCCACAGTTTATAGGAAGCTGCTCCCTGCATGACTCCTTTCAACACGGTATCTCTCGGGTCAAAGGAATCCTGCGGCGCTTGAAAAATCATTTGCAGCGACTTGCCCACCGGCTTCAGTCGAATGCCACCGCTGATTTTATTGCCGTCAAATTGAATGGTTCCACTATCCTCTTTTATCAGCCGGGAAATAATATTGGCTGTGGTGCTTTTCCCGCAGCCGCTTTCACCGACGAGGCCCAGACATTCTCCCTGTTCAATTGCAAAGCTCACATTCTTTACCGCGGCAATGAGTTCTCCGTGCTTTCGAAAGGTTTTTGTCAAATCCCTGACTTCCAGTAATGCCATCAGATCCACTCCTTTACACGAAAACACTGCACACTATGCGCTTTTCCAACCAGGGTATCCCCCGGCAGTTCCGTTCTGCATGATTCCAGACAGTGTGAACACCGCTCTGCAAACGGGCATCCCCGCATATCTTTCTCAAATATTGGCGGTACGCCTGCAAGCCCTTTTGAGATGTTGCCATCTGCATCCGGAACAGCTGCAATCAACGCTTTGGTGTAGGGATGTAATGGCGTTTTCAGCACCTGATCACACGGACCGTATTCTACGATTCTGCCACCGTACATAATTGCGATTTGATCGGAAATATTGGAGATCACCCCGAGGTTATGAGAAATTACAACAAGGGAAATATGAAAATTTTCCTTCAGCATTTTAAGCTGTTTAATGACCTGTAATTGACTGTTGACGTCCAAAGCGCTGGTTGGTTCGTCACCCAGCATCAGTTGCGGATTATTAATCATCGCTGCTGCAATCATCACTCTCTGACACATTCCACCACTGAGTTCAAAGGGATAGGATTTTAAAATGCGGTCGGTATGGCTTAATAAGAGCGCCTCCATAATTTCCGCTGCTCTTCGATTGCTTTCTTTGCGACTGATTTTTTCCCCGTGCATTCGAATGGTCTCATAAAACAGTGCAGAGATGGTTTTGGTTGGATCCATCGAAATGCTGGCGTTTTGTGGAATCATAGAGATATCGGCACCTCTAAGCCGCCGCAATTCCTCCTCGGACAACTCTGTCAGTTCCCGATTCTGAAATTGAACGGTTCCAGAAATTGAGGAATTGCCTTTTCGCAACATCATCAATGCGCGAAGCATCGTTGTTTTCCCACAGCCGCTTTCACCCACTATGCCCAGAAATTCACCTTTTTTCAGCGAAAATGTCACGTCTCTTACAATCTTGACATCGTCATAGGATACCGACAGATTTTTTACTGTTAACACATTATGCAATTCGCCCATATCTATCTCTCTTTACGCCGCAAAGCAGAGAATGCTCTCAGCTTGCGGAAGTTTCAGATCTGTCAATTCAAGACATGGATTGCAAAATCCCAAAAGGCTCTGCAATCCATGTCTTTTCTGTCTTTATAAAAAATGATATGCTACTGACCAAAAATCAGGCTTCAAGGGATACATTTGCATCGAGCAAATAATACTCAGACGGATTGGTATGCAATCCCTTCAGATTTGCGTTCATAATATAGAAGTACTTTGCATGTCCCATAACAATGAAGCCCGCATCGTCAATGACCAGATCCTGGATCTGCTTTGCAAGCTCGACTCTCTTTTCATTGTCGAACTCTTCGTCGAGCGCATCAATCAACGCATCCACCTCGCTATTGGAGTATCCACCAAAATTACTGCTGCCACCTGTTTTCAATACGAGATCGGCAAAATACTGCGGATCACCAGTGGGAACCATATTCATACTGATCATCATCAGATCAAAGTCACCGGTCTTTTCCTGCTCACCAACGGACTCATAAACTTCCACCTTGATGTCGATACCCAAGGTCTTTGCGGAAGAGCTGATTTCATTGCAGAAACTGCTCAATTCAGCTTTGGTACTGTAAGTACACAGTCTGAGTGAGATATTCTCGCCGTTCAGCTCGCGGATTCCATCGCCATCGCCATCCTTGATTCCAGCATCGTCCAAAAGCTTAGCTGCGCCTTTCATGTCATACGCATACCCTTTCGTCGCGCCAACGGACATGAAGTCAGGATACAGGCCAGTCGCTGCAACAGAAGCGCCTTTGTTGATAACTTTTGCATAGTTTTCCTTGTCAATTGCCATGCTGAGCGCTTGTCTTACCACTTTTTCCTGCAAAAATTTATTGTTAAAGTTCATATACAGGATCTGACCTCTGGCGCCGGGGACACCATCGGCATTATAGCGTGTTTCATCTTCAAACAGTTCCAGGCTGGTACCCGGCATGCTGACAGAAACATCGCTTTCTCCGTTCTGCTGTGCAAGAGCCAGTGTATTGGTATCCCCGATGATATTGATCGTTGCGCCGTCAAGCTTCGGTTCTCCGCCCCAATACTCGGCATATTTTTCCACGACAGCCTGCGACTTCACTTCATAACTTACCGCTTTAAACGGACCGGTACCCACCGGATTGGTCGCAGGATCGCTTTCATCCGACACATCAATAATACCGGTCAGGGGATCGCAAAGGCTATTCATAAATGCCGGAACCGCTTTGGATGTCTTGACAGTCAGCGTCTGCCCCTCGGCAGTCATGCTCTCGATGTAAAGAAGCTCATTAAAACGGGCATTAATGTCCGCTGTTCTTTCCCAACACTTTTGCACGCTTTCCGCGGTCATCTTATTGCCGTTCTGGAACGTAACGTCATCCCGCAGTTTGATGACCCAGGTGGTATCATCGGTCATCTCGCAGCTCTCGGCCAAGAAGGGTTGCGGAACAAGATCATCATCCAGTTTAAACAGTGTTTCAGTAATACCCCAGCGGGAAGTATACCAGCTGTCCCAGCTCTGTGCCAGATCAAGGCTGGTAGGACATTGGGTATCAGCAACTACGGCGGCATTACTTTCCTTGTCCTTCTCCTTGGATTCTGTTGCGGAAGATGTGTCCTTTCCACCACAGCCCGCAAACAGAGACAGGCACATGGTTGCCAGAGTAAAAATTGCAATCCATCGTTTTTTCATCTTATCGTTTACCCCCCAATAGTATAATCTTATTCTAAACGGTCACGCAGTTTTTCACCAAACAAATTAAAGACAGCTGCTGTCAGGAAGATTGCAACACCGGGAATCAAAACCATTTTGACGTCAGTTTGCATATAATCCCGGCCTGCACTAATCATCGCACCCCATTCTGCCATCGGTTCCTCCACACCGACACCCAAATAAGACAACGCCGCAATCGCCGAAATCATGCCGGCAATGCTGAGACTGGCATTGACAATCAGCGGAAATATAATATTGGGTATGACACGTTTCAACAGAATCTTTCCATGCGATTCACCACAGACATGCGCCGCTTTGATAAAGTTCCGCTGTTTGATCGAGAATGTGAAGCTTCTCGAAAGTCTGGCATACTCGACCCATTCGACCATACAAAGGGCAAGAATGGTATTCCGTATGCCGATTCCCAACAAACCGGCAATTGCGATTGCAAGAATCATCTGTGGAAATGCCTGCATAATCGTAATAACCTTATTCAAGACTGCATCCACGATCCCCCCAAAGTAACCACACAAGACACCAATTGTGATGCCGATTGCAAACACGATTACTGTAATGGTCAAGCTGGCAAAGATAGAAATCCTTGCACCGTAAAGAATTCTGGAAAGCATACATCTTCCCAGACCGTCTGTACCGAGCGGAAATTCCCTGCTCGGATCCGCCTGTGCGACCATCAAATTGGTTTGATATGGATCATTCGGGGCAAGAACTGGTGCAAGAACAGCGATCAATAAAAGCAGAACGATAAAAATTGTTACAATATGGAATACTGTGTTGTTTTTTCTCTTTCTGTTCATTTGCCCCGGCCTCCATCCGTTCTGCCGTATTTGACTTTTGGATCAATGATCGAAGAGAGAATGTCAACAGCCAAATTGACAAGCAGATAAACCAGTGCAATCCATAGAACAAAGCCCTGAAGCACGTACTGATCCAGTCTCGCGGCGGAACTGACTGCCAGTCTGCCCAAACCGTTGACTGAAAAAATTCCCTCAATGACTGCTGAGCCACCAAGAAGCAAGCCCACATAGATACTGATACAGGTTAAAATCGGTGCTGCACTGTTTTTCAGAACATGAGAAAACAAGATCGTCCTGTATTTTACTCCGCGGATGATTGCACCGTCCACATAAGGTTGATCGAGCTGTTCCAGTACGATCGCCCGCACCTGACGGGTCATTTTCGAGGTGCATTGCAAAATCAACACGCAGGATGGCAGAATAATACCTTTGATTCCATCCGACGAGATGACCGGCATAAGGTTAAGCTTCATACAAAAAAACCAAAGGAATATCAAGGATAGTACAAAGGACGGCAATGAGATCCCGATAAAGGAAATACCTCTCATAATGTTATCAAGTAATCTGTCCTTATATACAGCACACAATATGCCAAGTGGAACGGACAACAAAACCGTAACTGAAAGAGAAAGCACTGTCATAGAAACCGTGGGTCCCATGTGGCGATACAGCTCCTCGGATACCGGTCTTTTCGAAGAAAAAGAAATACCGAGATCCCCCTGCACCACATCCACAAGCCAGCTTCCATATTGAACAAGAAAGGGCTTGTCCAACCCCATAATATGCTCCTGCTCTCGAATCGCCTCTTCGGAAATCATACCGACATGTCCGTCGGTACCTGCGAGCCAAAGTTCAGCTGGATTCTTCGGGGACAAAAACATGATGGAAAAAGTCAGAAAAGTAATTCCAATCAATACAATGGAAAACTGAAGTAGCTGCGCCAGAATTTTGTATAATACCGCCTTAATACGGTTCATTGCCTCTATCCTCTCCGTACAGCCACCAGGAATTCCAAAAATGTCCGATACTTCTGCTGATCCTGCTCATCATAGACAATAGGATTGAGATTTTCATAGACCAGGCATTCAAACCCTTCCTGCTTTTCCCAGAATTCTATATCCCATGTCGGTCTGTTTTGATATGTCATCGGAAGATTAGCCGCAAGATATTCCAGCTCTTTCGTCTTACTCTTAATGGACTGACAGGGCTCGAGATATGCTTTTTTCCTCTTATTTTCTTCTTTCAGATAATAATACCATTCCGCATCAAAATAGAGCATTGTTCCACCAGGCTTCAATTTTTCTGCCCAGTGCCGCATCTGTTTTTCTGGTTCTGTCAAAGTCCAGGTGACGTCTCTGGAGAGAATCAAATCAAAGCTTTCGTCATCAAAAGGAAGCATATGCCCCACCTGTTGAAACGTGATTTCCGCCCCCGACATTGCCGCATTATATCGAGCCTTTTCCAACATATCTGCACTCATATCTACTGCGGTCACTTGATGTCCACGCAACGCAGAAAGGATCGCAAAGAAGCCCGGACCGGTACCGATATCCAAAATCCGAAGCGGATGCGTTTCCTCTACCTGGCTAAAAATAACAGCCTCCCACGCCTGTTTTTTACTGCCCAACAGTTGTGCTTTGTTTAAGTCGCTATAGCTGGGAGCCCGGTATTTCCAATAGCTGGTCATTCCGTTTTCAAGATGGTTTATTTTTTCGTTGTGATTTATAATTCTAAGCGTTCGCTGCAGTTCTCTGTTTTTAGTCAAAGGCATATGAAAATCCTCCTGTTATTGATTTATTTTCATTGCAATAATTGAATTTATAATAAAGTATTTGCCATTATCACGCAAGCCCCCCGGGGGGTTATTTTCGTCCCATTTCTTCGTTCCCTTCTACAAAATAATATCATCTTTCCTCTTTTTTGAGAGACCATTGTTCTGAAAAAACAAAGAGGAAATTCGATCTCATTTTGACAATATGTACAATTTTCCATTTGTATGCGACAAGTTTTTTCCCTTAAGATACAATGGTTTTTCGGGAAATTTCACAATGCAGAGACCGGAAACAGTTGTAATCCCTCCTGGCCTTTGATATAATGACAGGGCTATATACTGGGAGGATCTTATGTCACACAACATTTTAGAATATCTGGAACATTCAACGCTCCAACATCCATCCAAAACAGCAGTAGCGGATCAGGAAAATTCCTATTCTTTCTGCCAGTTAAAAGATATGTCAAAACATCTCGGCAGTGTTCTGGCCTCGTATCAACTGCACGGTCAACCGATTGGTGTATTTGCAAACCGAAAGGCCAACACGGCTGTTTTGTTTCTCGGTGTTCTTTATAGTGGAAATTACTACATCCCCATTGATCCATCGATGCCACAAGCAAAACTGCAGGCAATTTTGGAGGATTCTGGTATTGAAATTTTAGTCGGAGATGCGGAGAATCGCACACTTTTAGAACAGTTGCATTTCAGCGGGACGTTTTTGACCTTAGCCGACTTGTCGGCAGAAATAGCGCCAATCGACATACCCGGCTTAGAATTAGAAACAGATGCACCGCTCTACATGGTCTATACATCCGGCTCTACTGGAAAGCCAAAAGGAGTGCTCAAAAGTCACGATGCCATGATTAGTTTCATCGAGGCTTATACCAAGACCTTCGAATTTTGCAGTGAAGATGTCATTGGCAATCAGACACCGTTTTTCTTCGACGCATCGGCAAAAGATTTTTATTTGATGCTGAAGACTGGTGCAACCCTGGAAATTCTGCCAACAGAACTCTTCTCCTTCCCGGTTCTCTTAATCCGGTATTTGAATGACCGAAAAGTAACATTTATTTCCTGGGTTCCGACTGCACTTTCCATTGTCACGCAGTTGAATACCTTCCTAGAGGTGCTGCCTTTTACCTTAAAGAAAGTATTCTTCGTCGGAGAGGTATTCCCTCTGAAACAATTAAAAAAGTGGAAATCTTTTTTGCCCAATTTACAATATGTCAATTTATACGGCTCTTCGGAAATCGCCGGCATTTGCTGTTACTATGAAGTGCAAGGAGACCTTGTAGGAATAGAAAGTTTGCCTATGGGCAAACCGCTTTGTAATTGCGAAGTATTCCTGATGGACGGCAATGTCCAAATCATACAACCGCACGAGACCGGTGAGATCTATATTGCAAGTCGCGCTCTGGCATTGGAATATTATCACGATCCTGAGAAAACAGATGCCTGTTTTTCTTATATGGACATGCCGGACGGAACACGGAAGCGCGTTTTCAAAACAGGCGATCTGGCACAGTACGACGAAAACGGAAATCTTGTCTTTGTTTCACGAAAAGATTTCCAGATTAAACATATGGGGCATCGTATTGAGCTTGGGGAAATCGAGGCCGTTGCAGATACCCTTCCTGAAATCCAGCGGTGCTGTTGCCTGTATCATCAAAAACGGATGAGAATTACACTGTTTTGCGAACTGTCAGCCGACTGTTCGTGGGATGGTCGCGCCGTGCAACATGCATTGCGGAGTAAGTTGTCTGATTATATGCTACCAAGTAAAGTGGTTGTCATGGACAAGCTGCCGCTCAATGCGAATGGAAAAATTGATCGACAAACATTAAAACAATCGTTGTAGGAGGAACCCATTATGGAGGAATTAATGGAAATTTTGATGGATATCAATCCCGATATCGACTACGAAACAGAAGATGCACTAATCGATGGTAAGGTCTATGACTCATTCAGTATTATTACACTTGTTTCTGAGATCTCCGATGTTTTTGATATTGACATCAGTCCCAAATATCTTGTTCCGGAAAACTTTAACAGTGCAAAAGCTATGTGGAATATGATACAGCAGATTCAGGAAGAAGAGTAAAAACCATGTCTCTCACATCGATCCAGTTTATCCTGTTTCTATCGGTGTTGGTGATTGTATATTATCTCATTCCAAAGCGGTTCCAATGGGTGCTTCTGCTGGTTGCCAGCTTTATCTTTTATTGCATGACTGGTATCAGACATGCAGTCTATATCCTTGTAACTGCAACCTCTACATATGCCGCCACCCGTTGGATGCAGGAAATTACCGACCGACAGAAACGGTATTTCAAAAAGCACAAAGAAACGCTTTCCAAAGAGAATAAGTCTTCCATCAAGAAGAAAAACAATACCAAGCGCAAAGCCATTTTAATTGGCACGCTGGTATTGAACTTTGGTATTCTCTGTGTATTCAAATATTGTCACTTCGCATTGGCACAACTTAATGCCATGCTCTCTGCGTTTGGTCGCGGGCAAATAGAAGATACTTTGCAGCTGGTTATTCCGCTTGGCATTTCTTTTTACACCTTTCAAACAATGGGATATCTCGTTGACGTGTATTGGAATAAATATACAGCAGAGAAAAACTACTGCAAGGTTCTGTTGTTTGTCTCCTTTTTCCCTCAGATTACACAGGGGCCAATCAGCGATTTCCAACAGCTGAGTTCCCAATTGTTTGCAGAACATTCTTTCACTTATCACAACTATTCCTGGGGCTGCCAGCGTATGCTGTGGGGCTTTTTCAAAAAAATGGTGATTGCCAATATGCTTTCTCCATACGTCCAGGATGTTTTCGCCAACTACGCCAACTATGCCGGAATTACGGTTTTAATTGGCGCATTCTTATACAGTATTCAAATTTATGCAGATTTTTCCGGTTACATGGATATCGTATGTGGACTGTGTGAAATTCTCGGCATCCAACTCACCGAGAACTTTGATCGACCCTATTTCTCCAAATCCATCGCGGAGTACTGGCGCAGATGGCATATCAGTCTGGGAGCCTGGTTTAAAACCTATATCTACTACCCAATTGCCGTAGCCAAATGGAACCAGAAGTTCGGGAAGCGGGCGCAGAAGCGTTTGGGAAAAACTGTCGGGCAGACCATTCCCGCCTCAATCGCTCTGGTTTTTGTCTGGCTCACCACCGGTTTATGGCACGGCGCAAGCTGGGCCTACATTGCCTGGGGCGGCGTCAACGGTCTGTTCATCATTTTTTCACTCTGGATGGAACCGGTCTATGAATCCTGGAAGACAAAACTCAAAATTAACGAAAGCACTTGGAGTTGGCGCGCATTCCAAACTCTTCGTACTTTTGTACTGGTTACCTTTATTAAAGTACTGCCCGAAGTTGGTTCTCTGTCTGACGGTTTGGGACTCTGGAAGCAAATCTTCACCAATCATACCATTCCGGACTCTTTGCAATCTATGTTGCCCTTCGTAAGCAGTAACATGTCTATTCTTGTGATCATCCTGGGAACATTATTGCTTTTCGTGACCAGCCTGATTCAAAGAAAACAGCCTATCCGGGCATGGTTTGGAAAAGCACCTCTGGCCTTACGTATGGTATTTTTTGTCGGACTATTTCTCTCAATTTTCTATTTCGGTATTCCCGCTTCCGGAAATGCAGGAGGGTTCATGTATGCACAATTTTAAAAAAGCCCTCGGCAGAACTATTGCTTTTCTGCTCTGTGTCATTGCTGCAACAGTTGTTATTGTAGAGCCATATTTTCAACGTCAAACCTATTACTACCAGGACGCTGCCGTACGTGAAGAATTAAGTGGCCAGCTGGATTATATCATTTGTGGTTCATCGCACGCTTTTCGAAGTTTTGTTCCAGAAATTCTGGATCGTGATCTAGGATGCAACAGTTACAACCTGGCGGGTGCCCTGATGACGATGCAGGGGCGCTATACTCTTTTAAAAAAGGAAATGGAACGAAATCCAATTTCAACTGTAGTCATAGAATTGTCTTTTAATGCATTGACCCGCAACCGGGACGAAGAAGGACCAGAAGGAGATCTGTACATTTTGGGTCGATCTGACAATTTCTTTGACCGAGCATCCTATTTTCTTTCTGCTATTCGTCTCAATGAATATGGGAGAGTCTATTACGACACCTTAGACCGTGGTATTACCAGCTGGAAACACTGGATGAAAGGTGAGTCGGAAGAATTAATCCAATATCGGACAAAGGGATACAGTCCCCTTTTTTCTACTGACCTGACTTTGACACAGGAAGATTATGACGGTCTGCACTACAGCTCCTCTTTTGATACCCGAGTTTATGAAGAAAATATGGAGTATCTGGAAAAAATTTTTGCTCTCTGTGAGGAAAACAATGCAAAAGTCATCATGGTAACAACACCCATCGCAGAAATAAATACCTGCCAGTATGATAATCTAGACGTGTTTCGGGAATGGTATGAACAACTCAGCCAAGAACATGATTGTGCATTCTATGATTTCAATCTGCTGAAAAACAAGGACACTCTATTCCCGAGTGCAACTGCTTTCTTTGATCCGCTGCATCTGAGTGAGAGCGGCGCAGAAACCTTTAGTACAACATTTACTGATATCATACAGCGTGCAGAGGCCGGTGAGGACATTAGCAATCTGTTCTATAATTCCTACGTTGAGGCCGATGCGCACAGTATCCATGCACAAAATCATATTTCATCATAAGAAAACAAAAACGTCTCGGTAATCGGACTGATTACCGAGACGTTTTTGTTTTCTCTTTTTGCTCCATACTCCTGAAAACTGCTTCAAATAATTTGGAAAAGCCGCTCTCTATTTTCATAGAAATCCCATTGATATGCAACATTTTAAAGAGGAACCGACGTACAAAGTCAATTCCGGAGCAACAGAGATAAATGCCAACAGAGATGCCCAACACGGCAGGTATAAGTTTCCAGAAATGTAAGGTCGCACACCAGGAAAAACGATCCATCATAAAATAAAACCATACCATAGATTGCGTATGTAGCAAATAAGCGCTGAAGGCTGAAGGAGATAGCACTCTGATTGTTCGAACTGCAGAAGCATGTCTGATTTTGAGATTAGAAAAAAATAACACAAGCGCCACACTGGCAAACAAAATCGTTAATGAAGTATAACTCATCAAATCGTTGCCATCCTGCATAAACGCGATGGGCGATATATGTCCAGCTTCCATCATTAACTTGTATCCCCAGGTAAACAGAATACAGAACAAAAACAGCACCATGGCACGGATGGAACCGATCCATTGGGCCACCTGATATTTCTTGATATAAGCCCCAAGAAAATAAAGCCCCGAAACCCAGAGTACACTATACCCGTTGACTGTTTGGAACAGATCAGCATGACAAATGGTGGGGAGCGCAGAAAGCAGAAGAATAATGGTAAAAATCAAACAGGTTGCCTGTCTTTGCGACAGACTGTCCATCATGTGGTTGAAAAACGGAATGAAGAAGAACATGCAAAAATAGGCAGTAAAATACCAATACTGGTTAAAAGCGACGGGCAGCAAGGCGGCAATCCAATCCAGTCGCCCAATTATCTCCGGATGTAAGATTCGAAACAGGAGCGTAATGGAAAGCGTATAAAACACGACCTGAAACCAAAGTGTAATAATCCTATGATATTTGAACTTGGTACCATAGCACACATAACCGCTGATGATGGCATAGCAGTTGACTGAACAGTAGGCAACGATCTGTAGCAGACAAGCCAATTTGTATCCCATCGATGCAGGATACAAATTGGGTAAAATGCCGCCATGCCCCAATACATGCAGTACAATAATACATACCATTGCCAGCATACGCAACAAATCAATCCCGTAATTTCTCTTATCAACTCCCCGTACATTTTCTCTGCTTGCTGTAACCGGCTCTTCTCTCTCCAGCAAACGTATCCCACTTCTACCTGTCATCTATTTTTCTCTCTTCCATACAGAATTTTCAACAGTAGTGCAATTCGTTTCTCAATACGAAATCATCCAGCGCTATAGGTTCCATTGTGCAAATGTGCAACCAAAAATTTCGACATAAAACCTCGTTTATTATAACAAAAAAACGGGGGTTGTCAATTGTAGACCAAACAAGCGTTATGACGAGGAAAACGAAACCGGACTTACTTTTGTAAGTCCGGTTTCGTTTCAACAACATTATTCAATACATGTATGGACAATCGCTCTTTTTGCAATCAAATACGTTGCAGTAAAATAGAGCAGATAAATTGCCACCATCACAAGGGCAATCACACCGGCAGTCAGGCAAACCGTTCCGCCTGTTCCTCCAAATCCGCCCAGTTCCATGATCTTACCACAGATGATTCCCGTCGGAATGCTGAGTAAAACAGGCAGACCAAAGGGGAGGAAAAAGAAACTAAAGGTTTGCCGAAACAATGTTCGGTTTTGTTCCTTCCTGCTTGCACCAAGCCGGAAAAGAATCTGATACCGCTGTTTATCTTCCTCTAACCCAGCCAGCGTTTTCAGGGCCAATATGGCCATCGCCATAAACACAAACACCACCGCAACATACAGGGCACCAACAACCAGAATTGCACTCGTGCTATTCTGTTCCATCCTCCCGTATTCTCTGATGGTGTAATCGCAGCGCTGATCGATCGTCTCTCGATTGGGATATTGATACGCATAAGATAGTTCCGCTTTGAGTGCTCGTGCATCAAATTTTCCATCTTTCAGGTCCATGGCAACATACTCCGTTTCCACCGTCATCCCTTCTGCAACCGCGTCAGGAATAACAACAAAGAAGAAAACATAGGAGAACAACGGGATATCCGATACCATGCCCTGGAAGGTGCAGCGTACTCCATTTCTTTCCAATACACCCTTGGAAAAATCGTATTGTTCTATCTGCGGAAAATTGGCAACGATGAGATACGTCTCGTTTAGCTGGATGGGCTCACGTCCCAAAGCAACCAGCAGATGGTTAAAGTCACTTTCCTTGATGAAAGAGTCTGTTAAACCTTCGTACCCCTCTCCTGTCCATTTGGTAAAGCTGTGAAAATAGCCCGTTCCGGTGGTATACATCTCATAAGGAATCGTCTGCTCAATTTCCGCATAGTTACCGATGATCTGCTCTCCTTCCTCCAAACTGACCGGAGGCGGCTCTATTGGGTCAAAGATCGCGAGGACATCAAACGGATAGTTCTGATTCAATGCATTCTGCTCGCTTATTTTCTGTACAAAGGAGGTATTTGCACCGATGATTGCAAACGCAATCAAAAAGGCAAGAATACCCGCCATCACCGAATTGGTACGCAATTTTCCAGAGAGCTGACGCAAGGTGAATACATTGGTTCCTTTGCTGCAAAATGATTTCCTATTCAGCATCAGATTCACAACACTTCTGGCCAATCCGATATGGAAAAACAACAGGCCTGCTGACAGAGTTCCCAAAGCAACCAGAAGCCCCTGTCCATTGGAATCACCCAGAAACGCCTTTTCTGTTTCTCTCCAGAATCCCCAGCAGCTGCCCATTACGATCACAAAGGACAGCAGCGTCACAATCAGCCACAGCTTGGGATGCTTGACTCCTTTTTCTACCATCTTTTCTCCATGAATCAGGTGATAGATGGTGGCACGTTTGAGATAAAACGCAGAAGTAACAGAGGATAACAGGAACACACCACAGACCAGAACAATGGTAAACAACAGACCTTTGGGAGAATAAGAGGCAAACGCAAACTCCATTTCCATCAGCTTTGTCATAATCGCCATCATTCCCTGATACAGGAACAATCCCAATACAATGCCAATCCCCAGTGCAACAACACACAGGATCATGGTCTCCAAAATGAAAATGGAAAGAATATTTTTACGTGTCATTCCCAATGTCAAATACGTACCGAATTCCCGTTTCCTCAGCTTCAGCATAAAAGAGGTCGCATATCCCAGCACAAAGGAAACAATCAGGGAAATTCCAATGGAAATGCCGATCAGACCCGTCTGCATTGACGCAAACACATCCGTAAATTTCCTGATATGCTCGCTGAAAATAACATTGTTGACAGCGAACATCAGGGCAACTGTCAAGGAAACCGTAATAAAATAGATCACATAATTTCCGATCTGCCGTCTTACATTACGAAAGGCCAGTTTACCGAACATCAACATCACCTCCGAGCGAGGCAAGAACCAAAAGGATTTCATTGTACATATCCTGTCGGCTGCGATTTCCACGGTTTAACTCGCTCCAGATTTTTCCGTCTTTCAAAAACAGAACCCGACCAGCATAAGACCCCACCGTGGGGTCATGCGTCACCATCAAAATTGTGGAACTAAGCGTCTGATTCATCATGGTAAATGTGTTCATCAGCGTCTTGGAATTCTTTGAATCCAACGCTCCCGTCGGCTCGTCCGCCAGTACCAACGCCGGGTTGGTAATAATTGCTCTGGCACAGGCGGCGCGCTGCTGCTGTCCACCGGACAGTTCATAGGGGAATTTTCCCAACTGATCTACAACATCCAGTGCATTCGCAACGCGATCCACCTCTCTTCTGGTCGTCGCTGCATCCACCCGCTGCAAATTCAACGGAAGCGCAATATTCTCGCCGATGGTCAAAGTATCCAGAAGATTATAATCCTGAAAGATAAATCCCAACTGTGACCGCCGAAAGGCCGACAGCGCATTTTCATTCATGTCTGCCAGATTTTTTCCATTCACGTAAATATCGCCGGCACTGACCCGATCAATGGTGGCAATCACATTTAGCAGCGTACTTTTCCCGGAGCCAGACGCGCCCATGATTGCAGTAAATTCCCCTTGTTCCGTGGAAAATGAGATACCATCCAGGGCTTTGGTGACAACACTGCCACTTCCATAGTATTTTGTAACATTTCGAACCTGTAGGATTTCATTCATGGTATTTCCCTCCGTTTCATATTCAGGATACCATGAAACCGCTGCATTTGTTCTAACATGACCATAACAACTTCCTTACAGTTTTGTAAGATTGTCAAATGCCAGCACCACACGGGTAAACTGTCCCTCTTCTGATGTTAAAGTCAATGTCATACCGAGTTGCTTGCAAAGTTCCTGCACAATATACAGTCCCATTCCCGTGCTTCCGCCCGCACGTTTGCCGCTCGTGCCCGTAAAGCCCCGCTCTGTTACGCGGCGCAGTTCATATTCCGGAATGCCGATCCCATTATCCTCCACCGTGATGATACCCGCTTCTGCTGTCATAACAACGCAGCAACCGGGACAATATTTTGCACAGTTGATAAGCAATTGTTTCAAGATAAAACAGAGCGGCTTGCTGTCGGAACAAACCGTGAAGTCACCCTGTAACTCAACACGAATTCCCGCTGCAATCAGCAGTTCCATCTGGCTTTTGACCGCCTCATTCATGACGGATGCAACTTGGAACTCCTGAATCTGCAGATCCTTTTCCGCTGTTCACAGTCTGGCATAATACAGAATGGTTTCTGTCAGATTGTCTGCCCGTTTCAATTCCCGCCGCAACTTTCGTGGATCGCCATCGTTAGAAAGAATCAATGAACAGGCAGTCAGCGGCGTCTTCATTTCATGAATCCAGGACTCCACATATGCACAGTAGTCCTCCTTCTCCCGCATGGCCTGTTCTGCCGTCCCAATTGCAGATCTTGATATCGTTTTCATGATATCGTAATACTGCTGTTCTACCACATTAGTCGGCCTTGGTAACACTTCTCCCAGCAGATACGGTTCCGGAAGCCCCCGTTTGATCTGATCCAGCCGCCGCAATTTTGTATGATCGAGCGAATAACTGCAAAGAAACCATACAACGATTAGCAAAACTACAAAAAGCACCATCATCCCAATCAGGCTGAGATCCACATCAAAAAGAATCAGAATGCCCGTCATTGACAGAATACCAATCCCCAAGAAACAGAGCGTCACCGCTTTTGCGTAGACATAATCCCGGATGCTCATAGGCGATACCCCACACCGCGCACGGTATGGATATAGTCCTCCGCGCCCATTCTTTTTAATTTTTCTCTTAGCCGATTGATGTTGACATAGAGCGTATTTTCATCCACATAGGAACTGTGGTTCCAGAGATCTTCAATCAGCTCTTCCCTGGTACACAGGGATTGTCTTATCAGGTTTGCCAGAATTCGCGTCTCATTTTTTGAAAGTGATTCCGTTTTTTCGCGAAAGCGCACGGTCATATTCGATAAATCCAGTGTTAATTCTCTGGCAGTCAGAACAGGATTGCCATTCCGTTTGAGCAGTCTCGCAATCCTCGCCAGCAGCACAGAAGAATGATACGGTTTGCGGATATAATCGTCTGCGCCCATACTGAACCCCAAAAGTTCATCTTCATTGGAAGCTCGTGCGGTGAGAAAGATAATTGGCACATCGGAGTGCAACCGCAGTTTCCGGCAGACCTCAAATCCACTTTCTCCCGGCAAGTTGATATCCAAAAGTGCAAGATCACAGGGCGGTTCTTCCACGGGGAGATAGCCGTTCGCCTGCAGCAATGTTGCAAGTTCCTCCCGAATGCTCCGATCATCCTCAAGGATTAAAATTTTCTCCATTGTCCTTTCCTTTCCAAACAGCGGCAACATGGCACTTTACACGATACCAATGTGCGTTACTTTTCACGAATCACTGTGCATTATAGTAAAAATTATATCAAATTTCAACGATAGAAAAGGGTTGAGAAAACGCAGAAAAACAACCGGAATGTTGCAATCATACAACATTCCGGTTTGTTTTATCATGGATCTTTTTCATTGTGATGTCAGAAATTTGAGAACTTTTGCAACAATATAGTTAAAATGTATGATTTTAATTCTGTATATTGTGCCACTTTCACAATCATGTTACAAGGCAAAAAGCGTGCACACACGAAAAAACAGACAACAAGTCCCTTTACTGACTGACAATGTGGTAATACGTTCTTGCTGTCAGCGCATAGATCACCGCGTATAAGAGTGCAAAGATCAGAAAACAACCGGCCGTGCATAAAAGCAGCAGTGTCGTATTGGTCAGACTCAGCATAGTCAGGATGCGGGAAACCATGGGAAGGGAAAATGCCACATGGACACCGGCCAGAATCAGCGGCAGGAAAAAGACCTGCAAAATCTGGGAATGAATGGACTGCTTGACTTCTGCATGGCTCATACCAACCTTTTGCATAATCATAAAACGATCCTTGTCGTCATACCCTTCCGAGATCTGCTTGTAATAGATAATCAGAATGGTTGCCATGATGAACAGCGTTCCAAGAAAAATCCCCAGGAAGAAGAGTCCGCCATACAGGGAGAGGAAGCTTTCTCTGGCGCCAACTTTGGTGTCGATCGTTCCTACAAACTTTCCTTCCAAAAAGTGCGGTAGCAGATCGTTATAAAGTGCTTTTTGCGTGCTTTCGTCCTCATCCATATTAAAACCATAGAATAAACGCATGGAGGATGCCATATCCTGATAGGCTTCCTTTTGCAAAGCCTCTAACGTATAAACCTCGTCCAAATCTTCTACCACGATATAATACGTACTTGAAATATTAGAAGCAAGCAATCCATTTTTCAGAAAATCGCCTTTCAGATGCTCTTTGACCGTGTACTCCCGATCAAAAATCTTGAATACGGAGCCGTCAAACGTTTCCCGGTCGGAATAAAGAAGAATTTCTCCTTCATTTAATGTTTTTTCCTGATTGGTGATTCGATTATAGTCGGAAAGCGGAACAAAAAACAGATTATTGACCTTGTTAATATCGGAAATGTTACGATCCTGATCGGTAAGGAATGTGTTTTCCTCGCGGACCGCTGCAAAAGTCAGATAAGGATAGGACACCTGCTCAGTCACTGCAATTCGTTTTTCAGCCAATTTCTGCTGTATTACCTTTTCGGCCGTTTCCTGCTGTACGGTTTCAAGGTTCTCTCCGTTTTCTGAGAGTTCTCCGTTGAAATAGATCGTAATATCATAAGGATACCGAGCATTGACCATATCTTCCATACCGATCATCATGGCGGAAGTGGAGGAAATCATCACCAGTACCATGGTAGACAAAATACAGATATTGGCAAGTCCAACTGCATTCTGTTTCATACGGTACATCATACCGGATACGCTTGTAAAATGCTTGGTCCGATAGTAATACCGTTTCTTTCTTCGAAGCAGTTTCAGCAACGCAATGCTGCCTGTGGTAAAGAGCAGATACGTACCGACAATGACGAGAATCACCGCACCAAAAAACAGAAGAATCGCCGCAACCGGATCTTTCGTGATCACTGCGATATAGTAACCAGCCGCCAAACAGAGAACACCCAGAATGGTCATAATCCATTTTGTCTTGGGTTCCTTTTCCCCAACATCGCTGCCGCGCAACAGCTCAATGGGATTGGCAACATGGATCTGTCGCAGAGAATTGAGGAAAATCAAAAGATAAATCGCACAAAACAGTACGACCGTAGTCAGCATCGCCTTAGGGGAAAGATAAAAGCCAAGCGAAATTTTGGCGTTGATGATCTTCAAAATCAGCAGATACATCGCCTTATCCAACGCAATCCCAAGCCCTATGCCAACGGTTAAGCTGATGACAGCGACATACAGCGTTTCCAGCGCCACCACTTTGGACAGATGTTTCTTTTCCATTCCCAAAATGTTGAACAGACCGAATTCCTTTTTGCGGCGCTTTACCAGAAAGCTGTTGGTGTAAAACAGAAAAATCACTGCGAAAATTGCAACAACCCAACATCCCAGATAGAGTGTATACGCAACGGTTTCCGCACCAACCAGCTTTTTCAATCCATCATTCAAGGAGAGAGAACGGATCACATAAAACATCGCAACGGTGATAATGCAGGTCAGAAGATAGGGAATGTAGGTTTTTCCATTCTTCCGAATGTTGCTCGCCGCAAGTTTCGGATAAAACAGCTTACTCATGCTGATCACCGCCCGTTGCAAGCAAAGTCAGCGTGTCGGATATTTTTTGATAAAGTTCCTCATTGGAATGGGTTCCCCGGTAAATCTGATGAAACACCTCTCCGTCCTTGATAAAGAGCACACGGCTTGCATGACTTGCGGCCTTGGTTGAGTGCGTTACCATCAGAATGGTCTGTCCATCCCGGTTGATTTCATTGAAAATGTCCAGCAATTTATCGGTTGCACGGGAATCCAGTGCTCCGGTCGGCTCATCAGCGAGGATCAGCTTGGGGCTGGTAATCAATGCACGGGCAACCGCTGCACGCTGTTTCTGTCCTCCGGAGACCTCATAGGGGTACTTGGAAAGGATATCGCTGATACCGAGTTTCTTTGCAATCGGCTGTATCCGATAGGTCATCTCTGCATAGCTTTTTCCCGCAAGAACCAAAGGCAAAAAGATGTTATCCTGCAAAGAAAAGGTGTCTAACAGATTGAAATCCTGAAAGACAAATCCAAGATTGTCGCGGCGGAACGCAGAAATTTCTTTTTCCTGAATATGGGAAAGGCTTTTTCCGTCCAGCATCACTTCCCCGCTGGTCGGCTTATCCAGCGCTGCAAGAATGTTCAGCAGCGTTGTTTTTCCGGAGCCGGATTCGCCCATAATTGCCACGTATTCTCCTTCTTCAACAGAAAAGCAGACATTCGAAAGTGCTTGTACCTGGTTGCCACCAAAACGTGATGTATAAATCTTCTTGAGATTTTTCACCTCTAACATAGCCATTTTTGTATGACCTCCTTTGCTTGTTGCACCCTTACTATAGCAAACCGGTCGCTGCGCCTCCATCGATTCATGTGACATTTTCGGCTCTGATATGACATTTTTGTAAGGTTTCTTTATTCCACCATCAATTCTTCGGTGTGGAGATCCACAGAAAACGTACTGCCTTTTTCAACCTGAGAGGAGACCCCCAGACGGATAGAAAGTTTGTCCGCCGCTTTCTTGCACAAATACAGGCCGAGTCCTGTAGATTTTTTATCCGCTCTGCCGTTATACCCGGTAAATCCTCTCTCAAAAATCCGCGGGAGATCTTCCGGTGCAATGCCGATTCCTGTATCCGTGATCGAAACGACCTTGCGTTCATCCACCGATATGGTCACACTGCCGGTTTCTGTATATTTGATTGCATTGGACAAGAGCTGTTCCAGGATAAAACAAAGCCACTTCTCGTCGGTCAAAACAACGGCATCTGTTCCCTCATAAATAAGCCGCAGATGCTTTCTGATAAACTGCGGTGCATATTTTCGGATTGTCTGCCGGATGATCTCGTCCAAATCATACGATTGAATCAGGAAATCAGATGATGTACTGTCCAAACGGAAATAGCTGAGCACCATCTCTGCATACTGCTCGATGCGAAACAGCTCTGATAACAACTCCTGATGCTCCGGCGTATCCTCTCCCTGTAAAATCAACCGCATAATCGCAATGGGTACCTTAATCTGATGAATCCAGGTTGTGTAATAATCGATGCTTTCCCGTCGTTCCGCATCCCAATTTGTCAGATCTGCACTGCGGATGCGCTGCAACTCGGCAATCATGGCCTGGTATTCTTCTTCCATGATACCGGCCGCTGGAGGCAACTGATCCGTTAACAGCGTAATATGCTCCCGTATTCTGACCAGCTCCTGATAGTTCCGATAGAAAAAGAAAAAATGAATGCCTATCGTCACGAAGCCAATCAGAAAACACAACCCTCCGGCATAGAGTATGGCCTCCACTTCCAGCCTGTAGAGAGAAAAAATGCCGGAAAAAACACCGCAGAATATAAAAAACAGGATGACTGTCAGACGGTGCTGCCAGATGTAACGACAGAAAACATTCAGAAAACTGTCTGTTCTTTGCTTTTTCCCTGTCATTCGATCAGATACCCCCTGCCTACTTTGGTTTTGATAAAATCAGACAGGCCAATCGCGGCCAACTTCTTTCGCAGCCTTGTCACATTGACCGTCAATGTATTTTCTTCAACATAAGCGTCAATTTCCCATAGCCTTGTCATCAACGTATCCCGACTGACGATTTTTCCCTTGTTTTCCATCAAAGTCTGTAAGATACGGAATTCATTGCGGGTCAGCTCTGCCGTTGCGCCCTGGTAAAGTACCGTCATATCATGTAAATTTAAAATTGCGCCCTGGTGCTCCAGAACCGGAACCTGTCCTGTCATATCATAGGTTCGGCGCAATACGGCCTGAATCTTGGCCATCAAAACATTCAGATCAAAGGGTTTCGCAATAAAATCGTCACCGCCCATATTCATTGCCATTACAATGTTCATATTGTCTGCTGCGGAAGAAAGGAACACCACTGGAACATTGGATATTTTTCGAATTTCACTGCACCAGTGATACCCATTATAAAAGGGCAACATGATGTCGACCAAAACCAGATGCGGAGCAAACGCCGTAAACTCTGATAAAACATTTTGAAAGTTCTTCACACACTGCACCATATTCCCCCAGGCTTCCAACTGTTTTTTCATCGCCGATGCCATCAAAGCATCATCTTCTACAATAAAAATTTTGTACATGGCCATACCTCTATCGATGAAGTCGGAGCACAACGGTCTTTTTCTTCTGTTCATCCCATCCCCACTGTATTTAGATAATAACCCATGCTCCTGTTTTCTTAGTATATACTGATTCCGTGCAGATGTAAAACAAAGATTCCTGAATCCAATGATCCAGGAATCCCACAGTATTCCATCTGTTATAGCGTCTATAAGTCTATATTTTTCTCATTTACTTGTATAGAAAAAACAGTTATAGGACTACCTGAAAATTTGGAACTGCACTTCGTGGCTTTCCACCACCACAATTGATAAAATTATGGTAACTTTTTTAAAAGAGAGCGTTTTAATGAGTATTTATAAATAACAATAAAGAATCGCTTCGATCTCTCAGAAAGAGCATCACTATGTTGGATAAAATAACGGCAGATACCATTCTGAAAATACAAAATGAATTAGCGTTTCGTACGCCACTTTCTGTTACTGAATTCGTGTATTTTCCCCATAATAAAACACTGTTTCCAAGATGTCCACGTTGCAATATTACATTAGAGCGTGAATATATGCATTTTTGTACTAACTGTGGACAATTGCTTTCCTGGGATAAAGCGTCGTTTACTATGATCCGCTTTATTTTCTAGGGTTCTTGTCTTTCCACTGCCTGCGCCATCAACCGATAATTCTCCTGTAGCCGAAGATCCTGTGAAGCATACTGGAGTGCTTTTTCCACTGTATTCCGTGCCTCTACATACTGACCAGTATAAAAAAGGGCGAGGGAACGTAAATCATAAGGCAACGCACCCCATGCTTCTGCTTCGCAGATATATGTGTGTGGGCGCTCCGTTATCTGAATGGCTTCCCCTGTAAAGTATAGCACACCTTCCCAATTCTCTTCCTCGTATAAAAGTTGTGCCATTTCTGTAAACGGTTCCCGCAAATGCGGCGCTTCTGCAACAGCTCGATGAAGCCATTGTTTTGCAGTCTCTCTGTTTCCCAGTTCCCGAAAACAGCGAGCCAAAAACCGCATGGATGCGCAGCGTTCATCTGTCCACACCGCTTCCGGCATTGCCAAATGTCGCAACAGAGTGGCAATTGCAGCATTCCAGTTCCCGTGAAACATATACTCTCGTCCAAGATAGTGCATATTCCGGTCGTTATGCGGATCTTCCTGCACTGCGAGCTCCAGCAGAGGCAGATACTGTGCGCGGGATTTTGTGGGATCAGCATGATGTTCCAGCTGCATCCCGGGGATCTCTACCATCTTGTACTCTGTATTCCCGGTATAAGAGAGCACTTCGTGAACCGGATTGACCCAATGAAATACACCATTCTTATGGATCTTCTCTGTCCAAAACACTACCCCCTCGGTGCCATCCGGTCGGAAATTCCAGACATACCGATAGCTTGCCTGTACGGTATCCGGCTGCCAGGCTGCCTCCAACAACGCTCTCCAGCCAGGCAAAAACACCTCATCCAGATCCACACAGACGCAAATATCCATATCCGTCGGCACCAGTGCCAGCGATGCATTGCGGGCATAGTCAAAACGCCAGGGTACAATCGTCAGCTGTGTTACAAATGCCCCCCGTTTTTGTAAACGATAAACGCTGTCATCCGTTGAACCGGTATCCAGCACAACAACACGATCTGCTTCTGACATGGAGTCCATCCAGCGATCCACGAACTGTGCTTCGTTTTTACAAATCGCATATACACAGATTTTATACTTTCCCACAACATCCCCCTTTTTGATGAGCAGACCGGATCGCCGCTTGCTTTCCGGTCTGCTTTTGACTGCAAATTTTGTTTATCCGACGCGTACTACAGACAAACCAGCAGTAAAGCCATTGTCTCCACTTCCAGATGCATTCGTCAAGATGATCTTATCTCCTGAACGATTACGGAGTACAATCCGTGCTCCCTCCGGTAATTCTACCACCGTCGAACCACTCAACAGTCCGCTTGACTCTTTCAAACATTCATTTTTCCGTACACCGGAAAATGCATGTCGCGTTTCATCTTTCTGATCTTCGAGTACCACAACAAAGTCGTTTTTGGGTGAACTACAGTCTTGCCGTACCAGCATCGACCATACAAACTGATACGTTCCCTCCTCATTGATCACAACAGCATGGTGTGCCGGATCAAAACTGAGATCCGTTCCAATCACACGAATATTGTTATAGGGAATTGTGCCATTATCTGCAACATGGAACTCACTGCCACGCAATTCGTTGTACAACGCTGCGTTTGCACGAGGACCCTGTCTTCCGGTCGGACCAGTCGGACCAGTCGGACCAGTCGGACCAGTCGCTCCCGTTCTGCCTGTCGGGCCGGTTGGACCTGTGGCTCCCGTTCTGCCTGTCGGGCCGGTTGGACCTGTGGCTCCCGTTCTGCCTGTCGGGCCGGTTGGACCCGTCGGACCAGTCGGACCCGTCGGACCCGTCGCTCCCGTTCTGCCTGTCGGGCCGGTTGGACCCGTCGGACCCGTCGGACCAGTCGCTCCCGTTCTACCTGTTGGGCCGGTTGGACCAATACAACAAAGTTGGCAACGGCAACCAAGGCAGTTATTATCCAACTCTGTCTCTCCCGAATTCTGTGTGCAAGGATTTTTGTATATATTCACGCATACACTTCCTTTCTTCTTGCAGACCCTTTTAGTTCTGCATCGTCATTGTATGCATGAAACACAATGGTTGTGCAAAGCATAAAAAACAGGCATCTGTAGGAACAGATGCCTGTTTTACAAGCGATATATTGATTTATTGATTCTCTGCCAGCAGTTCCACGATCCGGGTATAATACCCCTCCGCATCCGAGCGGAAATTTTTCTCTATGTGCTTTGCCTGCTCCTCACAGGAGGTCAATAAACGTAGAGAAATAATCTCACCCACACCATCCGACATGGACAAAGTTACCGTACACCCTCCATTGGGATTCTCCTCATGGGTCGCCTTAATCATTGCACTGCGGCGCATGGCCGCAACCACAGGCGCCAATTTATTTTCAGCAGTCGCCCGAACAGTATAGGGAAGGCTGCTCTCAATCATCTCACAATTCTTGCTGCCTTTTTCTGTAATACGATAGTAGGAATCCTCTTCTGTGACATGGTCATTGGCAACCAGATCCGCAATGCAGTCCGTATAATCAAAATAACTGATACCATCATCACAGAGAACCAGGTCCGCCAGTGTATTTTCATCCACGCGATCCGGCAGCCGCCGCAGAATGAAAAGGATCAATATTTTTATATCAAGCTTGTCATGAATGAAACCAAACCTGTCCATACAATACCTCCTTCTGGTATTATCAATAGTATACTACATTTTTTGTTGCAGGTACAGTAAAAATTTCAGATATCTCTTATGAAAATTCCGATAAATTCTGTAGAAAAATCAGCAGTCAAGGATAAAATGGTAGAAAATCATTTGACAATTTCTTTTCGGATTATATAATAAAAATAGAAGGTGATGCACAAAGCCGAAGATACCTCGAATTTCCATCCTGAACAGCTTCTTATGGCACGCTTAGAAAGGAGTCCCCTATGAAACGAGATTCCCACAAACGTACTGAACACATTGCCAGATGGATTTTTGCTGTTGCCACCATTCTCTGTCTGATTGTTGTGGTACAGTATCAGTCCCCGCTAGAAAAAGAACTCGAGGCAACAATTCGTGATGCTGAAGAACTACAGCGATTGACTGTGGGAGAATCTTTGGTTCGTTCCGGTTTGTTAGATTTGAATCTTGATGTCATGGAACTAAACAGCGCAGGAGACTGCGCAACAGTACAGTATTCTGTTATCGGGTGGACAATGGATATTCAGCAACGGGATGATGATTCCTATTATGTATCCGCGCCTGTCGGTGGCTCCCTAGTCATTACCGATTTGGTGTTGGAAGATGGAGAATGGAAGATTCTCAAAAACCGTGCTCATTTCCATGCTTGGGAATCTGACAGTTGGTATATCAAACTAATGGTCGATACCAATTATAAGTCGAATCCAGAACAGTATGCTACCTTCGAGGAAGCACTGGAGGAATCTCATTCGATAACCTTTGAAAAGACTCAAAACCCTATCCGTCTCGTCCTTGCCGATCTTAGTTCTGCCTATACCAAACTCTCTTATTCAATGGAATCGACGCACTATTAATTGCTCCTTTGCCGGACTGCAATATTGCAGTCCGGCTTTTTCCTACCGTCACACAATCTTACGTCTGGCATAGACTGGAATGACATTGCAAAAGGAGGTTCCATTATGGCAGATAGAGTGATACCCGGGCCGGTAGATGAATCGGCCTGCATTCGGGAAGCCGTTTGCGTGCATACCAGTAAGATCTTTGACAGTTGCCGCGACAAGGACTGCGTAGAAGATTTGCGCGTCTATCCCACTGTCAGTTCACAGGTACATATCGACAATGCTTTTAGCGTCCGCCCCAAAACAGCGGAGCTGCTCTATGTCGACATTTCCGTGAGCGAAATTTCATTCAACCGCGGCTTCTACACCGTTGATGCAAAATTCTTTTATAAAATCACCGGTACCGTATTCCCCAGCGGGCAGGACGTCTGCGGTCTGTCCGTCTTTGACAAACGCGTTATCCTTTTCGGTAGCGAGGGCAACGCTAAGATTTTCAGCTCCGATGACACCTGTCCGGCATTGGATGGCAGACGTCCTGTGGCAACCGTAGAAGCAGTCGACCCGTTAGCACTTGGCATGAAGGTACTGGATCCCACCTGCTGCCCCTGTGGCGATGCAGAACTGCGGGAAATTCCGCAGCGGATTGCCCTTTCCTTTGATGAAGAACTCGTACTGAGCGACAACATTCGCCGCCTTTATGTCACACTGGGACAGTTCAGCATCATTCGTCTGGAACGAGATGCTCAACTTGTCATGCCGGTCTACGACTACTGTTTCCCCACCAAAGAATGCGTCGGCGGTTCCGACGACGACCCCTGCACGCTGTTCGGAAAAGTTCGTTTCCCTGTAGAGGAATTCTTCCCGCCTGATAATCTCAAGCAGGCCGAAGAATACCGCGACCTGCTGTAGCAAACAACCGCCTTCCGGCGTTTCCGGAAGGCGGTTCCTCTTTCTCATCATACTTTTGGATGCGCTCTGTTATAGACATCTTTCAAGTTCTTTTTGACCATATGGGTATAAATCTGTGTGGAGGAGATGTCCGCATGCCCTAACATTTCCTGCAACGCATGGAGATCGGCACCGTTCTCTACCAAATGCGCGGCAAATGAGTGGCGCAGCGTATGCGGTGTGATCTCCTTGTCAATCTTGGCCTTGTGCTGATAGAACTTGATAATCTTCCAAAATCCCTGCCTGGACATCCGGGTACCGTTGACATTGACAAAGAGCGCAGATTCATTTGCATCCGCCACCATACCAGGGCGAATCCGCTCAATATATTCCCCAAGAGCACGCACTGCCGCCGGATACAGTGGAATCATTCGTTCTCTTTTATTGCCTCTGCAACGGATCAATGTCGTATTCAAATTGACATCGCATACATCCAGGGCAATCAATTCGCTGACACGAATTCCCGTGGCATACAGCACCTCCAACATGGCATGATCCCGATAGCCTTTCGGATCCTTACAGCGCGGCTGGCGCAGCAACAAATCCACTTCTTCATTGGTCAGAATCTGTGGCAGATGATGCGCAACCTTATCGGGTATCAACGGAGCTGCCGGATTGGAAGAACAAAGCCCTTTGCTTTCCAGCAGACTGTAAAATTGCTTCATCGAAGCAATGGCACGCGACACAGTCGCAACAGACTTCCCCTGCTCCTTCAAATGCACAACATATTGCTGTAGGAATGCAGTTGTAACCTGTGGATAATCCGCCAACCCCTGTGCACAAAGATATGTCCCGAGCTGACGGATGTCACGCAGATAGGAGGCAAGCGTATTGGCAGACGCCTTTTTTTCTTCTCTAAGATAGGTCTCAAATGTCTGATAACAAATCGACCGCCCCATAACCGTCCACCTCTCTTTCTCTATATCGGGACAACGACGGTATTAGGATATACAGTTTGCCAGCAAAACCGGCAAAATAAAAGTCTCTACTACAGCGCTGATTGTTAAAACCAGCAGACAGATCACCGTATGGCGCAAGATCGGATTGTCCTGCTCTATATGCGGAACGATTCCATTTGCAGCGGCAGCAAGCCGCCGTGAGGTGCGAACCGCATCTGCGGCAAGCACGAGAAAACAGGGAATCTCCAATATGGCCGGAATGCCAAGCAGAACCAGAACCGTTTTCCACGGATAGCTGTGCAAGACAGCTGCCGCCGTACAGCTGAGCAGATAACCCCGCGCAATGGAAAGCACTGGGACAAATAGAATTCCCAACAACGAGGTTCCTGCCAGCAAAACCAGCAAATGGAACCAGGTTGCATCCCACAGCGCATGGAAAAATCCCTTGAGATCTCCGGTTTCTGTAGAAAGCTGTGCCATCAAATCCGTCAGATCCCCTGTCTCGGAAAGTGTTCCGATCAGTGCACCGGCTACAGCGCCGAGTAAAAAACAAAGTGCTAAAAATACGATCAGCCCTTGCCGCCGTTCCCCTGTTTTCGGTGGTATACTGCGGTGGGTTTTTCTATGCCTGTTTGTTTGCATTTGTATCACCCCGTACAAGCTTATGACGCCTGTTCGGGATCTACGACAGATTTACATAATACATTATGTCCTTAGTATAATACTTTTTTCTCCAACAGGCAATAGTTTCCATTATTTTCCATTTATACTGTTCTTCATAGGGCGCAATTTGACGAGAATAAAACCTCAAACTATATTGACATCTTTCCTCGCCGTCAGCTCGTACGCTTCTTTCGTTTGCCTTGCCGTTTGGTTTTACGCTTCAGACAGAGCACACCACCAAATACGCCACCTGCTACAGCACAAATCACCAGACGCAGTGTCACACTTCCAAATGGAAGTTCTCCGCAGAGCAGCGCTACCAATGCAAGCAATGGAATGAGAAAAATCACTCCACTCGCTGCACCCGTAATCAACACCCGGACTTTGCTGTATTTTGCTCCGGTTACCGCACCAACAGTTGCCCCCAAAAATGCAGCGCCTGCCGCAAGCACCCCCAGCAGTTCCTGTTTCACGCTTCCCCGTACCGCCAGCACAGCACAGAGGTAACACAACAGCAACGTGACAAGCAGACCGAGAAATCCGCCAAGCAAACTGCCGATCACAATTCGTTTGGTGTTTCCCAATTCTGTTTTCCCCAAGAAAAATCCCCCTTCCGAAACAAGTTTGTACATACTTATTCCGAAAGGGGGCATTACATGACAGGATATAGCGGACTATTTCTTACTGGAAACTGCCCACTTGGTAACTTCAATTCGAACGCGATCTTCACTGGTTTCAAAGACAATGTTCTCGTCGCTCACGCTGACAATTTTGCCGACCAGACCGCCGATGGTAATAATTTCATCACCGACTGACAGTTCGCTTCTCATTTGTTCCTGCTGCTTTTTCTTCTTGCTTTCCGGACGCATGATCATAAAATAGAACACGACCATAATAACAACAAGCATAATCAGGCTGGTCCAATTGCCGCCCGCAGCGGATTCGCCAGATGCAGCCGGCATACAACCGGTCGCCATTGCGCAGACAAGAACAGCCATCACAAGGACAGAAATAATTCTTTTTATTGTACTAGATTTCATTTACGGGAACCTCCTAAAGACTTGTATAGTATTATATCTTTTCCCCTTTACAATTGCAAGCGCTATTCCAAGTTTTCTTTATAAATTCAAATAATCCTCCAAATTCTATTTAGATCCGGCGGCTCAGAACCTCTACATACTGATTGCGGAAGTGCTGGAATCTTCCCGCATCCAAAGCTGCCCGAATTTCTTCCATCAGATGATTATAAAAATAGAGATTGTGCATAACAGAAAAGCGCAAAGCAAGCATCTCGTCCGCCTTAAACAGATGGCGAAGATACGCACGGGAATAGCGCTGACAGACCGGACAACTACACTGCGGGTCAATGGGAGAATCATCCCTTACGTACTTTTCATTTTTCAGGTTGATGACACCGCTCCAGGTAAACAGGTGCCCATGACGGCCATTCCGCGCCGGCATAACACAGTCAAAGAAATCCACACCGCGAAATACACCCTCGATAATATCACTCGGCGTACCAACACCCATCAGATAACGCGGTTTCTCCTTCGGCATATACGCTTCCACTACCTCGATGGTATCATACATTTCCTGCTTGGTCTCGCCGACTGCGAGACCGCCGATGGCATAACCAGCCAAATCCAGCTCGGCAATCTGCTTCATATGCTCAATACGCAGATCCCGGAAAACGGTACCCTGATTGATCCCAAACAGCACTTGTCCGGGGTTAACGGCATCTTCCTCCTGATTATAAGCATGCAACGCATCACGGCATCGAACCAACCAGCGATATGTCCGGTCACAGGAGGCCTTAACATACTCTTTCGGTGACGGAATCTTGATGCACTCATCAAATGCCATAGCAATATCCGAACCCAGATTTGCCTGAATTCGCATACTCTCTTCCGGCCCCATAAAAATCTTGCGTCCATCCACATGGGAGTTAAAATTGACGCCGGCCTCTGTAATTTTGCGCAGCTTTGCCAGGGAAAAAATCTGAAATCCACCGCTGTCGGTCAGGATTGGACCCTCCCAGGTCATGAATTTATGCAGACCACCCATGGATTTAATCAGAGTATCTGTTGGACGCACATGCAAATGATAGGTGTTTGACAGCTCAATCTGGCAACCAATGCGGGAGAGATCCTCCGCAGAAAGCGCCCCCTTAATCGCCGCTTGGGTACCGACATTCATAAAAACAGGGGTCTGTACCGTTCCATGCGGACAGGTGAATACACCCCGGCGCGCACGTCCTTCTTGTTTAATGACTTGATACACTCGTTTTTCTCCTATTTTGATTTATTCGCCAATGAACATGGCATCGCCAAAGGAGAAAAATCGATAGCGCTCCTCCACGGCGACGCGGTAAGCATGCAATACATGCTCACGCCCTGCAAATGCTGAAACCAGCATTACCAGTGTGCTCTCCGGCAGATGGAAGTTTGTCACCAGAGCATCAATGCAGCGGAAGGTATAGCCGGGATAAATGAAAATATCCGTCCATCCAGACTGTGCGTCAAGCGTTCCATCCGGGTTGGCAAAGCTCTCCAGTGTACGGCAGGATGTAGTTCCCACTGCGACAATGCGTCCGCCGGCTCGTTTGGTCTCCGTGACCAATCTGGCCGTCTCTTCCGGCACAATACAGAACTCGGAATGCATTGCATGGTTCTCGATTTCCTCTTCCTTTACGGGACGGAAGGTACCAAGACCGACATGCAGGGTCACATAACAGATTTTGACCCCCTTCTCTGCAATCTTTTGCAGCAGTTCTTTTGTAAAATGCAAACCGGCAGTTGGTGCAGCAGCGCTGCCAACCTCACGGGAATAGACGGTCTGATACCGTTCAGAATCCTGCAATTCCTCTTTAATATAAGGCGGCAACGGCATTTTCCCCAACCGTTCCAGTACTTCCAGAAAAATACCCGTATAGTCAAAGGAGATGACCCGATTTCCTCCGCTTACCACTTCTGTCACTGTTCCGCGCAGGCTCTCATCCTCTCCGAACAGCAGAGTCGTACCGGGTCTGGTTTTTTTTCCCGGTCGGGTTAAACACTCCCACTTGCCCTCGCCAAGATCCCGCAACAGAACGACCTCGACAGCACCGCCGGTCTCGCGCCTGCCGTACAGGCGGGCAGGCAATACGCGGGAATCATTCAGAACCAAACAATCCCCTTCCCGTAAATGATGGGTCAGATTATAAAAATGCTGGTGGGAAATCTCCCCCGTCTCTCGATTCAGGCACAGCAGCCGGGATGCGTCGCGGCGCTCCAACGGTGTCTGCGCGATCAACTCCTCTGGAAGATCAAAATAAAAGTCTGATTTTTTCATTGCTTATTTCTGCCCATATTGGGCTCTCTCCGGTCTCAAATATTCATGAAAAAGCGGAAATTCGGACAGCGCCCTCGATTTGTCCACCACTGAAGAACACATCCGAAAATCCACAGAATTTCTCTATAAAATTAGCGCCTTCGACCGCTTTCAAACTGCACAAAGGGTTGTTGACGAATGATAGGCTGTATGCTAGAATGCGGTAAAAGGATCCATATCTGCACATTTTGCCGATACAGATTGCATTATATTACAAATCGCCCCCGCATTCAAGGTGTCCTGTAAATTTTGCTTCTGTAGAATTTTAAATGGTAGATGAATATATTATAGATACGAGCAAACTCTTTTGCCCGATGGAAAGGAATCGATACAACATGGAAAAGTTTAAAGTGGGCGTCATTGGCGGTACCGGTATGGTCGGCCAGCGTTTTGTGTCTTTGATGGAGAATCATCCGTGGTTTCAACTCACCGTCATCGCTGCAAGCGCGAGAAGCGCAGGGAAAACCTATGCGGAAGCCGTAGGGAATCGCTGGGCCATCGAGACTCCCATGCCCGAAGAGGCAAAAAATCTCATCGTCAAAAACGCAGAGGCCGATATGGAAGAAATCGCCGCTGCCGTTGACTTCGTATTCTCTGCTGTGGATATGAAAAAAGATGAAATCCTTGCATTGGAAGAAGCCTATGCAAAATGTGAATGTCCTGTTGTCTCCAATAACAGTGCACACCGCTGGACGCCCGATGTTCCCATGATTGTTCCTGAAATCAACCCTGAACACATCGAAATCATTCCGTCCCAGCGTGCGCGCCTTGGCACCACCCGTGGTTTTATCGCCGTCAAGTCCAACTGCTCTCTGCAAAGCTACGTCCCTGCCCTGCATCCGCTGAAGGACGAATTCGGCTTGAACAAAGCGCTGGTATGTACTTATCAGGCCATTTCCGGTGCCGGAAAGACCTTCCAGACTTGGCCGGAAATGATCGATAACGTCATTCCCTACATCGGCGGCGAAGAAGAAAAATCCGAACAGGAACCGCTTAAGCTCTGGGGTACCATGAAAAACGGCATCATTGAGCCCGCTGTTTCCCCTTCCATCACGGCGCAGTGTATCCGCGTTCCCGTCAGCAACGGCCATATGGCTGCTGTGTTCATGAGCTTTGACCGCAAGCCCACCATCCAGGAAATCCTTGACCGTTGGAATCACTTCTCCGGCAGAGCACAGGAACTGAAGCTTCCCACCGCTCCCAAACAGTTCCTGCACTATTTCACAGAGAATGACAGACCGCAGATCCAGAGCGAGCGCAATCTGGAAGGCGGCATGGCCGTTTCAATCGGCCGCCTGCGTCCCGATACACAGTATGATTATAAATTTGTCTGTCTGTCTCACAACACTTTGCGCGGTGCAGCAGGCGGCGGCGTTCTGCTGGCAGAGCTGCTCTGTGCAGAAGGTTACATTACCCAAAAGTAAATCGTATATCGTACAACCAAGAAGGCCCGAATGGGGCCTTTTTGGTTGCGGTTCAGGAGGTTCAGTATGAAAAAAACACCCATTTTCACAGGTTCCGGCACTGCTATCGTTACACCGTTTCGCGGCGATCAGATTGATTATGACAAAATGGCAGAATTGCTTGATCAGCAGTCAGCCGGCGGGACTTCTGCTATTATCGTCTGCGGTACTACCGGCGAAAATGCAACCCAACCCATTCCGGAACACGAAAAACTGGTGGACTTCTGCTGTCAGCAAAACAATGGCCGTATGAAAATCATTGCGGGTGTCGGTAGCAACGATACCATGACTTCCATTCGTCTTGCCACTTCTGCGAAAGCTTCCGGTGCAGACGGTGTTCTGATGGTTACACCTTACTACAATAAAACGTCACAAGAGGGTCTGATTCGCCATTTCAGCTATGTCGCCGATCGAGTAGATATTCCTATGATCCTTTATAATGTTCCCAGTCGTACCGGTATCGGCATCCAGCCCGAAACCTACCGGACTCTTGCAGAACATCCCAACATCAATGGGGTAAAAGAAGCATCTGGAGACCTGTCCGCCTTTGCAAAATCGAGGGCGCTTTGCGGCGATGATCTTTTCTTCTGGTCTGGAAACGACGATCAGATTGTCCCTATGATGTCGCTTGGCGCACTGGGCGTTATCTCCGTCGCCTCCAACATTGTTCCCGACACTGTTTCACAGCTTTGCAAACTCTGTCTGGACGGCGATTTTCGCACAGCTTCCACACTGCACTTGCAGTATACCGAGCTGTTCCAAACGCTCTTCGTAGAGGTCAATCCCATCCCCGTCAAAACTGCAATGAATCTAATGAATATGGATGTTGGCTCCTTCCGCCTTCCACTGGTTCCTCCTTCTGCCGCAAATCGGGAACAGATCAAACGAATGCTTTATCGTTACGGTCTCCTGAAATAAAATGTATTGCCATAAAAAATGCTGTCAGATTGTAATCTGACAGCATTTTTCACGCATTCTGTTTTTATGCAGCACTCCGACTGTCTGTACTGCCTTCTACAGTGCCGTTGGTTTCGCTACCGCTCTTCTGATTTTCATCCTGATTGTTTTTGGAAGAATTGTCCTTGTTCGTGCCGTTGTCGGCATTGTTATTTTTCTGGTTGGCTGTGTTATCGTTATTATCCGCATTGTCGTTGTTATCATTCGGATCCAACGCATCTTCCACACCGTCAATCACATCGTCAGCACCTTCTGCTGTCCCATCAATAACGTCTTTTGCACCCTCACCTACATCGTTGACAATTCCATTGTCCTGCGTATCGGTGGTACCGCTATTGGTGTTGTCATCGCGGCAGGCAGTCAAAACAAATGCCAAAAGCAGAACACAAAGAACTAAAGCCAAACTCTTTTTCATACTGAAAGCCTCCAAATCAAGTTTGTTTTGCAACGGTATTATGTGGTGCTTTCCATGATTTTATAAGTGAATTTAAAAATTTTTTTATACCTGTGAAAAAAGAATGATAAAACTTCACCAAAAAAGCCAAAACTATGCTGACAATCTGTCCAGCATAGTTTTGGCTTTATATACCTGCTCCTTGGATACAAAGCGCTACAAAAAAATCCACACTGTGCTGGTTCCCCAAAAAAGCAACAGCAAACCAGATCGGCTGATACTTCATAAAGGCAACCTCTTGTTTCTTTTCCTTCTTATAAAGCAAACCTCCAAAAGCAGACAAACCGAAGCAATGGGAAGCAGAAAGTTGAAAAGACTCACCCAGTTGAAGTAACAAAACCCTTTACTTAGAACATCCAAGCTGTTTGCTGCATACAAAATCAGCAGCTCAATACCTGCAACAAGCCACAGCACACTGACAATCGCCTCAATGACGGTGCATAAAATGAAACAGCGTCGCATTTTCATCCAAGTTCTCCTTTTCTGTTCATAATTTTGCAAATATCACTCAACAAAAAGTAAAAAGACGGATCGGCTGCCGGCAATCCGTCTTTTCTTTTATTAGGGGTCTTATTCAAAAATTTATGGACTGTTTCTTACTTACTGTGAAGATGCTCACGCTTGAGCAGTGGAGAAATGTGTTTATACAGCGGAATGGTAATGATAGTTAAAACTGCACCCTTAATCAAGTTAAACGGACAAAACGCAAACAAAATCAGGGTCATTTTATTGTGGATAGCCGGAATAAAGGAGGCTGCCATCCCTACAACACCGTCCACCCCGCCGGCATCTTTAAAGAATACATTGGCATAAAAGGGAACAGTAATCAGATAGTTAACAATTGCGCCGGCTACCACCATAGCAACAATCGAAAGCAGAAGGCCATGAATCGCCCCCTTCTTTGTCCGATGATATTTATAATAGGCACCAGCGGTCATAACAAATGCAGAACCGACCACCAGGTTTCCGATCTCACCAACGCCGCCCGTACTGCTGGCTGTGGCCCAGTGCAACAGGTTTTTAATCAGTTCAATAAAGAATCCAGCAGCTGGTCCCAATGCAAGAGAGCCAACAAGCGGAAACAGTTCCGAAAAGTCCATCTCTAGAAAAGATGGGAACATGGGAAGCGCAAATTCCAGGAACATGACAAGATAGGCAAGAATGCTAAGCATTGCAACTTTTACCATGTAAGATGTGGTTAAAATCTTTCTCTTTGTGGGTTGTGATACCGCACCAGTTACATCAGACATCATGAAAACCTCCAAACAAAAAAATACGCGTCTGAATGCTTGTCATTCAGACGCAACAACGGCACGCTTACGCGCACGAAAAGCACAGAACCCTCTGCGCAACTCGCCTTCTTCCATCCAGACTATACTGTCGGTATCGGAATCACACCGATTCTGCGCATATGCGCTCGCGGACTTTACCGCCGGTCGGGAATCACACCCTGCCCTGAAGGACAAACTTTATTTTTATGGTTTTATTGTAACATGCACAAAGGAAAAGTCAAGACTCTTTTTGACATTTTCCCCGTTCTGTCGTAAACTGGGAGCACTGAGGTGATATACTTGCTTTCCAAAGAAACTACTTGTTGTTTTACCGGTCATCGAGTTTCCCGTCTCCCATGGCGGAACAATGAGTCCGACCCGCGTTGTATTCAACTGAAAAACACGCTGTACGATGCAGTCGAGGCCGTCTATCACTCCGGTATCCGCCATTATATCTGTGGTATGGCAACTGGCTCTGATCTTTTCTTTTGTGAGGCTGTGATCGCCTTGCGCAGCGCCCATCCAGGGATCACACTGGAAGCTGCCATTCCCTGTCCAGAGCAGGCACAGCGCTGGCCAGAGTCCTTACAAAAGCGCTATTTATCTCTGCTATCGCAATGTGATTTCTATACCCTGGTTTCCAAACAGTACACTGCTGATTGTATGCTGCGCCGCAACCATTATATGGTCGATCAATCCTCTGTTTTAATTGCAGTCTACAACGGCACAGCCAATCCGCGTAGCGGAACTTGTAGCACCTTGCTATACGCCATCCGCCAAGGCACTGAAATTATTGAAATCACACCATAACTAGCGTGTATGCGCCGTGAGAAATGCTTGCAGCGCTTTTTGACAGCCGGACTGATCCACTAAATAGCTGATTCCGTGTCCAGCACCAGGTACTGTCACCAGCTTCTTTTCTGCAACACAGGCTGCATAATTTGCCTGCGTCATACTACAGGGTACAAAATTGTCCTGTTCTCCGTGAATGAACAGAACTGGAATATGACTTTGTTGCAGAGCATCCAACGTAGAGCAATCCCGTAAACGGAACCCGGCAAACCACCGCGTCATACAGTCCAAACCATCCAAAAGCGGATGCGCCGGCAAATGAAACCGTCGCTTCGCAAGATCGGCAACAATGTCCCATGGTGACGTAAACCCACAGTCCGCGATAATACCGTCAACGGTTTCCGGCAATTCCAATCCAGCTGTCATCAACACGGTCGTTGCCCCCATGGAAATGCCTTCCAAAATGATACTTTTTCCTTCACAATCCGGTCGCTGAGACAGATAAGCCGCCCAATCACGGCAGTCAAATCGTTCTTTGACGCCGAAACAGATATAGCGCCCGCTGCTTTCCCAATGGCTACGTTGTGAAACCAGCAACAGATTGTACCCGAGATCGTGATAAAACGCAAGCACACAGCCAAAATTGCTGAATCCGTCTGCCCGATAGCCGTGCATCAACAGAATGGTTCCTTTCGCAGACGGTGCAGGATAAAATCGTCCCCACAATCGAAGGCCGTCGAATGACAGAATACTGACCGACTCATAAGCGGCATGTTCAAGAAATTGCTCTGCATCTGAAAATATTTTCTGATATTTTATCAGCCGTTTTGGACACTCCAATTTTTCAGCTTGCTTTTCTGTCTGTCCCCGGCGGACAAAGATCCTCTGAAACAGTACGCTGAGTACAACAATATACACAAGAATCAGAGCCAGCAGAAGCTTCAAAATCCAGGACATACTTCCTCCATAAATACTGTGAAAAAACCGCTGTGAGTAACTCACAGCGGTTTTCTTTCTTTTAATTCTTATGCGTTCAGAGCTGCCTTTGCGCTCTCGGTCAGAGCAGTGAAAGCAGCGGGGTTGTGAATTGCAACTTCAGACAGCATCTTGCGGTTCATATCGATGCCTGCAAGCTTGAGGCCATGCATGAAGTTGGAATAGTTCATGCCGTTTGCCTTGCACCCAGCGCTGATACGGGTGATCCAAAGCTGACGGAATTCTCTCTTTTTCTGCTTACGGCCGACATAGGAATATCTGCCGGATTTCATCATAGCCTGCTTCGCCATCTTGAAGTGCTTGGATTTTGCACCCCAGTAACCCTTAGCAAGACCAAGTGTTTTATTTCTTCTCTTGCGCGTCATCATCGCGCCTTTAACTCTAGCCATTCTTCAAGTCCTCCTCTTATTTGTATGGAATCATGCGCTTGATTGCAGACTCGTTGGTTACGTCGGCATAAGCACCCTGACGGAGGCCGCGTTTCCGCTTGGTGTCCTTCTTGGTGAGAATATGGCTCTTGAAAGCATGGGCACGCTTTACCTTGCCGTTTTTGGTGAGATTGAATCTCTTCTTCGCGCCACTATGAGATTTCAGTTTGGGCATAATGGGTCGTTCTCCTTCCTTGTAATTACACATTCCATCAGCCTTGGCCGGGAATACGATCTATTATCATTGCGTTGTAATCGCAGACTGAAACTGTCCGCGATTTATTTGGCACCTGACTGTGGCTTTGGTGAAAGGAACATGGACATTTGGCGACCTTCCAGCTTTGGATTTTTATCCATGTTCGCAAATTCTGCGCACTCAGCCGCAAAACGGGTTAGCAGCTCTTCGCCGATCTCGGTATGAGCCATTTGTCTGCCGCGGAATCGAATCGTAACCTTGAGTCTGTCACCATCTCGCAGGAATTTCTGTCCGTTCTTCAGCTTGACATTGAAATCATTCATACCGATGCCGGGAGACATGCGGATTTCCTTTACTTCAATCACATGCTGATTTTTTCTGGCTTCCTTCTCACGCTTGGATTGCTCAAAGCAATACTTGCCGTAATCCATAACCTTACATACGGGCGGCGTAGAACCGGGCGCGATTTTTACGAGATCCAGATCTCTTTCTACTGCAATGTCAAGAGCAGCCGCTAACGGCATAATGCCAAGCTGTTCCCCTGTTTCACTGATCAGACGAACTTCTTTGTCACGAATTTCCTCGTTGATCTGATGATTCATACTTGCGATACCAAAACACCTCCAGATGATGAGTCGCGGGGATAATCCCCGAGAGCGAATACAAAACGCGGATGCAAACCTTGGCATCCGCGCGACAAAACAATACAACCCATACCACACTTGTGGCATACGTGAAATGTTATCAACCACAACGCGCCTTCTGCGGTTGGGTGAGGACGGACACCGGCCGATCCTGCTTTGTTTTTTAAACCTATGTTATTATAGCATAGTCAAACGCAAAGTCAAGCAATTTCTTGCAAGTTCCATGTGATTTCACACATTCTTCTGTTTCTTTTTTGTATAATGACCCTTCAAATGTTCCAAAGCATCTCTTCGCTCATAAATTTACCGAATTTGGGCAATGCTAAAAGAGAATTCTTATGGTCTGGAAGTGATATGCCTTGGAATACTGCACCGTTTATACGCTCGGCGCACTCGGTTACGGCTGCCTGGAACTTCTGTTTCGCGGATACACCCACTGGTCCATGCTCTTGACTGGTGGGCTGTGCCTGCTCCTGCTGTATCTAATCGCAGTCCGAAGCAACTGGCCTCTGCCACAACAATGGATTGCCGGAGCTGCAATTATTACCACATTGGAATTTCTGGTCGGCATCTTTGTCAATCTCCGTTTTGGCTGGGCGGTCTGGGATTACTCTGACCAGCCATTGAATCTGTTTGGACAAATCTGCCCACTTTTCAGTTTATTGTGGCTTCTCCTCTGCATTCCAGCGGTTACTCTCTGCCGCAAACTGCACACCTGTTTTCATCAAATCCAATGCAAACTATCAGGACAAAAATAAACGTTACACTTCTTCCGCTGCGTCATTGCCGCGCAATGCAGAAGATTCGTCCTGGGCTATTTGGGCAAGCTTCACAAGTCTGCTGCTACCCAGGCGATCTGCGCCACAGGCAATTAACGTTTCCGCATCCTGTAAGCTGGCAATTCCGCCGGCAGCTTTGATCTGCAAGGTTGCAGGGCTGTTCGTCCGCATCAGCTGCACATCCTCCGGTGTTGCACCGCCTGTTGAAAAACCGGTGGACGTTTTAATAAAATCCGCGCCCGATTCCCCGACCACATGACAAAGTTTGATCTTTTCCTCCTCTGTCAACAGGCAGGTTTCGATAATCACTTTCAAAATACGATCGCTACATGCCGCCTTAACCTCACGGATCTCCTCCAGTATGGCCTGATAGCAACCATCTTTGACCATCCCAAGGTTGACCACCATATCAATTTCATCTGCACCGCGACGAATGGCGTCTGCCGCTTCATAGGCTTTCACTGCGGAGGTACTATAGCCATTTGGAAACCCGACCACTGTACCAATCCGCAAACGATCTCCAACATAACGTTTGGTACCGCCAACATGAGCCGGCGCAATGCAGACAGAGGCCACACCATAGCGTATTCCTTCGTCACAGAGTTGCTGAATCTCTTCTATGGTTGCATTCTGCCGCAGCAGGGTATGATCACATCGTTTTAAAATCTCTGCTATTTCCATCTTATGATCCTTTCTTTTTCTACACTGCCGGACATGCCTCGGATGTATAAATTCCCGGCGGAGTGAATAAGTTGTTCTATCAAATACTATGAGGTGGAATCATGGATGAGACACGCATTATTAACAGGGTTGAGCTCAGAGGCAATGTTTCAGAGCCGCCCCAATTTTCTCATGAAAGCCGCGGAGAACGCTTTTTCCGGTTCCCGCTCGAAGTTTCCCGTCTTTCCGGTACCATTGACCGCATCAACATCATCGTACGGGAATCTCAAATCGATTCCCTGGAACCCATGGAGTTCAGCAAACTGCACGTAATTGGGGAACTGCGCTCTTTCAATAATAGAAGCGGAGAAGGCAGCCGACTTGTCATTACCGTCTTTGCACGGGAACTGGAATTTGACGACGGTTCGGACTGCAATAACGTTACACTCAGCGGAACGCTCTGCAAAATGCCCAATCTCCGAACCACACCAATGGGACGGGAAATCTGCGATCTGATGCTGGCTGTCAACCGCCGCTACGGCCGCTCCGACTATTTACCCTGCATCACCTGGGGACTACGTGCCAAAGATGCTGCCGACTGGATAACTGGGACCGTCGTGTCCCTCGACGGGCGCATCCAAAGCCGCCGTTACATAAAAAATGTAGATGGAATTCCGGAGGAAAAAACAGCATACGAGGTTTCAGTGATTGAGATCGAAGTGCTGTCCGGTCCATGTGAACGCTAACAAAAAGGCAGCCGCTTCCCCTCTGCTGGTATCATACCAGTTCCTGTCCGCCGTTGCAAGCGGCATACCAGATCGGGAAACGGCTGCAATTTCTATTGTTTCGTCATGTGCTGGGAAGCCGCCTTGAGCATCAGACGTTTTACGCCGGCACGCGTAAAGTTGATTTCCACGAGATGATCGCCCCCCATCGGCGTCATCTTCGCAATGGTGCCTTCTCCAAAGGCCTTGTGTGTGACATGGTCACCAACAACAAATGTCTGTGTCGGAGCAGACGGAATCGAAACCGCATTGGGATGGCGTTCGGGTGCACGCTTCGTCTTTGCGGCAGAGGCATAGAGGCCTGGCCGCTGTACTGCACTCGGTTTTTCGATATGCTCTTCTGGAATCTCTTCCACAAATCGGGAAAGGCGGTTGGCACTGGTCCGTCCAAACAGCATTCTCTGCTTGGCGGCTGTGATGTAGAGCTTCTGTCTGGCACGGGTAATCGCGACATAACAAAGTCTGCGCTCCTCTTCCATTTCCTCCGGTTCACCAATGCTGCGGATACCGGGGAACATGCCTTCTTCCGCGCCGATGAGAAACACATTTGGGAATTCCAATCCCTTCGCACTGTGCATGGTCATCATCACAACGCAGTCAGCATCTTTGTCCATTTGATCCAGATCGGTATACAAAGCAACTTCATCCAAAAATCCCGCAAGACCAGTGTCGCCAGTTTCCTTCTGATATGCAATGATGTTACTTTTTAACTCGTTGACGTTTTCAATACGCGCCAGATTCTCGTCGCTGGCTTTTGCTTCCAGCGCCGTGATGTAACCGGTCTTTTCCAGCACCAGATCATACAATTCATCTGCGGGCAATTGTTTCACTTGCTCCTGCAGGGATACCAGCAGATTGGAAAACTCCCGCAGGCGCACCGCAGCACGCTGCAATGCCGGATATTGATCCGCATGCCAGATAATCTCAAACAGCGAGGTTCCCTCTTCTGCCGCCAGTTGCCGCGCTATTTCCACAGTACGCTCGCCGATCCCACGGGCTGGTACGTTAATAATTCGGGACAAGCGCAAGTCATCGCCCGGCATCATCAACACACAGAGATAAGCCAGCATGTCTTTGATCTCTGCGCGATCAAAGAATCGGATACCGCCGATAATCCGGTATGGAATGCCATTGCGTTTAAATGCATACTCCAACTGATTGGACTGTGCGTTCATGCGGTAAAGTACAGCATTTTCGCTCCATTTGACGCCTTCTGCATAGGAAGCAATAATACGAGACGCCACATACTGCGCCTCTTCATTTTCATTGCGGGCAACGTACAGTTTCACTTTGTCACCGTCATCGTGATCGGTCCAGAGATTTTTTCCTTTTCGACCAAGATTGTTGCGGATTACCCCGTTGGCCGCACCGAGAATATGGCCGGTTGAGCGATAGTTCTGCTCCAGATAGATGGCACGTGCATGTTTGTACTGCTGTTCAAAGCTCAGGATATTCTCAACGGTTGCACCGCGGAATTTATAAATACTCTGGTCATCATCACCGACCACACAGATATTTTCATAGCCGCCGGCCAAATTGGAGGCAAGCAGATACTGCAAATTGTTCGTATCCTGATACTCATCGATCAACACATAACGGAACCGGCGCTGGTAATAACTGCGCACGTCATCATGTTCCTGCAACAGACGGACCGTGTTATAGATCAGATCATCGAAATCCATTGCGTTGGCTTCGCGCAGGCGGCGGGCATACTCCAGATAGGCATCTGCAATTTTCTGCCTGCGGATATCGCTGGAGCCCTGCGCTGCCGCGGCATAATCCTGTGGGGTCAGCATTGCATCCTTGGCACTGCTGATTGCCGCAAGCACAGCGCGGTGCGGAAAGTTTTTTTCATCCAGATCCAAATCTTTCAATACGCGCTTCATCACAGACTGGCTGTCAGAGGTATCGTAAATTGTAAAATTGCGGTTAAAGCCGATGGCTTCTGCGTTGCTGCGCAGAATGCGGACACAGGCGGAATGAAATGTCATAGCCCAGACATCTTCTGCTTCCGCCCCAAGCTTTGCAATCAGACGTTCTTTCAGCTCTCCCGCTGCCTTGTTGGTAAAGGTAATGGCAATGATACGCCAGGGCTCGACCGGATCAATCGCGGACAAGGTTCTCGCCCGCTCCATATCGACGCAATCCGGACGCTCTGCCGCCGCTTCCAACAACAACAGATCCTCTTCCGTCACCCCGTTCGGAAGCTCTTCTGTATCCGACCCTCTGCCATATCGCAGCAGATTGGCAATGCGGTTGATGAGAACCGTGGTTTTTCCGCTGCCGGCACCGGCCAGAAGCAAAAGTGGCCCTTCTGTCGCCATCACAGCCTTGCGCTGCATCTCGTTCAGTCCTGGAAAATCCGCAGCAATCACACGGTTGCGTGCAGCAATATATCGTTGTTCAAATGCTCTTTCTGTCATAATGCGTTCTCTTTTCTTTCTACAGACTACCCTGAAAGTATACACCTCCTTCCCACATTTCTCAAGCTAAGAATCCGGCGTAGCCAGTAGCTCCCGCAGCAGTCCCACAGCGCGACGCTCCAGCCGGGAGACCTGCACCTGGGACACCCCCAGTACTTTCGCGGTTTTATCCTGGGTCATGCCGCGGTAAAACCGCAGAGCAATGACCTGTCGCTCTCGCTCCGGTAAATGTTCGATGGCCTGTCCCAGTGCAACGTGCTCCACCATGCGTTCCTCATGCTGGTAATCGCCCAACACGCGTTCCAGCGTGAAGCCGTCCTCGCCGCTCTCCCGCTGTAAAGATTCCGCCGGTCCTGTTGCCGTCTCTGCAATTGCAATGTCCTCCGGCGTAAAACCAGTTTCCGCAGAAAGTTCCGACAGCGTCGGCTCCCGGCTCAGTCTCTGCTCCAGTTCCACCTTTGCATTGCGGATCACCATAGCGCGCTCCTTGATGCCGCGGCTGACCTTAACGCTGCCGTCATCCCGCAAAAACCGCCGGATCTCTCCGGAAATTTTGGGTACGGCATATGTGGAAAACCGCGTTCCAAATCCGGCGTCATATCCATTGATGGCTTTCAAAAACCCGATACAGCCGAGCTGATAGAGATCGTCGGCATCAACACCGCGTCCAAAATACCGCCGTACGATGCCCCAAATCAACCCTGCATTTTCGGTAATCAACTGCTCTGTGGCAGCGCGGTCTCCCGCAGCTGCACGCGCAAGCAGCTCCTGCATCTCCTCCATCAGCAATCCGGCGTTCTGGATACGATTTTCTTTTGCAGTGTCACCGTGGTTCCCTTTCCTGGTGCCGACCGCACACGCATCCGATCCATAAAACTTTCCATAATGGTGAAGCCCATACCGCTTCGTTCTTCTCCACCGGTTGTAAACATCGGCTCACGGGCCTGACTGACATCTTCAATACCCCGTCCCCAATCCCGGATGACAATTTCCAATTCACGCGCCTCGTTAATCTTCGCACGCAGAAGAATTTTCCCAATGCTGTCAGGATAGGCGTGAACAATACAATTGGTTACCGCTTCACTGACTGCGGTTTTGATGTCACCCAGTTCTTCGAGGGTGGGATCCAGTTGTGCAGCAAAGCATGCCACTGCGGCGCGGGCAAACCCTTCATTTGCACTTTTTCCTGGAAACTCCAATTTTATGTAGTTCGTTCCTTTCACCGTACTTCCTCCTCCGCTTCGCTTCTGATCTCCACAATACGACCGATGCCGCCAGCCTTCAGAACTCGCAGGATCTGTTTTGGCGGATGTTCCACCCAAGCAGTTCTCCCCAATTCCTGCATCCGCTTATAGGCTTTTAACACCACCGCTAACCCCGAACTGTCCATGAAGCTCAGACCACCAAAATCCAAAATGCAGGCGCTCGGCAACAATTCCTCGATCAACGTTTCGATCTCCTGCATGGCGGTTTTGGCGGCATGGTGATCCAGCTCCCCTGTAAAATACAGGGTCAATTTGTTCTCTGTATAGTTTGGCTGTATTTTCATACTCATCACTCCGACAAAAAAATAACACCGCTGACGGTTCTTCCATCAGCGGTGTTATTTTACGCTTTTTTTCTTAAAAACGCTGTCGTAACAGCGAAAGAATTTAGCCGAGCTGCCGCAGGCCGTCCATCAGATTGTCGATGAGTGCCTGTGCCTTTTCTGCCTTTTCGCGTTCAGCAGCAACAACATGCTCCGGTGCCTTTTCCAGGAACTTTGCATTGGACAGTTTTCCATTGAGGCGGGCAAGTTCTTTGTTGGCCTTATCCAGCTCTTTCTGGATCCTGGCACGTTCCTTTTCCAGATCAACCAGCTCTGCCATCGGCATAAACAGCTTGGCTTCGTCGGTTACCACGGAAACCATACCATCCAGACTTTCGGGGTCGGTATCTGTAATCTCGACCGCACCGGCAAATGCCAGCTTGGACAGATATACCGTACCGCTTGCAAAAGCATCCTTTTTGTCTGTGACAATCAGCAAATGCGGTTTTCTGGAAGGCGGAACATTCATTTCCGCACGGCGGCTGCGGACTGCCTTGATAGCAGACATCACCATTTCAAATGCAGTTTCATCTTCGGGGAAGGACAGCGCATCCTGATACTCCGGATAGGACTGAACCATCAGGGCATCGCCGTCATGTGGCAGTGCCTGCCAGATTTCTTCCGTAATAAACGGCATAAACGGATGCAGAAGCTTCAGAATCTCGGTCAGAACATAGAGCAGAACCTTCTGTGCACCGATCTTGGCGCGCTCATCGTCTCCGTTCAGACGGGGCTTGGTCAGCTCAATATACCAGTCGCAATAGGTATCCCAAATAAAGTCATAGATCTTACCGGCGGCAATGCCGAGTTCATATCTGTCGAGATTCTCATTGACTTCTTTTGCCAGACTGTTCAGCTTGGACAGCACCCATTTATCTTCGACTTCCAGATGTTCGGGCAGCTCATTTTTGTCGATTGTCAGATTCATCATGACAAAACGGCTGGCATTCCAAATCTTGTTGGCAAAGTTGCGCATCGCTTCGCAGCGTTCGACATAGAAACGCATATCATTTCCTGGGCTGTTACCGGTGATCAGGTTGAAGCGCAGGGCGTCTGCACCGAACTGGTCGATCATCTCGATTGGATCAACACCGTTGCCGGCAGACTTGGACATTTTCTTGCCGTGCGGGTCGCGCACCAGACCGTGGATCAACACCGTGTGGAACGGATGCTCCTTCATCTGCTCCATACCGGAGAAAATCATACGAGCAACCCAGAAGAAAATAATGTCGTAACCGGTAACCAGTACATCGGTGGGATAGAAGTAGTCAAGATCGGAGGTCTTTTCTGGCCATCCAAGCGTGGAAAATGGCCACAGCGCACTGCTGAACCAGGTATCCAGAACATCCTCTTCGCGCTTAATGTTGGCGCTGCCGCAGGCTTCGCAGACAGTGGCGTCTTCGCGGGAGACCGTGGTATGGCCGCAATCGGCGCAGTACCAGGCCGGAATCTGATGTCCCCACCAGAGCTGACGGGAAATGCACCAGTCATGGATATTTTCCATCCAGTTGAGATAGGTTTTGGAGAAGCGGTCGGGAACGAACTGGATCGTGCCGTCCTCGACAACCCGGATGGCCTCTTCGGCCAGGGGCTTCATCTTGACAAACCACTGTGCGGAAGCCATCGGCTCTACAGTTGTACCGCAGCGGTAACAGGTACCGACATTGTGGCTGTGATCTTCAATTTTAACAAGGTAGCCCTGCTCTTCCAGATCCTTGACAATGGCCTTTCTTGCTTCATAACGATCCATACCGTCGTACTTGCCGCCGTTGATGATCTTTGCATTTTCATCCAGAATCAGAATCTGCTCCAGATCATGGCGCAAACCGACTTCGAAGTCATTGGGGTCGTGGCAGGGTGTCATCTTCACGCAGCCGGTACCAAATTCTTTGTCAACATATTCGTCGGCAACGATGGGAATTTCACGGTTAACCAGCGGCAGCAGGCAGGTTTTTCCGACCAGATCGCGATAGCGCTCGTCATCCGGATGCACAGCGACGCCGGTATCACCCAGCATGGTTTCCGGACGGGTGGTTGCAATTACGAGATCATCGTCCGTACCGACGATCGGATAACGGATATGCCAGAAGTGCCCCGGTTGTTCCTTATGCTCTACTTCTGCATCGGACAGGGCTGTGGTACACTTCGGGCACCAGTTGATGATGCGGTTACCACGGTAAATCAGACCCTTTTCATACAGGTTGACAAACACTTCACGAACCGCTTTGGCACAGGTGTCGTCCATCGTAAAGCGTTCCCGCTCCCAGTCACAGGAGCAACCAAGGGTCTTAATCTGTGTTACAATCCGGTTTCCAAATTTATTTTTCCATGCCCAGACTTCATCCAGGAACTTGTCGCGGCCAAGGTCAAACCGGGTCTTGCCCTCGCCGCGCAGTTTTTCTTCTACTTTGATCTGGGTCGCAATACCGGCATGGTCGGTGCCGGGAACCCAAAGGGCGGCATAGCCCTGCATCCGCTTCCAGCGGATCAGAATATCCTGAATCGTCTCGTCCAATGCGTGGCCAAGATGCAGCTGACCAGTGACGTTGGGTGGCGGAATCACAATGGTAAACGGCTTTTTCTCGGGATCACGCTCTGCGTGGAAATAGCCGCCTTCCATCCACATATCATAGATCTTACTTTCAACTGCTTTGGGGTCATAAATCTTCGGCAGTTCTTTCATACTCTTCCTCCTTAGAAAACGAAAAAAGCGCCCTAAGAACCCTTAGGGCGCAGAAAATACTACGCGGTACCACCTAAATTCGCCGCAAACCCGCGGCGCACTCGTACCCTGTAACGGTAGGAACCCGACAATTCTTACTTCTCGGTTCGGAATTGCAGCTCTGGGATGACTTCAGCCCTGCTTCATGGAAACTTACACCAGGCGTTTCCTCTCTGACAATCCGCAAAAGACCTACTCTTTCCCTTCTTCGCTTTTCATACTTTAAGCCGTTACGATTATAAAATAGCGCGTCAGCTTTGTCAACTAAATGTTGTAAAAGAGTTTTAGGTCGTGTATAATAACGTAGAATATTTTGTTTTGTTTATACGGAGATGAGATACATGGACGAATTTTCCAAGAATTTTATTCACACCTTTATTGAAGAGGATATCGCAGAAGGCGGTGCCTATGCCGGTATGCAGGTGCATACCCGTTTCCCGCCCGAACCGAATGGTTATCTGCACATCGGCCACTGCAAAGCGCTTTGCATCGATTTCGGCACCGCTGAAAAATACGGTGGCATCTGCAATCTGCGCATGGATGACACCAACCCCACGAAGGAAGATGTCGAGTACGTCGAGGCAATCAAGGAGGACATCCACTGGCTCGGCTTTGACTGGGATGACCGTTTTTATTATGCTTCGGATTACTTTGATAGAATGTATGAATGTGCAGAGTCCCTGATCCGGCGCGGCCTCGCTTATGTCTGCGAGCTGACACCGGAACAGCTGCGCGAATACCGCGGCGATACCAATAGGCCGGCTCGCAGCCCCTACCGTGACCGTCCTGTTGAAGAAAGTCTGGATCTGTTCCGCCGTATGAAAGCCGGCGAATTTCCCGACGGTACCATGACGCTGCGCGCAAAAATTGATCTCGCCAGCGGCAACTTCAATCTGCGTGACCCAGCACTCTATCGCATCAATCATATGCACCATCACCGCACCGGCAGCAAGTGGTGCATCTATCCGATGTACGACTTTGCTCATCCCATTGAGGACGCACTGGAGGGAATTACGCATTCCCTCTGTTCTCTGGAGTTTGAAGATCACCGTCCGCTGTATGACTGGGTCGTCGCCAATTGTGACCTTCCGTCCACGCCGCGCCAGATCGAGTTTGCACGCCTCGGCATCAACTATACCGTTATGTCCAAGCGCAAGCTGCGCCGCCTGGTAGAAGATGGTCTCGTCTCCGGTTGGGACGATCCCCGTATGCCCACCCTTTGCGGTTTGCGCCGCCGCGGTTATACGCCGACCTCCATTCGCAACTTTTGCGACCGCATCGGCGTTGCCAAAACGGTCAACACCGTGGAGTTTTCTTTCTTGGAGCACTGTGTCCGCGAGGATTTGAACGCCAACGCCGACCGTGCCATGGCCGTCATTCGTCCGGTCAAACTGACCATCACCAATTATCCGGAAGGACAGACGGAAGAATTTGAAATCGAAAACAATCCGGAGAATCCTGATGCCGGTACCCGTATGGTCACCTTCTCCCGCAATCTGTGGATCGAGGAAGAGGACTTCATGGAAGAACCTTTTAAAAAGTACAACCGTCTTTATCCCGGCAACGAAGTCCGCCTCAAAAGCGCCTATATCGTCCGCTGCACCGGTTGTGTCAAGGATGAGACCGGTAAGGTCATTGAGGTTCTGGCAGAGTACGATCCTGAAACCCGCGGCGGCAATACGCCTGACGGCCGCAAGGTACGCGGCACCATCCATTGGGTTGATGATGCAACTGCGATCGATGCAGAAGTGCGGCTCTACAGCAATCTCTTTGCAGATCCGGATCCTGATGGTGCAGATCGGGATTATATTGATTGTTTGAATCCGGACTCCCTGGTTGTCCTCAAACTTTGCAAACTCGAAAAGTCTCTGGAACAGGCCGACGCCAGTTCCCGGTATCAGTTTTTACGTCTCGGTTATTTCTGTGCAGATTGCAAGGACTCAAAGCCCGGCGCGCTGGTATTCAACCGCACCGTTGCACTCAAAGATACGTTCAAGAAAAAATAATTGTGATTTTGCACAAACAGCATCCGTTGCAGGCCGTCGAACATTGGCGGCCTGCAACTGGTAAATTTCGACAAAATCTCTTGACCAAATTCGGGCCGGGTGATATAGTTCCTCTAGCGATATTTTTCAGACGGCATTGCGTTGCCGGCAAAGTGACAGAAATTCCGCTGCGCCATAGATATTGGACATTTTTACAATCTTCATTTGCGCCGATAAAACCTTGTCTGTCTTTACAGATGAGGTATTTTTTTGCGCAAATTGTCACTGCTGCAAACGCTTTTGCCCCCTCCCGTTCTAGTTGCGAGCAATTTTTATTATATAAATCAAATTAGAAGAAGGAGTAACACAATGAAAGAAAAAGTCAAAATCGGTGCAGAAGGCATTTTTGATGCCCGCGCACTCGGCGGCGGCCGGATGTTTGTTCTGGGCTTCCAGCATATGTTCGCGATGTTCGGCGCAACAGTCCTGGTTCCTGCGCTGACCGGTCTGGATGTTGCCACCACCCTGCTGTTTGCCGGTCTCGGTACACTGCTGTTCCATCTGCTGGCAAAGGGAAAGGTTCCTGCATTTCTCGGCTCTTCCTTTGCCTTTATCGGCGGCTATCAGGCCATTGCACCTAATCAGGAACCAGACCTGCTTGTTTATGCCTGTTTCGGCGTTGCCTGTGCTGGACTGATGTATGTCATCCTCTCTGCACTGTTCAAGGCTTTTGGCACCAAAAAGGTCATGCGCTATTTTCCACCTATCGTAACTGGTCCCATCATTATCGCCATCGGTTTGACGCTTTCCTCCTCCGCTGTGTCCAATTGCTCTGCCAACTGGGCCATTGCGCTGGTCGCTATCGCTATTGTCATCGTTGCAAATATTTGGGGAAAGGGCATGATTAAAATCATCCCCATCCTGCTCGGCGTCATCGGCTCTTATCTGGTGGCAATCGCTGTAGATCCGGCCATCCGCGAAAACTTGGTTGCCAATGTCTCTCAGGCAAAGTGGATTGGCCTTCCCATTCATACAGAGCGAACCATTTTTCACCTGTTCTCTACCAATGTCGATACCCATCTGCTTCTGACCTCCTTTATCACTATCGTTCCTTTGTCTCTCGCAACCATGGTAGAACACATCGGTGACATCTCTGCCATTTCCTCCACCTGCGGCAAAAACTATATGCAGGATCCCGGATTCCACAGAACACTGCTCGGCGACGGTCTCGCAACCACGCTGGCTTCTCTGTTCGGCGCACCGGCAAACACTACTTACGGCGAAAACACCGGCGTTCTTGCGCTGTCCAGAGTATATGATCCCGCTGTCATCCGCATCGCTGCGGTGCTGTCAATTCTCTTCTCTTTCAGCCCGAAGTTTGCTGCAATTGTCAGCTCCATGCCCACTGCAACCATCGGTGGTGTCTCTCTGGTTCTCTATGGCATGATTTCTGCCGTCGGCGTCCGCAACGTGGTGGAGAACAAAGTAGACTTCACCAAGTCCCGTAACGTTCTGATTGCCGCACTGATTCTGGTGCTCTCGATCGGCATCAAGTATTACAACGCTTCCGGTGCTGTGCAGATCGGCGCAATCTCCCTGTCTGCACTGGCTGTTGCTTCCATCGTTGGCATTGTTCTGAACGCCATTTTGCCCGGTAAGGATTACGAATTTGGCACGGACATTCAGGGCGATACTTCTGTAAACTTTAAGGTCTGATCACTACTCGTTCTTTATAGTTTCTATCAAAGAAAACGATGCAGTTTCTTTAAAAGAGACTGCATCGTTTTCTTTGTAAAAATTTCTCTTTCAAGGGTAAAAATCAACCAGAATTACAGTGTTTCTCCATTTTCCGTCTGTTCGAGGGGCAAACGGTTGACGTCACAGAAATATCGATAGAACCCACCTATAACTGTTTCTTGTTCTGTATTTTCCAACAACTTTTTTATATCAAGCAAAATTTTCTGCATGGTATTGTTTGAAAAATACTTAAATACTACATTTCCCCAACGTGGGAGGGTCTCGTTATGTTCAAAATAATCCCAATATGACAAAGCAATATCGGAGGGCAAACAAATCCTATACTCATCGTGTGCGTCTATAATCCCACTTGTGCAATGCTTACCCCAAAAATCTTCCTTTACCATAAAAGCGCCTAAGATACGTCTGTCTCTTTCCTCATTGCTCTCAGGCAATCCTGTCAACAGACACACTGAATTCGGTTTTAATCTGTTTGGAATCCGCGGCTCGCCCTTAGAGTATCCGCTTAAATAGCAGCCGGTTGAAATCGATCCGTGTTCGATCATTTTTTCTGCATCATCCATGACAATATCAAAAACCGCCTGTGCATTTGGTGTGATTTTCATAGTGCGTATTTGTCTGCGCAATGCCTGTTCTTCACATTCTTTTTTCCTCGCCGCTTTTTCAGCCCGTAATCTTCCGTTGTACTTGGCATTAATCTCCTTTTGTTTCGCCGTATCCTTCAGGGTTAAAAAATGCGAAAATGCTTCTGGATATAAAAATCTCTTTTCTCCCTGAGAAAAGTGTATCGTAATAATTTTATTGGAGATATCCGTTATAATTCCTTTTCCAAACGCTATATGATCGACTGGCTGTCCAAGTAACTGTGTTTGCATTTTCTTCTCCTTGTCTCATCACAAAACGAAGAAAAGCCTGTTCTGTCCGTGCTGATAGCTGTTAGACAGTCCAAGCTTTTTCTTCAGCAAATACTACTACAATTCATCACAGGATGCAGAAGTTATTCTGCTTCCTGCTCCACTTCCTTTTCAGCAGTACGCTTTTTATCACTGATGCGCAGAACAATTTCTTCCGCATCGATCAGCAACTCAATCTTTTCACTCTTGAGTTCCGGAATATCGCCAACCGTTATAATGCTGCCAACGGCCATACCATCGACGTTGATCGTAATCGTGTCAATCATATTCTCCGGCAAAGAAGTATAGGGGATCTCCAACAACATTTTCTCGAGTGAATCTGTAATTTTCTCCGTGTTTTTCAGAATGATATGAATAACACTGTTGACCTTCTGATCTGCCTTCAGAGCTTGAAAACTGATGTGAAGAATTTCACCGTTCAGTGTGTTCACTGTCTTTTCCTTAACCTGTACCGGAATAATCTGTCCATCAAGGTCGAGTTTCAGTTTGCTTCCTTCCCGCTTGTAGCGAACCAGTTTACATGCAGTTGCCTCATCCATTTGAAGCGAGATGGAATCCGGCAACGAGCCTCCAAAAACGCTCCCGGGTACAATGCCGGAGCGTCTTAAGTGTTTTGCTTTGACTGTGAAATCCCTCTTGTCTACTTTAATAACATTCATTACGGTGTTCCTCCTGATAAATATTATTTGTGCAAACCTACACATTCTAAGTATGCCGTTGTTGCCCTGTGAATGATAAAAAAAGAAGAGCTTCCTCATACAACGCCACATGGCGCAATGCTAAAAGCCCTTCTTAAAAGACGGTTCTTTCTATTCACTTTATGTATACTATAACATAAACTAAAAATAAAAGCAAGCCCGATTCCATACTGTATTCAAGTATCTTGCAAGGAACAGCGAAATACAGTATAATTTTGCAGTGAATATCTTTCAGATAGCTGATCTAAAAATTGAAATATTGTTTGCTTTGAAAACAGAAATAAGATATTAAATACTGAAGGGAGAGTTCTTGTGCGCGTCAGAAAAAGAACATCGAGAAAAGAAAAGTCCGCTATGACCATATCTCTATATGCCAACTTATTTTTTGTGATAATAGAACTTATTATGGCAATTTATACGGGTTCCCAAGCAGTTCTTCTAGACGCTGTTTATGATGGGATTGAGTTTTTTATGCTTCTTCCGTCCATTTTTATGATTCCACTTTTGTACAAACCCGCTAACGAAAGTCATCCTTTTGGATATATGCAATTAGAAACTATCTTTTTGGTTATTAAGGGAATTACCATGTCAGCGGTAACGCTCGGATTAATTTCCAATAACATTAATATTCTACTTCATGGTGGAAGGACTATTCCCTTTTATACAGTCGCATACTTTGAATTATTCGCCTGTATACTCGGAATTGTTGTCTATGCTTTTTTAAAACGAAAAAACGCGAATTTGAATTCTCCCCTCATAACAGTCGAAATGATGGGGTGGAAAATAGACAGCATCATCTCTCTTGGAATGACAGTTGCCTTTTTGCTTCCGTTATGGATTTCTTTTGACTGGTTTCAGCCCATCGTTCCTTACCTTGACCCATTGATTACTGTCATACTTTCTATAGTTATGCTTCCCGTTCCCATTAAAACTGTTATTGCTGGAATGCGAGATTTGATGCTCATTCCACCAGAGGAAGAAACCATTCAGGAAATAAAGCTGACAGTCGATCCTATCATTCGCGACTGTAACTACTCCGACTTGTACTACAATATTGTAAGAACAGGACGCAAGTTATGGATTAGTGCGTATATGACACTGGACAAGGATGAAATTTCTCTAGGGAAATTAAAAATCGTACAAGCACGCTGTATTGAAGCCTTGGCACAAAAATATTCTGATTTTTATTTTGAACTACTTCCTGAAATTGAATATAACAAAAATATCCAACAACTTTAGTACTCTGATACAGCAAAATACTGCACACAAGCATTTTTACATATCGAACCGAAAAAATGACGGAACAATCACAAGACTGTTCCGTCATTTCATAGATTATCAGAATCAGATATTCTATGGTAATATCAGAATAGCAAAAAATTCAATTCTCTAGTTTTTCACTATTGTTTTCTCAACGGTTCGTTTTCTTCGTTCTGGAAAATTTAAAATCACAATAGCAGCAACAACCAGCAAGACCCCCGCTCCTGTTGTCACTGTCAGCATTTCCCCAAAAGCAACCATACCGACTACCGTCGCCATGCATGGCTCTACTGCAACCATAATAGAGGCCGCTCCCGGCTCTACGCCAGAGAGACCGCAGGTGTAAAAAAGATACGGTAAAAAGCAGGTAATAAATCCAACGGAAGCACACCAAAGAAGATCGGTTTCACTTGCAATCATCATTCCCATTGGTTTTCCACCACCCCATAGAATACAGGCACCAATCGTTGCAAACAATGTGGAATAAAAACTGACAGTTCGGCTGTCGTAGCCGCGCTGCATGGCCAACGTAGCAAAAATACTGTAGAGCGCATAGCCAATACCAGAACCCAACCCAAACAGCAGACCCTTTGCAGAAATTACGCTATCACTCCCCAAACCGGAAGACAAAGCACAGCCGACGATCACAACAGCCAGAGCCACTAGTTTATTTTTACGCATCTTTTCATGGAATAAAAACAGCGAAATCAGCATAACAAAAGCAGGAGAAGTATAGAGTAAAATTGCCGCCGTTGACATCGAAGTGAGCGAAATTGCACTGTAGTAACAATACGTGAAAAAGAGCATACTGACAATACCAGAGCCGAGAAAACACCAGATATCTTTTATATGCACAAGAAACAGCTTTCGATTCTGAATCAGGATTAGAAGTGCGAAAAACAGAGACGCCACACCGCTCCGGACAATCACAACATCCTGAGATGAATAGCCGTGGGCACCCATATGACGGACAAAATATCCCATTGTTCCCCAGAGCAATCCGGCAAACACAATCGCAAATTTATGTGTTTTCATTTTATAATCCCTCCAAACCAGTTCACCAATGGAATATACAGTATCGGAAGAAAAATTGCAGGCAGCATATTGCCGGTGCGAACCGGTTTTTCTCCAGACAGTCCAAGCATATTGATCGCAAGACCAATAATGATGATCCCGCCAACACCGGACATTTCCGCAATCATGGCATCTGACAGCAGCGGTGCAACCACACCGGCAAGTAAGGTCAAAGCGCCCTGATACAAAAAGATCATGACAGCGGAAAGAGCAACGCCGACACCCATGGTAGCAGCAAACCCGATGGCTATCAATCCATCCATCACACTTTTAGAAAGAATAATGCTGTAGTTATGGTTAATTCCGGCCTCCAGAGATCCGAGGATTGCCATGCTGCCAACGCCGAACAGCAACGTGGCCGCCATAAATCCCTCGGTAAACCGACTGTTTGTCCGCCCTTTCATGAATTTTTCTTTTAACGCATCACCCAAATGATTCAATCGGTCCTCAATCCGCAACAGCTCACCGATCACGACACCTGCCACCATGCAGACAATGACGCAGAGTGTGTTTTCTGAGGACAAGGCGCTATTGATCCCGATTATTCCAACACAGAGTCCCAATCCGATTACAACGGCATCCAGATATTTTTGTTTGATTTTATCTCGAAATAACAAACCGGTAAAGCTACCGATAAGAATCAGCAGTGCATTGACAACAGTAGCAACCATATTTCTCTCCTAACCGAGAGGAACCTTCCGTTTTCTCTCTTTTCCTCAAGTTTATACTTTTTTAATATACAGATATGTCCTGAAAAAAGCAAGAGGCACCCGGAAAAGTTTTAGACTTTACGTTGACAACTGTCAGGTTGATGTGCTATCATACAGTAATAGATTGCTTTTATATATGCGCCTGTGATGGAATTGGTAGACATGCGAGATTTAGGTTCTCGTGCAGCAATGCGTGCGGGTTCGAGTCCCTTCAGGCGCACCAAACCAATATAATCCGAACCTTGTTCCGATTGGAACAAGGTTCGGATTATTGTTTTTCGCCAGCTACGCACAAGTATGAATCCACAGTTTATGGAACATTCCTCAGAAGTTTCAACATCTTTTGAAGCGTATCTTTGAGCGTTACCAGATCCTCGTACGATATAATATCTGAATAGGACACCTGTTCATCATTCGGGTATTCTTTTTTTACATTTTTATATAAATGTAAAAGAGAACTGGAATTCTCACAGTTTGCGAATCCAATATAATGCTCGATTATATCATAATCTACAACTCGATTTCTCGTCGAGACAAATGCACTTCTGATTGCACGCTCTACGCGGGTCGGAGTATCGTTGTTTATCGCTGCAATCTTGTAGTACAGCGCAGTCCACTTTGGACTTTTCCATTCCAGTGTATCCAGAAGCATAACCGCATCTGTGATATAGGTAAATCCTTTCAAGGTGGCTGGCATCCCCATCTCCATCAACGTATTCTCAACAATCTGTCTGTTCATCATGCTCCTCCTTTAAAACTCATTCTTGACAGCTTCTTGTTCTGCATACAATTACTTTATACTATACCTTCCAACACCTGTCCCACTGCCTTTTCAAGGCATTTTGTTTTCAATAACTTTTTGTCTTCCATACCTTATCCTTTTATGCTAAAATAATAATGGATAAAAGAGTGTTTCCATACCACCTCCCTTATCTATATAATGTTTTCTGCAGGATTTGCAGGATTTATTATATAGGAATATGATTACACTTTGTTGCCCTTAATCATAGGAATAAGGAAGGATAAAAAATGAAAAAGTCCCGAAAAATGTCTATTATTGAAGGAAACTCTAACGTGACCAGGCAGGATATTGTAAGAAATTTTACTCTGAACATTGAAAAAGAACGGATAAATCTCGGATTAACACAGGCACAGATGGCAGAGAAGCTGCAACTATCTCTTTCCGGCTATAAGAAGATGATTTCCGGAGAAACCTCTCGAATCGATCTGTATACAGCGCACCTTATGTATAAACTGACCGGAAAACTGATATTCGAACTCTTGAATGATTGGGGCGAGGAACTGGAAATTATGCGGCAGTTCTATCGTCTGACACCCAGTCAATACCATTTTGTAAAATCTATCATTGATTTCGAGACAGCCTTTCTGGGAGAAAATGAAAATCCCGATGATTATATCTCAGTGCTGGTTCTCACCGGCAACATGGAAGATGGTATGATTTATGACTCTTCCAATATTATCAAAGTAAATGCCGCACCATATAGAAAAAGATTTGGGAGTGATTTGCACTGTGGCATTAAAATCACCTCCAATCATTTGCATCCAGTGTATCATTTGGGGGACATCCTCCTGATCTGCAGAAAACCTATCCGCGATGGCGACACCGGTATTTTTATCAACAAAGAAACCGGACGAGTTTATGTCCGGAAATTCCATCAGACTGACCCCTGTGTTTTGGAACCAATTAACGGCTATGGTGAAGCATTTACTGTGAACAGCTACGACGAGGAAGATATGAACAAATGGATAAAGTTTGGCTATGTTCTGACAAAAATGCGGGAGTGATCTATTCTCACATAGATGGTAAACGATAAAAGAAGCGGCATTGTACTGCGCGTAGTACAATGCCGCTTCTTCTTGAATTGAAGGTCAAATCTTATTCTATTCTACCTTCATCATCCGATATCCCACACCAATGTGGGTCTGAATATACTGCGGAGCGCTCGAATCGCTCTCTATTTTTTTTCGCAATGTTGCCATAAATACCCGTAGAGATGCCACGTCGTTCTCCCAACTGCTCCCCCAGATTTTTTGTGTAATAAAGGTATGTGTCAACACCTTTCCGACATTCTTGGAAAGCAAACACAACAATTTGTATTCAATCGGTGTAAGATGCAATTCCTGCTCTCCAAGATAGGCACAACCGGCGGCGTAGTCCACACGCAGCCTGCCATTCGTAAATACGGACTCCTCGGAAGACTCTGTTTGCATCATTGCAAGCCGTCTCTGTGTTACACGCACTCGAGCCAGCAGTTCTTCTACAGAAAATGGTTTTGTTAAATAATCATCTGCACCGGCATCCAATGCCCCAATTTTATCTGTATCCTCACTTCTTGCACTGATGACAATGATCGGTACATGAGACCATGTACGAATCTTTTCGATGACCTGCATGCCATCCATATCCGGTAATCCCAAATCCAAAAAGATAATATCCGGATTGTGGGAAGACGCTTCCAAGATGGCAGCTTCTCCGTTTGACGCCGTTAAATATCGGTAACCATGTGCTTTGAGCGTTGTCGTGATCAAATTCCGTACCGATATATCGTCCTCTACTACCAAAATGAGCACTTTATTCATGCAATTGCACCTCCTCGGCCGGTAGTGTAAATGTAAATACTGCCCCATGCGGCTGGTTGTCTCTAATAGAAATCTCTCCGCCATGCGCATTGACAATGGATTTGCATAAACACAGGCCAAGTCCCAAACTGCGACGGCTGTCTGCAACCTGATTTGCACCGCTGTAAAACATTTCAAACACACGCGTTTTTGCCTCGTCTGAAATACCAGGTCCGTTGTCCGCAATGGTTACCACAACCTGATCCCCCCGCTTTTCTGAAACGATGATGATTTCAGAATCCTTCGGCGTATATTTGATTGCGTTGTCCACAATGTTAATCACAACCTGTACAATCAGTTTGGCATCAATCTTAGCAAGAATGAACTCTTCTGTACTCTGTACCACAATTTTATGTTCTACGCTCTTTTGGTTGACATGATGCAGCGCCTCAGCAATCACTTCATCCATGAGTTCTGCTGACAAATGCAAATTCATACGACCTTCTTCGATTCGAGTCACAGATAACAAATTCTCCACCAGATTAATCAACCACATGGAATCATCGTAAATATCCGTATAAAGCTGTATTCTGGTACTTTCATCAAAATTTTGTCCGTTGGATAAAAGATTGCTGGCATTCCCGGAGATCGACGTCAGTGGTGTACGCAAGTCGTGAGAAATCGCGCGCAGAAGATTGGCACGGAGCTGTTCATTTTTTGCCAGAATGGCCGCCTCTTCTTTCTCCCGTGCATTTTTTTCATTCTCCAGTGCAAGTGCACATTCTCCTAAGATCGAAAGCAAAATGCTATTTTCAAAGGCATCCAATGCGCAGGCATCGGCTACAATCCCGATTACACCATAAACATTGTTATTCACACGAATTGCCAAATAGAGACATTTTGCACTGGAAAGCGTGTCGGTCGTTGCACCTGCGTGTTTGTTGTTTTTCAACACCCAGTCTGCAACCGCCTGCTCATTTTCCGAGAGATACGCAGGAGCCTCTACGCCCTCTGTCACGCAAAAAATATGTGGTACACCAAGCGTTCCATCTTCTGAAAGATATGCTACAACATCTCTCCCGAGCAGTTTGATCAGCTGGCGCGCTGTCACATTGATAATTTCCTCTTTGTTTTTTCCCTGTTGCAATAGCTGATTGGTGTCCAGCAAAATCTTTGTACGAAATGCTGCCTGTGCCGACTGTCTGGCATGATTTTTCAATCGTACGGCGAGGGAACCCGTGATAAAAGCTGCAATAAACATAATCAGAAATGTGACAGGATAGCTCTTATCATATGCAAGTAATGTGAATTTCGGTTCTGTAAAAAAGAAGTTGAAAATGATGACACTGACAATGGACGAAACCAAACTATAAATCTGCCGTGTTGTAATAACAGAAGTAACCAGAACACCCAGAATATAGATGGTAATAATGTTGGCTTCCGTAAATCCAAATCTTGCAAAAATGAGACCCAATCCAGTCGTCATCAAAAGACAAAGAACACTTTTCAGCACATCCGTTATACGAAACGGATTCTCATTTTTCCTGCTGTTCTTTTTCCTTTGACTGTCTACCGTTGTATTATCGGGGATAATATGGATATCCAAATTAGGCGCATAGGCGATCAGTCTTTCCGTCAGCGTTGGTTTTCCAAATATATGACGGCGGGTGGCAGTCGTCCGGCCAATTACAATTTTGGATACACCGGATAAGCGTGCAAATTCTGCAATCTGAAAGGAGACATCCTCTCCATAAATGGTTTCAATTTTTGCACCTAACTGCTGTGCCAAACGCATATTGGCACGAAGCCGCTTCTTATCTTCTTCGCTCATGGTAGAAAAATCCGGTGTCTCCACGAACAAAGCTGTAAAAGCACTGTGAAACACATTGGCCATTCTCGCCGCTGTCCGGATAATTTTCGCATTGGACGGAGCAGAAGACAGACAAACCAGAATATGCTCATCGGTATGATATTCCCCGTGATTTCTGATCCGCACATTCTCTGACAACAGATTGACTCTGTCCGCACACCGCCGCAGGGCAATTTCGCGCAATGCTGTCAAATTTTCAACGGTAAAGAAGTCCGAACATATCTGATCGACTGGTACCGTCCCATAAACAGTTCCCGTATGCAAACGCTCAATCAGATCTTCCGGTTCAATATCGACCAGCTCAACCTGATCTGCATTGTCAAAAACAGAGTCTGGTATGCGTTCCCGTACCATAACACCGGTAATCGACGCCACCATATCATTCAGACTTTCAATATGCTGTACATTGACAGTTGTATAAACATCGATTCCCGCCTTGAGCAGTTCCTCTACATCCTGATACCGCTTAGAATGCCGACAGCCAGAGGCGTTGGTATGCGCCAGATCATCTACAAGAATCAGCTTCGGCCTTCTCCTCATCGCTGCATCCAAGTCAAATTCCTGCTGTGAAATATGATCTTGTTCCACCGTCAGGGTCGGCAACTGCTCCAATTCTTCCAGCAGCGCTGCCGTTTGCGGTCTGGCGTGGGATTCCACATAGCCCGCAACAACATCTACCCCCCGTTGCTTTAAGGTACTGGCAGCCTGCAACATCGCATAGGTTTTTCCAACCCCCGCAGCATATCCAAAAAAGATCTTCAGATGCCCTCTATTTCTCGTATATTCCTCTTGCCGCACCGTTTTTAACAACCGCTCTGAACTTTGTTGCCCCATTGTAACCGTCTCCTGTCTTGTATGCAAGAGCAGCAAGCTCTTTATAAGGGGATTATAACGCAAGTGCCTGTTCTTTTCCAGATAAATACGCAGACCTATCAATTTATGCTTTGTAACACGTCAAATAACGCAAAAAGTCGCTGCGAACTTTCGGTGATTTTGCATTCCACCACACCACTTTTGCAGAGGTCGAGGATGTCTGCGGCTCCAGCGGTGTAACTGGTACATCTATCGTCCTGGATAACACTGTACAGGGTTTTAACGGAACAATTAAAATACTATATTCGGGGTACGCGGTCATGTCGGACTCTGCTGTCAAAAATCCAATGTCAATCTTCCCCGTTTTTAATCCTTGAAAAATCTCTTGATCGCTCCCTGTATAGAAATAAAAGGCACAACTGTGATGTTTTTTTGAAAACAGCTCCGTCACTTTTTCAACAGAACCGATCATCATCGGATTTTCAAAGGCAATTCGAAGGCGTTCCTTTTCCGTATCCAATACACCCTTCTGCGGGTTTTTTTGATTCTCCAGAAATCGGTCTACCTTATTCATAAGGAACAAACCAAATACGGCAAACACAATCCCACAACCAAATAAAAGAACCCATTGCATGGTATCACCTTTCCTGTCATTCTTCTATAAATTTAAATATGAAAACACTTTTGAATGTTCCGGCTGTTGCCTAGTACAAGCAGGGTCTCATTTTCCGAGAGACAAGTACTGGGCGTAATTGTTAAGTCGAGCTCCCCATCTTTTTTGGTTGCCATAATGTTAATGTTATGTTTTCTTCGAATATCCAACTGACCGATTGTCTTTCCTGCCCACGATTTTGGAACGGAAATTTCAAAGATCGCATAGTCCTCATTCAACTCAATATAGTCAAAAATATGATCTGAGCTGTACCGGATCGCTGTCCAGTTGGCCAGCTGCTTTTCGGGATACACCACTTCGTCCGCACCATTTCTGAGCAGGAATTTTGCATGCACATCACGAGAAGCGCGTGCAACAACCATCTTGGCACCCAGCTCTTTCAACAAAGAAGTCGTCTCCAAAGAGCTTTGAAAATTATCCCCAATTGCTACAATGCAGACGTCAAAATTCCGGACGCCGAGTGACTTCAAAAACTCACGCTTTGTGCAGTCCCCTATTTGTGCATTGACCACATAGGGCAGAACAGCCTCTACCCGCTCTTCATCCGTGTCAATGGCCATCACCTGATGGCGAAGTTCGCACAGTTTTCTGGCGATATGCCTTCCAAATCGACCAAGTCCAATCAATAAAATCGATTTCATATCATTCTCCTTATCCAATCGTTATCATTTCCTGTGGCAACTTTGAAATATTTGGATGGGAACCAGACAGAGTTGCAAAGATGAGCGTCAGTCCTCCCACTCTCCCAAAATACATCAATCCAATTAAAATCAGTCTCGATGCTGCACCCAGTTGCGTTGTAATACCCAATGACAATCCCACTGTACCAATGGCCGACGCCGCTTCAAACAAGCAGGAAAGAACCGGCAATCCTTCTATACAGCTGATCAGAATCCCACCAAACAAAAACAACAGCAGATACAGCAAAAAAACTGTCGCAGCATTGCGAATTGCATCGTTTGAAATCCGTCGCCCGAAACAACAGGCATTTTCCCGTCTGCGAAAGACGGAGATAGCAGTCAAAAGCAGAACTGCCACTGTCGTGGTTTTCATACCGCCTGCTGTCGAGCCCGGGGAGCCACCAGTCAGCATCAATACAATCAGGATCGTTTGCCCCGTTTCGCTAAGAGAAGTTAAGTCTACGGTATTGAAGCCAGCGGTTCTCGGGGTGACAGATTGAAACAACGCACTTAGTGCCCGCTCCATCTTCGAAATACCATCCCACTGAACCTGTGAAAACTCGTAACAATAAAAATAAAGTGCTGGTAACAAAATAAGGGCGCCCGTCACTGTCAGAATGACTTTACTTTGCATACGATACCGCTTAAAATGCCATTTATTTGTTGCAATATCATCCCATGTTAAAAATCCAATGCCTCCTGTTATAATCAGAAAGGAAATAGCAAGACTGATAACCGGATTTGCAGAATAGGACGTAAGAGAAGAGAACGGTGTTTTTATTCCCATTAAATCAAAGCCGGCATTGCAAAACGCGGAAATAGAGTGAAATACCGCATACCACACTCCCTTTACACCACCGAATTTCTGATAGAATACCGGAAACATGATAATTGCACCGAGAAGTTCCACCAATACAGTAATTTTCAGGATAAATTTCGTCAATCTTACGATGCCACCCATTTGGGGCGCCGCAATCGCTTCCTGCATAGTGCTGCGCTGCATCAAACCAATTTTTCGCCCGGAAACCATGGGAATGAATGCAGCAACGGTCACAACACCCATACCGCCAATTTGAATTAATAATAAAATGACGGACTGCCCAAAGGTGGACCAATAAGTCGCCGTATCATGGATGGCCAAACCCGTTACACATACAGCAGAGGTGGAAGTAAATAAGGCATCCAAAAAGGAAGCGCTATCTGTCCCCCTTGTGGAGCAAGGCAACATCAGTAAAAAAGCACCCAATAAAATAACAAATAGGAAGCTCCAAATGATAATCTGAAACGTAGAAAAATAGTTTTTCTTATCAACTTTCATTCCAAACACCTGTAGCATCTTTCCATGTTTTTATAGTAGCTTCATTATTCCATGATCGATATAAAATGCGCATAAGTAAATATAGTGTGGTATTAAAATCCCATTAAGATTCAAAGAGACCTGTGCGATAGGGTTTCTATCGCACAGGTCTCTTTTTGTTGGTATAAAATATTTTCTTCTCTTTTTCTATTTTATTTCTTCTTTATCCTCTCCAGACGCTTCATCTTCACCATTTTCCAACTGTCGCACTCGTTTTTTGTACAACGCCGTAGAAACTGTCAGTGCAATCATAGAGAGTCCCGTTACAAACAACAGCATGAAAACTCCCGTACAAATAGAGCCAATCAATTTTCCATAGTTTCGATAAGATATGAAAAAAAAGAGTACACCGCAACACCCTCCTGCTATCAAGCTGCACAGTAGATTGGTTTTGGGCTCCGGTTTCAGCCTTCGATCCCAGATTCCATTTTTCAGGCACGCTACCAGCAAATATAGCGCCAACCCCATGAACACAACCCATTCTCCCACTAACGCCTTCCAGTCACCAAATCCATAAATTATTAACTGGATAACGAGAACTGCCAGCAGTCCCCAGAATGCCAGCCAAGCACCATTTCGTTCAATATGCAGCAACTTCTGCTCCTGCATTTCGTCCAGATTGTTGCGATGATGTTCCATTTTCATTCCTTTCTCCTGATTCTATAATCAGATCTTGACGTTTCCATCGTTTCTAACACGAAGAGCATTCATTTACTTTAACGCTTCATTTTCCGTTTCCTCTCCAAACAGTTCATCCAATGACTTTCCCAGCACTCTGCAAATCGCACGACACAATTTGATTGTAGGGTTATATTGTCCCTGCTCAATGGCATTCATTGTCTGACGGGAAACTCCAACCCGCTCGGCCAATTCTTTCTGGGTTATATCCAACTGTGCACGCGCAACCTTAATTGCAATATTTCGACCCATCTCATCACCTCTTTGTTGTTATCTTACCATTTTCCCGACCTAAAGTCAATTATATATTACATAAATTTCGAAATAATAGAATATACCAAAAAACCGATGGATGGCAGTTCACTGGTTTTTTGGTATATTTTTCAACAATCTTTTGATCTTTATCACATACATTATACGTAATTTCTGTGCGCCAAACCATGTTGTTCAATACACTGACACAACTCTGACAGAACACGTCATCCACTGCAAGCAATGAAATCGCAATCTCATTGGCCGCATCTTGCCGCATACAAATCTCCTGTACAAGAAACTGATACAAAGCAGGGTACTGTTCTGCATAGCCTACAGCAATTTCCTGTCCCATCTCTGTCAAAACATATTTTCCCTGACCGTTGCTCTTTACCAATCCGGCTTTGTTGAGCTGTCCTATCATCTGATAGACACTAGGGTTTGAAATTTTCATCGTTTCTGCAATATGCGTCAATTTTGTGCCTGTACTCTTTTGTATCCGATAAACCGTTAAAATATACTTGATTTGTGCACCAATCATTGGTATTTTCCCTCCTTATTATAGAATTGGCGGAGCACGGTTTATCGCCGTACCCCGCCTTGAATCTCTTGATTGATTATTTATGGCACATCCCGGAAGCTGCACAGTTTCCGCAGTCACAGCCACAGGATGACCTTCCGTTCTTGCGATCCTTTCGAAGTTTGAACAGAATCAGGGCAACAACCACCAGCAATCCCAAACCAATTAAAATAGTAGAACCATTGTTTAGCAGGAATATCATCATATAATCTCCTTCTTTTTTATTTGGCACTGACAGTCACAGGCTTTGCGATCCGCTTGTTTGCCTCTTTATTGGGACGTACCAGCAGATAGACGATAAACGCCAAAACCACTGCGGCCACGATGGTTCCAATTACAGCCCCCCCACCAATAAACCATACACCAAATTGATAAACAATCAGGGAAACTGCATAGGCAAACACACACATATAGCCAATGGCAGCCCAAGTCCACTTGGTGTTGTTCATTTCTCGCTTGATAGCGCCCATTGCTGCAAAGCAGGGAGCACACAGCAGATTGAAGAGCATGAAACTATAAGCTGTGATACCATTATAGTGCGCAGCAACTGCGGCAAGCAACTGTGGCGTATCTTCTGCAACTTCTCTGCCGACCTGGAACAAAACACCAAAGGTAGTCACAACATTTTCTTTTGCAATGAGACCAGTAACCGTTGCAACAGTACTCTGCCAGTTGCCGAATCCCAACGGTTTGAAGAGGAATGACACTGCCATACCAATGCTTGCCAGCAGAGACGTATTGTTATCTTCTACCATGCCGAAACGACCGTCTACAAAACCGAAGCCTTGCAGGAACCAGAGAACGATAGCAGAAAGCAGAATGATGGTACCTGCCTTCTTGATAAAGGACCAGCCACGTTCCCAAGTACCGCGTAGAACATTACCGATTGTTGGAATATGATAAGCAGGCAGCTCCATAACAAAAGGAGCCGGCTCACCAGCAAACGGCCTGGTCTTTTTCAACATAATACCGGAAATGATGATGGAAGCTACACCGATAAAATAAGCAGATACCGCAACCAAGCCGCTGCCGCCAAACAACGCACCGGCAAACAATCCAACGATCGGCATCTTTGCGCCACAGGGAACAAAACACGTCGTCATAATGGTCATGCGGCGGTCGTGTTCGTTTTCGATGGTACGAGAGGCCATAACGCCAGGAACGCCGCAGCCGGACCCAACCAGCATGGGAATAAAGCTCTTGCCAGACAGACCGAACTTACGGAAAATACGGTCCATAATGAAAGCAATTCGAGCCATGTAGCCTATATCTTCCAGAATGCACAGCATCAGGAAAAGAACGAGCATCTGTGGTATAAAGCCGAGCACTGCACCAACACCACCAATAATACCGCCAACAATGAGGCCCACCAACCAGTCCGCACAGCCAATCGAGACCAGCCATCCCTCTACAGCGGGTGGAATAATCTCACCAAACAATACATCGTTGGTCCAACCAGTGGCCCAATCTCCCACCGTACCAATTGCAATGTAGTACATAAGGAACATAACCACCGCAAAGATCGGCAGTGCCAGGAACCGGTTTGTCACTACGCGGTCAATTTTATCAGAGGACGACAATTTTCCCATATTTTTCTTCTTGCAACACCGCTGGATCAAAGAAGCAATATAGATATATCGTTCATTGGTAATAATGCTCTCTGCATCATCATCCAGCTCCGCTTCTGCGGCTTGAATATCCTTTTCAATGTGTTTCAGAATCTCCTGCTTCAGGTTCAGCTTCTCCAGCACCTTGTCATCGCGCTCAAAAATCTTAATTGCATACCAGCGTTGCTGCTCTTCCGGAAGGTTATGTACTGTCACTTCTTCAATGTGTGCCAGTGCATGCTCTACGGTTCCATGAAAGCTGTGCTGCGGAATGGTCTTGGTATTTCGGGCAGCTTTTATTGCCGCTTCCGCTGCTTCCATTACACCGGTACCCCTCAGTGCGGAAATCTCTACAACTTTACAACCGAGGGCATGGGACAGTTCCTGCACATCAATCTTGTCGCCATTCTTCTTCACGATGTCTATCATATTGATAGCGACAACCACGGGAATGCCAAGTTCGGTCAGTTGGGTGGTCAGATACAGATTCCGTTCCAGGTTGGTACCATCCACAATATTCAGGATGGCATCCGGACGCTCAGAAATCAGATAGTTTCTTGCGACCATTTCCTCCAGCGTATAGGGGGAAAGCGAGTAAATGCCCGGAAGATCTGCAATCATAACATTGTCGTGCTTTTTCAGTTTTCCTTCTTTTTTCTCAACTGTGACACCCGGCCAGTTTCCAACAAACTGATTTGATCCGGTCAATGCATTAAACAACGTTGTTTTGCCGCTGTTTGGATTACCCGCAAGGGCGATTTTAATATTCATCTCAATACTCCCTTATCCATTTTTAATTAGTCCTCGCTAACTATGATATCAAAAAATAGGAGTGATCCCTTCATCTGTTATTCGACTTCAATCATCTCTGCATCTGCTCTTCTGATTGACAGTTCATATCCTCTGACATTGATTTCAACGGGATCACCCAATGGCGCGACTTTGCGTACATGCACAGTGACCCCTTTGGTCAGACCCATATCCATGATTCTGCGTTTGACGGCACCTTCGCCATGCAACTTTATCACTTTGAGTGTTTCTCCTACTTTTGCTTGCCGTAGCGTTCTCATCCTGATATCCTCCTGCTAAATCATGATTTTATTTGCCATCTCTTTGCTAATTGCAACACGAGATTCTTTTACATTGACAATTAAATTCCCAGCTGTTGTAGAAACCACACGAATTGTACTTCCTGTTACAAATCCAAGGTTTTTAAGATGCTGTTTTGTTTCCGGATTTCCACCGATTTTCTTGATAACAGCCTCTTCTCCAATCGCTGCAAATGTCAAAGGCATCATTTTCACCACACCTCCCTAGAGTGAGTTGCAGCTAACTTTCATACCGAAATTTAGTTAGTCTATCCTAACCATCTATATGTTAGCACCGACTAACTTTCTTGTCAATGCTATTTTTAGAAAATTTTTAAAAACCTCTCGGCTAAATGATAGAATATAGCGCAAAAGTAAGGGGTACACAACATTCTATTATTCCATAGATTGGAATATCGTCTGCCCGACAGGCAGACGATCTTTAGTTGTATCGATTATGGGTAGACCATTTATGCCAAGGCTTTGCCCAGTGTCCGGCAAGTAGCAAGCCCTTCCGCGTCCGGCGCTTCGTTGCAGATAACGCTGTCGCAAGCCAGCACAGCACCGTCATTTTTACAGGTTTCTTCCCAGTTTCTTATCCACTCGCCGTCTCCCCATCCATAGGAACCAAAAAGTGCAATGGTCTTACCACTGAGTTTGGCCTCACACGCAGCAAACATGGGAGCAAATTCCTCTTCTTCTAACTCTTCTTCGCCCATAGAGGGGCAACCAAATGCAATGGTCTGAAATTCATCCATCATAGAAGCCTGAAATTCAGATGCTAAAAAGAGAGCAGCTTCTGCACCCTTCATCACTTCCACAGCCATTTTCTCTGTGTTACCAGTTCCGCTCCAGTATACGACCGCTACTTTGTTCATAGTTGATATGTCCTTTCCTTTTCAGTGATAGTATTATATATGTCAAGCAACTACTGTAAGCTGCAGAACAGTCCGTCCCTGACTCCAAAGGCCCAGATACATATCCTTGCACTTTCGAAATCTTGCAAACAATTTTACGGTTTCACATTCATTGCAGTAAACCTTCCAACAGCCAGTACACTTGCTGTTTTTCCCTGCATTTTGAATAAAACCGACCACATCGCCCAAAGGATAACCCAGAAAAATTCCAATCTCATGCGGGAAACCCTCTTTTTGCCTTAAACGCTCCTCCAGTTTTTGCAGGGCATATTCCACATCCGTCTGCTGATATCCATACTTGGACAACAGTTGGGCAACACCAAGTTTTTTTAAATCCACCTGCAACTTTGCTTTTCTGCAGACATAGATAAGTGCTGTTTGCTCACGCCGCCGGAGCATCATCAGAGAAACACCTTTGTCACCCAGCTTTGTATTCCACAGTACAAGCTGCCGTTCCAGATCCGCTTCTGAAGAAAACGAAAGTGTAAACAAACTTGCTGTTTTCAAAGAAGCCAGAGTCGGCGAACAATAGGCAATCAGATACGACTCAAGCATGTGCAATTCTCCCTGTTTTCAAATGCTCCGCCAACAAATGATTCAACGCCGAGGCACTGCTTGTATGACATCTTGCAATGGGAATTTTATTTCTTTTCGCCTCGCCCACAGCACTGATAACCATCTTGTGGGATACCGTATTTGTAAACAAAATCAGAAGATCCGGACGCCCCAGCTTTCTCTTCAGGGCACCGTTTTCCTTTGGAAACACCTTGGCTTTCAATCCATGATTTTTACAAATATCCTGATACCGGCAGACCATTCGTTCATTCCCGCCAACAATAACAACACTCATAGCAACCTCCATCAATGATCTGGTCCTGCTTATCTTCCATCCACAACGAAAACACTTCACGGGGATGTTCAGTCTCCTCCTCGTTGTTTTTTTGAAGTTAGTTTTAGCTAACTATCGATTAAAAAAATAGATCGGTGTGATAGATTTTCTTCTTAGTTAGTTTTAGCTAACGAAAGAATATACCAAATCACTTCGATTGTCAAGTATTTTTTTACTTCTTTCCGTTTCTCTTCCAATGTTCCATTTAGACTATTATTAAATATCACGGTTATTTTCTGATGATCTGTAAAAACTACACAGGGAGGGATTGTATGGAATCCATCTGGAAACAAGCAGGCGGGCAAAGAGCCCGCGATCCGTTGCAGCACGATATAGAAACTGAAGCCGCGGTTATCGGTGCCGGACTCGCCGGATGTCTGACTGCATATTTTTTGCAGCGCCGGGGCGTTGAAACCGTGGTCCTGGAAGCAGACCGCATTGGAAGCGGCCAAACCGGGCATACAACCGCTAAGATCACAGTACAGCATGGTCTGCGCTATGAAACACTGATTCAGAAGCTCGGCATGGAGCGGGCCAGACAATATGCCGCGGCAAATCAACAGGCAATTCAATACTATCGGGAGATCATTCGTACACAGGACATTGCATGCGCCTTGACCGAGATGCCAGCTTACCTTTATACCACATCACAGCCTGACCTGTTAAAACGGGAAGAGCAGGCTGCACGGCGTCTCGGCATTGACGCCGTATTCACAACAGAAACTGCACTCCCCTTTCCTGTAGCCGGGGCACTGCGTATGGATCATCAGGCGCAGTTTCATCCGCTGCAATTTTTAAATGCCATTGCAGCAAAACTGGAAATTTATGAACAGACACGTGCGCATACCGTACACGGCAATCAAATTCAAACCGATCGAGGCACCGTAACGGCAAAGCACATTGTATTTGCGACGCATTTTCCTTTTCTAACTGTGCGTGGACTCTATCCGCTTCGGATGTACCAGGAACGCAGCTATGTGCTGGCACTGGAACAGGCTGCACAGCCGGATGGAATGTACCTCGGCATCGATCCCGACGGACTTTCACTGCGGCCCTATGACCGCTTTCTGCTGCTGGGCGGCAAAAGTCATCGCAGTGGAAAGAATCCCTGCGGTGGTGCCTATGCGATGCTGCGGCAGCAGGCAGTCCAGAACTGGCCGGGATGCCGTGAAGTCGCCCACTGGTCGGCACAGGATTGTATGCCCCTGGATGGCGTACCGTATATCGGTCAGCTCTGTGCAACAACTCCCAACTGGTATGTCGCCACCGGGTTCCAGAAATGGGGCATGACCTCCGCCATGGTTGCCGCTATGCGGCTCTGCGATCTGATTTGTGACACGCATCTGATCGATCACGATGTGTTTTCTCCACAGCGTATAACCATTTCCGCATCGGCAAAAAACCTCGGAACCAACAGTCTGGAGGCTGTCAAAGGCATTGGTATGACATGTCTTTCCATACCAAAACAATCTCTGGAACAACTTCCGCCCGGTCACGGCGGCATCGTTCGCTGGCAGGGAAAAAAGGTTGGCGTTTATAAAGATAAGGGTGGGAAAATTTTCCCGGTTCATGTGCGCTGTCCGCACCTTGGCTGTCAGCTGGCGTGGAATCCGGATGAACTCAGCTGGGACTGCCCCTGTCACGGCTCGCGTTTTGATATTCATGGCAAATTACTTGACAATCCAGCACAGGAGGATTTGACTATTGAGCAATCATCTCATCACTGAAAAATCACCATATCTGCTTTTACACGCAGAACATCCGGTAGACTGGTATCCCTGGAGCGAAGAGGCATTATCCATGGCAAGAGAGGAAAACAAACCTCTATTTTTGAGCATTGGATATTCCTCTTGTCATTGGTGCCACGTCATTGCAAAAGAATCCTTTGAGGACACAGAAATCGCAGAAATTTTGAACCGTGCTTTTGTTGCAATCAAGGTGGATAAAGAGGAACAACCGGATATTGATGCGGTTTATATGGAAGCCTGCCAATATTTGACCGGTTCTGGTGGCTGGCCGTTGACCATTCTGGCAACACCAGAGGGAAAACCATTTTACGCGGCCACCTATCTCCCCAAGGATTCCATGTTATATTTATTGCAGACAGCGGAAACCGCTTGGCTGGAGTCGGAAAATACCCTGCGGGAAAATGCAGACCGCATCACAGAAGGGTTAAAATCCGTAGAACCAGAGGTTACGCCAAAGACACCGTCTCGGGAATTGCTCAATAAGGCGTATCAGCAATATGAGACTGCATTTGATTCCGTCTGGGGCGGGTTTGGGCCGCCTCCCAAATTTCCCACACCTCACAATCTACTGTTTTTATTGCAGTATTATCGCAGCACTGGGGAATCTCACGCATTGGAAATGGTTGAGCACACCCTGGAACAGATGTACCGTGGCGGAATCTTCGACCACATTGGCGGTGGATTTTGCCGCTATGCCACAGACCGGAACTGGCTTGTTCCCCATTTTGAAAAAATGCTGTATGACAATGCCTTACTGATTGCCGCCTACGCGGAAGTGTATGCAACAACCGGCAGAGAACTGTACCGTACCGTTGCAGAACGCACCGTTGACTATGTGTTGGCTGAAATGACCGGAGACGAAGGTGAATTCTTCGGCAGTCAGGACGCAGACAGTGAAGGGGTCGAAGGAAAATTTTATACCCTCACACCCGATGAACTGGATGACCTGCTCGGATCAAATGACAGTACACGTTTTTGCCAGTGGTACGGGATCACAAAAGGTGGAAATTTTGAAGGCAAAAGCATTCCCAACTTGATCCGTAACGACCGCTATGAAAACCCGCCGGCATTTATGTGGGATTTGCAGCATCGGGTGGCCGGTTACCGCCGGTCGCGCACGGTGCTCCGACGGGATGACAAGGTGCTAACCGCTTGGAACGGCATGATGATTTGGGCTCTGGCAAAAGCAGCAGAAATCTTTGATCGGGACGATTACCTTACAGCTGCATTAAAGGCAAGCCACTTCATCCGGGATCATCTCACAGACAAAGATCATCAGCTTTCCGTTCGTTGGCGTGAGGGTGAAACCAAGCACCGCGGACTCATTGACGACTACGCTTTTTACACTCTGGCCTTGCTGGAACTCTACCATGCCGGTGCCGGAGATGACTACCTGATACAAGCGCAAACCATTACCGACCAAATGTTGAACCGTTTCTTTGATGCGGAGCAGGGCGGATTTTATCTCTATTCTTCCGATGCAACACCGCTGATTGACCGACCCAAAACTGTCTATGACGGCGCTACCCCCTCGGGTAATGCCGTTGCACTTCACGTATTGACACAATTGACCGCACTGACAGATCAAAAACGCTACGCAGATTGTCTGCAAAAACAACGGATGTTTCTTGCTGGCGCTGCGGAACAATATCCGATCGGGCACGCATTCTCCTTACTGGCGCTGTTCGCATAAAGAATCTGTTTTCCACAAACCGGAGTATACCAAAGCTCCGGTTTGTCCTTATGTGGAAAATTTTTTCAAAAGATTGTGAAATTTCTATCGAAGTCTTGGGAATTCAGATTGTATCTCACCTTTTTTTGTGCTATACTTAGTAATACGATTAAATCAGTCAATATTGCAGCAACTGCGCTGTTTTGACCAGCATCTGCTGTTTTTTACATTGTAAGGAGGAAAGTTCCTATGTTGGAACTGAAAAACATTTGTTACACAGTCCAGACACCGGATGGTGCGCTGGACATCTTGAAGGATGTCAGTCTGACCATCGCAGACAAGCAGATGGTTGCACTGACCGGTCCCAACGGCGGTGGAAAAACCACCTTGGCAAAGGTCATCATGGGCCTTGTCCAGCCCACTTCCGGCCAAATCATCTGGAACGGTCAGGACATCACAGAGCTCGGCATCACAGAGCGCGCCAAACTGGGCATCAATTACGGGTTCCAGCAACCGCCCCGCTTCAAAGGCCTTACAGTACGGGATCTGCTGACCATCGCCTCCCATGAGATTTCTCTGCCGAAAGATGTTGCCTGTCGGTTCCTTACACAGGTCGGTCTCTGCGCAAACGATTATCTGGACCGCGAAGTAGACGTCAGCCTGTCGGGCGGCGAAGTCAAACGCATTGAGATTGCTACCATTCTGGCAAGCAACGGCAACCTCATGATTTTTGATGAACCAGAAGCCGGTATTGACCTTTGGAGCTTTGCCCGTCTCACCGAAACCTTTGAAGAAATCCATCAGAAACACAGTGCAACGATGATTATTATTTCCCATCAGGAGCGTATCATCAGTTTGGCCGACGAAATCATCGTCGTGGGCAACGGTGGTATTATGCATCGCGGGAATAAGGAAGAAATTTTCCCACTCATTATGGGGGACACGCTCGGTGGATGTCCTGTAATCGAACGGAAGGAGGCTAAACACGCATGAACCAAGTAGATTCCGAACTGTTAGAGCAGATTGCCGACCTGCATGGTACACCGGAAGGTGCCTACAATATCCGAAAAGACAGCGGCTGTGATGGCCGTGAGTCGACAGAACATATCCAGATTGTCAGCAAAGAGGATAAGCCCGGGATTGACATTATCGTCAAAGCAGGCACCAAAGGTGAAACCTGTACCATTCCGGTCATTATTACAAAAAGCGGACTTTCTGAAACCGTTTACAATGATTTCTTTATTGGCGAGAACTGCGATGTCGATATTGTCGCCGGCTGTGGTATCCACAACTGCGGCTGTGAGGACTCTCAGCACGATGGCGTCCATACCTTCTACATTGGAAAGAATTCGCGCGTTCGCTATAGTGAAAAGCACTATGGCTGCGGTGGCGGCACCGGCGGTAACATTATGAATCCCCAGACCATTGTCCACTTGGAAGAAGGTGCGTTCATGCAGATGGATACCATTCAGATCCGCGGTATTGACTCCACAGAACGCGATACCAAGATTTACTGCAAAGACGGCGCTGAATGCGTTGTCACAGAGCGACTGCTCACACATGGTGATCAGCATGCAGCTTCCAATATGGAAATTGTACTGGATGGCGTGGACTCCAAGGGTCGTGTCATCTCCCGCTCCGTCGCGCAGGATCAGTCCTCTCAGGTCTTTTACCCCAGAATGGTCGGCAACGCGCAATGTTTCGGCCATGTCCAGTGCGATTCTATTATTATGGGCGAAGCAACCATCCGCTCCATCCCTGAAATTGCTGCAAACAGTACGGAAGCCCAGCTGATTCACGAAGCTGCCATCGGTAAAATTGCCGGTGATCAACTGCTCAAGCTTCAGACACTTGGACTGACTGCAGAACAGGCAGAGGATCGCATTCTCCGCGGTTTCCTTGCATAGATCTCTCTGTCAAAGCTCTAAAACAAAAATCGGGAAAGCAAATTGCTTTCCCGATTTTTTATTATTCCATTGGATAGAATAAGACCGCCTTTTATTCCGGCTCTTCCAGAATCATGGCATATTGTCCGACGTCATCGTATCTTTGGAAAAATATCGCTCTGTCATACGTTCTGATTCCACCCAATGGATCGTGTACCGTGACTGTACTCTCGTTATAAGAGGTTAAGACCACACAATGCTCCCCACCAGGCCAGATAAAATGCTCGTCGGTATAGTCCTCTCCATCCTTGATATACCATTCACCGGAATATGTCAGCGAGGACATTCCCATGGTTGCCCATATGCACACAGGAACACCACTGTCAATATATTGTAGAATTTCATTTTCACTTGCCCCGGTAATATCCTTTACTCTGTGCTGTCCGCCTTCTCCATCCATCAACGTTTGGGCCGTTTCTGCGGCTGCTTTTGCAAAAATGCCAAAGCCACTGGAAGAAAAGGGACTTCCCACATAGGCTTCGTTCGGGTGCGCAGCATAGGTTCGGCCATTGTATGGTTCGAGCTCACTTTTTGGGAAGGCCTCTGCAACGGCTTCTTTGCCAATCTCATAACCGTAAGCCTGCAGCAACATGGCAACTGCGGTTGCTTCACATCCAGCCGGAAGCTCCGGATTCTGATAAAGCACCGGCATCTCCTGCGTCGGCACGGCCGGTTGATAGCTTCTTTCTTCGACAGGCAATGCTTCAGAAGATGGCTCCTCCAACTTGGACACCGGTTTCTCTTCTTCCGCTGTTTTTTTCTCGATTATCTGTTTTTGAGAAGAATCTGTTAAAAAATCCACTGGTCCCAAAAACCAGTTTACACCGATCGCAGCACCGGATAGGAGCATAATCCCAAGGATCATCCCGACTACAATTCGTTTCGCCAGCCGATCTTTATTTTGCTGCGGTATATCTACAGTTTCCTTTTCTCCATTCTTTTTCATAACTGGTACTCCTTAATTTGTTACAAAACCAGGGTATTCATACACCAATCTACTATAAAGCTTTTTCCTCAAACAAAATAGAAAAGTAGTCGTAATCCAAAACATTTTTGGAATAGACAACTTTATTTTTCACAATAGCATTGATACAATCAACGTAATCATCTGATACAGTGACGCCTTCCTTTGGTGTAAATACGCCGCTTGCAGCATCGTACCATCCCTTGTCAGTCAGCCAGCTGTAATCTATCCAAAATACCAATGGCTCCTGATCGGAGAACACATCCCGTCCCACCAGCAAACGGGAATCATACTCCACACCAAACAGATTGGACAATGTCGGAAGAATATCCAAACTGTAGACCGGTGTGTCCACAACGACGGACTCCCCCTCTTCCAGACAACCCGACCATAAAATCAGCGCGCTGTGATCCCGCTCCATCGCATTGGTTACCGGTTTTCCGTATAACTCGGCAAGATAATCCTCGCTATTGTCCCATGTACTGCTCTTCTCCAGTCCATAAGGATAGTGATCTGTACTGATCACAAGGACTGTATCATCAGCAATCCCTGCTTTTTCCAACGCGTTTACCAAATACTCCAGACCATATTCCAATTCCAGTTGAGAAGCAAAATATCCTTTTACAGCAGAAGAACCTGCAAGGTTTTCCACTGCCTCCCAGTTTTTATCCGTCATAGCATTGGATCCTGGATGATAGAGACAGTGCCCGCTGACAGACATATAGTATACGCTAAACGGCTGCTGATCGATATACTGTGAAACCGTGTATTCCATCATTTCCAGATCACTCTCCGGCCACTGGTTTGTAACGCCTTCTTCCATACCGTTTCCCATACCGACAAACCTGGAATATCCAAAATTCTCATGGGTTCGGTTCCGATCATAGTAGGTATAGGAACCATTATGGTACGCTACGCTATAATATTCCCGCCGTATCAGCTGATTGCCAATGGTAAAATACAGGTCTTGCCCAATGGTCTTTTTCATACTGGATACGCCGCTGGTTGGAACCATTCCAGTTAAGATTGCATATTCTCCTGTAGAGGTAGAACCACCCCAAGCCGGTTGATAATAGTCCGTAAACACAATTCCCTGATTGGCAAGACGGTACAGAGTCGGTGTTCGCTCGGGATCAATAGCCTCTGCAGAAAATGCCTCCGCCGTAATCAAAATCAGATTCTTTCCGGCAAACATACCGGTATATGCGTTCTTCGCACTTGGAGATAAACCAGAAACATAGGTATGTATCTGCTGAATCTGTGCATCGGATTCGTCAGCAATCAGCGTATCAAAATCGATCTCCATCTGGTTTATCCCATAGTCTTTTATCGTTTCAATATCGTTTTCTTCATCTGTTCCTTCCACTGAAGTGAACGCGTCCACCTCATTAGGAAAAAGTTTATACTTCATCTCAAGACGGATTCCTGTTAACAGCCCAAAATTGCGGATCCCACTATCAAGCTGAAATTGGTCTTTGTAAGCTGCCTGATCGGTTTTCTGTTTATCGATCACTGCCAATGGTAACAAATAACAGATCACTGCAATACCAAACACAGTTAAAACCATACGGGATCTGAACTCCGGCAGCGGGTGATTCGCTGTTCCCCAGAACAACAGACAAAGTATAAATGGCAGCAAAAACAGCAGGATATATTCAGCATCCGATCGGATGGCCGAAAATGCTGTTCCTGTAAATCCCGTTGCAACATCTCCTATTCCGTTCAAAATAGAGGCCAGATCCATATAGGTTTGAAATGTATTATTCAGGAAAAATTCTACTAAGAAGAAGATTGTCATTAAACCAAGGACACTGAGCCCAAAAATCCGACCAATTTTCTTTTTTGGAATACACAGACACAACAGATTTAAAACAAATCCGGCTGCAAAGGAAAACCCGAACAGATATACCCATGGGATTTCTTGAATCGAATCACCACCCACAAGCCGTAATATGAGCTCCAAATAAAGAAATGCCAGCGGTAAAGCAAGCAAAAGAAGCCAGTCATGAAGCAACTGCCTTCTTCTCTGCATTTGTTCTATTTTAAATCCGAAATTGGAAGCAACCAGCTCCCTTTTCTGTGCGATGCCGGTTGTCTTTTCCTGTAATCCCTGCATAATGATATTCCTTTACCATTCCTACATAGTTTTATTATCTTTTGTAGTATACTATGTTTTTTCTATAATTTCTCTCTTTTTCTATGAATTTCAATATTTTCCCAGCAAATTTGTTGAATGTGCTCATTTTTCGATTGGTGATTTTATCCTTGTAGTTATTGTCATTTTATAGTATACTGTCTTTACTAAAAGAAAGGAGTACTTTTCCATGAAAAAATTCATGAAACGTGTCATTCCCCTTCTGCTCGTTGTATCTCTGATTGCTGCACTCGGCTGCACGGCATTTGCAACGGAGCCCGAGATTGATGTGGAGTGCACAAAAGAAAGCTGTACGCTTCCATTTGAAGACGTTTCTGTAGACAGCTGGTATCATCCTTATGTTCACTTCGTCTATGAACATGATCTGATGGTTGGAACCGCTGAAACGATCTTTGCACCAGATGAAACCATGAATCGCGCTATGCTGGTCACTGTACTGTATCGTCTTACCGAGCCGTATTTCGATGAAGAAGTTCCTGCTTCTGCTTTTGTCGATGTTCCCGCTGACACTTGGTATACTGAGGCTGTCGACTGGGCTGCATACCATGGTGTCGTCTTCGGTGTTGATGAAGAGCATTTTGATCCTATGGGTCCTGTTACCCGTGAACAGACTGCTGCTATTCTTTTCCGCTTCGCCAATGTCTTTGAACTGGATGATGGTCTGCGAGCTGATTTGAGCGAGTTCCCGGATGTAGGTAATATTCAGCCGTATGCTGTAGAAGCCTTCGAGTGGGCTGTTATCAACGAGCTCATCTTTGGTTCCCTCGAAGATGATACCGTCGTTCTGGATCCTCAAGGTTCCGCAACCCGTGCACAAGTCGCAACGCTGATTGCCCGCTATGCCGTATACTTGGGAAGCAACTTTGTAAAAAGCTAATTCGTTTCCTATTATTTCATTTTCTTTAAATACAGACGGCGAATGCCGTCTGTATTTTTTATATTTTCTAATCTCTAGAAATTTCTACCAAATACCCTCATCTTCCGTTTTTTAGAAGTATCTACTAAATATTTCTATTTTTTCTTGCATTTTTTGTCGATTTGCAGTATACTAGTTTTATCAAAAGAAAGGAGTTGCTTCTATGAAAAAGTTTATGAAACATGTCCTCCCGCTTCTGCTTATCGTATGTCTGGTTGTTGCACTTGGTTGTACCGCATTTGCAACGGACGATTTTCCGTTTACTGATGTACCAGAAAACAGCTGGTATTATGACTATGTCAACGCGGTCTATCAGGCTGGCATCATGAAAGGTGTCAGTGAAACTGAGTTTGCACCACATGCAACTATGACCCGCGCCATGCTGGTCACTGTGCTCTATCGTCTGATAGAAGAAGATCCGTCCACTGACTATCCTACTTCCGGCTTCTATGATGTTGCAAATGACCAGTGGTATACTGAGGCTGTTGACTGGGGTGTTTACAATGGTTTTATCAGCGGTGTTGAACCCAGATACTTCCATCCTGACGATCCCGTCAGCCGCGAGCAGGCTGCTGCACTGTTCTTCCGTATTGCTTCAGCATATGTATGGGTTCTCGAAGATGGTAGTGAAATTCCTTGGGACAACGGTGCCCGTGCTGACTTGAGTCGCTATCCCGACGCAAACAATGTCTTTGATTATGCAAAAGAAGCATTCCAGTGGGCTGTTGCCAATGACATTATTGAAGGTACAACCGCGTCCGAAAACGATCCAACGCCTATCCTTGCTCCCGGTCAATCTGCAACCCGTGCACAGGTCGCAGCAATCATTGTCCGCTTTGTGATCTATCTTGACAATCTGTAAATAGATTCAACTTTTCGTTTTTCCGATTTTATGTTTTAAATACAGACGGCAAATGCCGTCTGTATTTTTTATATTTTACATTGTAAACCGTGTAGATTTAGAATAGCTCCATGTTCTTTGACATACACAGGAATCATTTCAGTTGCTGCAATTATTGTTGATTTTGTGAATTTTATGAATCCTTATGAATCTTTTTTATTCAACTTGTCTTTAATATATTATCTATGCTATTCTTTTTGGGGGATATAGAGTTTTCATTGCATAAAGTTCCATAGTCCATTTTCTGTGTATTAGCTTGTTCTTCCATTGCAAGTTCGAGATGCATTTTTAAGAGTATTGTGGGACTTCATCGCATTGTATCCTCACTTTTTCCGCAAATCTGTACTATGAAAAGGAGTGAAGCGCATGAAAAAACGAATCTTATCCATTCTGTTGGTTGCTCTGATGGTTGTTTCCATCCTTCCTCTGTCCGCTTTGGCAGCAGAGGATCCGGATGTGGTCTACGGTCAGTACCAGGACGGCGCTTGGGTTCAGGATCCTTCCAGCAATGGCACGGTTCAAGACGAAGCAACAGGGATCATCCTGAGCAAAACCGCAAAGAAAACTGCTGATAACACTTACGAGATCACGCTACAGGTTGTTACAAAGCAGACCACAACCATACAACCCGGCTCTGCTGCGACCGTACTTGTGATTGATACCTCTAGCTCTATGAATTATTGTGCAAACTGCGGTGGAGACGGTGAACACCAGAGGGACTGTGAATATCACAGCCGACATAACAATCGCGTAAAGGATAACCAAAGACGTATCGCTGCTGCAAAAACCGCAGCAATTAGCTTTTTGGATACTTACAAGAGCGACAGCACCGATATCGGTCGCTATGTTGCCATTGTTCACTTTGCCCGATCTGCCAAAACTGCATGTGACTGGGTAGATGTCTCCACAGAAGCAGGTTATACCGCAGCAAAAAATGCAATCGATGGCCTAAGTGCTGATGGCGGCACCAATCTGGATGACGGTCTGTACAGAGCAAACTCCCTGCTCAATAACGAAGCTGTGGCGGACATCCCTCTGGCACAGAAAAATGCTGTTGTATTGACAGATGGTGCTCCTACTTATTATAGAGACGGTGGCAATGGCTCCTCTGGCAGTGCAACTATTAACAGTGAAACTGCAAAAACCGCAGCAACACTGAGAGGAAATGCTACAGTTTACACCGTTTGCTTCGGTGCTGCCGACGATTACACGTACACAGGCAAACAAGGTAGCTCCAATGGTCCCAAAGTCGGAGATTTTCTAAGAGACTCCATTGCAACACCTGCAACTGCTGAAAACACCTATGCTTATAATGCAGACAACGCAGATGATCTATATAAAGCCTTCAAAAACATCACCAAAACCATCACCGAAGGTGCGGATGGTGCAGGTTGGACTGTAACCGATCCTATGGGAGAATATATCTCTGTAGAATCTTCTCCGGAAAACTTTGTAAAAGGCGATGACAATACCTATACCTATGTTTTGTCTGATCCCGCAGTATCTGAGGAAAATGGGACTAAGACCTTCACCTACACACTGACCTACACGGTTACTCTAGATAATAGCGCAGAAGATTTTAATGAGAACACCTACTACCCCAAAAACAAAGCAACAACCTTGACAATGGGTGATAAAACTCTGAATTTCCCGGTTCCTGGTTTTAAGGGAACACTACCTTTTGTAGCTGTTACCTATGAATGGAACAATGCTCCTGCATCTGCCGAACTTCCTGTCGGCACCACCAATGCAAAATCCGGCGATACCATTTCAGTCGATACAACCTATACGCCTGGCTCTGAAATTTCTGTTGCCGACGGCTACTATACTTTTTCCGGTTGGACAACAGAAGATGTTGCCATCACCTCCGGCACTTTCACCATGCCGAATAAGAATGTGACCCTGTATGGTACATGGACTTACCATGATTCTGCCGAAATCACCATCACTGCTAAGAGCAATACTGTTCCTTACAACGGAACCGAACAGACTGTTTCCGGTTACGACGTAGAAGGCTTGCCTGAAGGTTTCAAACTCGAAGGGATCTCCGCCTATGCCAGCGGTGTCCATGTCGACACCTATGCCAGTGAAGTTACAGGCACACCTGTGATTAAAGATATCGACGGTAAAGATGTTACCTCTCATTTCGCTGTTACCATTGAGGATGGTGTATTAACCATTGAAAAAGCAGACTTGGTCATCACCAGTGCTGATGCTACGAAAGCGTTTGATGCCCTTCCCCTCACCTGCGATGAGTACACTGAAACTGGTCTGGCTGCGGTTGATACCTTGACCCTGACAATCACCGGCACAATTACTGAAGTTGGTGAGACAGAAAACGTATTTACCTATGAACTCACCAACGCAGAGGATTACAATGTTACTACCGTGTTTGGTACACTGAAGGTTTTGGATGTTCTCGACAAAGACAACCATTTCGCTTATATCATCGGTTATCCCGACGGCTCTGTCCAGCCCGAAGGCCAGATTACCCGTGAAGAAGTTGCTACAATTTTCTTCCGTTTGCTGACCGATGAGACCCGTGAGTTTGCCATGACGAAAGAGAATACCTTCTCTGATGTTTCCTCCAGCAGATGGTCCAATACCGCCATCAGCACTCTGGCAAATCTTGATATCGTCAGTGGTTATCCCGACGGTACCTTCCAGCCAAGCCAGTCTATCACCCGTGCTGAGATGGCAACCATTATTGCCCGCTTTGCCGAACTGACAGAAGGCACCATCACATTCAATGATATCGAAGGCCACTGGGCCGAAAAGAATATCATCCTTGCAGCCGCCAATGGCTGGATCAATGGCTATGAAGATGGTTCCTTCCGTCCACAGGAACCCATCAAGCGTGATGAGACGATGGCCATGATTAACCGCGTTCTCGATCGCAATCCGGATCATCCGGATGATCTCCTGGAAGGCATGGTTACCTTCACCGATAATATGAACCCAGAAGCATGGTACTATTTGGATGTTCAGGAAGCAACCAACTCCCATTATTTCCGTCGCAATGATGACGGTACAGAAACCTGGACTGTCCTGCGTGAGAACCGTGACTGGGCAGAGCTTGAAAAGTAATTGCATATCTGAGATCTTCACAGCGCTTTGATTCCTGGGCGGACACCAAATGGTGTCCGCCCTTTTTATTGAACTGCACAAAGCCAGTATCTCCTTCCGGTTTTTCCCTGTATTTTCGGCTTTTTCCGTGTATGGCTTTTTTCGCATTGTTGACAAAGTACCGTAGAAGTATTACAATATTGCTGGTGATTTGTCGGCTTTTTTCGAGAAATTCCGACATTGAACCTGAGGTCATTGCACCGTTCCGTGGTTCCGTTGCGATCCCCGGATTCCAGAGCCTCAGCAGATTCTGAGGGTTCGGCTGCTGCTCCCTTTTCGGACAGCAGCTATTTCTTCTCAAGAATCTTTGCTTTTCTCCCTGTAATTGGAATTCTGGAATTGCCCTGGCATATCATGGTACTGAGCCTTAATCATAAGGCAAACAGCTCTGAGTATTCGGAGAGTAATAGATTTTACGCAATAAGTCAGGAGAAAAAACATGAGTTGCTGCAAAACCGCAAAAAGCGATCTGAGCTTGCTGAACGACGTATTGGCAAAGTACAAAGACGTCAAGGGCAGCCTGATCACCATCCTGCAAAAGGCGCAGGAAATTTATGGCTATCTGCCGGTCGATGTGATCTATTATGTCGCAGAACAGACTGGCACAACACCCGCAAGAGTTATGGGCGTTGCTACCTTCTATACCCAGTTCCGTCTCCAGCCTGTCGGCAAATACCTCATCATGCTGTGCCAGGGTACTGCCTGCCACGTCAATGGCTCCGAGCGTATTGAGTCTGCCATTTGTGAAGAACTGAAGATCAAAGACGGCGAAACCACTGCCGATGGTCTGTTCACATTGAAGAATGTGGCATGTCTTGGCTGTTGCAGCCTGTCTCCCGTTATGATGATCAATGATGAAACTTATGGTTCTCTCACCCCCGATAAGGCGATTACCATTCTGAATGAACTTCGTGCCAAAGCTGAGGAGGAGGCAAAATCATGAAAATTGTAGTAGGTCAGGGCAGCTGTGGTATCGCTGCAGGTGCCGGTAAAGTATATGATGCGCTCTCCGGCCTGATTTCCGAAAAGGACGGCATCGCCCTTGGCGTTACCGGTTGTATCGGTATGTGCTGGCTCGAGCCCATCGTTGATATTTATGAAGAGAAAAACCTGCTCGTCCGTCTGGTCCACGTCACCGCCGGGGATGCAGAAAAGATTGTCGCTGCTGTTAAGGCCAACGATATGGCTGCCCTGGCAGATCTGGCAATTACTGACGACGACAAATCTTTCCTGGACAAGCAGACCCGTATCGCACTGCGTCACTGCGGTCTGATTGATCCCACAGATATCGACGCTTATACTGCAGATGACGGTTATCAGGCACTGGAAAAGGTTCTTAAAACCATGACTCCAGAAGAAGTCATCGACGTGATCAAAGTCTCCGGTCTGGCCGGTCGTGGCGGCGCTGGCTTCCCCACCTGGTTTAAATGGAATGCCGCACGTCAGTCTCCCGGTGAAGAAAAGTACCTCATCTGCAATGCAGACGAAGGTGACCCCGGTGCATTTATGGACCGTGCTGTCATCGAAAGCGACCCCCATAGCCTGATTGAAGGCATGCTGATCGGCGCTTATGCCATCGGTGCAAAAGAAGCTATTGTTTATGTTCGTGCAGAGTATCCCCTTGCCATTGTCCGTCTCGAAGCTGCGATGGAACAGGCACGAGCAAAGGGCTTACTGGGTAAGAACATTCTTGGCACAGACTTCAGCTGCGATATGCGCATCAAAGCTGGTGCCGGCGCATTCGTCTGCGGCGAAGAAACCGCTCTGATCGAGTCCCTGGAAGGCCAGCGTGGTATGCCTCGCCTGAAACCGCCCTTCCCTGCACAGGCTGGTTATTGGCTCAAGCCCTCCAACATCAACAATGTTGAAACTTTCGCAAACGTCGCATGGATCCTGCTCAACGGCGGCGAGGCATTTGCTGCAATGGGCACCGAAAACAGTAAGGGTACCAAGGTATTCGCACTGACCGGTAAGATCAAGCGCGGCGGCCTGGTTGAAATCCCCATGGGCAAAACCCTGCGCGAAGTTATCTTTGACATCGGCGGCGGTATCCGCAACGATGCAAAGTTCAAGGCAGTCCAGATGGGCGGCCCCTCCGGCGGCTGTATCCCCTTTGACCTGCTTGATACCATCATCGACTATAAGGCACTCGGTGCAACCGGCGCCATCATGGGCTCCGGCGGTATGGTCGTTATGGACGAAAAGACCTGCATGGTCAATATGGCAAAGTTCTTCCTCGACTTCACCGCAAAGGAATCCTGCGGCAAGTGCGTACAGTGCCGCATTGGTACCAGACGTATGCTGGAAGTGCTGACCCGTATCACCAAGGGCGAAGGCAAAGAGGGCGATATCGAATTGCTTGAAGAGCTCTGCTACGCCATCAAGGACGGCGCACTCTGCGGTCTCGGCCAGACGGCTCCTAACCCCGTACTTACCACCATTAAGTACTTCCGTCATGAATATGAAGCACATATCAATGAGAAGAAATGTCCTGCAAAGGAATGCACCGATCTTCTCCAATACACCATCAATCCGGATACCTGCAAGGGCTGTACGCTTTGCGCAAAGAAATGCCCTGTCGGCGCCATTTCCGGTACTGTAAAAGAACCTCACACAATCGACCAGAACGCCTGCATCAAGTGCGGTCAATGCATCACGCTGTGCAAGTTCAAGTCCATTTCTGTCGAATAAGGGAGGAAAGTAGAAAGTTATGAGCAAGATTAATCTGACCATCAACGGGATCGCCTGCGTGGGCAATGCCGGTGATACCATTTTGAAAGTTGCGACTGACAATGGGATTGTCATTCCGACTCTGTGCCATCATGAAAGCGTCAAAGTTTACGGTGGCTGCGGTCTCTGCGTTGTAGAGGCTGAAAACTCCAATAAACTCCTCCGTTCCTGCAGCGCACTTGCTGCCGACGGTATGGTCGTAAATACAGAAACTCCGCGTGTTCAGCAGGCTCGCAAGGTTTCTCTGGAACTGCTGATGTCTGACCACGAAGGTGACTGCCTTGGTCCCTGCGTTCTGAACTGCCCCGCCGGCACCAGCTGCCAGCGCTATGTTAAGCAGATCGCACTTGGCAACGACCGTGAAGCTGTCAAGATCATCAAGGAAAAGATTCCCCTTCCCGCTTCCCTGGGTCGTGTATGTCCGCATCCCTGTGAGACTGCCTGCCGCAGAAAGCATGTGGAAGAGCCCATCTCCATCGCATTTCTAAAGGCGTATGCAGCTGATATGCTCCTGAAGAACGGCACCCATTATATTCCTGAACTCGCTCCCGCTACCGGCAAGACCGTTGGTATCATCGGTGGCGGCCCCGGCGGCATCGCCTGTGCATTCCAGCTGGCTCGCAAGGGTCACAAGGTTACCATTTACGATGCAATGCCCAAGATGGGCGGTATGCTCCGCTATGGTATCCCGGAATACCGTCTCCCCAAGAAGGTTCTGGACGCTGAACTCGAAGAGATTCAGAGTATGGGCATTGAAATGGTAAACAACGTCAAGGTTGGTGTCGATATGACACTGGCAGACCTGCGTGCAAAGCACGATGCTGTTGTTGTTGCAATCGGTGCATGGACCAGCATGGGTGTCCGCTGCCCTGGTGAAGAGCTCGAAGGCGTCATCGGCGGTATCGACTTCCTGCGTACCGTTGCACTGGGCAACCCCATGGATATCGGTAAAAAGGTCGCAGTCGTCGGCGGTGGCAATACCGCAATGGATGCCTGCCGTTCCGCAGTTCGCGTTGGTGCAGAAGAAGTATATGTTGTCTATCGTCGTACCAAGAACGAAATGCCCGCAGAAGAAGTAGAAATTGAAGAAGCCGAAGAAGAAGGCGTCATCTATAAGTTCCTTACCAATCCCGCTGAGATCATTGGGAAAGATGGTAAGGTCTGCGCTGTGAAGCTGCAGGTTATGGAACTTGGCGAACCTGACGCCAGCGGCAGACGCTCTCCTGTTCCTGTAGAGGGCAAGTTCGAGATGCTGGAAGTAGACAGTGTAATCGCCGCGATCGGACAAAAAGTGGCTCCCGCCGGCTTTGAAGAACTGGAACTCAACAGCCGTGGCATTATTGCTGCTGATACCGCTACTTATCGCACCAATCTGGAAGGTGTATTCGCCATCGGCGATGCTACCAACCGCGGCGCAAGCATCGCTGTTGATGCTGTTGACGAGGGCAACAAGTCCGCTGCTGTCATTGATACCTATCTCAAGGGAGAAATGGTTGGCTACAGAAAGCCCTACTATTCCGAGCGTGAAGTCTGCGACGAAATGTTCGCTGGCTACGAAAAACAGCCACGTGCAAAGATGCCCACCCGTCCCGCAGCAGAGCGCAAGCATGACTTCCTGGAAGTCAACTGCGGTTTTTCCGATGAGCAGGTTCGTACTGAAGCAAAGCGTTGCCTTGAATGTGGTTGCCATGACTTCGAAGAGTGTACACTCATCAAGCATGCAAACCGTTATGAAATCCATCCAGAACGCTTTGCCGGTGAAAAGCATCCCACCTATACCGAAGAGCGTCTGGTTTCGATCGAACGCAATCAGGGCAAGTGCATTCTCTGCGGTCTCTGTGTTCGCGTCTGCGACGAAGTTGCACAGAAGGGTATCCTTGGTCTCGTCGGCCGTGGCTTCAACACTGTTGTCAAGCCTGAGTTCGACAACGACGCCACCATCACTTGCTGTGTGGATTGCCATAAGTGTGCAGATGCCTGCCCGACTGGCTCCCTGCGTATTCTGAACAAGTAAGATTGTTCTGTTTATAAAAAGGAAACTTAAAAAGACTGAAAGTATAAAATGATACTTTCAGTCTTTTTTATTTCTATCTGCATACTATTTTCGCAAAGTGTACTTGACATATTTTGCAAAGCGTACTATACTAAAAGCGCAAAGTTAACTTAGCATTTTGAAAGGTTCACTATGAAAACAAAAATACGAGAACTCAGAAAAGAACGCAAACTGTCACAGGAAGAATTGGCTGATGCAGTCGGTACCACTCGTCAGACGATCACTTCCATTGAAGTGGGAAAATATACGGCTTCCCTGCCGCTGGCTTATAAAATTTCCCACTATTTTGGCTTGCAAATTGAAGATGTCTTTGATTTTTCAGAAATCGAATAAGGAGAATCATCTATGGAACAATACAGACAAAAGTTAAAACGGCAAAATATTTTACTGGCTGTGGGCTTTATGATTCTGGCTGTCGTACAGGTTCTAGCCTATTTGGGCATAGTAACACCAAATTCGGATGAACATTGGGCCGACTATTGGAATGGATTTATCGCTGGTGCGGCGGCTGGCATCTGTATCCTTTTTTTGATCGGATTCCTAATCAATATCCGTGCACTGCGCAATGAAACCAAACTAAAAAAACTATACATCAAAGAAAATGATGAACGCAGTGCACAAGTCCAAAAGAATGGAAAAAGTGCCGGTGCAACCATTTTTATGATTATAGCACTTCCCGCAGCGATTGTCTCAGGATATTTCAACATTACAGTATTTCTTACCATTGTAGCTTGTGAAATGGCACTTTCCCTCATCATTTGTGGAGCAAAATTGTATTATAATCGTATGTTATAAGCATTCAACTTTTTAAATGTTGAAAAATCAGTCTGTAGAAGATTCTACAGACTGATTTTTATTTCTCTGCACTATCCGATATAAAAAACCCAGCAGATGTTAACTCTGCTGGGTTCCAAGGCAACGTTCATACTTTCCTTGCAGGATAAGTGCATTACACGAGTTCTACGATCGCCATTTCAGCTGCGTCACCGCGGCGGGGGCCGATGCGAACAATACGTGTATAGCCACCATTGCGCTCTGCATACTTGGGAGCAATCTCATCAAACAGCTTCTTTGCAACATCTTCTTTTGTGATGAATGCAAGTGCCTGACGATAACTGGCAATGGACTTGTTCTTACCAAGGGTAATCATCTTCTCGGCAAGGGGAGCGATTTCCTTTGCACGGGTAATGGTGGTCTCCATGCGGCCGTTGTTCAACAGATCGGTTACCTGCTGACGGAGCATTGCCATACGTGCTTCGGTCGGCTTGCCAAGCTTTCTAGTTCCGGGCATCTGGGTTTTCCTCCTTTTTCAGAGTCTCTAAGGGAAGGTTCCCTAGTTATTCTCCTCATCTGCCAGAGAGAGTCCCATCATAGCGAGCTTGTGCTCAACTTCTTCGAGGGACTTCCGGCCGAGGTTTCTGACCTTGATCATTTCATCCTGTGTTTTACTGATCAAGTCTTCAACAGTGTTAATGTTTGCGCGCTTGAGGCAATTGAAGCTTCTGACAGAGAGATCCAATTCCTCAATGGTCATTTCCAGAACCTTATCACGGGTCTGTTCAATCTTCTCTACAACAGTAGAGCTGCGACTGATTGTGTCGCTCAAATCAGTGAACAGTGTGAAGTGGTCACAAAGAATCTTTGCACCGAGAGAAACAGCGTCACGTGCGGTGATGGTCTTATCTGTCCACACCTCAATGGTCAGCTTGTCAAAATCGGTCTGGTTACCAACACGGGTATTCTCTACCGTGTAGTTTACCTTCAGTACGGGAGTGTAGATGGAGTCAACCGGAATGGTACCGATAATCGGTTGGGCGGCTTTGTTCTTATCAGCAGAAACATAACCTCTGCCATGACTGATATTCAGTTCCATGCTGAGAGACGCATCAGGACCAAGCGTCGCAATGCGATGCTCGGGGTTGAGAATCTCAACTTCTGCGTCCGGTTTGATGTCACCAGCAGTAACAACACACTCACCAGAAACTTCAATATAAACCGTTTTCGGTCCCTGACAGTGCAGCCTTGCAATAATGCCCTTAATATTTAGGACAATCTCTGTGACATCTTCCTTAACTCCCGGTATGGTGGAAAATTCATGCTGAACTCCAGCAATCTTAATGGACGTTACAGCGGTGCCTGGAAGAGAGGATAGAAGAACCCTGCGGAGAGAATTCCCCAAGGTCGTGCCGTAACCACGCTCCAGCGGCTCAACGACATATTTGCCGTAAGAATCATCTGTAGGTGTCTCTAAACACTCGATGCGCGGCTTTTCTATTTCAATCATAAAATTGTACCCTCCTTCTAAGTTGTTGCGTTATTGCGTATAACAAGTGAATCAGCTTACCAATTGTGAGGGTGTATATCTTACTTAGAATACAGCTCGACGATCAGATGCTCTTCGATGGGCAGATCGATGTCTTCTCTTACAGGATGAGCAACAACCTTTGCAACCATATTTGCTGCATCCATTTCCAACCACTTGGGAGGCTGACGGAATGCATTTGCTTCCACGTTGTTCTTAATCTTCTCAACGTTGCGGCTTGCTTCTCTCAATGCAACAACCATGCCAGGCTTTACGAGAAAACTGGGAATGTTGACCTTTTTGCCATCTACAGTAAAATGAGAGTGGGTAACCAGCTGTCTGGCCTCTGCACGGCTCATCGCAAAACCGAGTCTGTAGACAACATTGTCAAGACGAGTTTCCAGGATGGAAAGCAGGTTCTCACCTGTCTGACCCTGCTGCTTGGAGGCCATTTCAAAGTAAGACTTGAACTGGCTTTCCAGAAGGCCATAGTATCTTTTTGCCTTCTGCTTCTCGCGGAGCTGCAGGCCATATTCAGAGTTCTTGCTGCGGCCCTGACCATGCTGTCCTGGAGGATAAGGTCTGCACTTAAACTTATCGGGCTGAGAGCTCTCAACGACAGCGCACTTTTCGGTATAGCACTTGTCACCCTTCAGGAAGAGCTTCTGGCCCTCTCTGCGGCAAAGGCGGCAAACTGCTTTCGTATATCTTGCCATTATTTACGTACCTCCTGTGAATTAGACGCGACGTCTCTTAGGCGGACGGCATCCGTTATGAGGAATGGGTGTTACGTCCTTGATCATCGTTACTTCAAGACCTGCGGTCTGCAGTGCACGAATTGCAGCTTCACGACCGGAACCGGGGCCCTTAACAAAGACTTCAACGGTCTTCAGGCCATGTTCCATTGCTGCCTTTGCAGCAGTCTCTGCTGCGGTCTGTGCAGCAAAGGGAGTGGACTTTCTGCTGCCGCGGAAACCCATACCGCCTGCGGAAGCCCAGGAGATGGCGTTGCCATTCGGGTCGGTAATGGTAACCATCGTGTTATTGAAGGAAGAGCTGATATGAACGGCTCCCTTTTCAATGTTCTTACGCTCTCTACGGCGTGTTCTGACTTTCTTCTTAGGTGCTGCCACTTCAGTTTCCCTCCTTACTTCTTCTTATTTGCAATGGTATGCTTGGGACCCTTGCGGGTACGAGCATTGGTCTTGGAACGCTGTCCACGGACAGGCAGGCCACGTCTGTGACGCATGCCGCGATAGCTACCAATCTCAGTAAGACGCTTAATATCAAGTGCTACGCTACGACGCAGGTCACCTTCAACGATGTACTCATGGTCGATGCACTCACGCAGACGAGCTTCTTCGTCCTCTGTGAGATCCTTTACTCTGGTATCAGGATTGATACCGGTCTTTTCCAGGATCTTGGTTGCGCTGGTTCTGCCAATACCGTAAACATAGGTAAGGCCGATTTCAATTCTCTTGTCCTTAGGCAGGTCAACGCCGGCGATACGTGCCATATTTGTTAATCATTCCTTTCGCGTATTTGCCTCACTCTCTGAGGCCTCGGAACCCATGCACATATGGAACAGGTTTCTTTGTTAGCCCTGTCTCTGCTTGTGCTTTGGGTTTTCACAAATTACCATTACCTTACCCTTGCGCTTGATAATCTTGCACTTTTCGCACATGGGTTTTACGGACGGTCTGACTTTCATGTGGTAAAACCTCCTACTACTTGCTTCTCCAGGTGATGCGGCCACGGGTCAGATCATAGGGTGAGATCTGAACAGTGACTTTATCGCCGGGGAGGATTCTGATAAAGTTCATCCGGAGCTTTCCGGAAATGTGTGCCAGGACAGTATGGCCATTGCCAATGTCCACCTGGAACATGGTGTTCGGCAGGGACTCTACAACTGTCCCTTCCAGTTCGATTACATCATCTTTTGCCAAGCCTTATTTCCCTCCTCGGTCAAATTTGCCGCGTGCTTTCGCAAGCACTTTTTTCATCTCGCTGTCTGTTGCCATATTGGTCAACGCAGATTCGTTTGTACAAATTTTTGCAACGTGTTTCCGTTTCTTTCGCTTCGGATTCTGAATCATTCGGATTTTACCGTCCACCAGGTAGACATATGCATTTTCAACTTTGAGAACAACATAAAATCGCCCTTTATCGTGTCCGGCAAGAGACTCCACAATGTCATAGACAAAAATGTCCTGCATTACAGATATTCTCCAACGGTCAGAATTTCCGGCTCACCGTCAGTGATGAGCACCGTATTTTCATAGTGAGCGGAAAGGCTTCCGTCCTGTGTCACGACAGTCCAGTCGTTATCCAGGACACGGATTCCTACGTCTCCCGCGTTTACCATTGGTTCAATGGCAATGGTCATACCTTTTATCAGACGAGGACCGCGGCCGGGCTGGCCATAGTTAGGAACTTCAGGAGCTTCGTGGAGCTTTGCCCCCACACCGTGCCCTACATATTCCCTTACAACACTGTAGCCGAAACTCTCGACATATTGTTGAATTGCATGAGAAATATCAGAGATACGATAGCCCTGACGTGCGAATTTGATACCTTCGAAAAAGCTTTGTCTGGTCACTGCAATGAGACGCTTTGCCTCCTCGCTGCCAGTGCCGGCAATAAAGGAACCTGCACAGTCGCCGTGGAACCCTTGATACTGAGCCCCAACGTCGAGACTGACAATGTCGCCCTCTTCAATGCGGCGCTTCCCCGGGATACCGTGGATGATCTCGTCGTTTACCGAAATACAGGCGCTCGCGGGAAAACCTGCGTAATTTAAGAACGAAGGTACGGCACCCGATTTGGTAATAAATTTGTATACTTCTTTATCAATTTCTTGGGTTGTTACACCAGGAGCTACCATATCCCTTGCAATGCTTCGGGCAGCCGCGGTAATCTTGCCGGCCTGGCGCATCAGCTCTATTTCCCGCGAAGATTTGACATGGATCATTGTTAAATCCCCAGAGCTTTCTTCACTAATTCCGTAGTCATTGCCACTGTAGCCTGGCTTTCTACGGTTTTGAGTTTTCCTCTTGCTGCATAAAATGCTTTCAGAGGTTCTGTTTCCGCGTGATACACTTCCAAGCGAACCTTCACGGTTTCCGGTGCATCATCATCGCGAATGGTGAGTTCCGCACCGCAGATGTCACAGATGTCAGCCTGCTTCGGCGGATTGGTCTCAAGGTGATAGGATTCGCCGCAGGTCAAACAAACGCGGCGCCCGGACATACGGTCTATGATCCTCTGGTCGTCAATCTCAAGAGACAAGGCCATGTCGATCTCGATCCCGGCATCCTCCAAGGCTTGCGCCTGGGGAATGGTACGGGGCATACCATCCAGGATATATCCATTGGCACAATCGGGCTGGGCAAGACGTTCCTTCGCGATATCAATGATGATCTCATCCGGAACCAGTCTCCCCTTTTCGATGTATTCTTTCGCCTTCATTCCCACGGGCGTACCGTGTTTGATTGCAGAACGAAGAATGTTGCCGGTAGAAATTTCGGGAATTTGGCACTCACGGCTCAGAATACGGGCTTGTGTCCCTTTTCCCGCGCCGGGAGCTCCAAGAAGGATTAGCTTCATAAGTTACCTCCAGAAATTACTCAAGGAAGCCCTTATAATGACGCATAAGCATCTGGGATTCCAGTGCTGTTACAGTCTCAAGCGCAACACCAACAACGATGATGATAGATGTGCCGCCGAGAGAAATACCCGACTTGCTTGCTACATCGCTGAAGTGGCTGATCAAAATCGGGGTAACTGCAATAATGCCCAGATAGATCGCGCCGAAGAGGGTAATCTTATTAAGCACCTTCTGGATGAATTCGCTGGTAGGTTTACCAGCACGGAAGCCAGGAATAAATCCGCCGTTTTTCTTCAGGTTATTCGCAACTTCAACGGGATTAAACTGAATCGTGGAATAGAAATAACTGAAGAATACGATCAGGAGCAGATAAACAACTGCGTAGAACAAACTTGTGGTATCAAAAACGTGTACAAAACCATACCAGAACGTGCCCGGGGTATTGGAAGTGGAAACAAACGCACCGATGGTCGCAGGCAGAGATGCAATTGTCTGTGCAAAAATGATGGGCATAACGCCGGACATGTTCACCTTCATGGGAAGGTAAGTGCTCTGGCCGCCGTACATCTTACGACCGACGACACGCTTTGAGTACTGAACGGGAATTCGACGTTCTGCATCCGTTACAATTACGATAAGAATGATAATTGCAAGTGCGCCAAGGAGCATCAGTGCAAGAGCATACCACTTCAATTCACCAGCCATCATATTGGAAACCATCGTACCAATGCTGGTGGGGAATCTGGAAACGATACTTGCAAACAGAATAATGGAGATACCATTGCCGATACCGAATTCGGTGATCTGCTCACCCATCCACATCAGAAGAGAGCTGCCTGCCACGAATGTCAGAACGATAACAATTCCCTGCCACAGGCCAGTCTCAGAAAGGAGACTGTTGTTTTTCAGCAGGAGATAGTAGGCAACACCCTGGAGCAATGCAATTGCAACAGTGGAATATCGGGTGATTCTTTCAAGCTTTCTGCGGCCTTCTTCGCCACCCTCTTTCTGCAGACGTTCCAAAGCAGGAATCGCAACGCAGAGAAGTTGGATAATAATGGACGCATTAATGTAAGGTTGGATGGAAAGGGCAAAAATCGTTGCGTTGGAAAACGCACCGCCAGACATTGTATTGTACAGACCCAAAACTGTACTCTGCAAAGACTTGAAATAACTCGCAAGCAGAGCCGTGTTAACATAGGGCACCGGTACAGCATTGCCAAGACGATACAAAAGAACTATGAATACAGTAAACAGGATCTTATCACGGAGCTCTTGAATCTTCCAAGCGTTTCGGATTGTTTGAAGCACCTTACACCACCTCAGCCTTTCCTCCTGCTGCTTCTATTTTCTGTTTTGCAGATTCGGAAAATGCAGAAACCTTAACAGTGAGTTTTTTTGTCAGGGTGCCATTGCCAAGAACCTTTACGCCATAAGGGCACTTGGACAGAATACCGGCATCCAACAGTTCCTGAACACCGACGACTGCGCCATCTTCGAACTGTTCGAGTGCAGATACATTAATTGCTTCCAGAGGCTTTGCAAAAATATTGTGGAAGCCTCTCTTGGGGATACGACGTGCCAGAGGCATCTGGCCGCCTTCGAAGCCAACGCGAACACCGCCGCCGCTACGTGCCTTCTGACCTTTGTGGCCACGGCCTGCGGTCTTACCATTACCAGTTGCATGACCTCTGCCTTTACGCTTACCAACATGGGTGGAGCCTGCGGCGGGAGAAAGTTCATTCAGTTTCATTCTTCACGCCTCCTTATTCTACTTCAGTAACCTGAAGCAGATAACCAATCTTAGCTATCTTGCCTCTGGTCTGGGGATTGTCGGGCTGTACGGTCTCGTTTCCGATCTTGTGCAGACCCATAGAGTTGGCAGTGGCAATATGCTTATCCAGTCTGCCATTCAGGCTCTTCACGAGCTTAATTTTCAGATTCGCCATTGCTTGCCCTCCTAGCCCTGAATTTCTTCAGCTGTTTTGCCTCTGACGGCTGCAACCTGCTGCGCATCGCGGAGCTCGCGAAGGCCAGCCATGGTAGCTGCAACGACGTTCTGCGGATTGTTGGAACGCAGGCACTTTGCACGGATGTCCTTAATACCAACTGCTTCAACAACTGCACGAACTGCGCCGCCAGTGATGATACCGGTACCAGGTGCTGCTGGCTTCATCAGAACCTTGCCTGCACCGAAAATGCCGGTGACTTCATGGGGAATGGTCGTGCCAGAGAGGGTAATCGTCACGATGTTCTTCTTTGCATCCTCAATGCCTTTGCGGATTGCTTCAGAAACTTCAGCTGCCTTGCCGAGACCATAGCCTACACGACCCTTGCCATCGCCAACAACAACCAGAGCGGAGAACTTCATGACACGACCGCCCTTAACGGTCTTGGATACGCGATTGAGCGCGACAACCTTCTCGATGAATTCGGAAGGTGCGTCTTCGCGTCTGTTTCTATTGTTATATGCCATTCTTGTTTCCTCCTGCTGATTAGAACTTCAGGCCGCCCTCGCGAGCGCCTTCTGCCAGTGCCTGAATGCGGCCGTGATAAACGTAACCGCCACGATCGAATACGACTTCTTCAATGCCCTTCTGGATCGCACGTTCAGCAACTGTCTTGCCGATCTTGGTAGCAGCTTCGCAGTTGCTGCCAATGCCTTCGAAATTCTTCTCAACGGTAGAAGCGGAAACGAGAGTAACACCGTTCACATCATCAATGATCTGTGCATAAATATGATGCTCACTTCTGAATACATTGAGTCTGGGTCTCTCGGGGGTGCCGGAGATCTTACCGCGGACTCTGGTATGACGCTTGATGCGCTGCGCCTTTGTGTTCGGTCTTGTAATCATCTAGGCACACCTCCTCTTACTTTGCACCAGTCTTGCCTTCTTTGTGGCGAACCACTTCGTCGGCATATTTAATACCCTTGCCCTTATAGGGTTCCGGGGGTCTCTTTGCACGGACATCAGCAGCAAACTGGCCAACCTTCTGCTTATCAATGCCGCTGATTACGATGGTATTGGGATTGGGCACGTCGATACTGATGCCATCAATCTCTTCAACTATGATCGGATGAGAGAAACCAACCGTGAGGTTGAGGCGGTTGCCTTCCTTTGCAGCTCTGTAACCAACGCCGCAGACCTCGAGGGTCTTGGAGTAACCATTGGTAACACCTTCTACCATGTTTGCTACCAGAGATCTGGTCAGGCCATGGAGTGCGCGGTTTTCCTTGCTGTCATCGGGACGGGAAACGGTGATCACACCGTCATTGAGTTCAACTTTCATTTGAGGAACAACTGTTCTCTCAAGCGTTCCCTTTGCGCCTTTTACAGTGATGTGGTTGTTTTCATCAATCTTGAACTCCACACCTGCGGGAACAGTAATCGGGGCTCTACCAATTCTAGACATTCTGTAGTACCCCCTTACCATACGAACGCAAGGACTTCGCCGCCGACATGCTGTGCACGAGCCTGCTTATCGGTCATGATGCCCTTGGAGGTGGAAATCATTGCAATGCCAAGACCCTTCAGAACGCGGGGCAGCTCGTCGGCGCCTGCGTATACGCGCAGACCGGGCTTGCTGACGCGGCGAAGGCCGGTGATTGCCTTTTCTTTGCCAGGGAGATACTTGAGGGTGATACGAATAATACCCTGGGTACCATCTTCTACCATCTGGTAACCCTTAATATAGCCTTCGTCCAGAAGAATCTGCGCAATCGCTTTCTTCATCTTGGAGGCCGGGATGTCGACAGTGTCATGTTTTGCACTGCCAGCATTGCGGATACGAGTCAACATATCAGCAACGGGATCGGTGATTTGCATGTGGAATATATCCTCCTTATTAGAGTTACAGGTTTGCACCTGTTTAGGCGGCGAGGTTTCATGACCAATACTTGATTAGCCGTGACCTTTCGCCGTCCTATAAACATGGTTAATGGTCCGAAGAAGCTTACCAGCTTGCCTTGCGGACGCCGGGGATCTGACCCTTATAAGCCAGTTCGCGGAAGCAGATTCTGCAAATGCCGTAGTCACGCAGATAGGCATGAGGACGACCGCAGATCTTGCAGCGGTTGTACTTTCTGGTGGAGAACTTTGCAGGTGCCTGCTGCTTCAGAATCATAGATTTCTTTGCCATTGTATATCCTCCTAAGCCTGGATGAAGGGAGCGCCCATGAGCTTCAGCAGCTCGCGAGCTTCTTCGTCGGTCTTAGCTGTGGTGCAGATTGCAATGTTCATGCCACGCAGCTTTTCGATCTTATCATAGTCGATTTCAGGGAAGATAATCTGCTCTCTGAGACCGAGGCTGTAGTTGCCGCGGCCGTCAAATGCTTCAGCGGAGATACCGCGGAAGTCACGTACACGGGGAAGTGCAACGTTCAGCAGTCTGTCCAAGAACTCCCACATTCTGTCCTGACGCAGGGTAACCTTAACGCCAACCTTCATGCCCTCACGGAGCTTGAAGTTTGCAACGCTCTTACGAGCAACGGTTGCAACTGCTCTCTGACCAGCGATTGCGGTGATGTCCTTAATAACGGCTTCCAGAGCCTTATTGTTATCTTTGCAGTCGCCGCAGCCAACGCTGATGACGATCTTGTCGATCTTGGGAATCTGCATGCTGCTCTTGTACTGAAACTTTTCCATCAGAGCGGGAGCGACTTCCTCAAGATATTTTGTTTTCATTCTTGCCATATCCGTCTACTCTCCTCTTCTTACAGTTCTGCGCCGCAGTGCTTGCAGATGCGGACTTTCTTGTCGTCCTCAATCTTGTGAGCAACGCGGGTTGCCTTCTCGCACTTGGGGCAAACAACCTGGACTTTACTTGCGTAGATGGGAGTCTCAACCTTCATGATGCCGCCTTCTTCGCCCTGCTTTCTGGGCTTCTGGTGACGACTTGCAACATTGACACCCTCAACAATGACCTTACCGGCCTTGGGGTCTGCGGAGAGAACTTTACCCTGCTTGCCCTTGTCCTTACCGGACAGGACGATAACTGTATCATCTCTTCTAATATTCATCTTCGCCCTCCTATATGACTTCAGGAGCCAGAGACAGGATCTTCATATAATCCTTGTCGCGGAGCTCACGGGCAACTGGGCCAAAGATACGAGTACCGCGGGGGTTCTTATCCTCACGGATCAGAACAGCTGCGTTCTCGTCAAAACGTACATATGTGCCATCTGCACGGTGAACACCCTTGCAAGAACGGACGATGACAGCTCTGACGACTTCGCCCTTCTTTACGGTGCCGCCGGGGCTTGCCTTGCGAACGGAAGCGACAACGACGTCACCGATGTTGCCGAACTTGCGCTTGCTGCCGCCGAGGACACGGATGCACTTGATTTCCTTAGCGCCGGTATTGTCGGCGACCTTCAGATATGTTTCTTGCTGAATCATATTGGCGCCTCCTTACTTTGCCTTTTCTACGATTTCAACCACGCGCCATCTCTTATCCTTGGACAGGGGGCGGGTTTCCATCACCTTAACGGTATCGCCAACGCCGCACTGATTCTGCTCGTCATGTGCTTTGAGGCGGTAGGTTCTCTTAATGATCTTCTTGTAGCGGGGATGTGCTACGCGATCTTCTACGGTAACCACAACGGTCTTATCCATTTTATCGGATACAACCTTACCTACGCGGGTCTTGCGGGAAGTTGTTCTGATTTCGTTCATTCTGTATTACCTCCTTACTGCTCGAGCTGTTTCTCGCGGATAACAGTCTTGACTCGGGCAATATCACGGCGCACTGCAGAAATCTTAACGGGGTTGTCAAGATGATTGGTTGCGTGCTGCATACGGAGCATGAACAGATCCTTTTTCAGCTCGCTCAGCTTGGTTTCCAGCTCAGCAGCGGACATGTTGCGAATTTCTTTTGCCTTCATCTTATTCACCACCTGTCACGTCTTCGGTCTCGCGCTTGACAAACTTGGTCTTGCAAGGCAGCTTGTGACCAGCAAGACGAAGTGCTTCGCGAGCAACTTCTTCAGGAACACCGGCGATCTCAAACATGACACGGCCGGGCTTTACTACTGCAACCCAGTACTCAGGAGAACCTTTACCGGAACCCATACGGGTTTCTGCGGGCTTCTCGGTTACGGGCTTATCGGGAAAAATCTTAATCCAGACCTTACCGCCACGCTTGGTATAACGGGTCATAGCAATACGAGCTGCTTCGATCTGATTGGAAGTAATCCAGCTGGGTTCGGTGGCAACCAGGCCATATTCACCGTAAGTGACGGTGTTGCCTCTGGTAGCCTTACCGGTCATACGACCACGGTGGACTCTACGATATTTGACTCTCTTCGGCAGAAGCATTATGCGTTGCCTCCTTCCCTGGGGGTGCTGGGACGAGTGCCCTGGCCGCCGCGACGATCATAGCCGCCCTGGCCACCACGGTTGCCGCCCTGGTTCTGTCCACGATTATTGTAACCGCCCTGGCCGCCACGATTGTTGTAGCCGCCCTGACCGCCACGGTTACCGCCACGATAGCCACCACGACGATCGTTCCGACGATCTCTGCGGCGGTCATCTCTGCGGTTCATATCAATGGTACGAGGTGTGCTGCGCAGGGTCTGGCTGAGAACCTCGCCCTTGTAAATCCAAACCTTGATACCGATCTTACCGTACTGGGTATTTGCCTCAGCAAAACCGTAGTCGATGTCAGCGCGGATGGTCTGGAGGGGAATGGTGCCTTCATGATACATCTCGGAACGTGCGATTTCAGCGCCGCCCAGACGACCAGCAACCATAACCTTGATACCGCGTGCGCCCATTCTCATGGCGCGACCCATTGCGTTCTTCATTGCACGGCGGAAACCAATACGTCTTTCGAGCTGTGCAGCGATGTTTTCAGCAACCAGCTGGCTGTTGGTATCCGGTGTACGGACTTCCACCAGGCTCAGTGCAACGGGCTTGCCGATCATCTTTTCAACAGTGGTTCTGAGCTTTTCAATCTCTGCGCCGTCCTTGCCGATGATAACACCGGGTCTGGAGCAGTGGATGTAAATGAGAACCTTTGCGCTGTCACGTTCGATTTCAATCTTCGGAACGCCTGCGGAATACAGGGTCTTTTTGAGGTACTCGCGAATCTTATAATCTTCAACAATCAGATCGCCGACCTTATCGTTTCTTGCGTACCATCTGGAATCCCAGTCCTTGATAACGCCTACACGCAGGCCATGAGGATTAACTTTCTGTCCCATATTCTAAAGCACCTCCCTATTCTTTCTCAGCCACGACAATCGTGATGTGGCTGGTTCTCTTGTTGATTCGATACATACGTCCCTGTGCTCTGGGCATGCCTCTCTTAAGGATGGGGCCGGGGTTTGCGAATGTCTCGGATACATAGAGGGTTTCGGGATCCATCTCGAAATTATTCTCTGCGTTGGCAACTGCGCTCTTGAGAACCTTGAGCATCAGTTCAGAAGCAGCCTTGGGGGTCTGCATCAGAATTGCTTCCGCAGTTTTCACATCCTTACCGCGGATCAGATCGCAAACGATCTTAACCTTACGGGGAGAAATTCTTGCATAATTGTGCGTTGCTCTTGCTTCCATGTTCTCTCCTCCTTAGCGTCCAGTCTTGCTGCCGGCATGGCCGCGATAGGTACGAGTGGGAGCGAACTCGCCAAGCTTATGTCCTACCATGTCCTCGGTGATATATACGGGGACGTGACGACGACCATCATGGACTGCAATAGTGTGTCCAACAAAGGACGGGAAAATGGTGGTAGCACGGCTCCAGGTCTTGAGAACCTGCTTATTGCCGGTCTTATTCATCTCATCGACTCTCTTCAGCAGCTCAGGAGCAGCGAAGGGACCCTTTTTAATACTTCTACTCATGTTCTATTTCCCTCCTACTTGGAATTGCGGCGCTTGACAATGAACTTATCCGTGCGGTTCTTTGCCTTACGGGTCTTATAACCAAGGGTGGGCTTACCCCAGGGAGTTACAGGGCCGGGACGGCCGATAGGAGCCTTGCCCTCACCACCGCCGTGGGGGTGGTCACAGGGGTTCATAACGCTACCGCGAACAGTAGGACGAATGCCCATGTGGCGCTTACGGCCAGCCTTACCGATATCAATGTTTGCATAGTCAACATTGCCGACCTGCCCGATGGTTGCCATACAGTCGAGGCGAATTCTGCGATACTCGCCAGAGGGCAGTCTGACTTGTGCCATATTGCCTTCTTTTGCCATCAGCTGTGCAGCAGTACCTGCGCTGCGAACCAGCTGTGCACCCTTGCCGGGATACAGCTCAATATTGTGGATCATGGTACCAACCGGAATGTTTGCGATGGGCAGAGCATTGCCGGCCTTGATATCCGCTGCTGCAGAAGCGATAACGATGTCACCTGCTGCCACACCAACGGGAGCCAGGATATAACGGCGCTCGCCGTCTTCATATTCAACCAGTGCAATATTTGCGCTGCGGTTGGGGTCATATTCAAGACGAAGTACGGTTGCAGGCATATCAAGCTTGTTGCGCTTGAAGTCAACAATACGATACTTTTTCTTGTTGCCGCCGCCCTGATGGCGAACGGTGATACGGCCATAGCTGTTACGGCCGGATTTCTTCTTCAGAACCTCTACCAGACTCTTTTCCGGAGCGACGTGCTTTGCAAGTCCGTCAAAGCCGGAGACCGTCATATGTCTTCTGGCGGGAGTGGTAGGTTTATAAGTTTTAATGGACATTGTTCATTTTCCCCCTTATACCATACCCTCGAAGAGATCGATGGTCTTGGAATCCTCGCTCAGCTTGACAACTGCCTTCTTCCAGGAAGCAGTACGGCCAGCGGGATATCTGCCGTTGCGTCTCTGCTTACCATCCATGTTAACGGTGGTAACCTTAATGACCTTTACGTCGAAGATTTCTTCAATCGCCTTTTTGATTTCAATCTTATTGGCATCCTTAGCGACTTCAAATACATACTTCTTAATGTCGAGGTCTTCCATGGACTGCTCGGTAATGATGGGGCGGATGACGATATCATAAGCGGTTTTCATCGAGCATATACCTCCTCGATCTTTGCAATCGCAGCCTTATCAACAACCAGCTTGGTGTTGTTCAGAATCTCATAGGGAGAAAGGATGGTTGCAATGGTAGTGGTGATGCCAGGGATGTTGCGTGCACTCTTAACGAGCATTTCATCCATTGCCTCGGTAACGACGAGTGCCTTACCGTTGACATCGATCTTATCCAGGAAGCTCTTGAACGCCTTTGTCTTGATTTCGTCAACCTTCAGGCCATCGATTACGATGATTTCGCCTTCTGCTGCCTTTGCGGACAATGCGCTCTTCAGAGCCAGTCTCTTGACCTTCTTATTGAGGGTGTAGCTGTAATCACGGGGCTTGGGAGCGAATGCGACACCACCATGGGTCCATACGGGAGAACCGGTGTAGCCTGCGCGTGCGCGGCCGGTGCCCTTCTGACGCCAGGGCTTCTTGGTGGAATAGGAAACTTCACCCTTTGTGAGGGCGCTCTGCGTACCCTGTCTGCAATTTGCGAGGTGATTCTTAACGGCTTCATGGAGAACGGATTCATTGGGCTCGATGCCGAAAATAGCGTCGGAGAGCTCAATCTCGCCAACCTGCTCACCAGCCATATTATATACGAAAGCTTTAGGCATTTGTCTCTCTCCTTTCCTTAGCCGTTTCTAGCAGATGCCTTCTGGGGATTTCTACCGGAGGCCTTCTGCGGGTTCTTGCTGATGCCTGCGTCGCCGCCCTTCTTGGTGACGTTCTTGACAGTGTTCTTAATGTAAACAATGCCGCCCTTTGGTCCGGGGATTGCACCGCGAACAACGATCATATTGAGTTCGGGATCAACCTTTACGACATCCAGATTCTGAACAGTAACCTGTTCAGTACCCATGTGACCTGCGCCAATCTTACCCGGCATAATGCGGGAGGGATCGGTACCAGAGCCCATGGAACCTGCATGACGGTGAACGGGGCCGCCGCCGTGGCTCTTCTTCTGGATATGAGCGTTCCAGCGCTTAACGACGCCAGCATAACCCTTACCCTTGCTGATACCAGTGATGTCGACCTTTTCGCCTTCTACGAAAACGTCAGCTCTCAGTTCGTCACCAACATTCAGACCGCTGCAATCTTCAAGTCTGAACTCTTTAAGGTGTTTCTTGAGGGCGACGCCGGCCTTTTCCAGATGACCCTTTTCGGGGTTGGTGAGCTTGCGTTCCAGTTCGTCCTGGAATCCAAGCTGAACGGATGTGTAGCCTTCCTTCTCGTCGGTCTTTTTCTGAACGACGACACAGGGGCCGGCCTCAATAACGGTGACCGGTACTACTTTGCCCGCTTCATCGAAGATCTGCGTCATGCCGACCTTTTTACCGATGATAGCTTTCTTCATGGTTATTTCCTCCTTACAGGTTATTGGTTGGTATCTCCTGATCGGTATCTACCAACATGACCCGCCCGCCGAACTACAGCGGACAATGGGTTGCGAACTTGGTTGGTTGTTTGAAATCTGCTTTTCCGATTAAAGCTTGATTTCGATTTCGACGCCTGCAGGCAGCTCGAGGGACATCAGAGATTCCACAGTTTTCTGTGTTGGATTCATAATGTCGATGAGACGCTTGTGCGTACGACGCTCAAACTGTTCCCGGCTGTCTTTATATTTATGAACAGCGCGAAGAATGGTCACGACCTCTTTTTTCGTGGGCAGAGGGATGGGGCCGGAAACCTGTGCGTCGGAACGCTTTGCGGTTTCAACGATCTTTTCCGCTGCTGTGTCGATCAACTGATGGTCATAAGCCTTGAGTCTGATGCGGATCATTTTGTTGCTGGATGCCATTGTGTTTTCCTCCTGAAAATTCGTACGAGAATGTCCGGCAGCATTGGGTCTGCCTTTTCTGTCGTACGGATGAGATTTCTTTTGTACACGCAACCGTGCGTATCAGACTTTGCACGAAAATAAAGTCGGCACATGGCCGACCTGACCCCGTACAGACGATATACGCCAATACAGAAGAATTCTCAGCCGCCCGATAAACGGACATACTCCACGGAAGTTACCGTCTAAATGACGCAATCTCCCGCTTCATCGCATTTTTTGCGCAGTATTGGCATAATCTGCCCCGCGCGTTACTTAGGATAACAAAATTTTAATTCTTTGTCAATAGAATACTTTGTGCTTTTTATCAAATCTTTTTTGCTCTATTTTGTGCAACCTATAAAATTTTCCCCATACCAAACCAAATCTTACCGTATGTCATAGAGAGTATGCCCAAATCCTTCGAAATTATTTCCTGTTTTTTTGATTTTTTGAAGCAATCGCAAGATTCCATTTTAAATCTTTAAGGAACAAAGGACCGGAAAGCCTCTTTTTCTTTTGCTTTCTCTTTTTTTATAAGGTATCCTGTGCTATAATGCAAACTGTATCAATTCAATGGAAAGGAACTCCAGACAATGAAACTGTTTACCAAGCTTTTCGGTACCCACAGCGACCGTGAGCTGAAAAAGATAATGCCCCTGGTCGAACAAATCGAAGCGCTCTCCGACACATATGCAGCGCTTTCTGATGAAGCCCTGAAGGAAAAAACTTCTGAATTTCAAAACCGCATCGCAAAGGGAGAAACACTGGATGATATTCTTCCGGAAGCATTTGCAACGGTTCGGGAAGCTGCCTTTCGTGTTTTGGGCATGAAGCCTTATCGGGTACAGCTCATCGGCGGTATCGTCCTGCACCAAGGCCGTATTGCAGAAATGAAAACTGGTGAAGGAAAAACGCTGGTTGCCGTATTGCCTGCCTATTTGAATGCGCTCAATGGTCATGGCGTGCATATCGTCACAGTCAATGACTACCTTGCACGGCGTGACAGCGAATGGATGGGCAAGGTCTACCGCTTTCTCGGCCTGGAAGTCGGTCTGATCGTCCATGGCCTGAATTCTGAGGAACGCCGTCGTGCTTACAGTGCTGATATCACCTATGGCACCAATAATGAAATGGGATTTGACTATCTGCGTGACAACATGGCCATCTATAAGCAGTCCATGGTACAGCGCGGTCATCCCTTTGCCATCGTCGACGAAGTGGACTCCATCCTAATCGACGAGGCTCGTACCCCGCTCATCATCTCCGGAGAGGGTGATGCTTCCACTGATCTCTATAAACAGGCAAACAGTTTTGTCTGCACTTTGAAAAAGGCTGTATTTGCTTCTACCGATTCTAAAGCCGATGACGATGAAGATCTGGATGCCGACTACATCGTTGATGAAAAGGCGCACACCGCCACCCTGACACTTCGTGGTATTGCCAAAGCTGAAGCTGCCTTCCATTTGGAGAACCTCTCTGATTTGGAAAACTCCACACTGGCACATCATATCAACCAGGCAATCAAGGCGCACGGCGTGATGAAGCGGGATGTGGACTACGTTGTTCGAGACGGAGAAGTCATCATCGTCGATGAATTTACCGGTCGTCTCATGCTTGGCCGCCGTTACAACGAAGGTCTGCATCAGGCCATTGAAGCCAAAGAAGGTGTTGCTGTTGAACACGAAAGCAAAACGCTGGCAACCATTACTTTCCAGAACTACTTCCGTCTGTATCAAAAGCTGTCCGGTATGACCGGTACCGCATTGACGGAAGAAGATGAGTTCATGACCATCTATCAACTCGATATCGTCGAGATTCCCACAAACAAGCCCCTCATCCGCATCGACCAGTCTGATGTCGTCTATAAAACAGAGGAGGCCAAAAACCGGGCGATCATTGAGCAGATTGTCGCCTGCCATGAAAAAGGCCAGCCTGTTCTGGTCGGTACCATTTCCATTGAAAAAAGTGAACACCTCTCTGCCCTGCTGAAACGCCGCGGGATTAAGCACAACGTCCTGAACGCAAAACACCACGAACGCGAGGCAGAAATTGTTGCACAGGCCGGTAAGTTTGGCGCCGTCACCATCGCAACCAACATGGCCGGCCGTGGTACCGATATCACACTCGGCGGCAATGCTGAATACCTTGCAAAAACGGATCTCCGCAAGGCGGGTTTTTCAGAAGAAGTGATTGCCGAGGCAACGGGTTATGCTGATACCGACAATGAGGATATTCTCAAGGCTCGTGCGATGTTTGCCGAACGCGAGGCTGCACACAAACTGGTAACCAATGAAGAGGCGGAACGTGTTCGCGCGGCCGGTGGTTTGTACATTCTCGGTACGGAACGCCATGAATCTCGGCGCATTGACAATCAGCTGCGTGGCCGTGCCGGCCGCCAGGGTGACCCCGGTGAAAGCAAATTCTTCATTTCCTTGACAGACGATATCATGCGACTTTTCGGCTCTGAGCGCATCCAAAATATGATGGAAACGCTTCGTATTGACGAGGATACACCCATCGATCACAAAATGCTCTCCGGCGCGATTGAGCAGGCGCAAAAGACAGTGGAAAGCCGGAACTTCCAATCCCGTAAGAGCGTTCTGGAATACGACGACGTGATGAACGTCCAGCGCAACATTATCTACGAACAGCGTATGCGCGTCCTGAACGGCGAAGATATCCATAGTTATGTAGAAAGCATGCTGCGTGACATCATCAACAGTACCGTACATTCTATTCAAGATCTCAACAACGAAGCAGAACTGAATGAAGCGCTCAAACCTTTTGAACTGCTGTTTCTCCGCCGCGGTGAAATTGCTGTCGGCAGTCTGACCGCTGATACACTGTCTGAACAGCTGATGGAAAAAGCAACTGCGGTCTACAGCGCGAAAGAGAGTGAACTCGGATTGGCACCCAACGGAACTCCAATCATGCGAGAACTGGAACGCGTCATCATGCTGCGCGTGGTTGACGAATACTGGATGGATCACATTGACGCCATGAGTGAACTGCGCCGCGGCATCGGACTGCGCGCCTATGGTAACACCGCACCGATTGACTCTTATAAACAGGAAGGCTTCGACATGTTTGAGAGCATGATCAACGGCATGAAGGAGGAAATCATCCGTCGGATCTTTACTGTGCGCATCCGCAAACAGCAGGATCTGGAACGCAAAAGCGTGTCCAAAACCAATGTCGGCAACGTCGGCGGCGACAGCACAGCCAAACGCCAGCCCGTCCGAAAGGCAAAGAAAATCGGACGCAACGACCCCTGCCCCTGTGGTAAAATGAAAGCTGACGGATCCCGCAGACTGAAATACAAAGAGTGCTGCGGAGCAAACAAGTGAGGTGTTCCCATCCATGGCATTTGTACAGCAGGAACAAAATGGTCTTGTTTTTATGACCGTTGAAGGGTTTGGTGTCCGCCATGCGTTTTCCACTCGTCTGGGCGGCGTCAGCACCGGATATCTCTCCAGTTTAAATCTTGGAGAAAACCGCGGAGATGACCCCGCGCACGTCAAAGAAAATTATCGCCGCCTTGGAGCGGCAGTCGGGATTGACACCACCGAAATGGTCTATACCAAGCAGGTACACGGCAACGTCGTCCGCGTTGCCAGCCGAAGCGACTGTCGGCATCCCTATGACCCGTTTCTCTATGAAGCGGACGGTCTTGTTACCAATGAGAAGGATCTCCCGCTCATTGCCTTTACCGCAGATTGTATTCCCATGTTGCTCAGCGATCCAATTGACGGCGTTGTCGCTGCTGTACACTGCGGTTGGCGCAGTACGGTTTCCGATATTGCCGGCAATGCGATTGATGCCATGTGCACTCTTGGTGCAAAGCTGGAAAACATTTGCGCCGCTATTGGCCCCGGCATCAGTTTTTGCTGTTTTGAAACTGGTCCGGAAATTCCAGAGGCTATTACTGCCTTTTTAGGAGAAACGGACGCGGCACCGCTCTTTTGTCCAGAATCCGATGTCCCCGGGAAATTTATGGTGGATCTCAAAGGTACCAATCGCACCCGGCTTCTACAAAAGGGTATTCTGGCTGAAAATATTACTGTCTCGGAAGAATGTACTGTCTGTTCTTCCCAAAAATACTGGTCTCATCGCGCAACACATGGCATGCGCGGTGCGCAGGCCTGTATCGTCGCACTTTAGAAAGGAATCTGTGCATGAAATACAAACGACCTCTGATTCTTCTCCTCGTGCTCTCTTTGATGCTTTCTCTATTCACTGCCTGCGGTTCCAAAGACGAGGAGAATTCTGATGACGACTCTTCTAATACCAGTAAGATCTACAACAAGGATGGGCTGTTCTCCCTCGGCTATAATCCGGAGTATGGTCTTAACCCCTATTCTGTCACTGATACAAACAATCTCATGGTCAGCTCTCTGATGTATGATACCGTTTTCGAGCTGGACGATACTTTCAATGTCTCCTCTCGAATCATAGAGGACTATTCCACCGAGGATGGACTGTGGTGGGTCTTTACTGTAGACACCACCATTCCCTGTCATGATGGTTCCACTTTAACCGCCTATGACGTTGCCTACTCTTTGCAAAAAGCCATGTCCTCTACAATGTACAGCAGCCGGCTGTCCTGTATCTATGGTGTCTCTTCCATTGACGACAAAACCTTCGCCATCAGTCTGAACTATGTTAACACGCAGCTTCCAAAGCTGCTTACCGTTCCTGTGATCAAAGACGGATCTATCAGCGACGATATTCCCTGTGGCACAGGCCCTTATGTCATTAGCAGCGCCGCTGACGCTCTGGTCGTTTTCGAGGACTATTATGCTGCTAATATGCTTCCCATTGATACTATTTACTTAAAAACTTTCAAAGATCGCAGCGATATGATCTCCAAATTTGAGGCCTCGGATATTGATTTGATTGTCAATGAACCGCTTAGCACCTCTCCCATTGAGTGTAAAAGCTCTTACAGCTCTTTCTATTACAATATGTCCAATCTCCACTTTCTGGGATTTAACGCCAGCAGTCCTTTCTTCTCCTACACTGAGCATCGCAAGGTGATGAATTATGCCATTGATCGCGATTTTCTCGTCTCTGACATTTTTGACAGCTGCGCGCTTGTAACAACTTTGCCCGTCCATCCTGCTTCTGACTACTATAACAAAGAGTTGGCAGATTCGCTGACTTATGATGCAAGCAAGGTGAAATCCAGTTTAAAAGACGCCAACATTCAGGACTACGACAACGACGACGCATTGGAATATATGTCCAATGGCAGTGTCACAGAAATCGATCTGAATTTCATTGTGTGCAATTCCAACTCAAAAAAGGTCTATGCTGCACGGCAAATCGCAGAGAACCTCAACGAACTTGGCATCACCGTCACACTGAATGAATTGAGTTGGAATGATTATCTTGCCGCACTGGAGGAAGGAAATTATGACATGTATTATGGGGAAATCAAACTGAATCCGGATTTCAATCTCTCCTCTCTTCTAGGGGTCGATGGCTCCTCAAATTATTTTCACAACGACTCCTCCAGCTATAGCTCCTATATTTCCAATTACCTTTCAGCTGCAGAAGAAGATCGTGCACTGCAAGCCGATTTGATGTATCAATATATTGCTGATAACGCCATCATTGTTCCCATCTGCTTCAATTTCGGAGAGATTATAGCTTCAGCCGGTGTTATCTCCGACCTCTCTTCCACGCAATACGATGCCTTCCATAATATAGAGAATTGGACTGTTACCCTCAAATAAACACCCGATAACATAACAGAAAGGATGTTGCACCGTATGACTGACAAAGAATTACTCACCATTGCGCACGACGCCTCTGCATTTGCCTATGTCCCTTATTCTCACTTTCCGGTCGGAGCCGCACTGGAATGTGCAGACGGAAAAATTTTTACCGGTTGCAATGTTGAAAATGCATCCTTTGGTGGAACCATCTGTGCAGAACGTGTCGCAATCTGCAAAGCGATCAGTGAAGGCAGCACTGCTTTTTCCCGTATTGCAATCTACGGCGGTGCTAGCGATAGCTATTGCTATCCCTGTGGAATCTGCCGTCAGTTCATGAGCGAATTTGGCATCGATATTGAAGTCCTCTGTTCCAACAAGAACGGACGTTATGTCAGCTACCGGCTCAGCGATCTGGCTCCGCATACATTTAAATTATAATATGAACTTAGAACAGTTACAGATTTTTTTGCGTGTTGCGGAACATGGCAGTTTTACCAAGGCTGCAGAAACATTATATATCAGCCACTCTACAACAAGCCGGAATGTTTCAGCTCTGGAGGAAGATCTCGGCGTCCAGCTACTGCTCCGTGATAAACGCTCTGTTAGACTCACTCCTGCCGGGGAAGCATTGTATCGCGAGGGTAAAAAACTTCTGGAACGAGTGGATGCCATTCGAATCAATGTTCAAACACTGGGAAATGGGTACGGAGGGATGCTTTCTCTACTCAGTCCTCGTCTGTACTCCCATGCGGTATTCAGTGGATGTCGATTTTTCTGTCACCAATATCCGAATATTCTCTTCTCTGTGCACCATACCGATGTTCTGAACATTTGTAATCGCATCTCTGCGGAAGAAGCAGACCTTGGCATCACATTCTCTTATGCCATTCCAGAAGATGCCGTCAATCTGCAAACCGTCACACTCTCAGAAGAACATTTTTGTCTGGTCGCTCCGATGGACCATCCTTTGGCTTTGCAGTCCTCTGTCAAACTGGAAGCACTCCAGGGTAACCGGATGATCGAAAGCGCTGATGCCGGCCTGAATACCATGCAGCGTGCAGTCGGAACAACTCCTCTGCTTAGCGACCTCATCGCTTCTGCCACAGTTGTTCCCTCGATAGAATCTTTATTTCTGCAGGTGCGTTCCGGCAATGGTATTTCCATCGTCCCCTGTTCGCTTGCTTACGAACAGAACGAATGTGCAATTCTGACAATTGAAGATTTGAACCTAACCTTTGATCTCTGTCTGGTCTGGCTTACTGATAACCACAATCCTGTTCTTCCAACGCTGACCCGAACGCTGCTATCCCATCTTTAATGACATCATAAAAAGATCCTCTCGTATTGAATACGAGAGGATCTTTTTATCTGACAGGACGTCACTGGTTAAACACAGCCGCATATGCAGCATAGCGCTGGATTTTTTCTTCACAATCTTCCGCACTTTGACCACATACCAAAATATAAACTTTCACCTTCGGCTCCGTCCCGGACGGGCGAACAATGAAGGAGCTGCCGTCTGTCAACTCAAAATAGAGTACATTGGAACCGGCAATCTCAGTCTCTCCAACCTTACCCAGTCCGGCTACGGACAATGTCCCGTTCAAATAATCCCGCTGCTTCAGGACAGCAGTTCCGCCAATTTCAGCGGGTGGATTTTCGCGCAAATCATCCATGAGTTTTTGCATTTTCTCGAGGCCGTCAATACCCGGCATGACCAGATTTAAGGTCTTTTCTGCAAAATGGCCATATCGCTCATACAAGCTGTCCATTGCATCGCGCAGCGTCATGCTCTTTTCAAAGTAATGCGCTGCCATCTCTGCAATCATCATAGAAGCGGTAACAGCATCCTTATCGCGGACATAGTCACCCATCATATAGCCATAACTTTCTTCATAAGCAAGAATGTATTGATAGGAACCCTCTTTTTCATACTCTGCAATTTTTTCCGCCATAAATTTGAATCCGGTAAATGTATCATCAATATGAATTCCGGCAGCAGTGGCCACTTCTCTTGCCATCTCAGTGGTCACAATTGTCTTAATCACGGCAGCATTCTCCGGCAGAGTTCCTTTCGCCTTCATAGCGTTAACCATATAATCCAATAACAGAACTCCCATCTGGTTGCCGGTAATCGTGGTATAGCTGCCGTCATGGTCACGAACCATCACACCAACACGGTCGGAGTCTGGGTCAGTGCCAATAATCAAATCGGAACCAACCTGCTTTGCCAGATCAACTGCAAGATAGAAACCTGCGGGTTCTTCTGGATTGGGGCTTTCCACTGTGGGAAATGTCCCGTCAATGACCATCTGCTCCGGCACTGGAATCAGATGCTTCACACCCAGTCTATGCAACGCCTCCGGAACTAGAAGATGCCCTGCACCGTGAAATGGGGTATAGACAATCTTCATCTGCTCAGCAACACGGCTGACCACCCCTGGATCAATCGCAGTCGATAAAACATGCTCCAGATAATCTTCATCTGTTTCTGCACCGATATACTCAATCTGCCCATTGTTGCACGCTTCTTCGAACGGTACTGTCGTGATGTCATTGAACATATCAATGCGTTCCATCTGACCCGCAATTGCTTTTGCGTGCTGCGGTGGAAGCTGTGCGCCGTCAGACCAGTAAACCTTATAACCATTATAATCCTTGGGGTTGTGGCTTGCGGTAATGTTCAACCCGGCAGTGGCACCATATTTGCGAATAGCAAAACTCAGCTCCGGTGTTGGGCGCAAATCGTCAAACATTCGGACATAAATCCCATTTCCGGCCATGACAGAGGCAGCTTCCATTGCAAATTCACGGCTGTTTCTACGGCAGTCATAGCAGATGACAATGCCTTTATCCATTGCCTCCTGTCCCTCTGCACAAATTACATTGGCAAATGCCTGCGTCGCATGACGAATAACATGAACATTCATGCGATTCAATCCAAGCCCCATAATGCCGCGCAGTCCTGCTGTTCCAAATGAGAGCGGGGCATAAAATCGACTGGTGATTTCTTCTTCGTTATCCGCGATTTTGGATAACTCTTCCCACTCCGCATTGCTCAGGCAAGGGCTGTCCAACCAATGCCGGTAACGTTCCTCAACTATCTTCGTCATCTTCAATAACCTCCCCATTCAGCAGCTCCATTGCAGCTTCATACTCTGTTTCGGGGACGTAGACATCTGCGCCTCCTCCGCTGATTCCCATAATCACCCTGCCAAACTCTCCGTCGTTTGGGTATTGCCGTAATGTTGGAATGCCATAAGCCTCCAGCAGATTGACCAGCATTTCATCCGCCATATCATTGGATGTACGGTGTGCCAAAAAGACTGGAGCAACTGGTTCTCCTTCTGCATCAAGCGGCCATCGCTCCATCAGATTTCCCCGACGATTTCGGCCCCATTGCAAACTCGATTCTTTTTGGGTTGTTTCCATTTCGTTCTCTTCTATGGGATGCCGCATTGAAAACACCTCCATCTATTTGTGATATCGGGTTCCTTCGCAAATTGTAAAGCCCCGATAAATTTGCTCAACCAACATCACACGGGCAAGATGATGCGGAAACGTCATATCCGACATGGACAACTGAAGATCTGCCCGTTGCTTGATCGAAGCATGCATACCAAAAGATCCACCAATCAAAAAACACAATCTTGATTTGCCCGTTGCAGCCCATTGTTCCATCATCTTCGCCAGTTCCACACTGCTCTTTTTGCGTCCTTCAATGCACAATGCAATGACAGCCGCTCCCTGTGGAATCTGCTTTTCTATCTCATATGCCTCTTTTTCCAGTGCCGCCTCGATTTCCTTATCGGATGGATGATCACTAAGGCGATATTCCGGCAATTCCACAAGTTCAAACTTACAATATACACGCAGACGCTTCGTATATTCAGCGACTGCATCCATGTAATATTTTTCCTTCATCTTTCCAATGCAGATGAGCTTTATACCAAGCATATGGTATCCCCCTCTGCAATCAGCGTATGCCGCTCTGCGGCCGGTGCAAGAGAAAGACTGAGATCTTTACCAGGTTCGCAACCTCCATGTTGCAGTACTTCGGAAACAGTCTGTAGTGCAACAGTTGGCAAATTATTTTCCTGGCTTAAATGCCCCAGAATAACAGCCCTTGTCCCATGCTTTGCCAGCCAAAGCGCCAACTTCCCACTATCCGGATTGGAAAGATGACCATGGTCGGATAAAATCCGTTGTTTTAAAAAATAGGGATAGCGCCCCTGGCGAAGCATCGACAGGTCATGATTGGCTTCAATCATGACAATATCGCTTCCCTCCAATCCACGGGCAACTTCCTCTGTTACATGACCAAGATCGGTACAAAACCCAAATTTCTGATCTGCGAGAATTGAATACCCCACACTTTCCGGAACGTCGTGCGGGGTATGAAACGCGCGAATTTCCGCATCATCAATACAAAAAGCTTCCCCTGGTGTAATTTGCTTAATACATTGTTCCGCTCCGGGAACCCGTGCCAAACAGGCCGCTACGCCTGGTGGTGCATACAACGGAATCTTATGGTATTTTGTCATCGTGGCAATGCCGTTGATGTGATCTTTATGTTCATGCGTCACCAATACCCCTGCAATATCGGCAGGTTTTAAACCTGTACAGGTCAGATTCGCTGCAATTCGTCTCATTGATATGCCCGCATCAATCAGAATATGCGTACTGCCAGTGCTTACAAGCGTACAATTTCCCGAAGAGCCACTGGCAAAAGTAGAAATTCTCATAATGCTTTTTTCGTCAGATCTGTCAGCTGATGCTGGTCTCCAGGACTGTCGTTTCGACAGGATCCGGTTCCGACATCATAACGATATCCGCACCGAGACTGCGCAATTTCCCGACAATATCCTGATACCCACGCTCAATATATTGAATATCCTCTACAGTTGTAACACCAGTTGCACAGAGGCCGGCAATCACAACCGCCGCCCCAGCTCTGAGGTCGCAGGATGTCACAACCGAACCGCTCAAATGGTCAACCCCTTCGATAATTGCGGTTTTTCCATCCACCTGGATCTGTGCCCCCATCTTCTTCAGTTCACTGACATAGCGATAACGGTTATCCCACACGCCTTCCGTCACAACACTGGTACCCTGCGCCAGACACAGCACCACACTGATCTGCGGCTGCATATCCGTCGGAAAGCCGGGATAGGGCAATGTTTTTACATTGGCACGAACCAGCGGTTTCTCACGCCGAACCAACACGGCATCCCCCTTATTTTCTACGGTAACACCCATCTCCTTCAGCTTGGCGCTGATACAATCAAGATGCTTCGGGATCACGTTCTTAATCAGGATCTCTCCGCCAGTCGCCGCAACTGCTGTCATATAGGTGCCTGCCTCGATTTGATCCGGAATGATAGAATAAGTACCGCCGTGCAGCTTTTCTACGCCCTTGATCTTAATGCTATCCGTACCGGCACCACGAACATCGGCACCCATGGAATTCAAAAAGTTTGCAAGATCCACAATGTGGGGCTCTTTGGCAGCATTTTCAATTACCGTTGTTCCTTCTGCGGTTGCTGCGGCAATCATAATATTCATGGTTGCACCAACAGAAACCTTGTCGAGATAAATATCTGTTCCCTGTAAACGGCCATTGGGAACTTCTGCATAAACAAAACCGTTCTTGACCTCAACTTCCGCTCCCAGTGCCTTCATGCCTTTGACATGCTGGTCGATGGGACGCACACCAAAATTACAGCCGCCGGGCATGGTCGTCTTGGCATAGCCAAATCGTCCCAGCATAGAGCCAATCAGATAATAAGATGCACGAATCTTACGCATCAGCTCAAATGGCGCATCGGCCTGACGCACTGTTGTGCAGTCAATATCCATTGTTGTTTTGTTCACAAGTTTAATTTTGGCACCCAAATGTGTCAGGATGCTCAATAACATATCGGTGTCACTTATCTGGGGAATATTTTCGATCCTGCAAACCCCATCAACCAGAAGTGCGGCGGGAATAATCGCAACTGCAGCATTTTTTGCACCACTGATCTCTACTTCACCATAAAGAGGTTTGCCCCCCTTGATAATATATTTATCCACGCAATACACCTTTCCAATCATAACATGATTTAGGTTTCTTTCTATTTATTGTACCCGCAGGTTGCCACAAACAACCATGGCCAGGAGCGTCATCATCTCAAAAACACAGAAGAACCCTTACAGATTCTCCATTATGTAAACACTTCTTTTGATTATAGCACTCTATAAAATAAAATGCTATGATTATATTTCTTATTTTTTCCCGGTCTTTCATCAATTTCCCGGTAATTTGTGTCATATTTTTGCCAATCCGCCAAAAAGAGCAAAATCCCCTGCCCCATGCTGTACCCTATTTTATTACAAACGCCCAGCAATTGTGCGCATCAGCGCTTTTGAAGATAATACGCAGCCTTCAGAACGGCTGCCACTGTCTTGCCATCCCGAACCTCATTTGACAGAACCATATCCAATAACTTATCAAATGGAATCTTTACTACATCCAGAAATTCGCCCTCATCGAGATGGGCTGCTTCGAACTTAAGATCTGTGCCAAAATAAAGATGCAATGTCTCTGAGAAACAGCCTGGCGATGCATAAACTTCGCCGAGGTCAATCAGATGTTCAGCTACAATCCCCGTCTCTTCTGAAAGTTCACGGGCAGCAGTCAGAATAGGAGCCTCACCCGGCTCTTGTTTGCCAGCCGGAACTTCCAGAATTGTCTGCGCAAAGGCATAGCGATACTGCTTCACACAATAGGCATTGCCTTCTTCATCAACGGGGAGCACTGCAACGCCGCCGGGATGCCGGACAACCTCACGAAACGTAAGACTACCATCTGGAAGCTGAACCTGATCCATTTCCACATCAACAATCACACCATGATATTCATTAATTCTTCGAATTGCTTTCTCTATATATTCCACGAACGGATCCTCCATTCTTTTGCCAACTGTGCATAATTATGGTTAATTATAGCATAATCTGAATGCTTTTCCAATAAGAAATGCCTGATTTCTAATATTTCCCATTGAATTTCCAAGTTTTTTGGACTGGTCTGCGTCCTCCGATCAGCGTATAATCATGATATCTTATTAAAACAGCAAAGGAGAATCCTTATGATTCAGGATACCATTACAGATCGTGCTGTCGCGCTGTCCTTCTCCTCTGAAGAGTTGGAAACACTCGGGATTTCTGAACAATTTACCGAACAGGAAGTGCGTACGCTGGTACAAAATGCCCTGCTCTCCCACGGAAAAGACCCTTGGCCAGATATCGACGCGGAACTCTATCAACACGGTGAACACTATTTTCTTCTGGCACATCCCGCACGCTTCGGCCTCGTCTGCTTCCGCTTTTCAGAATTCGAAGAGCTGCTTGCCGCGGTTTCTCTTTGTCCCACTCCTCTGCCTTCCTCTCTTACATACGATGATGGGGATTATCTGCTCTTTGTAAGAAGGGGAACCACAAGCCTGCCAGCTCCTCTCTATGAATTTGCTGAAGCATTTTCCTGCTCCGCACTGGAAGCCGCCCATCTTAATGAACAGGGCAACCCGCTTATTGTTGATGATGCTATGACAGTATTGTTGGAAAAATTTTCTTCCGTTCCACTCCTATTCTCTTGACAGATGTGGTAAAATGTGTATTATGATCTAATATAGAAGCCGACAGAAAGAGGTGAGCAGATGTCTCCCAGAGCAAGGGGTGTAAAGCAGATTTGCGCCAACAAAAAAGCATTTCATGATTATTTCGTCCTGGAGCGCTTTGAAGCAGGCATCGAGCTCTTTGGCACCGAAGTCAAATCTATCCGCCAGGGAACAGTCAACCTCAAGGATGCTTTTTGTACGATCAAGGACGGTGAACTGTTTGTCCGCGGGATGCATATCAGTCCCTATGAAAAGGGAAATATCTTCAACCGCGATCCCGTTCGTATCCGTCGGCTTTTGATGCACAGGCGCGAGATTTTGCGTCTGAACAGCCGCATCATGCAGGAGGGTGTCGCTTTAATCCCTCTCTCCCTGTATTTTAAAGACAGCCGCGTAAAAGTTGAGCTCGGCCTCTGCAAGGGCAAAAAGCTCCATGATAAACGTGCTTCCGCCGCAGTGCGCGACGCGAAACGTGAAATAGACCGAACACTGAAAGAGAGGTATTGATCCATGTCCAATCCTGTAGTTACGATTGAAATGATGGACGGTGGCATTATCACCGCAGAACTGTATCCCGAAATTGCTCCGAACTCTGTCAACAATTTTATTGCACTCATCAACCAGGGTTTCTATGATGGCATTGGGTTCCATCGCGTTATTCCCGGCTTTATGATTCAGGGGGGTTGTCCGCTCGGTACCGGAACCGGTGGTCCCGGCTATTGCATCGAGGGCGAGTTTTCGTACAACGGCTTCCCCAATGATCTCAAGCATACCCGCGGTGTTCTCTCCATGGCACGCGCCATGCACCCCGACTCCGCTGGCAGCCAGTTTTTCATCATGCATGAAAATGCATCGCATCTTGACGGTCAGTATGCAGCATTCGGCAAGGTGACCGATGGCATGGATGTTGTTGATGCCATTGCTTCCACAAAATGCGATCGAAATGACAGACCGGTACAGCCCCAGATTATGAAAAAGGTTACGGTTGAAACCTTTGGCGTTGCTTATCCTGCACCGGAAAAGAGCAGAGATCGCTAGTTTATTACACACTTCCCCTTTTTCCATACCACTCCTCAAAAACAGGGGTGGTTTCATGGGGGTGTACCGGTTTCGACGGGGGTGTGGAGTCAGAAATAGCGGGCGGATGCGCCTACCATCCTTAAAATGGGCAACCTTTATAAATCAAAGAACAACGATTCTTTTGAACTGGTAGCCGCTTAACGGCTTCCCGTCCTCTCTGGAAGGGCCACGGTCCGGATGTAGGGCGTCGATTAGTGGCGTCCGTGCGTACGCTAAGCTTTGCGCGTACCATGCATAATGAAGCTACCGAAACGATGGGGCGTGTTGGTTTGCCCCTTGTAACGGGAACAACAGACTTCAGGTCTGTAAAATAACCTCCTGCGCCCGGAGAGGTTTCTGGTAAAGCGCTTTCGGACGGGGGTTCAACTCCCCCCACCTCCACCATTTAAAAAAGCCTTGAAAATGCTGAAAAATCCAGTATTTTCAAGGCTTTTTTGTTCATTATATCATAACACAAAATAGCACAGATTAGCGCATAATAGCACCACAAAATACACAGTAAATACACAGTAAATACATCTGATCCTAGCGTTGATAAAACAAACCAGCCCTCCAGATCGATACGATCCAGAGGGCTGTTCTTTTTGTAGCACACCTCTTGTTGCGAGGTTTCACCTTTTCCTATCACCGACAAGTGTGCGTAGTTTCCAAGAGGCCTACCGGTATTACTAATTATAGTATAACACTTTATACAATTGTGTCAATCGTTTTACTCCATCCCCAGCAGCTTCTTCCACGTTTTCGCCCCCGCCGTAATCTCTCCATCGATCACACAGCCGTTCGCCGCCTGAAAGTTCCGCACTGCCTGCTCAAACTTCGTCCCGGCAATGCCATCCGCCATGCCGACTTCAATATACCCCAGCGCATACAGATACTTCTGTACATACTGCACCACCATATGTCGGCTGTTTTTTTCATTGGATACCGTCGGGGTTGCACCCAGCGTCACCCGTCCGGCGATGCCGTCCACCCCCACGCCAAGCGCAGCCTGCACATCCCGGATAAACTGCGCCTGTGTGTAACCGGTACAACCGCCCATGGCCATCAGCAGCAAATCCAGATACTTCACAGTGCTGTAGTTCTTTTTCCAATACTCCGGCGTGTTGATGACGCCAAGCGCGGTAAGATTCTCCAATGCTTCCGATACACTCCCCACCGGATTGCCGTAGACTGTCAGCACAGTTGCGGCTCTCTCCAGCAGCTGATCCAGATACAGAAGATCGCCATAGTGCGCATACCAGTAAGACGGTGT